>CAZYWC010000014.1:0-51919 GCA_964651125.1 uncultured Vampirovibrio sp.
TAATTAGTTTTGTTGTTTGTTACAACTTCGTAATATTTAACAGAAATATCTCTACCTGCTGGTGTCCAATCGCAAGTAAACCACCCGTTCCCATCCCGAACACGGTCGTAAAGACTTGCAGAGGCGAAAATACTTGGAGGGCCACTTCCTGGGAAGATAGCACGATGCCAGCATCTATTTTAATAAAAAGAACCAATTTGATGGATTTCAAATTGGTTCTTTTTTTCATAGATATAAAAACAACCTCCTTTCAAAAATTGCCAAAGATTTTACTATTATTACTTTTTTATTACTGCTACTACCCACGCCACGCTTAAATTTAAGCCTTAAAAAATTCGTATTTATAAAACTTAATGTCTTTTTGAATTATCGACAATTTGTAACAGTTTTCTTCTTTGGGTTAAGCTATCGTTGGGCAAGTATACCCAACCGACATTTTATATCGGAGAATTACTATTCTGATAATTTTCTGCTTTATACAGAATATAGCCGAGTTGGGTAATCGACAATTTGTTATATCTTGGGTTTAATAATTGTATTAAATCTTTTTGATGCTTATAGTAATTGGATTTTGTAAGAGCTAAACCAGCTCTTTTTTTTTGAATAAATTAATAAAATACTCTGCTCAGAGTAGGCAAATACTGGTCTTTAGTGTATAATTCAGGTATGAACACTGAATTTAAGACGATTAAAGATAAATTAGAACAACGAGAGCTTGAGATATTAAGTCCTTACGCGACAAAATGTTTGCAATCAAAAGGTAGAAAACGTAAGCGTGAAGAACAGTTTGAAATAAGAACCGAATTTCAACGAGATAGAGATAAGATTTTGCACTCAAAATCTTTCAGAAGACTTAAACATAAAACTCAAGTGTTCTTATCGCCGTTTAATGACCATTTTAGAACACGCTTGACGCACACTCTTGAGGTTGCTCAAATCGGCAGAACTATGGCGCGAGCATTAAATCTTAATGAGGATTTAGTAGAAGCTATAGCACTCGGTCACGATTTGGGACATACGGCTTTCGGGCATTGCGGTGAAGGCACATTGGATGAACTTTTGCCAAACGGCTTCCATCACAATTTGCAAAGCGTTAGAGTTGTAGAAGTTCTTGAAGATATGAATCTTTGTAGGGAAACTGTTGACGGTATTTTGACTCACACGTGGGGCTATAAACCAAAAACTCCTGAAGCGCAAGTTGTTCAATATGCTGATAAAATCGCGTATATTAATCATGATATTGAAGATTCTGTGCGTGCTGGAATTATTTCAGAGGATGATTTACCTTCCGATTGCATAAAATATTTTACTTCTAATCAGTCTGCGCGTTTAGGCAAAATGATTACGGATGTTATCATAAGCTCAATGGATAATCCGAAGGTTACAATGTCAGAAGAAGGTTGGTTCTATGTAACAAAACTTAGAACTTGGATGTTTGATAATGTTTATTTAGACCCGATTGCAAAAGCAGAGGAAAAGAAAGCAAAAAACATTATCCGTTCTTTGTTTGAGTATTACGTAAATATGCTTCAACCTTATTATGATGCTGACGAAATTCCGCAAATAGTAACTGACCATATTTCAGGGATGACTGATCAGTATGCAATCAGACGTTATAAGGATTTATTTATTCCAATGCCACTCGCTGATAAAACAAGCGATGACGCGTTATTAAAGAAGGCTCGTGAAAGAGAATGAAATACTTAGGTTTTAGCGTTAATTCCGGTTCTAAAAACATGGAAATTGACGCACAAATGTTAGAGAATGCTATTTCAAGTTCTGAAAAAGATATTCTTTTCAGGCTTTACGGGTGGTCGCCAAAATGTATTTCTTTAGGCAGAAATCAAAAAGACGATTTTTTAACCAGTGAAATTGAAGCCGTTAGGAGGCTTACAGGTGGACGTGCATTGTTGCATGATAATGAGATTACATATTGTTGTGTAGCTCCTGTTGATAAGGTTCCAAACGGTCAGAGTGTAGTAGATTCTTATAAATACATTTCAGGCATTTTGATTGAGTTTTTTAAAACGCTTGGTGTCAAGCTTGATTTTGGTGAAAATAAACGAGTTTCTACTCATTATGATTATTGTATGTTACTTTCAACAGGCGCAGATGTGTGTTACAAAGGACAAAAAATAATAGGTTCTGCTCAATGCCGTAAAAATGGCTACATTCTGCAGCACGGCTCAATTTTGTTCGGATATGATAAAGAATTGTTGGAAAGCTTATTCAAAGAAGAAGTTAAAGGTATAACAACCGTTAATGAAATATTACCGGATTTAACAAAAGATGAGTTTGTGAAAAGGTTTGAAGAATTTGTAAAAAAGTTATAGTAAATTTTCTTCGTTATGTTTTTGATTGTACTGCTTCATTAATTTTATTGATAAATCACAATGTTTAAACATTAAAGCAAATTGCATTACTGCTCCAGCTATAAAAGCTAAGTATCCAAGTAGCTCAGATTTTTTTAAATCTTTAAATGAGCTATTTAGTTTTTCAAAAGCTAGTAATACAAGTCCTACGCCAATAAAACCTTCAGATGTTTTACTCATAATAGAATTAGAATCGTATTCATCAATTTTTTCTCTTATAAAAGCAGCTCGTTTTTCTCTATATTCGTATGAGCTATTAAAATTTATGAAATTGTTATTGTTTTGTAATTTGTTTATTATCAAGTTAAGAAGTCCTTATAGGTAGCTTATAGTAGTACATCAAAAGCTTTATCAATAGCTTTGCTTAAAATTTCTCTTACTCGATCATTTTCAATAGTATTTAAACCTGATTTGACTCTTGTTGCATACTTTGCAGCAATATCAACATCTTCCATTCCGTCGAGATCATCAGCGTATTCTTCCAAAAATTCAATTAAAGCTCTACCCTCTAATTGGTGTAAAGAGTATGTAATAGTTGCATTAAGAGCGTTCCCTGCCCCTGGCCAAATAGTAGCGGCTTTTGTTAGTAAATTAGTTCCCGCAACTGCACCAACTGAAGCACCTGTTATCGCTGCAATATATCCACCTTCACAATCATATGTTTTAAAAATACCTTTACACATATTTTTTGTAATTAAAGTTAGTGCAAGTGTATCACCAAATCCTGTATTAGCAAGTGCACCTGCAGTTGCAGCTGCACTAGAAGCATATCTGTTAACTATAACTTCGGCTTTCTGTTTTAAAGTTTCATTATTGTTATGTAAAAAATTAAAAATTGATTTAAAACTTACATTTTGTTTTTGAGACTCATTAGAATTTTGTGATGAGTTTGGTTTATTACTTTCTAAATTCTTACTAATAAGCACATTTAAAGCTTCTAATTCTTTTGCAGTTTTATTATCACCATGTTCGTTTGCTTCTGCTATTTTTTTAGAGTTTATCTCTAATAGTGCTTCTTGAGAGGCTTGTAATACTTCTTTATCTTGAAATATTTTGTTGCATGAATTCTTATCAGCCAGTATTTTTTCATATTTTTTAAAATCTGCACTGTCATCATTTGCTCCAGAGTAAAGCTTTATAAAAAACTCTTTATTTCTATAGGGTATTATATCTATAGCTTCTTGAGAATGTTGGATTCGTTGAGTTTTATTTCCTAATTCTGGTTCAATAGTTTGTTTATTGGAGATATTCGAAATACTTTTTGCTGTTAAAATCAATATATCAGTTGTTAAACCAACTAATGCTCCTGTTTCTAACGAACGAAGTAATAACTTTTTCCCGGAATATTTGTTTTTATAAAGCAATGCAGAGGCAACTGTTCCTGCAGTGGTTCCAATAGCCATCGTCTCAACTCTTTTATAAGCATTGCTTGGCGTATCATATTTATTATTTGTAGATTTAAAACTAATTGCTGGTATAAACATAATTAATCCCTATAATATATCGTCAATTTTATCAGTAATATCATCAATAAAATTTTTTAAACCATTTTTAATGGAATTTCCTGTTTTTATAACATTATCAAATGTATCACCGGTATCATAGTTATTATCCGTTATATTCGAAAAGTATCCGCATTCGCGTAGTACACCCTTAGAAACTTTAACAACATCATCATTAGAATCTACATTCTTTAAATCTGCACCAAATATTTGATGCCACCTTTCAGTAACACTTTTGGGATAGTTGCCTGTCAACTTATATAGCAGTTGTTCTTTTATTGACATTCCCCCAGGTATGAGCATGTTGTGCAAAGAATAGTCATCTCTTATCATTCTAGTATTTAGATTTCTTAAAGAGCTATTATTCTTTAAAATCTTTCTGTCTATAATTTTAACTGTTTTTTGTAAACATCTTGTACTTTTTATAAAAGTACTATTATTAATTTGCGATACGTACATTTTTAAACCTTCGTCTAGTCCCTATAACTCAAATGTATTACTAGTATATAAGTATGTCAATATTTATATTAGCCATGTAGCTAGTATCTTGTTACAATACGTTACAAAAAATTGCAATATTTTATTGTTTAAACTATTTAAAATTAGTATGGATATAAATAATATCAAGAATCTATCGTTTGGTTCCGGACTAAATGCAAAAATTAAAATAAAAGAAAAATTTATATTTCCGCAAAAACTTGAAAGTGATTTTGCAAATAATTATGGAGTTGAAGCAAATTTTATTCAAAATAAATCAATGGCTTTGGCAAATAAATTTTGTGCAAATATTTTTGAAAAACTTGCTAAAATTTATAAACAAAAAGTTATTTTACCACCTTGTATTACAGTTTTTGACAGAAATTGTTTAATAGATAAAAAATCAGCACCTAATTTTTGTATACCTGATACTAAAGAGGTAATAAAAGGTGAATATCCATATCCCGGATGTTCTATATTTTTTCAAAATTTCAAAGACTTAGCTGAAATTGATGATATTACCGAATTTCAGTATAATAATAAACGTACAAGTTCATCTCATTTTTTGGCTCCATTTATACATGAATGGTTACATAGTTTTCACTTGAATGCTATTTATAATAAATTTGGTTATGGTGGAAACTGTGAATATTTAAGAAAAAAGTATCCTTCTAAAACGCAAGGAATTACAGGTTTTGATATTATAAAACAATTACAAACAAAAACATTAACTTCTAAAGAAAATGAAATTATATTTGATATTTTGGGCGAGTACGCAACTCAACCGGAAAACCAGTATTTAGAAGTTTTTAGTGAGTCTTTTACAAAATTTATTTGTGATTCTTTAAAAGGAATTGAATTAGTTAAAAATCCAATAGAATTATTAAAAAATACGCCTCGTGAATTTCAAAAGATATTAAAAAAAATTATATCTCCCATTTTTTAGGATCGAATTTAAAATCTGTTACGCGCATTTTTAGTGTTTTTAGATACGGTTCAAATTTTTTGAGCAGAATAATTTTGTAAAGTGATAATTCTTGCGCCACTACAGGGTTTTCGCAAGCGATTACCATAACTCCACCGGGTAGCATTGAAAACGGTCGAGATTTTGATTTGAATTTTTGAGGTAAAATTTTATCCCAAAAGTTATACAAGTTTGTTCTTGTGATAGCTTTTTTCATTGCAGGATTATCCATCATCGCACTGATGACACTATCCACTCCTTCAAAATCTGTGTATAAAACTTCTTTCATTATTACTCGACGATTAGTTGTTACGAGGTTTATTGTAGCATAAAACTCAAAAAAATTCTTTATTAAATTCTAAAAAACAATTATCTTTATGCTATTATTTATTTATGAGTTGTAACTTAGATGAAATAATTAAATCTTCAAAAAAGATATTGCTGCTTTCTCACATGAATCCTGACGGCGACACTTTAGGTTCAATGTGTGCATTGTACAGTATGATTTACAAACGCTTTAAAATCAAAGCTGATATGAATGTAGTATCAAACATTCCTTACAACTACAAATTTTTGCCAAATGTAAATTTAGCGGAACGTTATTATGACAAATCGCTTGTTTACGATTTAGTTATAACTCTTGATGTTGCTGCAATTGATAGAGTTATGGATTCAAAAATTCTTTTTGATAAAGCAAAATGTACGGTTAATATTGACCACCACAAAACAAATCCTAAGTTTGGTGATTATCAGATTATTGAACCTGAAGCAAGTTCTTGCGGAGAAGTTTTGTTTAATTATTTCAAGGCTAATGATTGGGAATTAACAGAAGACGCTGCAATTTGCCTTTATACCGCAATAATGACAGATACAGGCAATTTTAGATTTGAAAACACTTCCGCTAATACTTTTAGAGCCGCTGCTGATTTAGTTGAAGCAGGAGCAAATCCGAATTACATCTACAAAAAATGCTACGAAACAAAGACGAAAAACTTTGTAATGTTTCAAAACTATTGTGTAAATAAGGCTGTATTTTTAGAAGATAATAAAATTGCTTACACAACAGTTTATAAAAAGGATTTAGAAAAATTCTCAGCAGGAGATGATTTTACGGATGGAATTGCTGAAACTCTCCGCGCTATTGATACAACAGAAGTTTCTTTTGTTGTAAAAGAAGTTGATACAAAGTTAACAAAAGTTTCTATGAGAAGCAAGAAGGCTGATGTTGCAAAAGTTTGTATGGCATTCGGCGGCGGAGGTCACACATTTGCGGCAGGATGTACAATCAAAGCTAATATAAAAGACAGTATTGCACAATTATTGAAAGAAATTAAACTGTGAGATTTCAATTTAAGACACTACGAAATATAATTAAATCTGTAATAGATAATGACTTTTTCGGAATGGCTGCCGAAATGGGCTTTATGCTTGTTATCGGGATTTTTCCGTTTATGTTGTTTTTGACAGCTCTTTTTGGCTGGCTTGGTAAACATTCTTTTATGAATCCGCTAATTCTATTCTTGCAACAGGTTATGCCTGATGATGTAATTAATCTTATCGAAACGGTTTTGAATGAAGTTTGGTTCTTCTCAAAAGGCGGACTTGTTGCTACTTTGGGCTTCTGCATTACGGTAATTCTTTCAACAAACGCTTTGGCTATTGTTTTAAAGGGATTAAACAGAGCTTACAAAGTTGAAGAAACACGTTCTTTTCTTTATACAAGACTACTGTCTTTGATTATGGTGTTTGTAAATGCGCTTGTTTTATTTTTAAGTATTAACTTGATTATTTTCGGTAAAGTTATCATCAAATTTTTGATTGCTTATTTAGGCTTGACTGTGCATTCAGGAAACTTGATGTTAGCTTTGCGTTGGCCGATAGCATTTGTAGCTTTATATATAATGGCATATTTGCACTATTACATTTTGCCTGATTTGGGCGGACAAGAAAAATTAAGAAGAAAAAGCGCGCTTCCGGGAACGTTATTTTTCTGTATATCTTGGCTTTTAGGTTCTTGGGGATTTTCAATTTATATTAACAATTTACATACTTATAACTTTGTATACGGCACAATCGGCGGTTTTGCAGTATTGATGGTTTGGTTATACTACACTTCAATCTTGATTTTGGTAGGTGGAGAAATCAATTCTCAATTATATTCAAAATTGGAACGCAAAGAAGTTATTATGGCAAAACGTAATAAAACTGTTTAATTATTACCAGTCGTGTGAACCGTACATTTTGTATTTATCAATAAATGCTTGGTGTCGGTCAATAATTCTTTGAACAGATTTATCTTTTTCCAGCATTGTGTTGTAGTATATGATTTCTTCTTTTAGTTTGCGAATTTTTTGTTTGATTTTTTCTGACTTCATAAATATATCACCTTCAAACCCACAGTTTTCAGGAAGAAATGCAAATGGAGATGATGGAAACTCGAAACATTCTTTCGGTTTATTTGGATTTGTGCAAAGATTATCTTTGAGAAACCGGCATGTGCAAATTGTGGTTGAGCCTTTTGTTTCATTTTTAATAAGCATTTGAGAAAATTCATCTGTAAGCGGTTGAACTCCATCTCTAAAAAGTATTTTTTTCTCAAAATCTACAGCGATATTTTTGCAGCAAGCGCCGCATTTGTTACAATAATCTTTTTCCATAATAAACATTATACATTTAATATAGGATAGTCAAAAGAAAAAAAATGTAATATCATGCAATTATAGTTTATAGGAGAGATTTGAAAATGAAGAAAATAGTTTTAACAATGGCTATGTTTGCAACTATGTCAGGAATTGCAATGGCTGATGGTAACGCTTTTACACCATTAAATTTTAATGATACACAATATGGAAATCCTGCACCAACTTCAACTACAGCTGCAACTTCAACTGCTAAAAAAGCTGCGACTCAAGCTGCTTCATCAGTAGAAGGTGATGCTGTTGGAAACGGTAATATTCAAAATGCGATTTTGCAATTGGATAATGCGCAAGTTGATATCAGAAACGACTTGTTAAACTGCAAAACAAAATATGCTGACGTTGATGCTCAATATAAGTTGATTAAGACAGAAAGACAAGCTTTGAAAAAACAAGTAAAAACTGTTGAAAAGAGAATTAAAGAAATCGATAAAGCAAAAGAAAAAATCAGAAAAAATATGCTGTAAGAAGCTTTGAAAATAATTAGTAACACAGGGCAATTCTCTTTTAGAATTGCCCTGTGTTTTTTATAATATTAAATTTTTATAATTTTATTGATATTCATAGTTGTTTGTGGCAATTGTTGTTTTGCTTTTTTAATGCAAATTCTCAAATTTTCGCATAAAATTCCGGCAATGTATAATCCTTGTTCACGTCCTAATACAGGCTTTTTATCCTGTGAAATTGTTTTAAATACATTTTTATTTTTTTGTTTATCATTCCAAAATTTCTTATAATTCTTGTTAGTTATATCAAAGTCAATATTTGCTCGATTTACTAAAATTTTATCATTTTCTGATTTAAAACAAACCGGTTCTCCAAGATATATACTGCCTAAAAAACTTTTTGTTTTATTGTTATATGCAAATCCTACAGGAACAACTTTAACTTGTTTTTTATTCATTAAGGCTTTTCGCACTATTCCACCAATTCCGGGTTGAAACTTATTTTTTAAATCTAAATCTTTAAACATTCCCATCTTACCTTCCGGGAAAATAAATATATGATTTTTATTTTGACAAAATTCATCAATTAATTGCTGAATTTTTGCTGAATTTTTACCTTTTCCTGAATCAAACAAGTTTGCATTAATTCCAAATGCACCAAATTTTTCATAAATTGCTCTTTGGAATTTGTTCATTGATATTAAAATATCTTCATTTACTATAACTTTCGTACGTGGCGCACTTTCTGCCTTGCCAAGATTTATATATGCGCCACTTAGTAGCGTGCCTAATACACCCATCATTGCAGGATCATGCTTGCCATTACTATGACTCATTATAAAAATATATGCTTCATTTGATTTTGCAATGTCTAAAAGTCTATTGCTTTCTAAGTTAATTTCTACTTCTCTATTTTTTGCAAGTTTTCTTGCAAAATTATGAAAGAAACGCATATATGCATAAGAATTATCAGAAACATTTATAAACTTGTTATAAAATGTTAGGATTTTATCCTGACTACCATAATTTTTTATCTTATTAAATAATTTCCGTTTTATAATTGCAAGCATATTAAATAAGCGCTCCGATTCCACAAATATTTTATTTTGCGGAATTGAAACATTGCCTTTAAATGAATTCAATTTATAATTATTTTTCTTGTAATTACAAGGATAATTTGTAATAGGTGATATTTTCATTTTAAGATGGATCTTTTAATGTTGATTTTAAATATGGTCTAATAATATAGGTCATAAACTTACTTAAAAAAGATTGTTTTTTATGTTTATTTAAAACTTTTATGTTTTCAGGCAAATTTTGTTTTGTTTTATTTGTAGTGCCTTGTGGCATTATCATAATACGAGCGTCGAAAGAAATGCTATTTGTAACAATTTTCATATTTTCTAGTCCTAACATGAAGATAAAAGAGCATCGCCGGAATCACAATCCGAATCGGAATCGCAACAGTCATTGTCAGAGCCACAATCGGAATCACTATCGCAACAGTCATCATCAGAGTCACAGTCACAGCAACCATCATCATTATTGCCATTATATACACTATAGTCAGAATCCTCACCTCTAAAAGAAGGCTCACCTTGTTTTATAGTTGATGAAGACACATCTGCAGGAAGATCCTTAGCATTATCATAATAGTTTTTTACTTCTCTTACATGCGAATTATATTCAGATTGAGTAATATTCCCATTATTTAATTGTTTTTTTAATTCTGTTATTGCTTGATTACAATAACTTGTAAGATTGGCGTCTCTAGCTCCCTTTAAATTGTATGCAACAAGTGGTATAGATATTAGTGGCAACATTGTTTGCCTTGGTGTACTATTTTTAGTCGATACTTTTGAAGCTTTTTTTGTAACGGTTGTTACAATATTGGAAATTTTTGAAATTTTCATGTTAATTTACTCCTTTCTTTTGCGCTGATATTAAATTCTTATAATATTGCTTTATATCATCTTCACTAATCGAATCAATAATTTCGTACAGGTTGAAAACTTCGTCAGAATAGGACATCAATTCTAAATGTTTAATAAAATCCGGTCTTTTGCCTGTAAATGTTTGTTTTAATTTTTCTTTTATTTCATTTTTCTGCTTTTCAATTTCAGATGCCAAATCTTTATTGCGGATTTTATTCAATGAATTAGCAAAATCTGTAAAATTCTTGTCATCGTCTTTTATATCTATAGTGCAAAAATTGCAATGATATTTTATTGGGGAATTATTTTTTAGCTCTAACGGTACTGAAAAATGTTCTGTGCCTAACGAATAAATATTGTTAATATCTTTATCTGAATTTAGAATGTTGATTGCAATATTTTCAATTATACTATCTTTTGTGTTAGCACCTTTTGTTGGAATTCTCAAAGTTGATTTGTCTACTATTAGTGTATTACCAACGAATTCAGGAGTATTAGAAGTTGCAATATCACTATGTAAGAATTTTAAATTTGTTTTAGAATTTATTTGCTTTAAGATTGTATCTTTATTTTGTTCAAAATATTCCTTTGAAGTTGTTAAAAACACTCTTACACTAGAATTTTGAAGGTACTCTTCATAATATTTTTGCATATCGTCTACTGTAATATCTTCAAGCTCACTATCTAATTCTTTATCACTCTTCAAATCGCTATTATTGTATAGCTTTTTTGTATATTTATTTTGTTCTATATATGCCGGTGATTTTAAAAATACTTTTAATTCCTTTTTAGCATTTTTTAAATCTTTATTGTCAAACTTATTTACAAAAACCTCCTGATTTATTTTTTTGATATAATTTGATAAATCTGTATCCTCTAAATTGGAAATACTCAGACAAAAACTAGTGCTTGCAATATCCGTATCATTTTTGCCTAAAAGAAAACATAACAATTTTTCTTTTAACAAATCATGTTTTTCATAACTATTGTTTTCTATGAGCATCATATATTTTGAAGTTTCCAATTCATTATTTTCGTGGTGTTTAATCTTGTCGTCAGCATTCACAAAGACTTGCAAATTCGTATCAGGATATTCGTACACATGAATATTCGGCAAATCCAAATGGTCTTTGCCTTCGATTTTCTTATTGTATTTATCTGTGACTTCTATTGGTGTTGCTAAATTGCGAAATGAAATATTATTACGATTGAGAATTGCTTGTCCGACTTCGTAATTAGATAATTCCACATTGCTTGTGTCGACAGATGATGGCTTCATGTTCCCGTTTTGCAAATTCTGCTTATTAGTATATTGATTATTTACAATGTTTAAATTTATTGAATTTATCATTTACAACCTTTTTTTACTGATACCCTAGATAAATTAAGACGTCTAAAAATATTTTTTGCTGTTAAATTGTATAATTTTTACAATTATTTACATTTAATTTGGCAAATTTTTTCTTTTTTAGGTTTTAATTTAGGTATTATGCAAATAATTAACAATTTAAATTCCAATAAAACAACTTTTAAAGCCGGATTAACAAAGCAAATAAAAAGTGAAATCAATAGTTGTGATACACAAAAAATTTCAAGCGAACTTCGAAAACTCAATATAGAAAGTGATTTTAAAGAAAATAAGGTTGTTGCGTGGTGCGCACTGCAATGCACAAAACTTATTACTGAAATTAATAATAGGTATTGTTTGAATCTCGCGCTACCAAAAGGAATTTTTGTTGAAGATTTCAGCCATCTCAACGTAGAATGTAAAGACGCATTTGGGTTTATGAATTTTGTACCAACTTTTTTGCATTCCGATAAAAAAATCATTACTCCTGAAAAAACTATATTTTTTAATGAGTTTAAAAATTGGCCTTATAAAGCCGGAAGCAATATTTGTGAGCAAGCAGATGAAATTGCTGATATAAATTTTGAAAAAAGAATAGCAACAACAGATTTTTTTCTTGAAACCTTTTTACACGAATTCGCACATGTTATGCACGAAGGTAACATGCAAACTAAAATAAAAAATAGTTTGAATTTAATGACAAATATTATTTCAATGCAAATAGGGAAAAATCAGACTTTTCAAAAATTAAAACCGGAAATTTCTGAAAAAATATCTCAATATGCAGCAATAAATCAATTAGAAATGGTCGCTTGTGATTTAAGCAAACGAATTTTAAGCAGCACTTCAAAAGAGACTTTGCAACCAATTGACAACTTTATGAACGATAGCCCTTATGAAAAACAAAATCTTTTTAACTGCCTTTTTTATAAAAAAGATAAATTAGATAAATTGCTAAAAAAGACTTGGAATGGAAAACAAAATTAAAAAAGTAAGAGTAGTTGAAACTACTCTTACTTTCTAAATCTTCTTTGGTAAAACTCCCGGAGATGGATTCGAACCACCGTTAAAAGAGCCAGAATCTTTCGTCCTGCCACTAGACGATCCGGGAATAATTATTACCAATTATCCCAAAAATGTTTTTTCTTAGTTTTAGTTGAGTCTGAACTTTGTTCAGTTGATTCTGTCTTATTGCTTATGCTCTTAATGTTTGTTTCACCGTAAGTGTAAGGATTTGAAGCGTCCATTGCACCTTTTTCGTATGTGAAAGAACCTTTTGCTTTGTTCATTCTTTCTTGAACTTCGTTTGCGTTAAGGTTTCTGTATTTATATCTTTGTTCGTAACCTGCGTTTGGAGGTGTGTTGATTACATCTTGTGATGCGCCTTTTACTACTTCACCATTGTTGATAAACATTTCAGACGGATTTCTGAAATCAGAAACTTGTTGAAGAGTTTTTTCTCCTTGGTCTTTACCTAAGAAGTGCATTCTTCCCAAATCGTCTGTGTAAACTGTTGAATGAGCCATTGCACATGTAACGGAAGCACACATAGCTAAAAACAAACTTAATGAAATAATACTTTTTCTTGCCATATCTGTTTCTCCTTTGTTATTTGTACCAACATTATATTACAAAATACCAAAAAGAAACATTTGCTTTGTTACATTATTTAACGTTAATTTCGTTTGTAATATCTTTTCCGCCGTAAAGCACAACACTTTTTGCAAAAACATAATCGTATTTATCTTTTTGCGCTTTCTTTTCGATTTCAGCCTGAATAGATTTTTCTATGTTGCTTAATCTTGTGTTGTAATCTTTTTCCAGTGCTTGTTTTTTAGTATTAAATTCTCTCGTATATTTTTCTTCTAATTGAACGATTTTTGCGCTGTCTGTTTCGTTAGCGATTGCACCGCGAGCGTTAACGATAATTTTGTTAAGTTCTTCCATCTTTTTAGAATGCTCTTGTTTTAGTTGCTTAACTTGCGCAGAGTTGCTTACGAGTTTTTGTAAATCAACGACCGCGATTGAATTTCCTTCTGCGAATGCGTAGTTGCTTGCCATACCTAGAAATAATAAAAATGCTATAAAACTTTTTTTCATGTTTAACTCCTTTTTTATATTTATAAAAAAAGAGAAAATTTTTTGCATTAGCTTGTTGGATATAGTAAGTGTGTACTCCTTCCCTTGTTAGGGAAGCGGATTTTCGGTAGGGCGTAAGCCCGTAAGGTGGAGGTCGGACGTTACTCCGCCGACACCCCGAATAATCCAAGACAGGTTGGGATGGGTATTTACCCGTAGGGAATAAACTATAACTAATTAATCGAAACCCACCCGCATCTGTAAGCTCAGCACAGCTTCGCTAACAGCTGCGACCTCCCTATTCATGGAGGTTGGTGACTAACTTCCGAAATTAATAATACCCTCTCCCGCCTTTGGTACCCTGTCTTGGATTATTCGGGCGAGCATAACATTCCAATAACAACAAATCCTAACGGATTTTTATTGTTATTTCCATGTTATTTGCTCTTACGGGCTTGCTCGCTTACGCTCGACATCGCCCTACCGAAAATCCGCTCTCCCGAGGGAGGGGACTAAAGGCGTTCAACATATTAACCCAACCCTAAGTTGTCAAGAACGAACTGTACTGTTGCTGCATTTGCGCAATCAACATATCCATAGACTGGAACTTAGATTCCAAACGCGCTTTGTATCTGTCAACTTCTTTGTTTGCTTTCGTAATCTTTTTGTCTAAATCTTTAATCTTGTTTGCATAAGAAGTTTCTGTAGATGCGAAATAACCTGATACGGATTTCAATGTTGATTCAACAAGGTCTTCAACTTTTGTGAACACACCTTTGTTGTTAGTCCCGCCGATAATCAATTCTTTTACTGCATCTTGGTCGGCTTCGTAGGCTTTTAAGAACTTGTCTTTGTCAAACGCTAAACTTACAATTGCGCTGTTTGTTGTCGCAATGTTGTTTCCGCTTGCGGCTGCAACGCTGATGCCGATTGAATCAAGGTTTCTGAATACTGTTGTTCCCGTGTCAGAACTTGTCATCAAGTTTCTCAATTGATTTCTGATAAGTTTAAGTGTTGATTCGTTCTTCAAATCACCGTCAGAAGCGATTGCTTCATCAACGTTTTTCATCAATTCGTTATAAGAATCTACAACTCCTGAAACTGCGTTTGCAAGCGTTTCTTTGTCACGTTCAACTTTCAAGGTTACGGAGGAATCTTTAGTAAGTCCTTTCAAGTTGATTGTCAAGCCCTTTATTCTTGTAATGTCGCTTGTGATTGTGTTTGATGTAGCGGTGTAAGTTGTTCCATTGATTTTAATCTTAGCATTTTCACCGATTTCTTGTGTGTCGACATTCATTTTTGTAGATTCAACCGCTCCATCTTTCCAAGCAGAAGTTGTGAATCCCATAATGTCGGTGAAGTTACTTGTTCCTGCTTCAATGTTAACAAGAGCAGCGCCTGTGCTTCTTGATTTGATAACAAATTGACCGTCAACGTTGTCCCAGAATGCTGTTGCGTTTGCTTCATCGCTGGAGTTGATTTGTGCAATCAAACCTGAAAGCGTTGTGTTGTCATCAATCGTAAATACCGCATTACCGATTGTGAACGTACCTTTTGTAACGTCACCGCGTCTGAAGATACCGCTTGTTGTAATAGTAGAATCACCGTTTACGCAGTACAATTCTCTGGCACTCATAACATTGCCGTTTTCATCTTTTTGAATACCCGTAATTGCGCTAAAGTTGCTTGTATCGGTTGTAGAACCTACTTCAACGTTCTTGCCGTCTTTAGAGTAGATTTTCAAGTAACCGTTTTCAAACGTCAAATCTAAATCCGCAAACGCTGTAGACAATCTTGTTTTCAATTGGTCGAACGTTTCGTCTGCTTTGATTTGAATTGTAGCTTTTTGACCATCTCTGTAAACCGTTAATGAGCCGTCAGAAATATTCAATAAACTCATTTTTGTAGAGCCGTTAGCGTAATTTGCAACTGATATAGTTTTTTCAACGATATCGGAAGTTGTAGCTTCAAGTACTGTACTGCTTGCAGAATATCCGCCCAAGTCTTTTTGATAAGTCAAACCGATGTTGCCTAACAAGTTAGAAGTTGTTCCGTCTTGCAAGATTGTCATTGTGTCATATCCGCTCTGAATCATAATTTGACCGTCTTTAGACATTGTAGCTTCTAATCCTAAAGCTCTGAATTTTTCCAATAAGCTTCCGAAAGTTTCGTCTGCACTGATTTTGATAGTGCTCTTTTGACCGTTAACTTCTACGGTTAAATCGCCTGCTGAAGCTAGAGTTGAACCGTCCCAAGGCTTGTCAAATTCGCTTACTAAAGTGTCTTCTGTTGCAAAGTTTTGAATAACCGTAGTTGAAGAAGTTTGTTCCAAACCTTTGTACTCGTAAGCTTCTTTTGTATTTTCGCCGAACAATTTTTCAACAACGTTAGATTGACCTGCTTTTAATTCGCTTTCCTTGATGTATTTAAGATAAGCGTCGCCTTTGCCGATAATTGTTAATACAGAACCGTCCGCACCGTCAACAAGGCTTGTTTCTATGCCGAAACTCTTTAATGTGTCCATAAATGAACCCAAAGTTTCGTCAGAAGATATCATCGCAGTGTATTTTACACCGTTGTTGTAAATGTAATATTCGCCCGTGCTTACGCCTAATTCTGATAACAAAGTATCTCTTGAAGCGTTAACGTCATTCGTTGTTGTGCTTGTAACTTCAAGTGTTTTGCTGTCGTAAGTGCTTGTGTTAATCCAACTGTTCAAATCTATTCCAAGAAGTTCCAAAGCGTTAGAAGCTTTTTCCGTGCCGACATAATTTTGTAACAAACTGTCGCCCGTGTTCTTAATCATCAATTGACCGTTGTCATTGATAACTGCTTCAAAACCGTATAGTGCAAGTTCGTCCATCAAAGTTCCGACTGTATCATCCGCAGTAAGCGAAATGTTAGTCTTAACTCCGTCTTTTACAACAGTAATATAACCTGCTTCGTAAGTTCCTTCGTTAATATCTGCAAGTTTAGTGTCGCGAGTGATAGCTCGGACTTCATCGGTCGGAATGTCCAAATTGTTTGACTTGTAGATATTTACAAAGTTCCATTCTTCAAACAAAGTGTTGACAATGTTTGAATTATCGCCTGCAAGAGCTGATGTTGCAAGATAAGTGTTGTTATAAGCTCCGACAGAGATTACACCGGTTTCATCAATATCTGCAACCAAACCGTATTGAGCAAGTTTTGCCATCAAATCGTTAACAGTCATGTCTTCGGTAATTGTTTCAGTGTTTCTTACACCGCTGTTATAAACATAGAATGAACCTGTTGTGATACCTAAGTTGTTGCCGTTTGTGTCTTTCAAATCTTTCAATTTGGTTGAGCCGTTCACTCTTGTGTCTTCGTCTTCGGTGTAATTCAAGTTCTTGCTTGTAGAATCGTATCTTGTTTCCCAGTTGCCTGAAACGCCGATTTTTTGCAAGATGTTTGAAGCGTTTGCTGTGATTATGCCATCTGTAGTTAAGTAGCTGTCGTTGTTTCCATCAAAGTATAATTTGCCTTCTTGAGAAATTCCTAAAGAAATTCCGTATTGAGAAAGTTTTGCAGCCAAACTTTCTAAAGTATCGTTGATATCGATATTTAACGTGCTTCTTGTTCCGTCTTGGTAAACGTAGATTTGACCTGCTGTTATACCAAGATTAACTCCTGCAGAGTCTGTCAAATCTTTCAATTTGTCGGACATAGAAATTTTACGAATAACATCGGATTTGTCAGTCAAGTGAGAGGATGATTGATTTATCTCATCTTTTGTCCAATCCAACAGACCTAACCTGTCTAATATATTTGAACCGCCGTCAATCTGTTCGAGAGTGCTGTCGCCCACACCGATTACGTTCAATCTGCCTGCATCATCAATAAATGAATTAAAGCCATATTGAGAAAGTAAATTTCTAAAGTCACCAATTGTTTTTATTTTGGTCATATCAACATTAACGGTGTAAGACTTGCCTTCCTGAATTACTCTTATGTCACCGCCTGTGATGCCGAAATCTGCTAATCTTGAGGCGTCAGACATTTTGGTGATTGTTTGTTCAACAAGCAATGTAGAAACGTTGTGCGTTGTGTCTTCGCCATAATTTTTGGTATAAGCACCCATCAAGAATGTACCCAAATCACCTGATAAATCGAAATCGGTAAGCGTTGAGCTTGAAATGCTGAATCTTCCGTCTGCGTCAAGTTTTGCTTCAATTCCGTATTCGGCAAGCTTGTCGATTACATCGTAAATTGTGTCTGTTTTTGAGAAGTTTAAGGTTACAAACTTATTTCCCGCATCTGAATAAGCGTGCAAAATAAGTCCTGCATTACCGAGTGCGTCAAAATTAATTGTTTGACCGGTCTTGTCTTGCAAGTTTTCTAATGTAGTTGTGCCTTTAGCTGCAACTGTTGCAATGTGGCTTAATGTGTCGGAAGTCCTGTTGACAGTAACGGTCTTGACGTTCGTAACTACGTTACTCAAGTTTAGAGCTTCTAAGATATTTGAACCGTTTGTATCTTGTTGCAAATAAGCGTTGCCGACACCCGTAATTGTTACAACACCTTGAGAATCAACAGAACCGATTATGCCGTAGCGAGAAATCTGTTCGAAGAATTCGTCAAGCGTTTTAGACGCGTCAACAGAGATCGTAACGTACGTTCCATCAGTTTTGTGTACGATTAAACTTCCGTTACCGTTATTGAAACCATAAATTGAAGATAGAATTGTGTCGCCTGTGAGTTTGGCGTCGTCTTCGTAAGTTTGCCTGTAGGAATCCGTGTTGACGGTTGTTCCTTCGGTGATTACGGTTGAATATTTTATGTTACTACCAAGCTCTAATGCAGATCTCAAATCAGCAGAAATATCCGTAATATATGTGTGCTTGTTGCCTGTGAGTGAAATCTTGCCGTCAACAACCTGACCTGCGATTCCGTAGCCTGCAAGAGCTGTCAACATGTCATCAATCGTGTCGTCAGCCTTGAATGTCAAAGTTACATCTTCGCCTTCTTGAGTGAAGCTGATTGTAGAATCCCCGCTTATACCCAAATCACCAAGCGTTGTAGATGTCTTCATCGTTTTGCTAACAGTTTCAACCAATTCGTCAGAAGTTGTGTTCGCAAGAGTTGTAGACGTTTTTGTTGTCATGTAGTCAGCTTGAGTCGTGCTTAGGTTAAGACGTTCTAGTAAAAATGAAGAAAAAATAGTATTGTCTGCAAGTAAAATGTTACGATCAGCATAATCTTCAAGGCCAGAGCTTACATTGGTATCATTAATACTAACCAGACCATTAGAAATTGAAGCACTTATGTTATGACTTGCAAGCCAAGTGAATATATCGCCGAGTGTATTATTTTCGCCAAATGCTTCCAATGATATCTTACTCGGGTAATCAGGGTCTTGTTCTTCCATTGCAGCTAAATCAAGATTGCCATCTTCATCCAAGATTATATCCAAATCAGGAGTTGCAACTCCAAACACAGTATTACTCAATCCCAATTCGCCCAGCGTCGTATCGCTCGTAATCGTACCTGTTTTTTCTGTTTTAAGCGTTTTGGAAGCTGTGTTTGTGTGACTTGTTTTTACGGTAGTTTTGTATGGTTTTTGTCCGTTTAGCTTGAATATATTATAAATACTGTCTGTCATGTCAGAAATATAAGCATCGCCCAATGATTTAAATGTAACTTTGCCATCATCGCCAATCGTTCCTGAAATGTCAAAGGCCGCCAATTGTGTGAATATATCATCAATAGTAGTAGAATTTTTAATAGCCAAGCTTGTCTTATTACCTTGACCGTCATTAATAATTATATTGCCATAGATATTGTCATTACTGCTGCTGCCGCATAGTTCTCCTATTGTCGTGCTTGTCTTAATTGTTGCAAGCGAACTGCTTGCCAACACAGAACTTGTCGTATTTGCGTAAGTTGTCGATCTCAGAACCGTCCAAGAACTGGTAATTGTCGATGGCATTTTTAAAGCATGGGTAATACCCGCATTAACGCTACTTATGTAGTTGTCACCGAGCGGATTTATTGTAACCTTGCCGTTACTGTCAAGACCGGCTTGTATGTCATACGCTGCTAATTGTGTAAACCAATCATCAAGAGTTGTGGTTGCAGTGACAGTAATCGTTCCTGCAATGCCATTTGAGTTTCTTATAATAGTATTACCTTTGGTAATACGACTATTATTCAGTTCACTGAAGGTTACATCCGTTCTGCTAAGCAAACCGGTCTGTGTTCTCTTGAGCGCAGTACCTGATGTATTATAATCTATACCCTCACCATCGTTAGAGCGAACCTGAATACCAAAAGCTTCAGCCAAACTTCCACGCAATACCGTACCGTTATCGCCGTGGAATGTCAAAACCCCATCTACAAAGGATACAGTTCCATAAGGTCGGAGTGTATTAACCAAATCATCAATTGTAGCAGTTGCGCTAAGCGTTGTATCCAGCAATGTCTTGCCGGTATATGGGTCGAAAATATTCAATTCAAGTAGGTTTGAAAAAGAAGTTTTCTTTATATCAAGGTTATCCAAATCCCAAATAGTTGTGTCGTAGTTTGCAGATTTCGCTAAATTCAATAATTCATCTGTAGAATAATTGTTTGCAGAAGAATTGTTGTTATTTAACGTTGCACTTGATATATAAGACACAATTGTTGCATTGCTATTTGTGCCGAAACTGTTAGTTATGTTTATGGTTGTATTTGAATTACTACTTCCAACTGCTGAGTTAGCGCCCCTACTCACATAACGAACCAAATCTTTAGAATTAGCACAAGTAGAAATTGAATTATTTATATTTAGAGTTGCTTGATTATTACCGTTGTAAGTAAAAACGGAACTAACAAAACCGGAACTGTCGCTAATAGAAATAAGCGAACCTGTTGCCAGACAATTAGCAATAGTTACTTCTTCTCCTGCAGTATAAAATCCTACAAAGCCTGCTATTCCGGCACAATAACCGTTTGTATCAGTGCTTGAAACTGATAAGTTACTTACACAGCCAATTGCAGCAGAGTTATCTCTCAAAGAGGCCGCAAGACCACCGCAATATCCGGCCCAGCTGCCGGAAATAGAACCGCTTGTACTGCTGTTTGATACTGTAGAATTGATTACATCTCCTGCTATGCCGCCGGTATAATAACTATTTGCCAAAGTAGCTTGGAAATTTGTAACGGTAACATTTTGAATATTACTTTTTTTTGCGCTGCCGACTAAAGCACCCGCAACGGCTGTGCTTGAGCTTGAGTTGCTAAGATTAAACGTAAAATCAGCCAAAGTAAGATTTTTAATTGTGCTGTTTTCTATATTTGCAAATAAACCGCAGGTTTTGCCGTTAATATCGCCTTCAATTTTTATGTTGCTGATTGTGTGACCTTGTCCGTCAAATGTGCCGGCAAAGTTACTAATCATCTCCCAATTGCTTATACTTGACATGTCAATATCATCCAGCAAGACAAAAGTTTTACCGCTGAAAGTATTTCCGTCGGAAGATAATGCAGCCAAGTTAACTAAATCTCGTACGGAAGAAATGCCGATGACCGTACCGGTTACACCGGTTGCTGTAATAGTACCATTGGTAATAACTTCGCTCAATGCAGTAGAACCGGTTGCAGTAATTGTTTCTGTGAACGAGATTCCGACAGATGATGTCATAGCCTTGCCGACTGTTTTAGATGTTACGGATTGAGAGAATTTTATACCGAATGCATCTGCCAGTCCGCCTGTAAGAATTGTGCCGTTTTTCCCATCAAAAGACAAAACTCCGTCTGCAAAAGAAACATTGCCATAAGGACTAAGTGCAGTGACTATATCCTGCACAGTGGAATCATTTGTGAACGTAAAGCTTTTGGTTGTGCTGCCTGAAACAGGGTTTATAACAGAGAGTTCGTAAGAATTTTGTTCTCTCAGACTCGCACTAGAACCGCTCAAGTCCCAAACAGTCGGGTTAAATCTGTATTCTTTAGCTTTTGCTACAGCGGAATTTCCGCTTAAACCTGTAGCGGTATTGCTTGTCGTGACAATTACATAGCTTGTTTTATCACCGACAGCATCATCGGATACTGAAGAAATAGAATCCCAGATATTTATATCAATACCACATGTTTCGGTGCTGCTAATTGAAGAATTCGGGTCTTGGATTGCATTTCCGACAAAAGCTCCTTTTAAAGCACTACCGCTGCCTTGATAGATGCTGTTACCTATACTTAGTGCGATAGCATTAGAGCTGGCGTGTGTAAAAAGACCTACAACATCTCCGACTAATGCACCGAAAGATGCACCTTCGTACGCACCTGAATCGCTGGTAGAGAGAGAACCGTTGAATAAGCTGTTTTGTATATTATAGCTTCTATACTCATCATTTTCGCCGCCGTCGACAATACCTACAATACCGCCCATTTTGCCGATACCGTTTTGTTTAAGTGCTATAGAACTACTGCTGTTTTGTATGTCGACTTGGTGGTCATTATAACCTTTATAAGTAGTAGCAGTCATTCTACCTGCAATACCGCCGATACTGTTTCTGCCGTCTTGCGATACAATAGAACCTGATGTACTGCAGTTTTTGATGTTCAAGTCATTTGCACAACCGATAATACCGCCTATATCAACGTTTGTACCGCTGATTAAATCGGTAGATGTCGCAGTGGATGTTGCTGTAGCCATTAAGCCGGTAACTTTTACATTGCTGATAGAACCGCCTTGACCGTAGCCGACTACTGTACCTGCGCTGGTAATAGTATCATTAGAACCTGTAGCCGTAATCGCAGCACCGCTAATCGTAAAGTTTTTGATTGTTGCATAGCTGGTTCTGTTAAACAATCCGACAGCGCTATCGCTTGCTTCCAATTTTAGGTTTCTGATAGTATGACCTTGTCCGTCAAAAGTACCTGCAAATGCTGAACTCAAACTGCCGATACCTTGGAATGTCGTACCGTTCAAATTGATATCGGCGGTCAATATAAATGTCTTGCCTGCAAGATTAGTTGTTTGTGATATTTTTGCCAAATTAATCAAATCATCGGCAGTAGAAATTCCGATAACAGAACCTGTAACACCATCTGCGGTAATTGTGCCGTCAATTTTCAAGGTGTTCAGAATATCATCAAGTTTTGTTGTTAATGTTGCCGTTTCGTGTGATGTATATGTAATTGCAACTGTTGAAGTCATTGTAGCGCCGACTGTTACCGTTGTTGTGCCTGAAGTTACGGCAGAAATTCCGAGCGTATCTGCCAATGGCCCTGTGATATAATTTCCGTCAGGACTTTTGAATGTCAAAACACCATCAGTAGACAAGCTTGCATTGCCGTAACCTGAAAGTTTGTTAATCAAAGTTTCCATTGTGTCATCAGCACCAACCGTGATAGAAGCAATTGCTTGACCGTCTTTGTCCATCACAAGCAAAGAATTAGAAGTTGGGAAGTTTAATGTTCCGTTAGAGTTCCAAATTACATCGTTGAAACCATTTGCTTGCTTGTAAGCAGATGAGAAAGTACCGTTCGTTACATTTGTACCATTATAAGTGAATAAATTAGAATCTGGCATGCAATTGCCATTCAATATATCACTGCCGATTCCGACAATACCAACCGTACTAAGGCTAGTGCTGTTGGTAATAGTAGCTGTACCATTATAACGAATTGCATTCGCATTTATTGTCGTGTGTTGAGTTGCATCCGCAAATTTACCGCCTGATATCCAGTTTACATAGCCTTGATTATCTGCTGACAAGTCAGCATCTATATAACAATGGTCAACATTGATGGTTGAACTTATATTACTAATACTGCGATCACCGTACATACCAATGATACCGCTGATAGATGTATTGCTTAAGTTACGTCCAACAGATTTTATAGAACCTGTAACCGCACAGTTTGAGATGTTATAATAAGTATTATTACCAATACCTTGATAGCCGACAAGACCTGCACCGAGGAATATTTGACCTTCAGCATCCAAATTAGCAGAACAGCCTGTAATTGTGAGACTACCACTTTGACAACTACCGACAATGCCGGATATCGTCCAAGCGCTCGCAATAGTTCCATCATCTGACCAAGTCGCATCCGTTGAACAGTTTTGGATTGTTATATTGCCGCTGCAAGTACCTACAATGCCATAATAATGCCCATTGAAAACAGATACATTATTAGTGTGTATATTAGATACTAAAGAATTTATAGCGTTTGCTACTAATATCGCAGCTCCAACCCATTGAGCACTATCCGTACTTGTGTTTTCAAATGTTATATTATCAAAATTGATATTCTTTAATGTCGTATTGGATACTTCTCCAAATAGTCCGGTTGCACCCCTGAGCTCACTATTATTCATATTAAAATTTTTAATAGTGTAACCTTGACCATCAAAACTTCCTTTAAAAATGTGACTATGACCGATAGGTTTCCAATTAGTCACGCTGGACATATCAATATCGCCAGTCAAGACAAAAGTTTTGCCATACATAATGTTGCCTTTATCAACAAGGTTTGACAAGTTGACTAAGTCTTGTGCGGTGGAAATGCCGATAACGGTGCCGGTTACACCGCTTGCGGTGATTGTGCCGTCGATTTTGTAGCCTGTCATTAAATCACTGACTTTTGTAGTCAAAGACGCTGCAACTGTGCTTGTATAAGTAACCGCAGCAGTTGACATAACAGACGCCCCAACAGTTTTGGTTGTGGTGATTGTTTGAGTTGTGATTCCTAAAGCTTCTGCAATATTGCCCGTAATAATATTGCCATCAGGTGATGTCAGTTTAATGACCCCATCATGAATATCAGCGTCAATGCCGTATTCTGATAGCTGATTGAACAAGTTACCAAAAGAAGTTGTTTTATCAAGCGTAATAGTTCCAAGAACATTGCCTTGTTTATCAAGAATATTTAGAACAGGAGTTTCAACCGCGTCGCCTGTGCCTTCAAAAGGAGTCCAGTCTATAAAATCACTAATCAACATGTCTTCTGTTGCTTTTATATCCTGTGTATAAGTAACAGCGATAGTCGAAGTCACAGTCGTTCCGACCGTCATTGTGCGGTTTTCTCCTGGAACGGTGTCAATATCGAGGAGGTTAGCCAAAGATCCTGTAATATAGTTTCCGCTTGGTGAATACAAGCTGATTACACCATTATTGATTGAGCCGACTATATCATAAGCTTTCAAATCATCAAAGAAATCTTCAATAGTTGAATCGGTTGTAATGGTGATAAGTGCAATCTCTTGGCCATACTTGTCATGAATTACAAAAGTATTCTTGCTGCCTCCTGGTGCATTAGGAAAAATCTCTCCAAAATGTGTTGTTAAATCTGCATTCAAAGTCGCAGTATGTCTAACCTGCGCGGTTGACATTTGAGTCGTACTTACAACTTCCGTAACCGTAATTGTAGACAAGCCCAAAGTTGTTGCGAGTTCGCCTTGGATATAATTGCCTTCCGCAGAATCAAGTTTAATTACGCCGTTTGCAATAATGCCGTCAATGCCGTTAGTCTTTAAACTGTCCAAAAACTCGCCGATTGTCGCAGTGCTTGCAAGGTTAACTGTCGTTGTTGCCTGACCGAGTGAGTTATAAATCGTATAAGAAGTGTCGCCCGTCACGCCCAAGTCGCTCAATTTGGTATCTCTATCTGCATAAACGTTATCCGTAACATAAAGTTTTTCACCTGTTGCTGATACGGAAGAAGTATGTGTATAAGAAGTTATACCGAGAGCTTCCGCAACAGAACCAGTAAGCGTTCCACCTTCTACAGAAAGTCTGCCTGTGTTGTCTAGAGAAGCTGTTCCGCCATTTTCGTAAATAGCGTTAATCAACTCGTTAAGTGTAGTAGAAGCAGAAACTTCAATATCTTTATTATTGAATTTCAAGTTGTAGCCGTCGTTAACTTTATCCAAAGTCCCAAGTGTAGCAAAAATACTGCTCAATGTTGTTTCGCCGGTAACTGCTGCAACTGTTGTCACCGTCATAATAGAACCGATAACGGAAGAATTCTTGTTTGAAGTAGACAATCCCATTGAAGCTTCCAATGCTGCATTTTGGATATAACCGTTATTAACGGTTAAGAAACCGTCTTTCAGACTTGCGGAGATACCTGTTTGGTTATTGATGAAATCAATTAAATCGCCAATCGTTGTACCTTCGCCAACAACCGTAGTAGCAGCAACGCTTCCGTCACTATTATAAATAGTAACCGTTCTATCGGCTTCTGACATAGTATCGGAAATTCCGTAGTCTTTAAGCAATGTGTCGCGGGTAGCGTCGATTGTAACTGTATCAGAAACATAGAGTTCTGAAGATGTAACGTATTTGCCTGAAATAGTTGTAGTTAAATCAAGAACCGTTGCCAAATCAGATGTTCCGCCCGTAATCGTAGCGTTTTCGATAGTTAATCTTGAAGTATCTTCATCAAAGCTTGAACCGATTCCCGCATCCTTGAGTTGTTCCATCAAGTCAGAAATCGTCATTGTTGTAGTCAAATTGATTGTTCGACTTTCGCCTCGAACGTCAAAAATCGCATTACCATCGGCAGACAGTCCGAGTTTATCCAAAGTTGTGTTCTTAGTTGCGTTAATAGTATTAATAACGGTTTGTCTTAGAGCTTTTGTTTTAGAATAAGTTGAAGCGACGGTGATTTGGTCTGTAGAAATCGTATCAGCACCGTACAGGCATGCAAGAAGGTTTGTGCCGTGGTGGTAGCGTGAATCAGGCTCAACAATAGTTGCATTTGCAACCAGAGCTTCAACATCGGCGTCGGACAAAGTCTTAAAAGCACCGCCCGTTATAGTCAAAATACCTGTATCTTCGTCCAAAGAAGTTTGGATGCCCAAGTTGCCCATATCGGTCATAAAGTCTGCAATAGTTTGACCTGAATAAATCTTTTCGTAGTATTTATTGCCGTCAGCGTCCGTAACTTCCAAGTAGCCTTCTTTAACCTTCAAATCATCTACAAGTTTTGTTTGAAGATCTACGAGTTTGTGAACTTCTACAGTTTCGGTTAAAGATTTGCCTGTAACGATTGCGGAATAAGGTTCGCGAGTCAAGCCCAAAACATCTTCGGCTTTAAATGTTCCGCCTTCAATCGTTCCGCCCGTGATTTCAATCGTGCCGTCAGCTTTGCGCGCAGCATAAAGACCTGCGTTTGAAATTTCTTCCAGCAAGTCGCCCAAAGTAGTAGATGTGCCGACTGTGATTGTCGTGTATTCGTTATTGGAATTCTTAACAATAACAGTGTCGCCATCTTTAATATTTTCTCCGCCTTCCAAGTCTTTCAACAAAGTATCGGAAGTCGCCAAAGTAGTTTGCGTAATAGTTGTTTGGTGGGTCAAGTTGCCCGTAACTTGTGATTTGCCGTAAATTGAGCTGTCCAAACCGAGGGCATTCTTGATATCGGTCGTGCCTTCGTTTGTAATTTCCGCGTCAGAAATCGTGAAAACACCGTCTTTGTCAAGAGTTGCGTCAATATGGTTTTTGTTCAACTCTTCGATGAATTCGCCGAGAGTTGTTGTACTGTTGATTGTAATACTGTAATTTGCGCCGTTTGCGGTAATCGTCACAATGCCGTCTTTAACGCCGAGTTCTGAAAGTTTTGTTGTTTCTGTTGCAGCAGAAAAAATCGTATCTGTTCTTGAAGTCTTCAAGCTGTCGCTTGTGTAGCCTTCATTAACACCGCTAAGGTGCAATGCGTCTTTGATACCTGTGCTGTCAATATCGTTTATGGCGTCGGCACTTACGTCAATACTGAAAATACCGCTGTCTTCATTGAAGCTTGCGTTTACGCCGATATTTTTTAATTTTTCGATAAAAGTAGAAAGAGTATCGTTTTCGGTAATATTGATACCGTGTTCGACACCGTTAACCGTAACGCCGATGTTACCTGTCTTTACGCCCAAATTAATAAGTTTAGAATCCCCTGTCGCGGTTGTAGTTTGGACGATAGTCGTCATGTAGCTGTAGTTGCTGTTGGCTTTAGTTTCTGACGCCAATTTGTCAACGAGAACGTTATAAGTAGCTTCTTCGGCTTCTGTAGTAGCGGAAGCGGTCAAAGCTTCCAAATTGCTTGATGTAGCGAGATTTTGCGCAAACAAATCCATTGACGCAACGCCGAATTTTGCGTCTGTAACCTTCTCCAACATTGAACGGAAAGAACTGAAAAAGCTCTTAATCTGTGACAATGTTTCTTGCAAAGATTGAACTTCTTTCTTTTCTTCCTCAAGCGTAGTAACCTTGGCTTTCTTTAATGCTACCAAGGATTCAACCCATGAAGATGTATCTAAGCCGGATGCTAATCCGCTAAAAGATATGCTCATTGTCTTTGCCTGCCTGTTATTCTTAACAACAGTAACTCTGCAGATTTCTTATGATTCGGGGTAATTATATTCCATTATATATATTTGATTCGTTTCCGTTGAAAATACTACATCGCTACTTTATATATACATTATAGCAGATTGTTATAAAATTTCAAGAGGGGGAGGTGTTTTTGGTCCCCTTCCCTTGTTAGGGAAGGTTGGGATGGGTATTAACCCGTAGGGAAAAATCTTGAATCACTGAAACCCACCCGCATCTGTAAGGCTCAGCATAGCTTCGCCAACATCTGCGACCTCCCTAACCATGGAGGTTGGTGACTTACTTGTTAAAATTTAATAACACCCTCCCCCAATCTCCATTCATAACCCCGCATTCACAAACCGCCCAATCCATGTTACAATGAGGTTAGAATAGTTGAAAGAGGTGTTTTATGTACGAATTTCCCTTTGAGTTAGATGATTTCCAAAAAGATGCATGCAAATGCATATCAGAGGGAAAAAGTGTAGTTGTTTGCGCTCCGACAGGTGCAGGTAAAACCGTTATCGCCCAACACGCAATCCATTGCGCTTTAGAAAAAGGTTTCAAGGTTTTTTATACAACACCTCTAAAAGCACTATCCAACCAAAAATACAACGATTTTTCAGAAAAATACGGTGCTGATAAAGTCGGACTTTTGACAGGCGATTCTTCAATCAACCGCGGTGCGCAAATTGTCGTTATGACAACAGAAGTTTTCAGAAATATGCTTTACGGCACAAATTTCGGCTCTGTTACAGACAACCTAAAAGATGTTCGCTATGTAATCTTAGACGAAGTTCACTATATGAACGACGAGCAGCGCGGAACTGTTTGGGAAGAAAGTATTATTTATTGCCCGACTAACGTTCAAATTATTGCGCTATCTGCAACCGTTGCAAACGCCGATAAATTAACGGATTGGATTAACACGGTTCATTCAAAAACAGAATTAATTAATACGGATTTTAGACCTGTTCCTTTAAGATTTTATTATTTTGACTCATCTCAACCGAATAATTTGTTGCCGCTGCTTACGCCGAGCGGAGCTTTGAACAAAAAAATCAAACCCGAAAAGAAAGAATTTAAACGCGGAAAAGCTGTTCAGAAAAGAAACGTAGTAAAAGATGTTGTAAGAAATTTGCAGGAAAAAGATATGTTACCTGCAATTTATTTCACTTTTTCGCGCAAAAAATGTGATGAGCAAATGGAAAGCTGTGCGTCACTTTGTCTTGTGACACCGCAAGAGCAGGCTGAAATCAGACAAATTATTGATGATTATATTGCAGAAAACCCGTATTTATACAAAAACAAACACATTGAGTATTTGCTTCAAGGCGTTGCTTCACACCACGCAGGACTTTTACCGGGGTGGAAAATGTTGGTTGAAAAACTTTTCCAAAAAGGTTTGATTAAAGTTGTATTTGCAACAGAAACTTTAGCAGCCGGAATCAACATGCCTGCGCGCTCAACGGTAATCAGTTCTATAAGTAAAAGAACGGACAGCGGACACAGAATTCTGACTCCGAGCGAATTTTTGCAAATGTCAGGCCGTGCAGGACGACGCGGAATGGACGAAATCGGGTATGTTACGATTGTCGGCTCACCTTTCCAAACGCCTGAAGAAGTTGCGGAACTTGTTTTGAGTGACGCTAATCCGCTTGAAAGTAAATTCTCGCCAAGCTATTCTATGGTTTTGAATTTGCTTCAAAGATTCACGTTAGAAGAAGCAAAAGAACTTGTGCTTAAGAGTTTTGGGTATTTTTCATCAAATTCAAGAATTGAACCTTTAATTCTATTGCACGATGAAATTAACGAAAAAATCAACGAATGCAACGCGTTTGCGTGTTATCACAAGCGCACAAACGAAGATTTGTTAGAGTACAATAAAATCCGCGATATTTATGTTCAAAACAGACGCGTATTTAAGACTATTCAAAAACAAGAAAAGAAAAAGAACAGACCTTTGACAGAGGAGGCGCAAGAATTCGGACGGCAAAACAAATTGATGTTGGAAAAAATGCATTCTTACCAGTGCGACACTTGTAAATTGTTCAAAAAACACATGAAAACAATTGATTTATTGAACAGATATGTTGCAAAGCAAAAGAATTTGGATAAAGAAATCGAAAAACAAAAGGATATTTTCTGGAATAAATTCTTATCACACAGAGCCGTTTTGATTGATTATGGCTACATTGTAGATAATTATCCGACTGAGCGTGGTGTTACGATTTCTCAAATCCGTTCAGAAAACGAATTATTCTTGGCACAGATTATTTTCTCTGGTGTGTTGGATAATTTGACACCTGCGGAACTTGCAAGCGTGGTTTGCGCGATTACAACAGAAGATATGAGAGCCGATTTGTATTCGCAACTACCGCTTTCACCGACTGTTAGAAAACGTTTGAATAAGATTAAAGATATTCGCCGCGACTTAGAAAAGAAACAAAAACATCACGATGTGGAAGACCCTATGTACATTAACGGCTACTATTCACCGTTAATTGAAATGTGGGTGAACGGTTCAGAGTGGGATGATATTATTGACCAAGTCGATATGGGCGAAGGCGATATTGTAAGGTGTTTCAAGCGTGTAATTGATGTTTTAAGACAGTTCTGCACAATCTCTAACATACCTGAAGATTTGGTATTTACTGCAAGAGAAGCTATTAATTTGATTCAAAGAAGTCCGATTGATGTAGACTAATGTCAATTGAAAATGGAAAGTGGAAAATTGTTTTAAATAATTTTTGAGCGTCTTTGGTCATTCCCTCTCCTTACAGGAGAGGGCTAGGGTGAGGTGAATTCCCATAGGGAAAAACAATTCTTAAATCATAGAAACCCACCCGCATCTGTAAGGCTCGCATAGCTTCGCCAACATCTGCGACTTCCCTAACCATGGAGGTCGGTAAACCACTGTTTATAACAAATTACTAATTAATAATTAAATCAAAAATTCCTTCCGAATACGTTGGATGCGCAAAACAAACTTTTTGTAAATCGTCTATGCTTAAATCGTTTTGCATTGCAACTAATATTGTGTGAATCAGAGAAGAAGCTTCTTTTGATACAATGTGCGCACCTTTTATATGACCGTCCTTTAAGATTAGTTTGATAAAACCTTCTGTTGCGTCATCGCACCAAGCTTTGCCAAGAGCTGTAATCGGAAGTTTCTTTATTTCAAAACTTTCGTCTATGTCTTGTTCTTTTATTCCAACCCAAGCAATTTCAGGTTCACCGTAAATAACAGATGGTACTAAATTTTTATCAAAAGGAACGCCTAAGGCTAATGCCTTTGCTTGGTGAATTGCATAGTGCGCCAGTTGAATTTCTCCGCAAGCATCGCCAATAACTTTTTCTTCGCAAGTTGGACAAACAGCTTCTCTACCGACTGCAACCAAAATAAAATCAGGCGAAATTTCTGTTTCGCTTTTTAAAATTGCAGTTTTGTTTTTGATTTCTTTAATACAATCGTTCAAATAGAACTTTATTTTCTTTTGTTTAAAAATTCTTTCAACTCGCTTGGAAACTTCAATATCGGCTAAAGGAACTAAATGTTCAGCGAGTTCTACAACTGATACTTCAACGTCAAAATTAGATAAAATTCTAGCCCACTCAATTCCGATTGCTCCTGAACCGACAATTAAAACTGATTTTGGCAGAGTTTGAATGTTCAAAATGTCATCGGAACTTAGTATAAATTTTCCGTCAAACTCTAATCCTTTGATTACTTTAGGCTTAGAACCCGTGGCAACGATTATGTTTTCAACTTCGTATGTTTCAGTTGGAGTCTTTATACAATTACCTTCTATACAAGCTTCTGCATAAACAGTTTTTACTCCTGAATTTTTCACCGCATGTTCTAATGACTTTCGAATTTTTTCAACAGTTTTGTTTTTCTTTTCAACAACTTTAGAAAAATCAAAGTTAAAGTTGTCATAGGTTATACCTAAATCATCAGCGTGTAATATCTTTTGATACATTTCAGAAGAATGTAAAAAAGATTTGGTAGGAATACATCCTCTGTTCAGACAAGTTCCGCCCAAGCAATCTTTTTCGAACAATACAACCGAATGACCTTGTTTTGCTAAAAACATACCGGCTGTATATCCTGCCGGCCCGCCGCCAATAATTCCGTAATCAAAATTTTCCATAAAAGCATTCTAACATTTTTGATGAGAATGTGCAAATAAATGCTGTAATTCTGTCAAAACATATTGCAAACAACTCTTATATATGTTAATATTGAAGTATAGTTATTATTTTGGAGAGCTTTATGAAATTTGGATTTACTTTGGCGGAAGTTTTGATTACCCTTGGCATTGTTGGCGTTGTAGCCAGTATGACGTTGCCGACATTGAACAACAATGTTCAAAAGCAAACTTATGAGGCTGGTGCTAAAAAGGCATACAATATTATATCAAATGCGGTTGGTATGTATATGGTAGATCAAGGGGTCGATGATTTAAGCGAAACCCCTCTCTATAACAATACCGATGGCCTGAAAGCATTTGTAAATAAATATTTTAGAGTTTCTATCGATTGCGGTAACAGATATTATAATTCAAATGGTGCAAGTTGTTTTTCTAAAGACTTTTATTCAATGGATCGTTCTCAAAAAGTCAGTTGGGTGAGCTATCAGTGTATGCAAGTTGTAACGATTGCAGATGGAATGGCTATGTGTTTTGATAGTGGTAAGATACAAGATGCTACAGCAGGGGAAGATACAAACGGGGATGGCGTAGTAGATGAAAAAGATACCGTATCAAGTTCTGACTATGGATTTAGAGATGGTACACCACTAACTATCGAAGTTGATATCAATGGACCAAACGGACCGAATGTGACAGGTAGAGATATCTTTTTGTATGTAGTTAGCAGAAATGGTTTGGTAGGCTCAAAGCTGGAAGGTTGTGATACACAAACTCAAGATGGAAGAGATAAATGTGTCGCACTTTTTACAAAGCATGCTTCACCAATGCCTATAGGTTTACTTCAATACTACGGTTGGAAAATGAAATATTAATAAAAAAGGAGAAACTTAAGTTTCTCCTTTTTTATTCTGAAATTTTTTAATCTAGCATCCGCAAGTCAATCCTGCGCACAAATTAATAGCTTGACCTGTTACGCCTTTTGCGTCTTCTGAAATTAAATATTTAACCATTCCTGCAATTTCTTCAGGTGACACAAATCTTCTTTGCGGAATGCACTCAACAATCTCATCTTTTGTAAATTCACCGTCTTCTGCGGAAGAGTTTCCCATTTCGGTATCCACCCATCCGGGGTTAATCGTATTTATGGTAATTCCAAATTCTGCAAGCTCTAAAGCCAAGGCTTTTGTTGCGCCAAACAATCCTGATTTTGTTGCGGAATACAAGCTTGCGTTAGCTTCACCCATAACTCCGCTTATAGAACCGATATTAACAATTCTGCCCCATTTTTTTGATTTCATATAAGGAACAGCTTTTGATATCAAATATAGTGGAGCTTCAAAATTGACTTTTGTTATATGTTCGATTTGTGAAAATGTCATTTCTTCAATCGGAGAATAAATATATTCACCTGCATTATTCACTAAAATATCAATCTTATTGTCTTCTATAAATTCACCTAACTTTTCAACTTCATTTGCTAAATCGCAAGCACAGTAGTTTTCATAATGTTTTAATAATTCTTTGTTTCTTGCAGATACAAAAACTTTGTGTCCTGCATTAATCAAACTTTCTGCAATAGCTTTTCCGATTCCGCGGCTTGCGCCTGTAACAAGTATATTCATAATAAAAATCCTTACGGCGATTATACCATAAGGATTTCAAAATTACCAAAAGGCGGCTGAACCATTAGCTCTCTCAACCGCCCCAAAATTAATACAAGTATTGCGCTTGATATGCTTGATAAGATATAGGCGCTTCTTGTGCTGAAGGTTTGTTTGAAAGACCAAACGCTTGAGATGCTTCAGTTTTTAAACCTGCAAAATATGTCATTGCCTGACCATCAATTGCACTTTGGCTCAACAACTGAATAGCGTTATTGAAAGCAGCATAGTCTTTGTCATAATCACCGGTCGCTTGGATTCCGATTTGAGCGCATACGCTAGCCCAAGGAATGTTTTGCTGACTGTTCTGATTATCAATTTGTTCCTGAACCTGCTTTGAATACTCTTCATACATCGCAGAGTTTAGCTTTTTCAAATCATCAGTCGTACCTGTTGGAGTGATATTGAAATCATCAAATGCACGCTCCAATGAAGTCGAATTAATCGGTGTCCGACCTAAATAAGAGTAAATGTTTGCACTTGTGTAGGAATATACTCCGTTTACTGTGAAGTTTGACATAAACACACCTCATTAGATATATAATGTATATCGGCATTTTTTCTAAAAACTTTAATGAATTTGAGTGAATATTTACAATTTGTTACAAAATAAGGCTAAATTTCAGTAATAATAAGAAAATATTTTTTTATGCCATGTTGAGGGATGTTAAGAATTGTTATTTCTTTTTTAATAAGAGAACCTCCATTGATAGGGAGGCCACAGCTGTTGGCGATGCTATGCTGAGCCTTACAGATGCGGGTGGGTTTCTAAGTATTAAAAATTGTGTAGTTACAAGAAAGGAGAAATATTATGTTTTATGACGTAGTTAAAGCAAAAGATATCATCAATCTTGATGGTGGCAAATTTGAAAGAAAAACGTTGATGGAAAATGGTGACAGCAGTTTGAATATTGTTGCACTTAAAAAAGATGAAATTATAGACACACATACTTCAATTGCTGATACAGCTTTGTATTTGATTGAAGGTGAAGTTGAATTACATTTTGATGCGGAAAAATTTAAGGTGGATAAAGGTGAAATGCTAATGTTTAAAAAAGATAAAGAACATAAAGTGTTTGCTCTTAAAGACAGTAAATTTTTCTTGATAAAGATTTAGCAGTTATTAAGCCCTCTCAAAATAAGAGGGCTTAATTTTTGAATAAGGAAGCCTTTGGACTCTAACCTCCATGGATAGGGAGGTCGCAGCTGTTAGCGAAGCTGCGCTGAGCTTTACAGATGCGGGTGGGTTTCTGTAAATGGAAAATTGAAAATTGTTTTAAAATATTGTAGATACTAAAAATAATAAATAAAAAGGCGGATTTTTCGAAGCGCAGTTTCTTAGAAGGACGTGGCGTGAAACTGCCGACTGGGCGTCATTGCGAGGTTCGTTAGAACCGAAACAATCCGGCCTTTTTATAATTATTATTTGTATTATTCAAAAATACCCCACCTTGATAATTCTTTTTTTACCTTGCCCGTCCTAACATGTTTTAGTCGAGTTTAAAGGAGGATTCATGAGCAATAGTATTTACGCTGCACCGATTTATAAATTAAAAGAATTAAATAATCTTTTTATAGAATTGACCGAAAAAAATTGCAACCAAAGATGTGCAAAATGTTATATTGATTTTCCGATTAGCAGAAATACAAAAGACTTTATTTCTTTAGAAAAAATCAAAGAAGCTTTGAATGATACGAAACACGAAAATATTTATTGTATCTATCTTACAGGCGCTGAACCTATGACTCATCCTGATTTTAATTCAATTCTAAGATTGTGTTTAAAAAGATGTAATGTTTGTATTTGCACAAACGGCAGTTTTCTAAATGAAAAGAAAATAAGATTTTTGAAAAAAGTTGAAGATGAAGGCTTGGTTAATAAAACAGAAAACCAAATCTTTTTCAAACTTTCTCTTGCACATTTTAATGAATTGGAAAGTGATAAAGTGCGTTATAGAGGTAATTTCAGACAAACAATTTTCGCTCTTAAGACTCTTAGTAGATACAATTTTAATTCTGTTTTATCAATTCAAAATTTTTACAATTTGGACAAAAAAGAAATTATGAATGAATTTAGCAGAATTTTTGCCGAACAAGAAATCCAAAATACGGATATTCAAATCAATTTATCTTATCCGAATTTTGATGATGAAAATTTTGCAAAGCCTTCTCATAAAACAGATTGCATGACAGGCAGAATTCTTACGCAGAAAGGAGTTTATGCATGTCCGTTTTTGGCAAACGATTACAGAGGACGCGTCGGCAGTTCTTTTGCGGATTATTCAAAATCATTCACGGCTGAAACAGATTTTTGTGCGACATGCTCAAAAAATGACGGGTGCATGTTTTCGATTGGTTGAATGACATTCGCGCCGCGAGCGTGTGTGCGTATAGCGCACGATAGCGAGCGAAAAAGTGCAAGCTTTGCTTGCTACATCCATTTGATTAACAACCGTAAGGTTGTAGAAAACATCAAATGTTTCTTCTTTTTTGTTACTTTTTTCTTCTTGCATTTACAAAGAAGAAAAAAGTAAGAAAGCTTTTATATAATCCTTATATAATCACTCTTTCAAAACTTTACAATTCAAAGAGGTTAAAAGTTGGTTAACATTTGTAACATTATTCCACTGAATTAATACTAAAGAGTTACTTTTCTGTTAAGATTATGTTATAAATAATAATGTAAAAATATATATTCAAACACGAGAAATGAACGGAGGCAAAAATGTCAGTAGGACAATTCGTATTTATGTTACACAGCCACCTGCCTTATTACAGAAAAGCAGGAATGTGGCCATTCGGTGAAGAAAATCTTTACGAATGTATGGCAGAAACTTATGTACCTCTATTAAACGCTATTTCAGAATTATATGATGAAGGTATTAAGGCAAAATTAACGGTTGGTATTACACCAATTCTTGCAGAACAGTTGAACGACGAACATTTGCAAAATGGTTTTGTTGAATACATTGATTCAAGAATTAAAGCGGTTTCTAAGGATTTGGAAAGATATCCTGATCCTAAGGTTGCTCATTCTCAACATTTAAAATATTTGGCAAAATACTATTTTGATTTGTGGAACAAATTGAGAGATGATTTTGTTAATAAATATGAAAAGAACTTGATTAAATACTTCAAAAAATATCAAGACCTTGGATGTATCGAAATTACAACATCAGGTGCAACACACGGTTTTTCTCCGCTTCTTGCAACTGATAGCAACTTGAATGCTCAATTCAAAGTTGGTCAAGATACAACAAAAAGATTGTTCGGTAAAAAAGCAATGGGTGCTTGGCTTCCTGAATGTGCTTACCGTCAAGGTTATGAATATGTAGGAAAAGATGGCAAAAAACATTGGCGTCCGGCTATTGAAGTTACACTTCAAAACAACGATATTCACTACTTCTTTACGGAATCTCACGTAATCGAAGGCGGTAATTCAATCGGTAACAGACGTGTAATCGGTATGTACGGTAATATTGAATACATTCCGCTTCCTGAAAGACCTGCAACAGGTTATGACACTTATTCTGCTTATTGGTTACCTGATGCGCAAGTTGCAGTAATGGGACGTAATGACAGAGCAGGTTACCAAGTTTGGTCTGCTGCAGACGGTTACCCCGGTGACGGCTGCTTTAGAGAATTCCACAAGAAAGATGATAAATCAGGCATGCACTACTGGAGAATTACTTCTCCGACAACTGATTTGGGTGACAAGATGTTGTATGACCCTGTTCTTGCTATGAACAAGATTAACGAAAACTCAGACCACTATACAACATTGATTTATCACTTGTTGAACGATTACAAACTTGCTCATGACGGCAAAGAAGGTTTGGTAATGGTATCATTCGACACAGAATTGTTCGGTCACTGGTGGTTTGAAGGTGTTGAATTCATTAAACAGGTTATTAAGAAATTCAACGACTATCTTCCTGAAGTTGAAAGACTTACTGCTGGTGAATATGTAACTAAGTATCCGCCAAAAGAAGCTATCCAAATCCCTGAAAGCTCTTGGGGACAAGGTGGTCACTTCTATGTATGGATGAACCACTTAACAGAATGGATGTGGCCAATTATTCACTCTTGCGAAAAGAGAATTAACGCAATCGTTGATGCTCATTCTGAAATCCCGGAAGACAAGTTGATGCTAAGAGCATTAAACCAATTGGCTAGAGAAAACTTGTTGCTTCAAAGTTCAGATTGGCCGTTCTTGATTACAACATGGCAGGCTAAAGATTATGCAACAGACAGATTCAATGAACATGTTGACAGATTTAGCTTGATAGCTGATATGATTGAAAGCGGAAATATTGATGAAGCTAAGTTGAAGGAAATTGAAGATATTGATAACTGCTTCCCAGAAATTGATTACAGAGTTTATCAATCAATTACGGAAGGCACAATTCCTCAACAAGAAAAGAAACTGGCTCCGTTGTATAAATAATTTGAGAGTTGCAAAAACGGTCTTGTAAATTTTACAAGACCGTTTTTTTATTTAAAAGCAAAGTGTAGAACAACCTCCATTGTTAAGGAGGTCGCAGTCGTTGGCGAGGTTTTGCCGAGCCTTACGAATGCGGGTGGGTTTCTGTTTTAGTCCGTAGATCGTGTTCGACAATTGTCATTAAACACGACATTTGATTTTACTTAGCAAATTATATTTTTAGGCGTTTTAAATATTTTAAAGGAGCGAATAAAATGTCTAATAATATATCTTTTCAAGGTTATGACGCCAGACTGCTTAAGGGAATTTTCACTAGAGATGGCGGGTTTGGGAATTCTTTCTACGGTTTGGCAGAACAGACTGCTCAGATATTAAACAAAGAAGGCGTTGATGTTTTTGTTCAGACTCCTAAAAAAATATTGAAAAATGATTTTTCTGATATCAAACCGAATTTTTCAAACTTTTGGCCTTGGGTGCAGGACAGATTAGCATTTCTTCCTAACAAAACAATTGAATCAAAAGGTTTTACTCGAGAAGATACAAATTTAGAAGATATAAAAGAAATGTTTAAACTTCCAACGGAAGAAAAATATAACCACATTGAAGGCGGTAACTATTTCTTTATAAAAGACGGTGATAAAGATGTTGTTCTTCTAGGCAAAGAAGAATTAAGCATAAAAAGCCCGAAATCTATTCGGGACTTCTTTGGAAAACATAAAGTGATTACGGTTTCGCAGCCTGATTTCCACTTGGATTTGTCTGCTCGACCTTTGAATAATAAAAGAATTTTGGTAAACGACCCAAAAATGCTTATGAATGAATTGAATAACGGTATAAAACGAGCAAAAGAAGTTTATGCTAAAGAAAAAGATTCGCAACTGGAAGCTGTTATAAGAAAATTAAATTACTTAAAAGATGAAATTTTAGAAGGTAATCAAGAATATGATACTTTGAATAAATATAAAACTTTGCAGCAAGAATTAAAATATAATAAATTCAATGTAATAAAAGTGCCGGGGTTGGTTATCAAATCGGGGGATGGTGTTGTGGCAGGTCAACCTTCGTTTATGGCTGATATTAAATATAAAATGAACTTTATGAATGCAATTGTACATGAGCGCCCTGATAAATCACTTGTTTATGTGGCAGGGAAATCAGTTCTTGACGAACAGTTGGGTTTAACGCCTGAAATTGCAGAAAAAATAGATTTTAGTTTTGAAAGAATTTTCAAGAAAAGCTTGAACGGAATTATTGCACCTGATGATATTCATTTTGTAGGTGATAAAACGATTTCAAATATTCTAAAAAATAATGACGGCAGTGTTCATTGTTTATTTGCAGAAATCCCGAAAGATTAATTAGTGTAGAAAATAATGGATTGCTTCGTCACTAAAAATTATCGCTGTTCCTCGCAATGACGCGGCGTCAAAATCCCAAGCAAGCCGTCATTGCGAGAGCGATTAGCCCGTGGCAATCCAGCTTTTTATTTATTATTTTTAGTATCTATAATTTTTTAAAACAATTTTCCATTTTCCATTTTCAATTTTCCATTAATAGAAACCCACCCGCATCAGTAAGGCTCGGCACGGCCTCGCCAACATCTGCGACCTCCCTGACAAGGGCGGTTTTTCTAAGGATACTCTATTAACTTTGAACCAGAATATAAGATTGCGAAAAGCACTTTTTTAAGGTACAATTTTTATAACAAGAATTGGTCCTTAGCTTGTTAGAGAGTTTTTGATTTTAAAAAGAGGGTTTTTATGAATAAAATTCAGATTAAGGCGGAAATACTTGCAACTATCTCAGCACTTTCTACTTCATCTCAGCCGAATTCATCATTGATTACGGATTTGAAGATGATAGAAGACAAAAAGACTGTTCTTGATATTTTGATTAAGGAACTTGTTAATGCACCTGAACAGAAAGCTTTGATTATCTGTTGGCTTTTGACCGAATTAATCGACAAAGACACTCTTAATGATGAGTTGTGGAATGTTATAAAAGCTCCCGAATATGGCGACCATATCAAAATGATTGCGTTTAACATGCTTAAAGATTTGGGTAACAAAATTGATTATGACGTAATCAGCGGTTATTTTGAACAATTCAACGAATTGATAAACAAAGAAACTAAACAACTTTTGGATACTGCGATTATGAATCCTGAAGCACAAATTGATTTCATGGATTTTTTGAGCGCGATTAGCGACGAAGATAAAATTATTTTGATTAAGTCTTTGGAAGAAGATTACGCAAATGACGCTCTCGCTAACATTTTGATACCTGTATTTTTGTATTATATAGGAACAGAAGTCGGCAATACTGCGCTTGATATTCTAGGACGTTCAAAATCTCAACTTGCATATCACGCATTAGAAAATGCTAAAAAGTTTGCACCGGAAGATTTGCAAGGCCGAATCAATAAAGCTGTTTCTGAATTAAAAATGTCAGGTATTCGCGTTGATAATACGGAAGAATTTTATAGAAATATTTTAAGAGAATCTAAACCTTATAAAACTTATGTTTCATTCCCTGACGGGCATGGCAATATGGGAATCGTTTTTTCAAGAATTAGAGCAAATCACACTTTGCAATTCTTGGCAATTGTTACAAACCCTCGTTATGGAATTTTAGATTCTTTCGGATTTAATTCAATGAACGAGCGTGATTTCTTTAAAATTGTTGATAAATTTTACAACTATCAAGAAAAATACGAAATCAACGCAGGTGTTGCAAAATATTTGATTGAACAAGCAGAAGAAGGCTCACACGCAAATGACGAACCGATTCCTTATGAATTTATTTGCTGGCAAAGTATTTTGCTTGATATTGAACCTCAAAAACCTAATTTGGATTTAGAAAAGCGCGAACTAAGCCAAAAAGATATTGATAAACTATGCTTGAGCGATTATGTTCAAAACTGGTTCTTTGACGAAATTACATCAGAAGATTTTAAAGCGTTTATTGACAAGTTATCAGATGAATACAAATCTAATAATTTTGACGTGGATTTAGATAAATATATTGCGGATAAATTTGATAGTATTTATACTGCAAAAGAACTAGCATATAAATTAATAACATTCAATATTGCAGCGTATTTGAGAATGCTAAAAGGTGATAAAGAATTGGCTGAAATCTTCTATTCGCTGGGTTCAAATTACGCATTCTTAACAAATATCATAAGAAAAAGTATTTACGAATATTATGTCGGAAAACGTTATATCTTGAAGAACCAAAGAAAAACCGCAAATGTTTTTGAAAAGAGAATGCAACCGCGCACAGACGATTTTCAACTTTTGCAACTTGATATGATAATTTCAAGCATTGAAGCAAGGTGGGTTGAGTAATGCATAAAGTTATGGCGCTTGATGTCGGTACAAAAAGAATAGGGATTGCGCTTAGCGACTATCTGCAAGTCATTGCGACTCCGCACTCTTTTATTTCAAGAGTTCCTGAAGAAAAAGCGATTGCGGAAATTGTAAAAATCGCTAAAGAAAATCGCGTTGAAAAGATTGTTGTAGGCGTTCCTATCAACATGGATGGCACTTTTGGCGGTCAGGCAAAAGATTGTCAAGATTTTGCACAAAAATTAATTGGTTTTGATATAATATTAGAAGATGAAAGGCTAACTTCCGAAGAAGCAGAAGAAAGGCTTCGAAGCAGGAAAGTAGATTTCAGAAAAAATAAGGGACTTGTCGATATGGAAAGTGCCTGCGTGATACTAGAACAATATTTAGGGAAATGATTATGAGTGAAGAATTAGAAAACTACGTAGAAATTACAGACGAAGACGGCGTTTCAACAAAATGCGAAATCTATGATGTAATTGATTTTGAAGACAAAACTTATGCTTTGTTGCTACCTCTTGACGAAGCTGATAATGAAGATGCAGAAGTTATCATTATGGAATATGTTGAAGAAGGCGAAGGCGAAGAAGGTTACTTCCAAAGCATAGAAGATGAAGACGAATTCAACAGAGTTTGCAACTACATCGAATCATTAGAAGATGAAGAAGACGAGGAAGAATAGTTTTGTTTGAAAGATTCACTGAAAGAGCGGTTAACGTAGTAAGCGAAGCGCAAAGACTTGCAAAAGAAATGGGATGTTCTGAAGTAAATCCCGAACACTTGTTGCTTGCGCTTGTGAATGAAGCAAAAGGCGTGTCACTAAAGCTTTTTAGAATGTATGGCGTGACACCTGAAGCTATGGCAAAAGAAGTTGATAAATACGTTATCAAAACTTCTAAAAAGGTTGAAAACATTCCATTTAGCCACTCTTTCAAAGAAATCTTGAAACATACTTTAGATTTGGCGAACAAATCAGGAAACAACAATATTCTTTTTGAACACTTGTTTTTGTCGGTTTTGAACGACAAAAACTCTAATATTCAAACAATTTTATCAAGTTTTGATTTCAATACCTACAATTCAAAAGATATTTTGACAAAACTTGTTGAAAAGAAAATTAAACGCCTTGAACACCCTGAGGCTGTTGACGATGATGAAAAGAAAAGCAGTTTTGAGGCTGTTTATGAAGGCGAAGCTTTGTCAGGAGTGTTGGAAGGTGCGGTTTCAAAATTATCTGCTGCCGGTTATGAAATTTTAGGTACAGAGCAGATTATGGCGTCAATTTTGGAAAACGCAAGTCCCGAATTAATTCAAACTATTAATAAATTTGGTTTGAATGCGCAAAATTTTGAAGAAAAACTTGCCGAACAACAATCAAGACAAGCCGAATACGAAGATAAAAAAATTATTTTTACGCCAAACGCGTTCTTGATGATGAATTCAGCTTTGCAGACCGCAAAAGAATTGGGTTCTTCCGTAATCACGCCTGAACACATTGTTTTAAGCGTTTTGAAGAACAAAAAAGGCTTGGCTTATGATGTGATTAAATCTTTAGGAATTAATTCCGAAAAGCTTTCGGAAGATATTTTGAAACCGATTGAAAAACAGATGCCGGAAGTGCTTACAATTATGAAACTTGCAAAAGAAGAAGCTCGCAGAATCGGCAGAAATGTTGTCGGCACTGAAATGTTCTTGCTTGGAGTTATTGCAGAAGGCGCAAGTATTGCGTTTGAAGTCCTTAATGATTTGGAAATTACTATGAAAGACGCAAGACTTATTGTTGAAAGCCTTGTAGGCTACGGAAACGAATATTTTGATAAAGAAATCGTTTTCACAAATCGTGCAAAAAAAGTTTTGGAACGTGCTTGGCTTTTGGCTAAAAAATCTAACAAACAAAAAATTGAAGCCGTTGATTTGCTTATCGCAATTACAGAAGAACCTGATTCTTTAGCGATGAAAGTTCTTGACCAATTGGGCGTTGACGCTGTTGAAATCAAGCACGGTATTCAAGCAAAAATCAGAAGAATGTCTTAAGTGGAGGAAATATGGACACGTTAACCCAAAGGGTTGCGGATTTTATTACAAAATATAATCTTCAAGATAAAACAATTATTGTTGGTTTTTCAGGAGGTTATGACTCCATGTGTCTTTTGAATATTTTGTCCGAACTTAAACAACAGCCTGATTTTCTTGAAATGACTGTTGTTGCAGCACATTTCAACCACAATTGGCGCGGAGAAGAATCTTTAAGAGAACAAGAAATATGCAGAATTTTTGCAAACAGTAAAGGTTTTGAATTTTACCTCAAAGAAGCTCCAAAAAGCTTGAAGAAAACAGAAAACGATGCAAGAATTGCGCGTTATGAGTTTTTTGAAGAAGCGTTTGAAGAATTTGACGCGGACGCTGTATTTACCGCACATAACAAAGACGATAACGCTGAAACAGTTTTATACCGTATAATTAAAGGAACAGGTATTGTAGGGCTTAAAGGAATTTCTGAAAGAAGAAACTGTTTTTACAGACCGCTTCTTAGAACAAAAAGAGTGGAAATTGTTGATTACTGTAACAAACACAATCTTTCGCCTAATAACGATTCTTCAAACTCAAATACTGCGTACAAGCGCAACTATTTAAGATTGAATGTTATTCCTGCATTGGAAAAAATTAACGAAAACGTAAAAGACGCGCTAAATATTTTGGCAGTGAATGCGAACAGCGATAATGAAATTATTGAAGAGTATTTAAAACCATTAAGATGCAAGGTTTTTGACGGTGATAAAATAGTTTCTTCTGAATACAGAAAACTTATTAAGCCTGCAAAATTAAGATTTATCCACGAATATGTTCAAATGCTTGATTTGGATTACGATTTCAAAAAAATTAATGAACTTTATGAGTTTATAGAAGCGAATGTTGCGCAGAAAAACGGTACGACAAAATCGCTTGCGACTGCTCTTTGGCTTTACGCGGATGACAAAATTATTGAACCTATTCCGCATAGAAAGCAGGCAGAGGTAGAAAACAGAGATGTAACGATTTTGGTTGAAGGTGAAGGCGAATATAAGTTTGGTGACAAGACTTTAACGATAAAAAGTTATGCGAAAAAAGAACTTTTTGTTTTCCCTGAATCAACATCAAATTTTGCGTATGTGGATTTATCAAATGTGAAATTCCCGCTAACTTTGCGCTATCGTAAAGACGGCGATATCATAAGTCCTTTTGGTATGACGGGAACAATGAAGCTCAAAAAATATTTGAATGCGAAAGGCGTTGCAAGGCATAACCGCGATAAAATTATGCTTTTGTGTCATGAAGATGAAGTTTTATGGGTGTTTGGCGTAGGTATCAGCAGTAAAATCGGTGTTAAAGTCGAGCCGACACACGTTTTAGAGGTGATTTAGAATGAAAATGATAACGGAAAATGATTTAAAAATTTTGTTTAGTGCCGAAGAAATCCAAAAAGGTATTGCGGATTTGGGCGCTAAGTTGAATGAAGTTTACGGACAAGAAGAGCTTTATTTGATATGCGTTTTGAAGGGTTCTGTAATGTTTATGGTAGATTTATCAAAGCATCTGAAAATGCCTCTTAGAATGGAATTCATCAGACTTTCAAGTTACGGTTCAGGTTTCGCTTCAACGGGACGAGTAAACGCGGTTGATATTTCTCTACCTGATTTGAACGGCAAAAATGTTTTAATCGTAGAAGATATTATTGATACAGGCCACACTGCAAAATTCTTGGTTGATTTTATTAATCATAACTTTAAAGTTAAGAGCTTGAATTTCTGCTCGCTGTTGGATAAAAAGATTAAACGCGAAGTAGAGATTGATGCGGATTATTATTGTTTTGAAATTGATGATAAATTTTTGGTAGGTTATGGTTTAGATTACGATGGATATTATCGTAATTTGCCTTATATTGGGTATGTATAAAGTTATAGTTGGGCTGAAAGCCCAACTATAACTTTAAATAATTTTTTAAGTTGCGCACAGAGTTTCCTTTTTTTCAAGGTTCATAAATATGTTTTGTTTTTGAGTGAATATTGCTATTGTTATAAGGAAAAAGGAGCTGTATATGAGTTGGTTATATTTAACATTAGCAATTGTTTTTGAAACATTAGGAACAACATCTTTAAAATTATCAAACGGATTTTCTGTATTAATTCCGTCCATTGGCGCAATTGTATCTTACGGATTATGTTTTTTGTTTTTGTCATTTTCTCTCCGAACAATTGATATGGGCGTTGCATACGCAATTTGGGGTGCGTTAGGAATATTATTAATTAGTATTATCGGAATTGTATTTTTGCACGAATCTGTGAGTTTATTAAAACTCGTTTCTATATTGCTTATTGTTTTAGGTACTGTTGGTCTAAGATTGGCAAGTTAACAGTAGGTTGGGCTTTCAGCCCAACAATACGAATCTTGAGTAAGCTGTAAAATTTTAAGTTTATTTAAACAGTCTGATACGCTAATCTTTCTGTTCCATCTTCTTTTTTAATAATCCCGCAATACTTAAAATTATTTTTCAAAATCGTTTTCTGCATAGGAATATTGTTCTTATGCGTATCAATTTTAATGTTAGGCATCTTTTTAATACACCATTGAATGCAAAATGATGCAACGCCTCGTTTGTGAATCGCGACCGCGATTCTATGTATAACACCGTAAGGTGTATTATTCAGCCATTCGCCTTCATAAATCTTATTATATGTCGGTTCAATTCCAACAAAGAAGTTAAATGTTGCTAAAATTTTTCCATCTTCTTCGCAAACATAAGAATGACCTTCTGCTATATCATGTTCTAGAACTTCTCTTGTCGGATATCCTTTCTGCCATTGAGAAGCATTGCCTGTTTGTGCCATAAATTCTCTGGCTTTCGCATAAATCTCCAGTAAAATTTCAATTTCTTCAGGTTTAGTTTTTCTGATTTGCATAATTATCCTCGCGGCTTTATAACTTTATTTTATGCTAAAATCAAATTATGAAAAAGCGTGGAAAAATATTTTTATCAACCTAATATCAATTTATAAAAACATATCTGTAAACTTAGAAAAAGCACCTTTCCATTTAGGATGCGGACGAGAAGCAACAAATAATCTAAAAATCATAGCTGTTGCCAATGTCATAATTCCAGCTATAGATGAAACATTTTGTATATCTATTTTTTCGCCGTTCTTAGTTTTGTTATAGAGTTTTCCTAATATAGGAGCAAATGCCATTGCAAAAATTCCGGCGTATAATGCATTTTTGCCGGCTTGTTTGTGCAATACATTTTTTGATAATTTTGTTGTTGATTTATTGTTATGATATACATCTGATAATGTACCAACGCCCATATCTAAAACAAACCAAGAAGAACCTGCTATTAATGATGGTTTTAGTAGGTTGTTGTTTTTGTATTCAGAATTGTTGATATTGGAGATACTGCTAAAATTCATATTTATTCTTCCATCCAGTCTGCAACTTCGTCTAGTACCTTATTTCTTACTTTATTACATAGATAATTTGTTCCAATTGCTCCAACAGCTGTACCAATGACTGCTCCTATCGGACCTAAAAAAGCTCCAATTGCAGCTCCCTTTGTAGCTCCAGCTATCCAAGCTGCATGTCTGACGGGATTACCATAATCAGCCATTTTCATTGCAACTTTCCAAGCTTCTGCTTCGGTTTTGGCTTTTCCTAATTCTTCAAATCTCTTTGCTCCAGAAACAAGACCGCCTAAATCATGCAATCCGTCTTCTTCATGTGATCTAAAAGTAGGTCTATATATTGAAGAATATTGACTTGTGTTTAATAAAATTTTCATTTGTATCCTCTTTTGCAATAAAATTATAACATTCCGTCAAGAACATCCCAAAGTTCATTCTTTATTTGTTTTCCAATTTTTTTTATTACTCGAGTAAAAGATTCTTTTCTCTGTTTTATATTAAGAGTTTGCTCAATACTGTCGTCGGGTTTAAATCTTTCTAGTTTTTTTACAACTTTATTTTTTATAAAATTTTTAGTTGTTATTGATGTTAGTTGTGGAATTTTCATTGTTTTACACTCTGTTTCTATATATAATTAATAGAAATATACTAAATTAAACCAATTAAATAAACAATAATATGTTAAGTTTTATAAATGGAAAGATATTTAATCAATGTTGGTCAGTCGTTTTAATATATTTGTTCAATATCAATATGAGGTTAAAATACAACCTTATTTTATGCTAAAATCAAATTATGAAAAAGCGCGGAAAAATATTTTTATTAGGGATATTTCTAACAATTATTGTTATTTCCTCTTTGATTTCTTTGGCAAAAGTCCAGCTGGAACAATTTAATAAAGCTTATATTCAAGAAGAAGTTGAAGAAATTGAAGGTTTATCAAAACAAGTTGTTTGGGCTGTTAGACCAATATTGAGAGAAAACAATAAAAAAGAATTAAGAGAATATTGTGATTTGTTTAAGAATACCGATACAACAATAACAATTTATGATGATAATAATCTTTTAATCGGTACTCCGCATGAAAATTTTTCAAAAACGGAAGGTACAGAAGTTGATGCTCTAATGGTAATTCATACTGTGCCATTAAAAATTGCGGATAAGGATTATACATTAATTGTTTCAACAGCAACAAAGCACATGGAAAAAACGCTTACCAAATATCAAAAATATATTGTATTGAGCGTGTTGTTAGGAGTTTTGATTGTAATCATTTTAGGCATTTATTTGTTAAACACGTATCGTGCCTTTAATCGCTTGCAAAGCAGTGCAATAAAGATTTCCGCTGGAAATCTCGAAACGGATATTTTTATCCCAAAAGGCGGTTTGTTGCACGAACTTGCTTGCGCTTTAGATAAAATGTCAAAACGCTTGAAGTTACAAATTAATGAAATGCAGAAACTGGAAGATTTTAGAAGTGAATTTATTGCGAATGTATCGCACGAAGTTAAAACTCCATTGACAGGGATTTTATCTGCTGTTGAAATTTTAGAGGACGAAAATTCTCATAAAAATCCGACAGTTGAAAAATGTTTAAATATTATGTCAAAGCAGGCAAAACGTTTGAACTCTCTTGTGCAGGATATTTTAAGCCTTTCCGAAATCGAACGTCGTCAATTTTCGCAAAAACAGGATTTCCAAAAAATCAGTTTATCAAAAATTATCAAAAATTGTATATCCATGTGCGATACCGATATAAAAATTAATACAGATATGGAAAATATTGAGATGTTTTGCGACAGTATTCTTATGGAACAGGCTATTCTGAACCTTTTGAATAATGCTATTAAATACTCCAAGACGGATAGAATTGATATAACGACTAAACTGGAAAATAGTACAATAAAAATAAGTATTCGTGATTATGGTGTCGGAATTCCAAAAGAACATTTGCCAAGGCTTTTTGAACACTTTTATCGTGTTGATAAAGCGCGCAGCCGTGATTTAGGCGGAACAGGTTTGGGACTTGCTATTGTTAAAAATATTGTCAAATTACATAACGGTGAAATCTATGTAAAATCCGACAATGGCTGCGAATTTATTATAGAAATTAAAGCATAATTTTCTCTAATTCTTTTACGGCATTTTCAACAGTATCGTTCACAACTTTATAATCAAAGTGCTTTGAATTTTCGATTTCCAATTTAATAGATGCAAGACGTTTTTGAATAGCTTCTTCTGTTTCTGTATGTCGACCTCTCAAACGAGCTTCCAGTTCTTCAACAGAAGGTGGAGCAATAAAAATCAATTCTGCTTCCGGCATGATTTTTTTTACATTCAAAGCACCTTTTGTATCAATTTCCAAAATCAAGTTTTCGCCATTATTCAAGCAATCTTGAACAAAAGCCTTTTTGGTGCCGTAATGGTTGCCTGAAAATTCTGCCCATTCCAAAAATTCATCGTTTGAAATACATTCTTTAAACTCGTCAGGACTTAAAAAGAAATAGTTTATGCCATGAGCTTCGCCTTCACGTTTTCCGCGAGTAGTGCAAGAAATTGAAAGTCTGAATTCAGGGTGTTTACTCAAAAATTCTTTGATTACAGTTCCTTTACCGACTCCTGATGAGCCTGAAATTACAAAAAGTTTTGTCATTATTCAATTCCTTCCAAACCTTTGTGTACAACTGTTTCATAATCAAAACTTACATCATCTGATTTAAGTTCAAAAACTTCTTTTTCGTCCTTTTTGTCGTTGCAATATTGTTCTTGCGCGGATTTTTCGGTTTGTTGTGCATTCTTTCTGAAATTCGCAATCAAATCTTCCGTAAGTTTTGGCACATCCATTGCTTCTGTACAGATTTCTATATAGCACATTTTATTCATAATTTGTGTTACTTTTAAAGCTTTGTCAAAATCATCCGCTGTTGTAACTTTTGTTGACCAAACATCGCCATCAAATACTCTTGCAAACTTAGCATAATTCATTTGCATAATGTCATTAAATTTATCGTCAGGGCTATCAGAAAGCACTCTTTCAATTGTGTAACCTTTGTTATTCAAGACAATGATAATCGGTTTAATTCCGCGTCTTAACATATTGCCGATTTCCATTGCCGTTAGTTGGTGTGAACCTTCACCTGTAATCAAAATTACTCTTGATTTTGGTTTAGCCAAACAAACCCCAAGAGTTGCAGGAGTTGCCCAACCGATAGAACCCCAAAGAGTTTGAGTCTGTAAATCAACATTATTAGGGAATTTCATAGGAGCTACACCGTGCGGGATGATTCCCGTTTCTGCAACTACAATATCATTTTCTTTAATAAATTCTTGTAATCTTGGATATATGTATTGGGAAGTTAAGGTTTTAGAAGTTGATTGCATTTGTTCGTAACCGATTTTTGGTTTTTCAACGAACATTTCTTTTGTATCAACAAGTTTTGTTACTGCTTCTAAAACATCTGCCATTTTTACGTTTTCGTACTTAACACCGTCAACATAAGCGTATGTGCCGTAAATTGCAATGTGACTGTTTATTGAATATGGAACGTTAAAACCAAATGCGTTCAAATCGGTGTAAACAGGGCCAACTGCAATTAGACAATCCGTAGTGTTTACGTATTTTTCAGCAATCGGGTTCTTGAATTTTGCATAATATCCGCCGATATATTTTTCATAATCCATATCAATAAGGTTTGTACCCATTAAAAAGCTTGTGACAGGAATTCCTGATTTTGCTACAAATTCTTTGAATTCGATTCGGGCATCAAATCTTTTAACTAACAAATCGCCTATAATCACAGGCTTTTTAGAGTTGTTTATTTTAGCAACGATTTTTGTTGTAACAAGTTTTAAGTTTTCTTCATCACTTGTCCAATCATAACTTACTTCTTTATCGGAAATTTCAGCTTTTGCAATGTCCAGTGGAATTGCAACATAGACAGGTTTCTTTTCTTTTACAAAAACTTTAAGAATTCTGTCTATTTCCATTTTTGCGTTATCTCTTGTTAAATAAGCTGTTGTAGCAGTTACGGGCTTATGAGCTTCATAACAAGCATAATAATTAACATCTTGGAAATTGTGGTGAACACAAGTTTTTGCTTCAATACATTTTGTTGCAGGAACACCAACTATGCTGATTACAGGGACATTTTCTGCGTTACTGCCTGCAATTGCGTTGATTGCACTAAGTTCACCAACTCCGTAAGTTGTGATAATCGCACCATAACCGCGCATTCTTGCGTAACCGTCTGCTGCATAGCCTGCGTTTAATTCGTTTGTGCATCCAATCCAATTTGTATTCGGATTGTTTTCAACTGCGTATAAAATGTTAAAGTTATAATCTCCCGGAAGCCCGAAAAAATCGTTAATACCAAGCTCTTCCAATTTCTTAATCAAATATTCGGCTGTGTTCATATTTACCTCTCCATATTTCGTTCATTCTAGCATGTGGAAAGTTATAAATAAAGTAAAAATTATATTAAAATTTAAAGTTTGACTTATGATTTTTTTTATATTAGTATAAGTCTTGTGATATTTAAATATCCGCATGCCCTTGTGGCACTCTGCCGAGCAAAAGTTGACTAAATGTCAAGTTTTGAGAGAGGGGAGGTAGACGTTCTGCCGATTCCGTAGCAGAGAATGACAATTAAATAATCCGCATGCCCTTGTGGCGGAATCGGTAGACGCGTTGGACTTAAAATCCAATCGGGGTTCACCCTCGGTGCCAGTTCAAGTCTGGCCAAGGGCAATTT
>CAZYWC010000015.1:0-51022 GCA_964651125.1 uncultured Vampirovibrio sp.
GATTCGCTTGAACTGCTTCTAAAGCTTTTAGAGCGGAACCATGAATGAACGGAATGTTGTCACCGTCAAATTCATAAGAAGAAAGAAGTTCTCTTACTTCCATTTCAACCAATTCTAATAATTCAGGGTCATCAACCATGTCGCATTTGTTTAAGAATACAACTAAGTTAGGAACACCAACCTGTCTAGCTAACAAGATGTGTTCACGAGTTTGAGGCATTGCACCATCTGTTGCTGCAACTACAAGAATTGCACCGTCCATTTGAGCAGCACCTGTGATCATGTTTTTTACATAGTCAGCGTGACCTGGACAGTCAACGTGTGCATAGTGTCTAGCATCTGTTTCATATTCTACGTGAGCAGTAGAGATGGTGATACCTCTTGCTTTTTCTTCTGGAGCAGCATCGATTTCATCGAATTTTCTAGCTTGTGCTTTACCAGCTGCAGCCATAACGCCTGTGATAGCTGCTGTCAATGTTGTTTTACCGTGGTCAACGTGGCCGATTGTACCAATGTTAACGTGCGGTTTTGTACGTTCATACTTTTCACGTGCCATGAGATTAATCTCCTTCTTTGATTAAATATACTACGTTAACTTACTATACTAAGTTATATTATAATTCTAGTCTATAAATAATTTATGTCAATCGTTATAGCATGATTATAACTTGTGCAAATTTCAACAATGCAATATCGAAAAAGGGTTTCCTATTACAAAGCGTGGGAGTTTTCGTTTCCGAAAACTCCCACGCTTTGTTTATTTTATAAAAACTTTAACTACTTCACATCTTCCTTAATTACAATCAAGTTTTTAACAATTTTCATTGCACAAGTTGGAAGAACTACTTCGCTTAAACCGTCTGCAATACTAATAATACTTCCGGCTTTTAAAGTTACATCTTCGCCTTTGTACTGAAAAGTGTAATCTTCTTTTCTGTCTGATCTGATTGTGATTTGATTGTTCATAGTCTAATCCTTCTTACTATTGTGTTAAACAAGGAATGGCAAAATAAATCCGCCATTCCTTTTTAAATAATTATACTGACTTTTTCAAATTAGTCAAATACATAATTGATGATTGCAGCTTCTCTAGCTCTTTTGATAGCAGTTGTAATCATTCTTTGGTGTTTAGCACAGTTACCTGTTACTCTACGAGGAATAATTTTTCCTGCTTCAGTTAAGTATCTTTTTAATTTTGCTGCATCTTTGTAATCAATAGATTCTACGTGATCTGCGCAGAATGAGCAGGTCTTACGTTTTTTTCTATCTTGTGCATCTTGTTTTGCCATTGTTTTTATTGCCTTTCTAGCCATTTATTTGTCTTTAAGTTGAACGACGTTAAGTCGTTAAGTTCGTTTCAATTCTATCTAGTAGTTCTACGATTGAGGCGGAGTTTGTAGCTATAAGATAGTTTAGTAGCTATACTAGGAGCCGACCCAATGTCTACGTGCGTAGCACTAGAATGGAATTTCGTCTTCTCCGATTAGTTCATCAGAGAATTCATCTTGAGAGAATTTAACGATTTCTTCATTGCTGTTTGCACTTGAAGAAGCAGGAGCAGAACCTCCCATCATTTCAATTGTACTTGCATCGATTTCGTAAATTCTTCTTTCGGCACCGCTTTCGTTTTTAACAGTAGTGATTTGAAGTCTGCCTTCAACTAAAACTCTGTCGTCTTTTGAAATACCTGAAACAACTTCGTCTAAAGCCGCACGACCTACTACAACTCTGATTAGCATTTCTTCTCTATCACCAATGTTTAGAACAAATGATGAAACCGGAACATTGTTTTGAGTAAAACGCTTTTCCGGAGCGCGAAATACTGTACCTGTTACAACTGCTTTTGCAAATGCCATGTTTTATTACCTCTTAAACTGTTTGAGCCTTTTTAGCTACTTCCATAAACATAAATCTTAGAACATTGTCGTTAAGTTTCAAGTTTTTCTTAAATTCAACGATAGATTCAGCAGGAAGTGAAACGATCATAGTTGTAAAGAAACCATCTCTGTAACCTTGAACGTCATAAGCTAATTTCTTACGACCCATTTTGTCAACAGAAGCAACAGAACCTTGGTAAGATTTAATTTCTTCAGAAATTTTTTCTACTACTTTATCTAATTCTTCTGAATCAAGACTTGGTTTTAAAACCGCTAGTAATTCATAATTTTTCATAATAATATTTCTCCTTATAGAACCATGCTAACATGAACAGTGATAATGTAAAGAGGCGAAAGTTATTGTCAGAGATTGTCTGAAATTTTTTCAATGGAAAATTGAAAGTGGAAAATGGAAAATTGTTTTAAATAATTTTCAATTGTCCATTATCCATTTTCAATTTAGAAAAAGGTATAGTGCAATTTTTTACACCTTTAACTATACTATTTTAAATATTCACCAATCCAACTTATAATCACTCTAGACAAGCTCGCATCGTTTTTTAGCATCAACATGCCGGAAGAACGAGCGTCTGACGTATAAGTCGCAAATGTTGATTGTGCAAACTTCTTTAAATAGTCTTGTGCATTATGTCCCGAAATATCATTTGTTCCCGAAATAGAAAAAACATCTATCTTATTCAAATTTGCCAAAACGACAGGCACATACAAACCTTTTGTCTGAACAACAGGTGACAATAAAACCAAAGTCATAGGCTTGTAACTGATTTTATCACTCGCCAAAATTGCCGTACTTGCGCCAATATCAGAACCGACGATTGCCCAGTTATTAAAGAAAACCTTCTTACTGTTTTCGGATTTAACCTGCTCAATAACTTTTATTACATCATCAGGATACTTAGCATAAGCGTTATTTGTAAGGCTTGACCAAGATGTCCTTACTAGCTTTGCGTTATAAACACTATTGCCATGCCCGCGCAAATCAATTCTCAAAACAGCATAACCTTTGCTCAACAAATCTTGCGGCAAATTTCCCCACCACTCAGAAGAATAACCGAGCGAATGCAAAAGAACAACTGTCTTAAATTCCTTTTGGTCTTTAACTTTCGGATATTCTAAGTACCCTTTCAATGTAAAACCGTCAGACGCAGTTGCTGTAATTTCTTTTGTAACGGTAGTTTGCGCTGCAAAAACTGCTGTGTTTATAAAAATTAAAAATAATGTTAAAATAAAAATAATGCGTTTCATAATGTATATATTATACCACATGTTTGAAAAGTTGAGTGATTAGAATGAATTTCAGAGAGAAGCAAATACCTCCATGGATAGGGAGGTCACAGCTGATGGTGAAGCTATGCTGAACCTTACAGATGTGGGTGGGTTTTTGCAAATGGAAAATTAGTTAATATTATAAGCGAAGCGAATTGAATGAACTTATTCACTTATTGACCTAAATCAATACCCATCCCAACCTTCCCTAACAAGGGAAGGAGAAAAAGAAGGAGAGAGATAAAAAGAATTCTTAACAAACCGTTACAAAAAGGCAATTATTTAAAGAGCATATACTTTATATATATAAGAATAAAAACCAAGGAGCGAGTATGTCATTAGTTATAGATGCTAATATGAAATTATTTGCAGAGAGAATGAATATCACCTCTTCCCGAATGATTCAGGATTACGGTCTAAAAACTGTTGACGAAATCATTGAAGCAGAAGCTGCTCAAGGTAACTCGCAAGCCGTTAAATTTGCACAAGAGATGTACAATTCTCCAGCAAAATTGATTAAGATTTTTAAACTTACGGATGTAGAAAATAAATTCGTATTACTTCATAACATGAATTCTGAAACAAGAGAAAAAATTCTTCCTATGCTTGATAGTGATGATTTGGTAATGGGTCTTTATTTCTTTACTCAAGACAAATTACTTGAAATGCTTGAAGGTGTTGACATTGAAGAACTGGTCAATGTTGTATTGGGCGCATTTCCTCTTGCTGATATTGTTTCAATGTTTACGGAAGACGATTTGGCACAATTCTTTCAACACGATGAATTGGAAAGAAAAGATGTTATTGAACAATTAAAATGCATGCCGCCGGAAGTTATGATTAAATTTGTTGAAGGAGTAACAGGTCAACCATCTGAAGAAACTGACCCGATGGAATTGATTAACAGCATTGCAAATTTACCGATGGATCAATACAGAGATTTTATGTCCGCAATTGACCCTGATGTTCAAAGACAACTTACATTCCAATTAACAAAAGAAAAACCCGAATATTTACAACTATTTGAAAACCAAACTTATATCAATATGCTCTCTACTATGATGAAACCTGATATGGTTAAACCGATGATTAATTTAAACAAAGAATCTTTGGTAACTATGATTACAGAACTTCCATCAGATTTGATGTCTATTGTTGCTGCTCAAGTTGACACACAAAAATTTGCAGAATACATTTTGGATGGTCATACTGATTTACTTGAAGGCGCTTTAATGATTTAGTTATTCTTCAATGGTATTGGTACAAGTCGAGAATAAAATTTGTATTCATTGAATGTCTTTGGCAGTTCATTCCAATATCTGTATATGGTAAGTTCCTTGTGTGCTTTTACAAAATCATCTGCTTCTTTTATAGAACTTGCTAAATACGGATAACAAAACGGAATACTGTTATCTTGCAAATTAATTTTTAAACAATTTTTATCTTTTAAAATTCTATGAAATTCTAAAAATTTTCTCCTTCTATTCCAATCAGGTAAAATTTTATTTTCTTCATCTCCAATATACAAATTTGCACCAAATTCTGCTTCAAGAAATTTTCTTTCAGAATCGAATGTTGCAAATCCCTGTGGTTTTGCATAACAGGCATGCGCATTATCCAATATCAGTCTTGGATATTTTTTAGCAAGCAAATCTGCATTATTATCGCAAATTCCAAAATAATTCGGATACAGAATATAATCATTTTCCGAGAATTCCATAGTTGGTAAAAAATTATCATCTATATGATAAAAAAGAGGTTTTGCACCGACTTCAAAAACGGCATGTCTTATAACATCACACAAATAATACGGAATATAAATTTCTTCTATTGAATATTTTTGGATTAAAAACTTTAACGCATCGTGTGCATATTTGAATTTCATAAAATTATTGTACATCAATCAAAACTTTACCTTATTATTTCTTATGCTAAAATTGAGTAATGAACGACAAATATTGGATAGCGTTTTCTGCGATAGAACAACTTGATTCAACTTTTATCCAAAGGTTGTACAACTATTTTGGCGATATTGAAACGGCATTCAAGGCTGAACTTAAAGACCTTGAACAGATTGAAGATTTGAGTGTAAGAAAAGCAAAAAATTTTATCGAAAAGAAAAAGGATATTAATCCGGATAAAGCTTTAGAAGAAGTTTTGCAACGCGGAATTAAATTTATAACATTCGATTCAGCCGATTACCCTTATATGTTGTCACAAATCTCAAATCCGCCGATGACGCTATTCTATAAAGGCGATTTTTCGGCTTGCAATTTGGATAGAACGGTTGCTTTCGTCGGCTCTAGACGTGCAAGCTTGAGCGGAAGAGATGGCGTAAAACGTGTGATTTCGGATTTAAGGAATACAGACATTTGTATAGTTTCAGGTTTAGCTTCGGGAATTGATGCTGTTTCGCACGAAAGTGCAATTGCCAATAATCTTAAAACAATCGGCGTTATTGCAAGCGGATTTGACTACACATATCCTGAATCAAATAAACATCTTTACGAAAAAATCGAAAACGGTGCGGGAGTTGTGGTAAGCGAATATTATCCGACATTCCAACCTCTAAAGTTTCGTTTTCCGCAAAGAAACAGAATTGTAACGGGGCTTTCTTACGGAACGGTTGTCGGAGAAGCAGCGTTAAAAAGCGGTGCTTTGATTTCTGCAAATTTAACCTTAGAACAAGGGCGTGAATTGATGTGCATCCCGGGGGCGATTAATAATGTAAATACAGAAGGGATTTACAAGTTAATTAAAGACGGCGCATCAATTGTGACTTGCGGAAACGATATTTTGAATGCTCTGAATTGGGAAATTCAAAAGACTGAGCCAACGAAGAAAACAGATTTATCTTTAAATCCGCAAGAAAAAATAATTTTTGATATAATAGGAATTGAACCGAAAGGTTTTGACGAAATTCAAGCAGAAACAAAGCTTGAAACAGATGAGCTTTTATCTCTTCTAACGGTTATGGAGATGAAAAGTTTAGTGGAACATATAGACGGAGATAGGTATAAAAGAGCATGACAGCGGCAGTAGCAGAAAAGAAAACTACTAAATCAAAGAAGGAGAAGGCTTTAGTAATAGTCGAATCTCCTGCAAAATCTAAAACCATCAAAAAGATTTTGGGTGATGGTTACCAAATCGAAGCGAGTTTCGGGCATGTAAGAAATTTGCCAGAAAAAACACTCGGCTTTGACGTTGAGCATGACTTTAAACCTACTTACGTTATTATTCCCGAAAAGAAGAAAGTTGTTACAAAATTAAACGACCTCGCAAAGCGTTCTGACAAAGTTTACCTTGCATCCGACCCCGACCGTGAGGGAGAAGCTATTGCTTGGCACGTTAGAGAGCTTTTGCAAGTTCCTGACGATAAAGTTTTTAGAATTGAATTTAACGAAATTACTCCAAAGGCTGTAAAATACGCGGTTGAGCATTCGCGCCAAATTGATATGGACAAGGTTAAAGCGCAACAAACAAGACAGATTTTGGATAAACTCGTAGGTTACAAATTATCACCTGTTTTGTGGAAACAGTTAGGAAACTACCACTTATCTGCAGGTCGTGTTCAATCAGTTGCACTTCGTATGATTTGCGAAAGAGAAGAAGAAATCGAAGCTTTCGTACCAGAAGAATATTGGTCAATTCATACAATTATGGATAAAGACGGCAAACTTTTTGAAGCGGAAGTTAATAAATACAAAAACAAGAAAATCGAAATTAATAACGAAGAAGAAGCAAACAAGATTAAAGAATTTTTGCTTAATCCTGATACAGAATTTGTTGTTGATAAGGTTACAAAAAAAGAAACAAAAAGAAAACCGACTGCACCGTTTATTACTTCAACTTTACAGCGTGCAGCAAGTTCTAAGCTCGGTTTTGGCGTTTCTAAAACAATGCAGGTTGCACAAAAACTTTATGAAGGTATCGAAATTGACGGCACTCCAATCGGTTTGATTACCTATATGAGAACCGATAGTGTACGTATTTCCGACGACGCACATGAAATGGCGAAAAAGTTTATCACAGAAAATTATGGTGAAAAATATTATCCGCCGACAACAAATGTTTACGTAAAAGGCAAACAAAATGTGCAGGACGCCCACGAAGCTATTCGTCCTTCTTATCCTGAAAGAACTCCTGAAAGTATCAAGCAATATCTTGCACCTGACCAGTACAAGCTTTACAAGCTTATTTGGGAAAAGTTTATGTCTTCTCAAATGGCACCTGCAGAAATTGCAAACAAAACAATTGATATTAAAGCAGGTGATTATAACTTGAAAGCAGGAACAAGCAAAATCTTGTTTGACGGTTTCTTGAAGCTTTATAACGACGCGGATGAAGACGAAAAAGACGCTGATGCAAAAATTCCTGATTTAGAGAAAGATGATAAAGTTAAGTGTAAGGAAATCACTCCGAAACAGCACTTTACGCAACCACCTCCAAGATACAACGAAGCGTCTTTGGTTAAAGCGTTAGAAGAACACGGCATCGGACGTCCGTCTACTTACGCTACGATTATTACTGTTATTCAAACTCGTAAGTATGTAGAAAAACGCGACAAAGCTTTAGTTCCGACTCTTCTAGGCAAAACCGTTTGTAAACAGCTTGTTGACCAGTTCGCAAATATTATGGATTATAAATTCACTGCCGGAATGGAAGAAAAACTGGACGAAATCGCTGAAAAGAAAGCTGTTTGGAATGTTGTTTTAAAAGAATTTTATTCTCCGTTTATGGAAGTTGTTAATTCTGTAATGAAAACCGCGCAGAGAGTTAATATCGAAAGTGACAAAAAATGTCCAAACTGCGGTAAAGTTATGTTGGTTAAAACTAGCCGATTCGGTACACAATTCCTAGGTTGTTCAGGTTATCCCGAATGTAAAACAATTATATCTTTAAACAACAGCATGGAACTTGATGATGCCAACAAAGACGGCGAAACGCAAACCGTTGACGAAAAATGCGAAAAATGCGGCGGCGCAATGGTTATGAAAATCGGACCTTACGGAAAGTATTTGGAATGCAAAGAATGCGGAAACCGTAAAAAATACATCCGCTCAACAGGCGTTAAATGCCCAAAATGCGGCGAAGGTATGATTGTTGAAAAGAAATCAAAATACGGCAAAATATTCTTTGGCTGTAACAGATACCCTGATTGTTCTTATGCATTGTGGGATGAACCGACTGGCAACAAATGCCCTGAATGTGGCGAACTATTGTTAAAGAAAAACACCAAAAACGGAGTTTTTGAAGTTTGCTCAAGCAGAACTTGTTCTTATAAAAAGCAAATGGAAACAGAAGAAAGTTCTGAAGAAACAAACGAATAGAAAACCGCCCTTATTAGGGAGGTCGCAGCCATTGGCGAGTGTAAGCGAGTCTTACGGATGCGGGTGGGTTTCTTTAAGTTGAAAGTGGATAGTTGAAAGTTGACAGTTGTTTTAAATATTTTTCAACTATTTATTTTCTATTTAGAAAAGTAGGTTAGGCTTTCAGCCCAACAACAAGGAATATATGATTAATAAAAACATTAATATTGAATATCAAAATTATAAAAATTTGTTTTATAAAAAATTTGAGTCCGATATTTTACCTATTTTTTAATCTTTAGAACCTGAACGCAAAAAAGCACTAATAAAATTTTGGGCAATTTTTATACCAATGGCATTGATGTGCATTGCGACATTCATAAATATGTTTTTATACCCCGAAGATACTTTTTTCCACCAAGTATTCGAACCGGTTTTAATACTTATATATTTTATTGGAATGGGAGTAGCTTCATTTATAGCATACGATTTTACAACTACTTTAAAGTCCAAATATATGCCTAAATTATTGAAAGCAATTGGTGATATAGAATGGAAGCAAAAAGGATTTACAAACCAAGAATTAGAAAAAAGTGAATTTTTTCCATTATTTTTAGACAAAACATCTGACGATTGCTTTAGTGGAATATATAAAGAAAGTAAATTTACGATTGATGAATTAAGCTTGTCGGGAGAAGGCGGAGGAGCTGTATTTAAAGGAGTTGTAATTGCCATAGATTCAAACAAAAAAACTCCGAACAAAACTATTATTACGGATAAAAATATTTTTACTGCAAGAAATAACAATTTACAATTTAGCATATTTTATCTGATTTTATTATTGCTTTTAATACCGCTAACCGTAATATGTTTTTGGGCTGGAACTGCTTTAGGAATATTTTTTGGCATTTGGTGTCTTGGTTTTATTACGGTTATGATTATAATGCCGTTTAAGAATAAAATAAATAAAATCAAAGAAACCGCAGGATTTGAAAAACTTGAAAATGTTCAATTAGAAGATTCCGAATTTAACAAAAAATATTCTGTGTATTCTTCTGACCAAATTGAAGGCAGATACCTAGTGACAACTGCATTTATGGAAAGGTTCAAGAATCTGCAAACTGCTTTTAATTCTAAAAAGATTAAATGTGCTTTTGTGAATGACAAAATATATTTTGCAATTCAAACAAATAAAAATGTATTTGAAATAGGCAATACATTCAAATCTTTAGAAGCCCCCAAAACTATAGAAACATTTTTTAACGAAATAATTTCTATTTATATACTGATTGATTATTTTAAACTTAACGAAAAAACAGGAATTTAATTAATAAATTCTGTAGCAAATTTTAATTAGACACAATCTTTCGCAAACTAGGCTATATGAATTTCATTACAAGAAAATACAATTTTATTGATGAGGAGAAAATATGCTTTCTAAAAATAAAATTGTATCATTTGCATTATTATCACTTTTAGTATTGAATAATTTTTCGGTTTTTGCAGCACAAAAAACTGATATTCAGGCTGTTCAAACAGAAAATTGCAAATACCCCGACTACGCTACAATGTATGTTGGAGAAGACAAGTACGAAAAATTCAACCGAAAAATGTTTAACTTGAATACAAAATTAAACAAATATTTTGCACGCCCCGTTCATATTTTGTGGTCATCAGTTATGCCCAAATACGGTATGGACAGGATTAAAAGTGCTTATAATAATATCGAATACCCGAAACGTTTGGCAAGCTGTTTGCTTCAAAGAGATGGTGACGCACTCAAAAAAGAAACCGTGCGTTTTCTAACCAATTCTACAATCGGTTTGGGCGGACTTTTTGACCCGGCAGATAAGATTTTCAAAATCAAACCTACAAACGAAAACATGGAGCAAGCTCTTTGCAAATGCAAAATGAAATCGGGTCATTATATGGTAATGCCTGTTTTAAATGCCTGCACTCCGCGTTCTTTATGTGGAAGGGTACTGGAAGCTGCGCTTGACCCGTCGGTTTATTTAGCAACGCCTCTTACTTCTATCATAAAATTCGGTTTGATGGTAAACAGAACTTCTTACATGCAGCCGCTTGCCAAGATGATTGAAGCGACTTACGCCGACCCTTATGATATTCAGAAAAAGCTTTACGGATTAGAAAATTATATACGAAACTCAAATCTTGACAGGAAAGATTTGTTGGAAACTGAAGCTGAGTTGGTGCAAGAAGGTCAATCAGCTTTAGCAGAAGAAATGATTGCGCAAATCGGTAGTGATGAAAATTTGAATACGGAAGAGGATGTTCCAACAGGCATGGCTGCTGATTTAGAAATCATAAAAAAGCCTAAATTAGTTCCCGATATTGTTTTAGATGATTACAATCCGCAAACTCCCGTTATAGATTCTATGCGCACGGCTCTATTTGATGATAATTCGGTAAACAAATCCATGTGGAACGAGCTTTCTATTTGGAACAGAAGTTTTGCCAAGAGAATCAAAACGGCTTCAATTAGCGTTGATGCCACCAGAGAACCTTATAAATACCGCTACATTTTGCAAAAAGATAAAACCGCACCGCTTGTTATTTTGTACCCGTCAATTGGTGAAGGCTCAAACGCGCACCATTCTGTAATTTTTGCAAAAATGTTTTATGATGCGGGATATTCTGTAATTATTCAAGGAAGCCATTTCCATTGGGAATTTGTAAAAAGCATGCCGGAAGGCTATTGCCCCGGAATTCCTTCACAAGATGCTGATTACATAAAACTTGTTACCTCGAAAATTATGGACTCTATTTGTGCAAAATACGGTTGTAATTTTCGCGAAAAAGTCGTAGTAGGAACTTCTTTCGGCGCAATGGCAACTCTGTTTGTTGCAGAAAAAGAAAATAAAAATAACACTCTCAGTGTAAATAAATTTATTGCAATAAGTCCGCCGATTGAACTTGTTTATGCGCTTGAACAACTCGACAAAAACAGCGAAGAATTCGACAAAAATTCTCCCGAAGTCAAACACAAAACGGCAATTACAGCTGCAAAAATTCTACAATTAACACAATTGAAAGAAAATTCTGATTTCAAACTTGATACACTTCCGTTTACTGACGAAGAAGGTAAGTTGATTACGACTTTTATTTTGCGTCAAAAACTTTCGGATTTGATTTTTACGATTGAAAACATTGCAAAAAATACAAAAACAGATTTTTATCAAACCGTTAACAATATGAGTTATCGCGATTATGCAGAAAAATATTTGCTAAAAAACGGTATGCTGACACTTGATGATTTGAGATATGAAACAGGATTATATTCGCTTGCGGATTACCTTACTCACGCTGATAATTACAAAATCTATCAATCATTTGATGATTATTTTATTAACAAAGAGCAATTGGCAAAACTTAAAACCCTTGCAGGGAAACACCTTGTTTGTCTAAACTGCGGCGCACATTTGGGATTTTTGTACAGAAAAGAGTTTATTGAAGCTCTAAAACATGATATTGATTTTTAAAAACTGTTCTATTAGAACTCAATATAAATTTTTGTCAAAAAAAGTATACCCTACTGGGTAATTTATCAGACTTAAACCTTAATGTATTATATGATTACTAAAATGTAATAAAAAAAGAAAGAAGATGTCCAACTATTATGGCTGTAATAAAGGATTTAATTATACTTTGTATATTCGTCATTTCATTGGTAATATTATACCAAACAACTGACCAGTTAATCGCTCTATTAAGCGTATTAGTTACAGTTTCTATATATGCTATAAAACACATAAAATTAAACATGTTTCTAAGTAAAGAGTTAAAAAGTAAAATGCAGTTCTTTGAAGCATTACTTAATTCTTCTACAGATATTGTCGTTTACCAAAACAAAGATATGAAAATTATTGCATGTAATGAAATCTTGTGCAGAACTCATAAGAAAACAAAGGAAGATATTTTAGGCAATGATTTACAATATTTGTTCAAAGAAACTCCTGAAAACTATGCAGTTTGCGCTTTAATGGAAGAAAAAGTTCAGGAAGTTTTAAGAACAGAAAAATCCGTTAAATTTTTTGCAACTGTACACGAAGGAACTGCAAACTACTATAACATTCTGATATCGCCAACACTTGATGACAAAGAAAGAGTTAATGGAACTTTGCTTGTTGCAAGAAACGTAACTACAGAGCATAATGCTTCTAAGAAAGTTCAAGAAAAAGAAAGACAACTTAAATGTATATTAGAAAATATTCCGATTGGCGCATTTATGAAAGACAAGAATGACAGATTTATAGTTGGTAGCTCTTCTTTTGAAAGAATTCTAGACCTTCAAAAAGATGAAAGAATGCGTCAATTAGTTCTATCTGATATTTTCCAACAAGAATATCTTGATTTCGTAAAAAAAGAAGAAGCTGAAATATATAAAACTAAAAAACCTATGATTACAGAAAGATTGGTTGCATTTCCTAATCAAACTTTTTGGGGTAGAGTTTGCAAAGCTCCAATTTTGGACGACGAAGGTAATGTTGAATATTTAGTAGTCATGTATGAAAATATTGATGCAAAAAAAGAAATAGAACGTCAAAAAGAATACTTTATTGAAACACTTATCCATGATTTGAAAATTCCTACATTAGCACAACTTCGCGGGTTAGAACTTCTTGAAAAAGGAGCTATGGGTTCTATTAATGATGAGCAAAAAGAATTGATTTCCAACATAACAGATTCTTGCAAATATATCTTAACTATGATTTCTATGGTTCTGAATACCTACAGATTTGAATCTAAACAAAATCCTTTATATTATGAAAAATTTGATTTAGCAGATACTGTTATTCAAAGTTTTGAAGAAACTTCTAAAGAAGCAAAAAAGAAAGACATAAGCTTTGTTTACCAAGCAACGGAAGGAAACACTTTCTTAGAAGCTGATAAAGAAGAAATAAAAAAAGTTATAGTGAATTTATTAAACAACGCAATCGTTTATTCTTCTCGCGGAGAAAAAATAGTTGTTACAATAGAATGCGAAAACAATAATTTAAAACTTTCTGTTACAAGTCGTGGAATTAGTCTTTCTAATAGAGAATGCTTAAACTTGTTTGAAAGAACATCAGAAAAAAATCCAAAGTTTACAACCGTAGGACACGGAATAAGCTTATACTTATGCAAAAAAATTATTGACGTGCATAATGGTAAAATCTATGCTTCTACTGATGGCAACTTAGTAAATACATTTACATTTGTTGTTCCGCAATTTAGACAAAATATTTTACCGAATGTACCTGCTCCATTATATCTATAAAAAAGAAAAAGCCTGATTGAAATTCAATTCAGGCGCTAAAAGATTAGTAAGATTGGGAAAATTAAATTAGTAAGTAAGATTAAGATTGGTATTAGTTTTATTCTTGTTGATAACTTCTATTTTTTCACCCTGGAAATAAAAGTTACACGGGATTTCAAATCCATTGCGAAGAAACGCATTTCATCCATTAAGACATAAGATTTGTCTTCAGCAGGATTTTCGTTAATATAAAATTCTCTTGATATCTGAGTTGCCATTGCATTTATGTTATATGATTGTAGTAGTGCCATAAATACCTCGTTTTCCGACTCCTTTGAGCGTTTTTACTTAAGACCTTATTATTTATAGCTAATAAGGACAAAGTTATCTTATCCGAAGTTATTATTCATTTTGATTTAACTTGGATTGCTTGATTTTTTACTCTCTGAAATTCGTCTTACATTTATATAAAGTATTTTTATTGGGGTGGATTTCAATAAAGAGATTTGTTGTTACATTTCGTTACAAGCTATTTCCCGATACAAAAATGTTCAAAAACATTGTCTAAAATGTTATCTGTAACAAGTTCGCCTGTTAGTTCATCGAGAGCCAGAAGTGCTGATTTTACATCTATTGAAATCAAGTCTTGTAATTCGTTTAAATTTGAAGCTAAAAGCGCTTGCTCAATTGCAGTTCGAGCTTTTTCCAAACAAGTTTGTTGGCGTGCGTTTGTCACAAACTCCAAACCTTCAGGCTGAATATCACAAACTTTTTGTTTCAAAAGTTCTTTTAGTTCGCTTACTCCTTCGCCTGTTAGTGCCGAAATACAAAGCGCGTCTTCTGTTTTCGCCAAATCTGCTTTATTTGCAATCAGAATATAATTTTTGTCTTTCAAAAGTTCCAAAACTTCTTTGTCCTCATTGTCCAAACCTTTTGAAGCATCATAAATAAACAAAACCAAATCAGCTTCATCCAAAGACTGTTTAGAATATTCTATACCGATTTTCTCAACCTTTGAAACTTCATCGTCTTCTCTGATTCCTGCTGTATCAATCAGTGTAACGGGAATTCCTAAATCCAAAGTTTCACGCAAAACGTCACGAGTCGTGCCTGCAATATCTGTAACAATCGCTCTATCAAGGCTCAAAAGCGCGTTAAACAGAGATGATTTGCCGACATTAGGTTTGCCGACAATTGCGACTGATGCGCCTTGTCTAAAGAGATTAGAAGTTTTTGCACCTGCTAAAACGTGATTAATTTTTGACAAAATATTTTCAAAACTTTCTGTCAAATATGAGTATTCAGGCTCTCTAACATCTTCAGGGAAATCAATTCCCGCCATAATTTTTGACAAAACTTCAAAAATATCATTTCTTATTTCGCCGATTTTTTCTTTTAAAACACCTGAAAGGTTTTTCATTGAAACCGTCGCAAAATCAGAAGTTTTGGCGTGAATAATATCCGCAACGGATTCTGCTTGAGATAAATCCATTCTTTTATTCAAGAATGCACGTTTCGTGAATTCGCCTTTTTCAGCCATTCTTGCACCGTTTTTTAGAACAAGGTTAAGAATGTTTTTTACGACATTAATCCCGCCGTGACATTGGATTTCGACTACATCTTCTCCCGTGTAACTGTTTGGTGCAAAAAACGGAAGCACGATTACTTCGTCTATTTTTGTATCACCGTCTTTTATCCAACCGTGATTAAAAGTTCGCGGTTTAAAATTTGTGTTTGTAAAAATTTTGTTTATGATTTCAAAAGCTTTGTCGCCTGAAATCCTTATTACACCGACTCCGCCCATACCAAGAGGGGTTGCAGGTGCTGTTATTGTGTCAAATTCTTCTATTATATTCATAAAACAATTGTACCGCAAAAATATTCGACTTATAATTAATAATAAGAGGATTCTTAAAGACAAAAGCACTTTTTATGGATTGCCACGGCTCTAATCGAGCCTCGCAATGACAGCCCGTTTTAAAGTGTAACGCCAAGTCATTGCGAGAAACAACTACAATTTTAGTGACTAAGCAATCCACCTAAGAAAATAAGAGAGTAGACATGAAAATCAAAGAATTAATTGAAGCAACAAATGCAAAAGTAATCAAACCTATTGACGAAAATTTAGACGTCAATATTTCCACTGACACACGAACAATTAAAGATGGTGACTTTTACCTCCCTTTAAAGGGTGCATCTTTTGATGGCGAAAAGTTTATTGACCAAGCACTGGGAAAAGGTGCAGTCGGTGCGTTTTGTACAAAAGATGGCGGTAATTTGCAGGTTGCAGATACTTTGAAGGCTTATTTAGAACTCGCAAATTACAGACGCAGAAAACTTAATTTTAAAGTCGTTGCTATTACGGGAAGTTCTGGAAAAACAACAACCAAAGAACTTGTAGCTTCAACTTTGAGCACAAAGTTTAAAACTTTTAAAACTCCATTAAATCACAATAACGAAATCGGTTTTTGCCAAACAATTTTTGAAACACCTGATGATACAGAGGTTTTGGTTTTGGAAATGGGTATGCGCGGTTTGGGCGAAATTGAGCTTTTGTCCAAGTATTCAGAACCCGATATTACAATAATTTCAAATGTCGGCACTGCACACATCGGACGCTTAGGCTCAAGAGAAAATATTGCAAAAGCTAAATGCGAAATTGTTAAACACCAACGCGGAAATGTCTTTATCACACACGATGATGAACTTATTAAAAAGACGGTTGAATTCAACGGAGAAAAGATTTTTTATTCTATTAAAGATGTAGAAATCTTAGAAAAATCTGCGCATTATTCAAAATTCAAATACAAAAATGAAATTTTCGAACTTAATGTCGGTGGTGATTATAATATTGAAAATGCTCTTGCAGCAATCAATGCTGGTTTAAAACTCGGAATGAGTATGGACGAAATAAAAAACGGATTAAAGCAATACGCTCCTATTGAAAAACGTTGGGAAGCGACTCAAGCTGGCGGCTACGAAATCATCAACGATAGCTATAATGCTAATCCTGAATCAATGCGCGCTTTTGTGGATACAATTTTTGAACTTTATAACAAATATGCGCTTGTTCTTGGCGATATGGGCGAATTAGGCGAAGATGAAGTCCGCTATCATAGAGAATTGGGCGAATATATCAATAATCACAAAAAGCTTGCGCCTGACACAACAGTTATCACGATTGGCAAATTATCTAAAAATATTTCAGATGCGATAACAAATTGCAACTCAAAGCATTTTGAAAATATTGAAGATGCGATTAATTATATAAAATCGAATATTAAACCTGAATATAAATTATTTTTAAAAGCATCAAGAAGCATGAAATTTGAACAAATTATTGAACTAATTGTTTAAATAAAAAAATTATATGTTTATAAAATAAAGAAGCGGAAATTCTTAATTGAGTTTCCGCTTCTTTTATTAATCTATTTGATTATAGGCTGCAAGCGCAAACGCCATCTTTGCAAGAATAGTTCAAAGCTTGTTGAGCTTCTTCCATTCTAACTTTGATACGACCGTCTACTGCGATGCCTTCACCAGTTTTTTCAGAAATCAACAATGGGTTGATGTCTAATTCATCGATGAATTTGAAATCGTGAACTAATTGAGATAATCTCAACAATGTTTCTTCGATTTGTTCCATTTGAGCCGGTTTAGTACCTCTAGCACCTTCTAGCAATTTGTATGCCTTAACTGATTTAATCATTTCTTTAGCATCAACATCTGTTAGAGGAGCGATTCTGAATGTTACGTCTTTCATAACTTCGATGAATACACCGCCTAAACCGAACATCATCATTGGACCGTATTGAGGGTCTGTTGCGATACCGCAAACCATTTCTCTGTTACCTTTAACCATTTCTTGGATGATAACACCTTCAAGACCTTCAAGAAGACCTTTTTCTGTCAACTTAGCGATTAAGTCTTGGTATTCAGCTCTTAATTGTTCAGCTGATTGGATGTTAACTCTTACACCGCCAACATCAGTTTTGTGAGAAGTTGTTTTAGAAGTCATCTTCATTACAACTGGGTAACCGATTGAATCAGCGATTGAAACAGCTTCGTCTTCAGATTTTGCAAAACCTGATTTACATACTCTGATACCGTAAGCATCCAATACATCGATAGATTCACGAGTTGTAAGTTGAGCTCTGCCTTCGTTAACTGATTTAGCGATGATTTCTTGAGCGCGTTTGTAGTCAACATCAAATGTAGGAATTTTACCTTCCGGTCTTTCCATCCATTTTCTTTGTTGGTTCAATCTGTTCAAACCATCAGCAGCTTCTTCAGCGTACATAAAGAATGGCATGTTAACTTTCATATCTGATAATGTTGAGAAGAAATCAGACTTAGTCATGAATACACCGATAACAGGTTTTTCAGGGTGTTCAGCCTTGATTTCCATAAGAGCTTTAGCAACATCAATATCTTTCAAGCCTAAGAATGGAAGATAGATTGTGATAATCATATCAACGTTTTCATCAGCGATAACTGTTTCTAATGTTTGCTTGTAGTGTTCAATTGGAGCCGAAGCAATCATATCGATAGGATTTTTAACTGATGCTGCAGAAGGTAAGAAGCTTCTTAATTTTTCTTTTGTAGCGTCAGAAATCTTAGCGATTTGCATACCGTGTTCACAGATTGCGTCTGTAGCCATGATACCAGGACCACCTGAGTTTGTAATAATAGCAACTCTGTCACCCTTTGGAATTGGGCAGTTAGCAAAAACTTTTGCAGTTGCGAACAAATCTTGTAGAGAGTATTCTCTGATTACACCTGATTGGTTCAACAATGCGTTTGCAGCTTTATCGGCACCTGCCAAAGAACCTGTGTGAGAAGAAGCAGCGCTTGCACCTGCAGCTGAACGACCGGCTTTAAGAGCAAGGATAGGTTTCTTCTTAGAAATTCTTGAAGCTAATTTTCTGAAGTTAGCTGGGTTTTGGATAGATTCCATGTAAAGTAGAATTTGTTCTACGTCTTTTTCATCTTCCCAGTATTCCAAAGCTGTTTCAGCGTTTACATCAGCTTGGTTACCAATTGAAATGAATTGAGCAAAACCAAGGTTCAAGTCTTTAAGGATGTTCAAAATACCGCCGCCTAAAGCACCTGATTGAGAAACGAAACCGATGTTACCACGTTCAGGTAATGATTCAGCGAAGCAACCGTCCATTCTGATATCTGGGTGAGTGTTTACAACACCTAAGCAGTTAGGACCAACGCATCTCATACCGTATTCTCTAACTTTAGCCAATAATTGTTTTTCAGCTTCAGCACCTTCTTTACCGGTTTCTTTGAAGCCTGCTGTAATGATACAAAGACCTTTGATACCCTTTTCATGGCATTGGTCAATTGTTGAAAGTACGAATTTAGCGTTTACAACGATAATAGCTAAATCAACTTCACCAGGAATTTCCAAAACGGAAGTATATGCTTGTAATCCTTCGATAACTCCGCCTTTTGGGTTTACCGGATAAATGTTACCGTTAAATTTGTATTCTTGTAATCTTTTCATGATATCTGAACCAATTGTGTGTTCTTTAGTAGAAGCACCAATAACAGCAATTGATTTTGGTTTCATGATTTTGTCTAAAACGTTCATGATCTCTTCCTTTCTTTTAATTACATGAAAAATTATATTACAAACACTATCTTTGGGGTAGTTTTTGTTAAAAATTTTTAAGCAAGAAAAAACGACTTTCTCTTAGTTTGTAAAAAGAAAAGGATAGAATGTAAAATATAAATTCAGTAAGAGTTTTTAGCTTGTGATTTTAGTAAGTAATCGTTGCCAAAAAGACGGTCTTTTTGCACTTTCTGCTATTTCAATATAAGGTTTTGGAAACTCATAAGGATAAGGTTGTTTTCTAAAGCAATCTTCACAACCGTATTTGCTTTGAAAACTTTGAAATACATTTCCGGATGCTCCCATAGAATTGCTTCCCGTCATGGAATTCATTCCGCCCATCATTGAGTAACCACCGCCAATATTCATTGCCATAATTAAACACCTTTTTTCACTACACTTACTTATATAAAGTTTTATCGCAGTCAAAAATTGCTTAAATGTAACAGAATGTAACGCAAATTATGAGAAAATTTCTCCATGGAAATCTGTTCCGCCGGTTTTGATTAGTTGCGGATATTTATCGGCGATTTTTCTCACATCTTTTGAAGAATGGAATTTTACAATCTTTCTGAAACGCGGATACGGATAATAAACTTCTATACCATCCAAACCGTAAGACATAAGCTTTTTTACCAATCTTTCCAAACTTATTGCCCAATAGCATGCAGGATGTGCAAGAACAGCAATTCCACCCGCTTTATGAATAGCTTCAATAAGTTTTGGCACATTACGTTTTGAAAACAAACGTATAAAATCACCCTCGGTTTCAGCTTTAGTTTTTGCCAAAAACGGTTTTAAGAATTCAGAATTCACATCAATTCCGTAAGCAAGCAGGTGAATAAAAACATAACCGCACCAACAGTCAAATTCAACGCCTGTCATCAGAATATCATCTTGGAATTTTTTATGACCTTCTACGGTATTGTGGTCAGTGATTGCAATTAATTCGTAGCCGTTAGTTTTTGCATTTTTAACAACTTGTTCAAAATCAGCTTTGCCGTCTGAATAAGTTGTATGAATATGCAAATTTATTTTTTTAAAGTCTTCTTCTTTTAAATATCTTAAATCTTTCATAGGTAATATTTTAATATATAAATGGAGATGGACAAGTTGTTTATATAAACAGGTGGGAAACGCTTACATGTAAATTAGAAAATTAATAACACCCTCTCCCGTCCTCCGGACACCCTCCCCATGTAAAATAAACAAAAGGGGAGGGAGCTACATACGTTAATTGAACGACTTTAGTTCCCTCCCTCGGGGGAGGGGCAGGGGAGAGGGTGTTATTAATTTTCTAATATTTTTTGCTATAATAAAAACCGTAAACTTAATACAGGGAGCAAATTGTGACAAAACAAAATAAAACGCCTTTAGGAATATTCGCTGAATCAATCGGATTGTATTTTTCAAATTTTGATAAATTTGTTCAATACATGTCATTCCCTGTTTTGGGGCAAATCGCAGGTTTAGGCTTAGTACTTTTAATCACATTTTTTTATACCCAAAATCTGCCAAACTTGATTGAAAAATATCCTGCGCTTAATAATTTTAATTCTCTAATATTATTATCTATAGTTATTACACTCCCTGGTTTAGCAATATTTATTAAAGCTTTTTGGGATTATTTGGTTGCGTATGGAGCAATAAATTCAATGCTTGATAACATGCTAAAAAGTGGCAGAGTTTATGATTTTGACGCTCATACGGAATTAATTAAACGCAGAAGCGTTCCGTTTGTCGGACTTTGGTTTTTGTTCGGAATTTTTTCAATATTAGCAATCTGTCCGCTGTTTTGGGTTGTTTGCGGAATATTAGCAGTATATTTTGTTCTTGTATTTCAAGTATTCACGTATGAACCCGAACTTTCTCCTGCCGGCTGTGTCAGAAAAAGTCTTAACCTGATAAAAGGACATTTCGCATCAACTTTCATGTTGATGGCTTTAGTCGGGCTTTTGACATATTTGTTTATCCCTCAAATTGTAATCAAATTATTTGACATAGGCGGAATCAATAACTTTTTTGCAAATCTGATTATGCCAATTGTGAGCCAACTGCCTGATTTAAATTTGCAAATGTATGGTTTGCCTGAAATTTCAAAAGATAGTATTGCACTCTTTACAATACAGACTTTTGTAGCACAAATATTAATCCAATATACACTGCCTTTGCGTTCTATTCTTTGGTCAATGTGGTACAGAGAATTGGCAAAAGAAGACTATAAACCCAAAGAAACAACTTCTAAAAAAAGAAAAACAAAACGTCCGAGTGAAAAACTTATGGAAGCTTCTCATAAAAAATATGGCAAGAAAAAAATCGACCCGAATATTTTAAAACGAGCTTCTGAAAAAGATGAAGATTAAAGTACAATTTCATTAATCAAAGCGTGATTATCACTCAAAATCGGTAATTCTACAATAAACGAGTTGTCATTTCCGTTGCTTTCTAAAGAAATCTTTCCTTCATTTGCGTCAACAACTTTTCTGCAGAAATACAAACCTAAGCCAATACCGTTACTGCGTTGCAATGGCTCGCCACAAACATATTTATCAAAAATTTGTTCTTTTAATCTTTGTGAGATTTCATCGCTTTTATTTGTAATAGAAAAGAAAATTGAATCATTTTCTCTATGTAAATCTATTTTTAATATAGAATTTTCATATGCATAGTTTATGCCGTTATTCAACATGTTACCAACGACTCTAAGCATTTGGATTTCATCCGCAAAAAGCTTATCATTTTCTGTTAAAGATGAAGTTATTTCAATTTTAACATTTTTACTTAAAGCCAAATCATTTGTTTCCTTAACGCATTTCTGAACACCTTTGTACAAATCAAAATAACCTCTGTTTAAGATAATTATGCCATTATTGTCTTTACCGCTTTTAAGCAAAGAATACAACATTTCTTTCATATATCTTGAAGATTCTAAAATCATCTCTACCATTTCTTTTTGAGCAGAGTTTAAATCGCCAAACATTCCTTGGTTTAAAAGAGCAAGCGAACTGATTTGAGCTTGCAAAGGATTTTTCAAATCATGACTTAAAGTTGCCAAAAATAAATTCTTTTGATTTTCTAAACGCTTTTCATTATCTATATTTTTGCAAATTGTTACAAGCCCCATTATATCGTTGTCTTCCGTCAAAATCGGAGCTTTATTTATGCTATACCAATGCGTTTTACCGTCATAATCAACAACTGATTTTATTTTATTCAAATTCTTTTTGTTTTGCAGTACATAATTATCTTCATTTGTCGTTTCTTCATCAGCATCATCCATATTAATTTTAAGGTCATCCGCATAATGGTCAACACCTTCGTAAACAAATCTTTTTGAATATTCATTTGCGACAATCAAGTTTCTATCCTTATCTTTCATATAGACAAGTACAGGCAAATTTTCCAACAACGTATTTAACTGATAATTCTTTGCAATAAGTTTAGCTTTCAGACATTCTTCATTTGTAACATCTGTTGATATAGCTAAAATACCTTCCAATTTCCCATTTTTGATAATTGGAGTTGCAGTCTGTTTAATAATTCGACTTATATTGTCATAAGACAAAACAAAAGTTACGGCTTGAATTTCATGAGTTTGAATAACCTTTTTTGAACATTCTTCCAAAACATCGACGCAACTAAAAGGTAAGGTTTCACACACCCTGCGTCCGATGAATGTTTCACCTTGTTTACCATTAATCAAATCAAAAAATGCTTTATTATAAGCTACATATCTTAGAGATAAATCCTTTACAGTGACAATATCTTCACAATATTCTAAAACTGCATTTAATAAATGTTCTTTACTTTCAGTATTAATCATAACAAAACCTAACAGAAAAATTTTACTATTATCCTCATCCCAAAACAATTAACCGGTTGGCTATTTTTATTAGAATGCAAAATCACACTCACCAGACATGTAATTGTGTAACAATTCTATTAATTTTCTAAGTTAATAATACCCTCTCCCGTCCTCCGGACACCCTCCCCATGTAAAAAGGATAAAAGGGGAGGGAAACACATGCGTTAATTGAGTATCTTTAGTTTTCTTCACCCAATGCGAGATTGTAAATAATTGTAACAATTTACACCACACAATTAAAGTTTTAACAATTTGTGCCGATAAGTATAGAGTAGGAAAGGAAATAAAGTAAGATGGGATTCGGCGATTTCCAACTTAATAACAACGGAAAAAAGGAAGTTCTACAGAACGCCAAGAAGGGTGTGCGTAAAGAACAAGTGGACAAAAAGTTCCACAACCTTTTTGATGCCTATGATTTTAACCAAGATGGAACGCTGGAAACCAACGAATTAAACGAAATTTTTAACGGACTTAGCTCTTTTGCAGGGGATGATAAAGTTCTTGATACTGCTGAAAACCAACTAATGCAAAGCGTTTTTGCCGAAAAAATGAATATCCAAAACGCTGATTTTATGGGATTTGTGAAATCTGTATCTACTGCATCTGCTGATATTATAGAAACTAAAGAAAAACAAACTCCTGACGGAGGAAAAGAAGTTACTACAACGTATAATGACGGAACAACCGAAACAATCGCATTTTACAGTAATGGCGATTACAAATGGAAGAAAACCGAAAAAAGAACTTTAGAAACAAGTTTTGAACTAATCATTGACGGTAAAAAATACAAATTCAATGATGAAACTAAATTCAAGAAAGCGTTAGAAAAAGCAGAACAAAAAAATATAGATAGCGCAAATATAAACCGTCAAAATGAACAAGCTAAAAAATTATCCGAGGGCAAATTAGTTACTGTTAAGAAACTACCAATTTCTAAAATTGAAACAAAGAGTTCTTCTAATGAAAATATCGACCGTAAAGAGTCATATTCACCTCGTTTTATTGCAGAAACTCTTGGTGTAAATGTCGCAACAGAAGACGGCAAAAAGGTTGTGGAAAGATTATCACAGTTACCGCAAGAAACTTTGGAAAAGCTTAAAGACGGAAAAGAACTTAAAGAACTTATCTCTTCACAAGAACTTGAACCGACTTTTGACAATATTTCTAACATATTAGAAATCACAGAAGGCGTTACATTAAGAAATGAAGAAGAATACAAGGCTTCTGAGGCTCAAAGACAAGAAATTTTGACACAAATTAAAGCCGCTAACTTTATGGCTAATGTGTATGAAACTCTTGCAAGCTACAACGACGAATACACTGATAGCGTTGGCTTGTTTGGTTTGGGTTCGGAAGGTATCGGATATGTGTTAAATAAACTCGGTTTAGACGGTGAAAACCATTATCAATTTGCAGATTCTTGCCGAGAATGGGCTAAAAATTCAAGTGAATTAAAAGTTTTGAATCCTCAAAAATTCAAAGAAGGATTTAAAAAGATTTATGGTGAAACTGCTGATAAAAATGGCATTGACTACAATTCTGACGCGTTCAAAAAATGTTTTGCTTTGGCTGAAAGCGGAAAAGCTTTTGACAAAGACAATAAAATGACTGACGAATACAAAGAATCTATACTTAAAGCTATGAATATTGTAGCTGACGATCCGAATGACAGTACATTTAACCAAGTTATGAACGGTTTTGGCGAAGCTTTGATTATGATTGCAACTTTGGGTTGGGGAGCTGAAACAAAAGCAGGAGCTACACTTGCAACTACAACAATGGGTACATTCTCTAAAGCAGGTGTTGCAATAGCATCTAAACAAGTAAATAACAAACTTCTTCAAGGAGCTTTGAGGTTGTCAGGTCAAGCAGTAAAACTCGTTGGTCCAGCTTTAAATGAAGGTACAAAAATGTATCTTTACACTACCGCAGAAGGCACTGTGATGAACGTATCAAACCGAGCTGTTAAACAAGACGGATTTGACAAACTTCTTGATACGCAAGCACAAGTGATGACAAATGCTGAGGGTTCGTTTACTTTTGGTGCATTTGCAGGTGTATTCGGTTCAACCGTTACTCAAAAGGTTATGCAACGAGCATCTAAAGTTGCATCAAAAGTAACAACAACTTTAAGTGAAAAATTTTCTCAAGGTGCAGTTAGTGCAAATGAAGTATTTACAACTATCTTAGAAAAATCTGCTCCGACTAAAATTGCAGAAGTAGCAGCTTTCGCAACTGATGTTATTGGTTTTACTGCGTTTGAATCAGCGTTATCAATTGCAAACACTTTACAAAGAGAAGGTGCTTTAACACCTGAAAAACTTGTAGATACCTTAATGGAAGAATTCGGACATCAAGGTTACAGCTTAGGACAAATCAAGATTATTTCACATTTAATTATGATGTTGACAGGTTCTAGAAGTGCTAGAATGCAATCTCAAAAATATTTGCAAGAAAACTTGCCACAACTAAAAGGTGCAACAGTAGATTGGGTAAATGGCGGAAAAGATGGCTTTAAAATCAACCTTCCGGACGGTAGAAAAATCGAATGCAAAAATGCATCAGAAATGATTTCTGCACATTATTTGATGGTACGCGGTGAAACTGCGTTCAGCAGTAAGTTTGATAAGGCGAACGGAGCAAAAGCAGAAACTAAGAACACCCCTCACCCTAACCCTCTCCCACAAGGGGCGAGGGAACAAAGTGGTGTACGCACGAATGAAGCTAAAGCTCCTTATATACAACCAGAAACAGTGAAAAAGGATTTTACAACATCCGACCATATCATGACATCTGATGTTGCTGCAGAAACTGCTGTACCAAAAGCTAATACCATTTTAGATAAAAAATTTGACGAAACAACTATTCCTCAAGCAAAAACTATATTAAAAGAATTAGGTTTTTCTAAAGAAGAAATTGCTACTATAGATTTAAAAAATGCTGATGCACAAAGATTTTTGGAAGTGGTTCATAATGCTGTAAAATATGAACCTCGTTTAAGAGAAAATTTTGACAATGAAGAATTGTTAGAGTCCTTAAAAGATAAAGAACTTCTAAAAGAATTTTTGGAAGAAGAAGGTAAGTATTTTACAAATGAAAATTGTGAACTTCTTGCAAAACAAGTTATATTTGACAAAAATGGCGGATTGTCTAAAATTTTTAGTGACTATTCAAATCCGGAAATTCTTATAAAACTATTGCCGGTATTAACTCAAAACGGCAAGCATAAAGTTATTGGTTCTGAATTGCAAAGACTTGGTTATCATCTGGATAAAGCTGACAATTTGGCAAAAATCACACCGAAAAATGTCGATTTTATCTACAAGATTAACGAAAAAATTGAAAATAAAAATTATGCACTAGAGTTACGTGATATATTAGACTTAGAAGATACAACTCCTGAATTTATTAATAATTATGTAAAAGAAACAAATCGTTTTGCAAAGTATGAACTTTCAGATACTTATGGTAGCAATCTAACTGAAAAACTAAATAAACACAAGGCTGTTTCTGATTTTCTTGAAGAGTATCCTATGAATCTGACTGTCAAAGACGCTATGACAGGGAAGGATACCAAACTAAGTCCGGAAACTATATTAAAACTATCTCAAACAACAGATAAATCTGTTGCGCAAAAATTTGTAAACTCTTTATCAAAAGAGGTAAAAGCAGGTGTTGCATCATATATGGGTTTTGTTGAAAAAGGTTTTCCTGCAGAAAAACTTACTGACTTATTGAATACGGTTTGCAAAAAAGATTTTGGAGAAATTGAAGGTGGCATAAGACCTCTTATTAAAAAAATGTTAGAAACCGGCTCAACAGACTATGACGGCATGGTAAAACTTATAAAATCATACAAGGACACAAAATGCTTAAGCTGGTATGGTAATGAGAGATTTGTGCAGGTAGCAAATGGTGATTATACAGGTGCTGCTAAATATATTGAACTTGCAAAAGAATTAAAAATGGATGAGGAACATTTTGGCTCTCTATTAAATGATGAAAACGCCGACTTTAAATCTACTGTTGAGTGTTTGACTTATATAAAAGAAAACAATATAGATATATCAACTTATTATGATTACAAGTTGTTGCGTGATAAAAATTGGAAAGAAAATATTGCAAAAATTGAATATTTAAAACAACAAGGTGCAAAATGTTGTAACGATTTGTATCTTGCGATTGATTATACTTGGAAATCTAATCTTACTTTCAAAGAATTCAAGTCAAAATATGAGTTTGTAAGCAAGAATGATTATATTAACAATCATATTGACAGTGATTTTATGCAAAGCGGAGGTGGATTTTATACTAAAACCAAAATAGCTAGTACTGATTTATCTTTACAAGAAATCAAAGAACTAACACTTCTTGCTCAAAATAATCATTTAAGAAAAGATGGAATTTTGGAGTTGTTAGGCGAATCAAATAAACTGAAATATGATTTAGCAAAAAAAATAGCAACCGATACAGATTTTTCTGAATCTGCAATGAGCGATGTTCTTCGAACAACCAATAAAAATAATATTACATTGTCTGAAAAACTATGTGCAAACAAAGAATTTCCAATAGGATGTATTGCAGATATTTTACGTAGAACTGACGAAAAGAATATTGAAAAAGTAACTAATATCTGTCAAAACTATATGAAATATGGTATTTCTCCAAAGCAAATAAATAGATTAATACCAGTTATTAATGATATAAAACTGGAAAATATTGCTACAATTAGAGAAAATGTCAGTGAGACATTATTTGAAAAATTATCAGCAAATGATTTTGTCGTGTTAACAAATAATACTAAATTACTTAACATAACATCAATTGAAATCTTACAAAAATCAGAAAAATATGATTTTATTAACTTTTTATTGGCTAATAAAAATGATATTTGCAATAATAAAATGAATAGAGTTAAAGAAGCAATTCCTATAATGCCGGTTGGTGAAAAAGAATATGCAAGTGTTATGAAATATGTTGCAGAAAGCTTGAACATTTCTTTTGATAAATTGACTCCGGATAAACAAGTTAAATTTGATAATAGTATTAGTTCTTTAAGCAATAGTATCAAAGAAATAAATTTAACTGATTTATCAGAAATTAATCTTAAATACTCTCAAAAAGAATTTGTAAATGATATTAATGAGTTATTGAAAGATTTATCGGTAGAAGAACAAATCAAACTTCAAAGCAAATTTGGTTTTAGAATTATTGATGAAAATTTGACTGGCTATCCTAAAACTGTTAAAGATATGAACGCAATTGAATTTAGCAACAAAGAATTGTTGAACAAAGTCAATGAAAAGGTTGATAGCTTCTTAAACAATAATGCATTGACCGTAAAAAACAATCCGCAATTGAATTCTATGTTGAATGACTTGTTCTACAATTGTCCTGAAATTTTGAACCAAATTGATGGAAGCACAGAATTTGCAAAGACTATTAAAAGATTACAAACAATTGCAAACCGCGAAGAATTTAAAGCATTATCTGATTCTGACAAAAAAATCATAGTTTTGGCAACTTTAATTGAAAATACGGATAAATCAATAAATACAGCAAAAGATGCTGCTTTTGATGCGTTCTTTATTGGTCAAAAATATGGTTTGTCGGATAATGATGCAACAAAACTATACCATATAATTGAGGCCGGTAATAACGTAGAAACATTTATGAATACAACAAAAGCAGAGACAAACTTTAGGTATAGAGGTCAAGTTATTACGGGTCAAGACAGACAAAATAAATTTGACATGATGGCACTAAATCTAAAAAAAGATAACCGTTTACAAATGGCTCAAATGCTTTATTCTTCAAAATATCCAGAAGGCTTTACAAGAAACTTTGATAAGGCATTAGAAAATCGTGTTAATGAAATAAAATCACAAGATTTTATTTTACCTCAAACTCCGAGTGAAACTTATCAAAATTATGCTGCTCCAACAGAAATAAGCAGAGGTGATAATAAATATAACGTTAATGTCGTCAAAGCTAAAGACATTCCAAATATGTATGCATTTGTTCATACACCTGAAGCCGGTTTTGCAACCGGCGGTTCTCGTGCTGCAAACTTTGCTAATTTTGAAGCATTTGCAACTTTGAATGATAATAAAGTTATTTGTACAAGTTATGTTTCAGCTGATAAAGCCGGACTGGTAAAAGAATTTCATAATGGTTTTATATTTGAAGTTCAAAATGATAAACAATACATAGCCTACGGACGTGATATTTTTTCTTTAGGCAAAAATATTCAAGATATAGTAATCGAATATTATAGAGATAAAGGCTTTAAAGCAGGACAAAACAAAGGTGACAAATACGACCACAGAACTTTAATGTCTAATATCATGAAACAAATGCTTTTCGGCAAAGATTATTACAAAATGAGTAAAGATATAATCATTACAATTTGTAATATTAAAAACAAATATGCGTCTAAATTACAATCTTTAAAAAACCAAAGACAAAGTATTATTAAAAAAGCATTTGGTACTGATAATATTACCAATGCGCAATATCAAGAATTAAAGTCAAATGCCGATTTTGTAAATATTGAAAAACAAATGAAAGATTTAAAAAGCCAAGAACTTGCAGAAATCGAAAACATTCCCGAATACAAAGAATTAAAAGATATGGATAATAAATATATCGCAAGACTAGATAACGTTAAAGCTAAATTAGGTGATAAACCGATGACATTAGATAATATCAGAACTATTGACACAGAATTAGCAGACGCTTATAAGGCATTCTTGGATAAAGACGGTGCAAATAAAACTGAAAATGATAACAGTGCCAGCTTGTTAAGAAGTTCTTGGCACAACGAAGCTCTTGTTTCTAATCCAAAAATCACCGGTATTTTTACTGATAATATAGACAGACTTCCGGAAGAATATCTGTTAAAAGCACAAGAAGAAAACTTGCCAATTGTCATTTTTGATATTTAGGAATAATCCTACATTCTTGGCGGAGGAGTGTCATTTGTTTTCTTTTTGCCACCTTTAATACCGACAAGAACCTTTTCACCCTCTTTTATATTGTCGCCGATAACTTCTGTATAAGAATCATCGCTTGCGCCTGTTTTAATATCAATTCTTGCAAGCTTCAAACCGTCTTTAATCCAAAGCCCTTGCGTCTTGTATTTTTGACCATCGGTTTTTGGAGTGAATTTTAACGCGATATTCGGAACACAAAGAACATTTTCATTTTTTGCAGTAATAATTGAAACATTCGCAGTCATACCCGGTTTAAGTTTCAAATCGCTGTTATCAACGGTTACGATTACAGAATAAGTTACAACGTTTGAAACAGTAGTCGGAGAAATTCTTACTTGTGTAACTTTCCCGTAGAATTCGCTATTCGGATATCCGTCTAGCGTATAAGTAACATCTTGTCCTTCTTTAACTTCACCTATATCGGCTTCAGAAACGTTTACTTCGATTTGCATTTTTTCTAAATCCTGCGCGATAGTGAATAATTCTGGAGCTTGGAAGCTTGCTGCAACCGGCTGTCCCAAGTCAATTTCACGAGAAATAATCATACCGTCCACGGGCGCTGTGATTTTTGTATAGTTTAAATTAACCAAAGACTGATTATATTGCGCTCTTGCTTGTGTAATCTTCGCTCTTGCTGCATTCACTTGCGCCAAATCAGCTTTATAATCCGCTTCTGCTTGGTCAAGTTCTGATTTTGGAACAAAGCTTCTTGCATAAAGATTTTTGTAACGTTTAAGCGTTTTCGTACTCATTTCGTAAGCCGCTTGTTTATTGGCTAAATCCGCTTGTGCAGAATTTACGGATGCTAAGTTTTGGTCAACCGTTGCTTGGAAAGTTCTCGGGTCGATTTCTGCAAGCAATTGCCCCTTTTTAACAACAGAGTTGAAATCCACATAAATTGCGCTAATCAAGCCTGATACGGTAGAACCTACGGATACTGTGTTTACAGGATTTATTGTGCCTGAGGCTTCTACAACATGAGTAATTGTTCGTCTTTCGATTGGCGCAGATTCGTATTCAACCTTGTTTTTCATCATGCCTGAAATCACCGTAAACACAACAAAAACCGCCACAACTCCTGCCGTTATATATCTTTTCTTTATCGTTTTAATTTTATCTAAAATCTTCATACGTTATCCTTTTTGGAATTTTTCTGATTACTTTTTACGCTCACTTTATTTTTTTCTTGTTTCTTCAAATCCTTTTGGAAATCTTTAACATCTTCTACGGTCAAAGTTTCTTCTTGCGGAAGCGCGATTTCTCTTTCAAGTGTCGCTCTTGCTACGTTATAGTTATAAACCGCCTGAACGTAAGAGCTTTGAGCATTGTTATAATTTACTCTTGCGTCCTGTAATTGAATATAATCGCCCAAACCTACGCTGTAACGTCCATCTGCAAGTTCAAGGTTTTCTAAAGTTTGGCGGACTTTTGTTTCAAGTAACGGGATTTGTTTTTCAAGCTGAATCATATCAACATAGGCACTTTGGATATCAAAATACAGGTTTTGATTAAGCAACTCAACTTCTGTTTTTGCAAGATTCAATTGAGAATTTGCAATATCAACTTCGTGCTTAACTTGCATCATATTAAATGTTGTATTCAAATTCACTGAAACATTCATTCCGCTATCTGCGTAGTTGCGGTTGTTTGCATAACTGTAACCCACCCCGCCTTTTAAATCAGGTAAATATTGACGCTTTGTCAATAAAACGTACTGGCGCATAGCTTTAACTGTCGCATTTAAAGCCTTCAAATCAGGTCTATTTTCTTTTGCGATACTAACTGATTTTTCAAACGTGTAAGGATATTTTTGGAAAACATAATCCTTCAAGAAATCGGCCTTTTCGGCTTTCACTGCATAAGTTGCGCTTGAAACATCGTCAGGTAAAGAAAGAAGTTTTTTATAGTTTTCAATATTCGTCAAACTCATTGGCACATAAGGGTTGCCAAGGTTAAAAGTTTCGGTATTTTTGATGCTGTAACTTGGCGCATAAGCCACATACATTGAATTATTTAAACTTACAATTGCGTTTTTATAAGTGTTTTCGGCTTTAACGAGTGCAATTTTTGAATCACTCAAATTTACTTCTGCGTTAACTAAGTCAATTTTGGATTTCAAACCTTCATCAAAATAAGCAAGCGTTCTTTGGTAGTTACGTTCGTTAATCTGAACATTTAAACGTTCAACTTCCATCAAAGATTTTGCAGCCAAAACTCCGTAGTATTGAAGTTTTACGTTATAAATCGTTGTCAAAACCATTTCGTCAAAATCAAATTCTGCTGCGATTTTGTTGAATTTTTCCATCCTGATATTTGCATCGGTTTTGCCGAAGTTCCACAAAAGCTGTGATAACGAAGCGTCAAACCCCGGTAAGGTTCTTGTTTGGTAGCTTCCAAAATTGTGGCTTCTATCACCAAAACCCTGTTTATAACCTGCACCTAAGCTGATACTAGGGAAATAAGCAGATTTTGCAACCCCGACCGTAGATTTTGCGACATCAAGATTTAGGATGTATTTTTTGATAACAGGGCTGTTATTTAGCGCAATTTTTATACAATCATTCAATCCTAAATCAGAATTTTGTTCGATTTTTATAGTTTGTATTGCACCTGCTTGAAGGCTCAAACCCAAACATAATGCAACTATTACAAGTTTTATTTTATTCTTCATAAATTCATCTGTTTACTTTTAAACACAATTATACTTCTACATTATAAACGACAATAAAAAATTAGTGTTCATTTTTTTAGATGAAATTTTTTAAAAATCTGTTATATAGATAAAAAAGGCGCGCTTATAAAAAGCGCACCTCATAAAATTAGTTCAAATTAGCTTTAATATCTTCCAAGATTAAATCAGGAGTTAAACGATAACGTTTATAAAGTTCATTTAGAGGAACTCTGTCAGTAAACTCTTTTTTCGCACCATAATTCAAAACTTTCATATCTGAATTAGAATAAAATCTTGAAATTTTTTCTCCGTAACCACCGTCCAAACATCCGTCTTCCAGTGTAATTACAAGTTTATGGTTTTGTTTTAAATCATTCAAAACTTTTTCATCAATTCCGGAAACATAAACAGGATTAATCAAAGTTGGATTGATGTTCAGTTCTTTTTTCAATCTTTCTTGAACTTCTTTGCCCAGCTGATAAAATCTTTGTCTTTTTCAGCAGGTTCGTATCCCAAACCTTTTTGCGTATGAATATGAACAACCGTAGGTCTGCTAGTATCTTTTACCTGTTTGAACATAGCAATCAATTTTTCTACATTATTACCGTCTTCCAAGTAGTAATAATCAAATCCCATTGATTTAAAAATATTGTCATTAGCTTGACCGTTAGATTCTCTTAAGCGCGCAAGGCTGTTATAAATACCCCCTTCAACAGGTGCAATTGCCATATTGTTATCATTAACAATAATAATCATATTAGAATTCAAAACAGCTGCATTGCTTAAACCTTCCAAAGCTTCACCGCCAGACAAAGAACCGTCACCGATTATGGCAATTACATTGTATTTTTCGCCTTTGATATCTCTAGCTTTTGCTAAACCCGTTGAAAGGCTTAATGAAGTTGAAGTGTGACCTAAAATAAAGTTATCATGCACGCTTTCTTTAGGACTTGAATAACCTGTAATTTCAGGATGTGCAAGAGGATTTACAAACGCATCTTTTCTTCCCGTCAAAATTTTATGCGGATAAATTTGGTGTGAAACATCATAAACTATCTTGTCTTTTGGAGAATTAAACACATAATGAAGCGCAATTGTCGTTTCAACAATACCCAAATCAGGGCCTAAATGTCCGCCAACAAGGTTTACTTTATTTATAATTGCATTACGAATATCGCCTGATAATGTATTCATCTCAGGTATTGTAAGTTTTTTGACATCTTGCGGAGAATTTACTTTTTGGAAAACTTCCGAATAATTCTGCGCAAAACTTGCATTTCCTGCAAGCAACAATAAAGCCGATAAAATTAGTAAACGATTATGAAAAAATCTACTCTAAAATTTCACTCAAATCTTTTTTTACGGAACTGAGTTCTTTTATTTTAAACACACTGTTTAAAGTGCTTATGAGATTTGGATTAAGAATAATTGGAGTGCATTTTCCTATAAAAACTTCAATATCTAATTTTTCTCTCAAATATATCATTTGAGAAATCGTATGTCTATCGCATTTTGGATAAAATACGCTAATCGGAATAGAATATTTTTCAGACAAACCTTCTGCAAACTCAATAGTCGCAAAAACATCAAAACAAGCGTTGAGGCAAACAATATTTTCTTTTTGTGTACAATAAGAAAGTGAGATAATCAAAACCTCATCAGGAGTTTGTCGCAAAAGTTTATCAAAATAAGTTTGCTGTTCTAAAGTATAATCATTTAAGCCAACAATAAAGATATGTGAATAATCTTTTTGACTCAATTTTTCTTCAATAATTCCCATTGAATTATGATAATCATAACCGATTGAAACTGTTTCACATTGTTTTCCGGTTTTAAAGCCCTTAGCTTCTTCTGCGACTTTTATAACATCAGTAAAATCTTTATTCTTTATAGGAATTACACCTTTTGAAGAGGCAAAATCCGTAGTATAAAGCAAGCCTCTATAAAGATTTTCAACGTTATAAAGCGAATGACGAGTTAAAATAATCGGTCCCGGGAAAGTTGCAAAATCCAAAAGACAATTTTCAATTCCCTGCCCATATTGTCCTTTGAGATTTTTATACTCGCTGAATTTAGGAAAAGTATGCGCAATCATCATTTCGTCGTGTGTATAAACATCAATGTTTTTATCTTTCACGGCTTCTAAAACATCTTCCAATTCACGGATATTTGAACCTACAACCAAAATAGCTTTTGCAGGAGTTGTTGTATAAGATACATCGTTTACGCGTTGTTTTCCGTAACGTTCTTCTTGGGCGTTTCTGAGCTGTTTCATAAGTTGATTATCAAGTTCAACAGCTTCTATTATTAAGTCTTTCAAACATTCTTCTTTTGTTTCCTCTATGTTCAAAGAATTTAATACCTTTAGAATCATCAAATAGCCGTCTTTAGAATCAATTTCTAAAGTTTCTAAATCTAAAACGTTAATGCAGATACTTTTTGCGATAACCAAAAGTATTCTGTATAAATCTTGTGTTTCTTGCGAAAGTTCTTTTACTTTCTTTAGAAATTCTTTTTCGCCGAGTTGGATTGCTTTAATAATATCAAGCTCTTTATTGTATTTGATTACAGTTTTCAAATACTCCGGTTCTGCCCCCTTTTTATTGCACATTTCTTCGTATTCCTTAATTAAGCGCGGAAGCTCTTCATTATAGGCATGAGTAAGCACATTAAAATCCGTTTCTGAAAATTGCGGATTAGAAACAAGAATTGAAATCGTATTCAAAATCATTGCCTTGATTTTTTCATCTACAATATCGTTTTCATAAAGCTTAAGCGCGTAATGAGCCGAAGCTTTCAAGTATAAAACTAAAACTTCTTGAAGAGAAGATGTTCGAGGATTCATTGAACAAATCCCACGAAAAATGCAGCTGTCGTATCTGTAATCAAAATTGTTTGTCATAGTAAATTTATAATAAGATTAACGCAGCATTTTAAAATTCCCCGAAACGGCTATTTTAAAAATTTGGATTTATTGATTATATTTTTTAGTTTTCTTTGTAATTTCTTTTTCAGAAGTTTTTACTGTTTCGACTTGGTCTAAAAGATTATTACCGGCATCTACCGCTTTTTTACCTGCTTCTCTTTCTGCAGATTTATTCCAACTGCCGGAGAGTTTTCTCCAGAAAGATTTTCTTTTATCCTGTGTATTAGCAAGCGGAGTACCTTTTTCTACGGCCGTATTACCATAATCTGTCGCAACATCTGCTTTTGATATGGTGCTTTCCAACTTTGAACTACTACCTTTAATATCAGAACTAATACTTCCGATTTTAGTATTAGCATCACCATTCAATGCTTCAATTTCAGAGTTTATAGTATTAACTTTTGCTTCGTCTTCTTCAGACAAGCCTTCATTGCCGGCATCTGCCAGAATTTTATCTCGTTCAGCTTCTTGCTCTTTTATTTTTGCATCTAATTCTTTTTGCAAAGTTTCAATTTCATTGATTTGAGCATCAATTTCGGTTATATATTCATTTTGGTCATCAATAATTTGGTCATAAGATGAAGACATTGTTTCACACGCTACAGTAAGCATATTAACTGCAAAAAATGACCCACCAATACCTCTTTCTATTTTATTATAAAAATCTGTTGCAGAAATTTTAGAAAGATCCATCATAATAATATCCTCAAATTAATCTTACATATATAAAAAGTCTAAAAATAAATACCAATTTCACATTCATCCGAATTTGTAACAAAAGTTTACAATTTAAATTAATAAGCAAAAAGGACGCCCGTTGGGCGTCCTTTTTTACTGTGAACAAAATTTATTAAATAAATCTCAAGTTCAAATATACAGTGCTTATAAGCAATGATAAAACTACTACTGCAATACCATATTTCATGAATCTTAAGAATGCAATCGGATGTCCTTCTTTTGCTGCGTTTTCAGAAACAATTACGTTTGCAGCCGCGCCGATAATTGTTAAGTTACCGCCTAAGCAAGCACCGAGTGACAAACTCCACCACAATGGAGTTGTATAAACTTCGCCCATTGTTTTTTGGATTTCTACCAACATTGGTGACATTGTTGCTGTATATGGAATGTTATCAATAATACCTGAAATTAGACCTGAACCCCACAAGATAAGCATTGAAGTTGCTTCTTGAGAACCTTGTGTAACTTTCAAAATCCATTCAGCCATTAATTTGATACCGCCTGAAGCTTCCACACCACCAATAATGATAAATAAACCGATGAAAAAGAAGATAGTGTTCCATTCAACATCTTTTAAAATATCAGTCGGTTTTTCAAACAATAACAATACACTCGCACCAAGCATAGCTGCAACACAAGTTTCAATATGTGTAATATCGTGCGTTACAAAACCTAGAATTACCAAGCCTAATACTAGCATTGAACGAACCATCAAGTTTTTATCAGTGATTGTTTTTGAGTTATCAATTTCTGTAATTTCTTTCATCTTAGCATCATCTGCATGAAGTTTTGACTTGAACATAATTGATAAAAATACAACTACAGTAAACAAAATTATTGAGATAACACCGGTCAAATTATTTATGAAATCCATAAAAGAAAAACCTGCGGCACTACCGATAATAATGTTTGGCGGGTCACCGATTAATGTTGCAGTACCACCGATATTAGACGCAAAAACTTCTGTCAGCAAGAATGGAATCGGATCAATATCCAATTTTCTTGCGATAGCAAAAGTAATAGGCATAATCAAAATAACGGTTGTTACATTATCCAAAAACGCACTGACTACAGCTGTAAATACACCAAGAGCTGCCAAAATCAAGACAGGGTGACCTTTTGTAGCCTTCATCAATTCGTTTGCCAAATATGTAAACACACCGCTTCTTGTCGTGATATTAACAATAATCATCATTGAAACAAGCAAGAAAATTACGTTAAAATCAATAAAGTTTACAAAATAGTGTGGATTTAAAACTCCGCCAACAGTTTTAATTTGACTAACTAAACCCAACACAATAGTAATACCTGCACCTAATAGTGCGATTGTAACCTTTGGTATTTTTTCCATTGCAATGAATATATATGCAAGAATTAATATTCCTGCCGAAATCAGCACATTATGCGCCGAAACAAAATTCTGAATAAATTCCATTTTTCTTTCCTTTCTAAAATAGTATTAAATCTTTTTGATAAAAATCTAATTAAGGCGCGTTAGGAAAGATTTCGGTTTTATATAAATGAGCTATTGTATATTGATTTTTCGCGATATAGCGATTTTTTGCAAAAAATGTATTCTTCAAAGATGGTGTCGGATACGAATTTCCAACACTTGAAATTGTATTGTTGCTATTAGAATTAGAAGGCAAAATAATAAAACCTTCATTTTCAATCGGCCCTATACTGCAACGGTGTTCATATTTTTTTGCACAAGAAAAACCATCTTGAACATAACCGTCAAAAATTGGGCTATTGTTAAGAAATGAAAAAATAAAAAAGAATATTATTAATAATACTTTTGCTATTGTTTTCATACTGAAATCTTAGCACAAAAAATAAGAAAAATACTTCTAATCAAGTTCATTTAATTTTTGATAAATTCCGCAATATACAATAAACAAGAAATCCTTCTCAAATAGAGTCTTTGCATAGTTTAAACTAAATCCGAGATTATAAATTTTGCCTTCAAATTTAATTAACTTAGAACTAAAAAATCCGATAAAATCATTTTTGTCTTGTTTTAGCGCATTTTCTAACAGATTTGAATATTCTAAAATCTGTGAATCTTTAGAAAAAGTCTTAAGCGTTTTACCGTCAAAAAATGAAGTCACACTAAACGGTTCGCCTTCAATAAATTCTTCCAGAAACGTAGTGTCAGCAATTTCTTGCGGATATGTTTTATTAATCAAATTTTTAACCTGCAAAACTTCATCCAAAGTATTTGCCTTAAATTTAAACCCTTTTCCTCTTAAAAACAACGGAAACGTGCTTGGATATTTCAATTTATCCGGAAGGCTAATATTATACTTTGAGAGAAATTTTCTTGACGAAAGACTGTTTGTCAGAATTTCTGACATCAAAGCATTTGGAGCAATACAATTTACAAATTTTTTTCTCAAAACATCAGCAATTCCTTGCAAAATCCATTTCTCGTTTTCGACTAACACAACATCAATTTGCAAAGCTTTGCATTTTTTTGCTAATTCGGCAAACGTATTAAATTTAATATTTACAGCACCATCTATCTCAGATGTGGCATAAAGTTTTTTCAAGAATTTCGAACTTTTGATTAGAGGTAACAATTCTCCTTCACCCGCTATTAATACATTTAGTGTTTGCAAGAGCTGCATCCTCCACAGTTTCCTGAACATCCTTTTGATAAAAGATTTCTGATTTCAAACGGTTCGTTTTTAAGAATTTTTTCTAATATTAGAGGATAAATTGTTTGTTCCAAATATGTCAATTCGCGCTCAACATCATCATAATGAGAAAAATTGGAGATAAAAATCGGATACTGAGCAATGATTTTTTGCGGTTTTGTATAATAAAAAGTTATTCCTGTCACCTTAACTCCGGCTAAAAAAGCTTGCTTAACAGGCTCATCTCCTTGGAATGCAGGCAAAAGTGAATAGTGAACATTGATATGATTTTCAGGAATTTCGTTTTTATAATTCGTATTCACAATCAAATCAAAGTCACTTAATTCTTGAGTGTACGAATTAAAAGTTTTAACCTCAAAATCTTTCAAATAACTGATTATTGCATCAATTACAGGTGTGTATTCAGAATAAATAATTGCGACTTTTTTCATAAAAATATTTTAGCATATTAATTGCTCCAAAATATTTTTCACTCCTTCATGTAAAGTTTTGTAAATAATTTGACATGTAACTAGCAAATTTTTTTATTCACACTTTTTTATAAAAACATAAAGCTCTCTCTTCTTATTTAAACGGACAGGCCTTGTTTCATATACACAAGGTCTTTTTTTTATATTTGAACAAATTTAACTTCTTTTTCGTTATACTGATATAAGAGGTAAAACAAATGGATAATAAATGCACGAAATACGAAGGATTATTTGTTTTTTCTGATGATGAAACTTTAAAAAAACACATCGAAGAATGCGATGAATGCAGCAAAGAAGCTGAAAAAATGGAAAAAGTTTCAGACTTATTGGACGAAGTAAAGTTATATTATCACGCAAAAAACAAAAAACGCCCAAAATTTAGAGTTTCTTGCGCTATGTTATTGTTGTTATTCTCTACGTTAACAGCAGGGATTGTCGTTTCTAATGACGACATTCTGGATTCTCTAAAATATGGCGACACATTGTCAGCAGAAGATTTAGGCTTTCCTGTCGACTCATACGGACTTTTAATGGTGGATGAATGAATTTCAACGAAATAATTAATGCAAACAAACAAAACATTAAAAACATAATAAAACTAATAACAAAACAAGAAAACGAAGATATAGAACAAGAGGTTTACATCAAGCTTTGGAAGAATGCTGAAAAGTATGAAGAACGAGGCTCTCTAAAAAGCTGGGTAAATACGATTGCAAAAAATACATCTAAAGACTATCTGAAATCAGCGGTTGTAAAAAACGAACAAAATTCAACTTCTGACGATTTAGTTTTGTGCAACATTAAAGACAAAAAGCGAACACCCGAAGATTGCGTTATTGTAAGCGAAAGACAAAAAAGAATTATTAAAGCCGTAGACAGCCTGAAACCGAAATTTAGAGAAGTAATTATGCTTTGCGAAATTTACGGTTACACTTACGAGGAAGCTTCAAAGAAATTAAATTGTCCGATTGGAACTATAAAATCAAGAATTTATAACGCAAAAAAAGAATTAGCAGAAGTTTTACAAGATTTATTATAAAAAGAGAGGTAAAAATGAAAAAATTAGTAATTTTAGCTTGCGCATTATGTTTAATGTCGACTGCGGTTTTTGCCAGTGAAGATTTTAAGAAACCTGATTGCAAAAATCCGCCATCAAAAGAAGAAATGGCAAAAATCAGAAAAGCCAGAGAAGCTGCTTTTGAACAAAAATTAGGTTTAACAGAGGCTCAAAAGGCGAAAGCAAAAGAAATTCGCCAAAAAGGTCACAAAGAAATGAAACCGATTATGGACAAAATTAAAGACAAACGCAAAGAAGCAGAAATGGTTAAGATGTCAAGAATTGCAGGTTGGGTTCAAGAAGAAAGATTGAATGCGATTGACAAAGACATCAGAAATTTAGAAAAGAAAGCTAATGTAATTCGCAAAAAGAATATGAAAGAATTTGAGTCAATTTTGACAAAAGACCAAAAGAAAATTCTTGAAGATATGAAAAAAGAAGGCAGACAAAAATTTGAAGCAGGACAAAGACCTTGCCCTTGCCCTGAACAAAACAATCCGCCAGAAATTGCAAAATAATAAATTTCCAAATAAAAAAAAATCAGTGGTTAATATTTTTATTAACCACTGATTTTTTTATTAAAAAACTATGCTCTTGAAAATACTTCAACATCAATATTATCAAAAGTATTATTAAAGAAATACGCCGAAGATGCTACCATTGAAGCGTTATCAGTACAATATTTCATTATAGGTGCGTAAACATAATATCCCTCATCTCTTAGGCTAAAAATTTTCTTTCTGATTTCGGAGTTTGCAGCAACACCGCCTGCTAAAACAACTTGTTTATAGCCTGTTTCTTCCAGCGCGCGTTTAACTTTTTTGAATAGAGTTGATGAAACGCATTCTTGGAAACTTGCACAAATATCGTTCACCGGCATTTCTTTACCGTCAAAGCTCTTAACAAGCCTTAAGACTGCAGTTTTTAGTCCGCTAAAACTGAAATCATATCCACCGACTCTTGCTTCAGGGAGCTTGAATGCGTGAGGATTGCCTTCTTGAGCAAGCTTATCAAGTTTTGGACCACCCGGGTAAGGTAAGCCGATTAGCCTTGCAACTTTGTCGTAAGCTTCTCCGACTGCGTCATCAATAGTTTCACCGATAATTTCCAAATCAGAATAAGAACTTGCTTTAATAATTTGTGTATGACCACCGCTTACTAAAAGTGCGATAAATGGCGGTTCTAATTCTGTATCAATAAAGTTTGCAGCCAAGTGTGCGTTTAAGTGATTAACGCCGATAAAAGGTTTATCATAAGCTAAAGCCAAAGATTTTGCTGCATTTAAGCCAACCAAAAGACAACCTACAAGTCCAGGGCCTACTGTTCCTGCAAAAGCTGTAATATCATCACCTTTTAGGTTTGCTTGTTTAAAAACTTCATCAATAACTACGTTAATTGCTTCTAAATGTTCTCTTGCGGCAATTTCAGGAATAACTCCGCCATAAGCTTCGTGGATTTTTATTTGAGAAGCTACTACGTTTGCTAAAACTTCTCGTCCACCTTTAACAATAGCGCATGCAGTTTCGTCACAGCTTGATTCGATTGCCATGATTATTGAATTTTTATCAATTGTAACAGGTTTGTTACTGAATAATGTATTTTTAATCTTGTTCATAGTAGCATTATAGTACAAATGAACAATAATACAAATGAACAATAAGTAAACAAATTTAAACACCTTCCCTTGTTAGGGAAACGGATTTTCGGTAGGGCGTAAGCCCGTAAGGTGGAGGTCGGACGTTACTCCGCCGACACCCCGAATAATCCAAGACAGGGTAGGGATGGGTATCAATTCAAGGAAAAACTAAAACCCACCCGCATCTGTAAGGTTCGACACGGTCTCACCAACAGCTGCGACCTCCCTATCAAGTGAGGTTCAAGTCTATTCACAAATCAAAGAAGGTAATAAATGAAGTTTTTAGATAAAGCAAAAATCAGAGTAATATCAGGTCATGGCGGAAACGGCATGGTTGCATGGCGTCGTGAAAAATACGTTGATAAAGGCGGTCCCGCAGGCGGTGACGGCGGACGCGGCGGAGATATTTATTTCGTTGCGGATGAAAACATGTCAACACTTTTGGACTTCAAAATCAAATCGGTTTTTAAAGCTCCATCAGGTGAAAACGGCGGTATTAAAGGCATGCATGGTGCTTGCGCTAAAGATTTGTATTTAAAAGTTCCGATGGGAACGATTGTTAGAGATACAAAAACGGGCAATATTATTGCGGATTTGACAGAACATGAACAAACTGTTCTTATTGCAAAAGGCGGTCGCGGCGGACGCGGTAACGCAAGATTTGCGACTGCTCAAAAAAGAGCGCCTCAATTCTGTGAACCGGGTGAACCCGGGATTGAAAGAGTTTTGGAACTTGAACTAAAACTGATTGCTGATATCGGATTATTGGGTATGCCGAACGCAGGTAAATCAACGTTCATTAGTGCCGTAAGCTCTGCTAAACCTAAAATCGCAGATTATCCTTTTACAACACTCGTACCGAATTTGGGCGTTGTGAAAAAGCCTGACGGCGGTTCTTATGTTATCGCGGATATTCCGGGGCTTATTGAAGGCGCATCAGAAGGTGTTGGTCTTGGTCATGAATTTTTACGTCACGTGGAAAGATGCCGTTTTTTAGTTCATATTGTTGATTTAACAGCAGAAAATCCTGTTGAAAACTACAAGATTATTAATAATGAACTTAAAAAGCATTCGGAAGGTTTAGCAAATCTTTATCAAATCCTTGTGCTGAATAAGATTGACGCAGTTTTGGATGAAAATTTAGAAAAGTTTAAAAATGAGTTTAAACCTTTGGCTAAAGATATTTTCACAATTTCTGCGGCTACAAAACAAGGCTTGGATGAATTGCTTTACTTTATTTCAAATAAAGTTGATGAAATTCCGAAACCTGAATTTGATATTGATGTTGAAGAAGATTTGGGCGCTTACGATAACGATGATAGCGCGTTTGAGGTTAATAAAGTTGCGAAAGACGTTTATATAATTTCAGGCGGAAAAATTAATCGTTTGGCTAAAATTACAGACGCCAGAAACACTGAACAGGTTGTGAGATTGCAAAATATCATGAAAAGCATGGGTGTTTTTGAAAAATTGCATCAATATGGTTTGAAAAACGGCGATACTGTAATTCTTGGTCACTTAGAACTCGGATATTATGACGATGAAATTTGGGGCGAAGGTAGCAAAATTTAATTTTACAAGTTTTATATAAGTACAAGGAGTATAAAAATGAACGTATCACTAAAAACTTTTTTACCAATCACTTTAGTTGGTGCTATGACTTTGGCATCTTGTGAATCTCAATTGCCAAAACTTGTGCATGAATATTGCACGGAACATGGCAAAAGTGCTAAAGATTTTAATAGTATCGATGAAATATATGGTGCTTCTAAGAAGGTTTCTAAACTTGATTCTATGGCTTATTCAGATATTTTTAGAGGTACTAAATTAGCGAAAGATTCTGCAAAGGTTGCAGAATTTAACAAATTTGCTTCAGATAATCGTTGTAAAAGTGCTTTACGCGATGAAGTTATTGATTATCAAAATGATAAAGCGCGAAACATTGGTATGTCATTAAAAGAGTTTGATGAAATGCACAGCTATCAACATTTGGAACATCGCCAAAATTATTTAGATAATTACATGTACAAAAAGTTTTTCAAAGAAAACGGCGTTTTAGATAAGAATGTTGAAAAACAATGTGATGAATATTCTAATCACATACTTTCTAATTTATAGTACATAAAGGAGTCGGATATGAACGTATCGTTAAAAAGCTTTTTACCAATGGCTGTTGCAGGAAGTTTAATTGTAGCATCTTGCCAAACAAAAGCAACAAAACAAGATGAAATCAAAATCGCGGAAGAAAATTGCCTAAAACAAACAGAATTAGATTCTGCTGTATATAGAAATATTTTTAACTCCACAACTGCTGCAAAAGATTCTGATAAAGTTGCGCAGTTTAATGATGTAGCCGCAAATATGAAATATACCTTTAATGAAATAGATAGAATCTTGACAGATGAAGGGATTTCTCCAAAAGAATACAACATGGGAAATTTTAAACTTGCTGATGACGTAGATACTAGCAGAGTATATCAACATTTTGCAGATAGCTGGATGTACAAAAATTTCTTCAAAAAAATTGGAATTTTAACACCGGAAGTTGCAAAAAAATGTGATGAAGCTGCTGAAAAAACAAGACCTCAGTAATTAATATATGAAAAACGCTATTGAACAAGCAAAATTATGCAAAATTGATGTTCCTGTCGGATGTGTGATAAAAAAGGACGGGAGGATTGTTTCTTGCGCTTACAATCGGCGTGAAGTCGATAATGACGTTACTGCGCATGCCGAAATTTTAGCCATTAAAGAAGCCCAAAAAATTTTGAATACATCCCGCCTAAATGAGTGTGAATTATATGTAACGCTAGAGCCTTGCCCAATGTGCGCTTGGGCAATTTTGCAAGCCGGAATAAAAACGGTATATTTCGGTTCATATAATTTGCAGTATGGAGCGATGGGAAGCGTACTGGATTTACCTAAATTAGCGCATTCTAAAATCAAAATTTATGGCGGGATAAAAGAAGAAATGTGTGATAAAATATTAAAAGAGTTTTTCGAAAAAATAAGAAGATAACATAAATTGGAAGTGTAGTAGGTTGGGCTTTCAGCCCAACAAATAATTATGATAACAAAAAACGAATTAGACAATTTAGTAGAAAAATATGAAACCACGGATTTTATCAAAGATGATCCGATTCAATTTCCGCATAGATTTAAAAACAAAGAAGACATAGAACTTGCAGGATTTATTGCATCTTTGTTTGCTTATGGAAACCGAAAAATGTTTATTGCTAAATTAAATGATTTGTTTACCAGAGCTGATAATGATATTGCAAATTATATTAAAAATGGCAAATTTGAGAATTTAAAAGGCTTGGAATATAGATTTTCGAAAGATTATGATATTATTCCGATTTTTGAGATTTTGAACGCGTTGTACAAAGAAAGTCGTGGTTTGGAAGAGTTGTTTGAGTATGGATGGGATAATATTGAAATAACAGCTCACACTAAAGAAAGAGATACAGCACTTGATTACTTGAAGTTTTTTCAAACGGTCGTAGATTATTTTTATTCTCGCGCACCTAAAACTGTCGGACAAGGGTTTTATCACATGCTTCCAAATCCCGCAAACGGTGGTGCAATGAAGCGTATGAACATGTTTTTAAGATGGATGATTAGAAAACCTCCTGTAGATTTAGGGGTTTGGAATTTTATGCAGCCAAAAGATTTACTTATTCCGCTTGATGTTCATGTCGCAAGAGTTTCCAGAAACATGGGATTGTTGAAGCGCAAAAGCAATGATTTCAAGGCTGTAATTGAACTTACAAACAAGTTAAAAGAATTTTCACCAGACGATCCTGTAAAATATGATTTTGCAATGTTTGCCTTTGGTATAGAACAAAATAAAATTTTGTAATTGCAATCATAATATTGTTAAATGCTCAATAGTATGCTATAATCACAAGAATAAAAGTTACTAAGTTGTGAGGGTTTTATGAAAAAATTATTTGTTCTACTGGTTGGTGTAGTTTTATTTGCGTCCGGATGTACTAATGATTCTTACGTTATGCAAATAGACAAAGATAATAATATTTCTGTTGCCGAAACGATTTCTTTTGATAAAACGATGATGGCTTCTAACATGGGCATCCTTAGTGATTTTGGAATGGATGAAGCTTCTCTAAAACAATATACCGAGAAGTTAAAATCAGATATCATGGATTCTTTGACTAAAACCCGCGCAATTGAAACCTTTGATGTCAAGCCGTTAGATAATGATAAGCAGTTTGGCTTTATACAAGAAAAACAAAATATTCCAATTGAAAACTTTAAGAATGACTATTTAATGCTTGGTATGACTTCTGTAGAAGAAAAGCCCATTACGATTAAAAACGGATTATTCCAAGATAATTATAAGATTCATTTAAAATACAGTTTTAAAAAAGCATATATTGAAGAACAAAAAAAATCTCAAGAACTTGATAATCAACAAGTAACTTCAAGTGAAGATACTGATGTTACTTTTACAGATAACGGTGATGGAAGTTACACCGTAACTTCTAATGCCAACAATGGTGGTTATGGACAAATTAATTCAAAAATTACACTTCCAAATCAAGATATTAAATTCACAATAAAAACTTCATCAAAAGTAAAAAAGAACAATGCTACTAATATAAATAATAATGAATACCAATGGGATTTATTTAAACTAAATGATGATGTAGATATATATTTGGAATACAACTCTCTAAGTAAAACTTTTGGCGTTAAAGTTACAATTGCAACCTTGTTGCTAGTGTTAATTTTATTATTTTTAGTTTACAAAAAATCCAGTGAAGATACTTATTTATAAATTGGTTATATCGGTAAATGAAAAAATCTGAATTAAGAGCAAAGTTTAAAGAATTTTATAAAAATGAAATCTCCGGAAATATTGAAGAATTCGAAAACATAAGAAAACAGGCTATTGCGCCAATAATTGGAACAAGTATGATGCTTGTCGGCATAGTATTAGCCTGCTTTCGTTCTTTGTTTGAAGCGGGGGTTATCGTATCATTAATAGGTGCATTAATATTATACAAATCAACATCATCAGCAATTACTCCGCACAATATGGAAAAAGTTAACAGCCAATTAAAAGATAGATTCATGGCAAAATTTCTAGCAATTTTTGGAGATTTTGCATGGCTGGATCAACCGGACTTGTTATTGGGTGATTATTTTGAGAAATCGCATATTTTACTGAATACATCATGCTTACAGTTTGATGATGTGTTTCAAGGTACTTATGAAGATGTAAAAATAGAAATATTTGAAGCACTTTTCTCTTTAAAATCAACAAGCTTTTGTTTCTTATCGCTGGTATTTGTAACATTAGGTATAATAATCTTAGTACCAATTTTTGCGTTTATCTTTTGGGATGCATTTATATTATTGCTAATACCGGTACTCTTAATAATATGTGTACCTATTTTATTGGTAATGCTTTTTATATCGGCTCTAATTCGTAGAAGGGGTGTTATTATAAAATGCAAATTTAATAAAAAATTTCGATTCAATACTTATTTAACAGAAAATAATTTTGTAGAACGACTTTTGAACAGAGAAAATGGCTATATGAAAAGAGTTAACCTTGAAGATGTTAACTTTGATAAAAAATATCTTGTTTTTTCGCAAGACCAAGTTGAAGCTCGATACCTTTTAACAACAGCTTTTATGTATAGATTCCAAAATATAAAAACTGCTTTCAAAGCCTTATATACCAGAGCGGAATTCAAAAATGGAGAGTTGACTATCTTTATACGAACAAATAAAAATTTGTTTTCTGTTGCAAACTTCACTAAAAATGTTACTTATGAAGCATTTTCAGAGCTTTTTGAAGAAATGTATTCTATACTACATCTGATAGATTTGTTAAAATTGAACCAGAAAATAAATTTATAAAATATGATTTTGCAATGTTTGCTTTTGGTGTAGAATTAAATAGTACAAAATTAGGAGCATAGCTGATGAACAAATACATTGAATCAAATTCTAAAAAGTTTTTAGTAATGTTACTTTTAATCTGTCTGGTATTTTTAATTGTTATCATTAAAGCATTTGAATACATTCCTGTTAGTGATAGTGATGCTGTAATCAGCAGGAACAACATTGAAAATATCAATAAGCCTGCTCCGGATTCCGAAAATACGGCAGATGATGAAAATGCAGAAGAAAATACAGAAAAGAAAACTCTTGATATAAGTTTGACTCCTGATTTTGTAGAAAAACCAAAAACAGAAGTTCCAAAAGAAGAAAATATAGCTGAGCCTTTGGAAAACATTACGGATTTGCCAAACGACGCAGTTGCTGCTAACTCATCTGATGAAGCAAAACCCGTTGAATTAACTCCTGAAGAAAAAGCTGAAAAAGCATTCATTACAGCTCAAAAATATAAAAAAGACAGACAATTTGTAAAAGCCTTAGAAGAGTATCAAAAAATCCCTGCTATAACTAAAGATACAGCAACTGTTGCACGCAGCTATGAAGAAATTGCAACAATTTACGCAATAGTAAAACGTTATGGTACAGCTCTTTCTTATGCTCAAAAAGCGTACAATATGTCACCATCATCATCCAGAGAAATGTTACTCGCAAGATTATACTACAAGACAGGTGATATTGATAAAGCTACAAGAAGAATTAACAATGTATTGCAAAGAGATTTCTCTTCAGACAGATAGAAAAATACAATATAACATAAGTTAAAAAGGTACGTTAAAATAACGTACCTTTTTTCTATTTATACATTAATGCTCTGCGTTTCTGTACATCCGCATTAGCCAGATAATCTTCATAACGCATTTGGTAATTCAAATATCCGTTTGGCGTAATTTCAATGATTCTATCAGCAACAGTGTTTATAAACTGATAGTCTTGAGAAGTAAACAAAACTGTTCCCGTATAATCAATTAGTGCGTTGTTTAAAGACGTAATCGCTTCCAAATCCAAGTGGTTTGTCGGTTCATCAAAAATCAAAACGTTAGATTCTTCTATCATTGTTTTTGCAAACATACAACGAACTTTCTCACCGCCTGATAAAACATTAACAGCTTTTTCTGCGTCTTCTCCCGAGAATAACATTCTTCCCAAATATCCTCTTAGGAAGCTTACGTGTTGTTCCTGCGAGAATTGTGCAAGCCATTGGATTAAGTTTTTATTTGTATCGAAAAATTCGCTGTTGTCTTTCGGGCAATAAGAATGAGTTGCCGTAACACCCCAAGTTACAGAACCTTCATCAGGCTCAATCTTGCCTTCCAATATTTCGAAAAGCGTTGTTACAGCAAGTTGATTTTTTGAAATAAATGCGATTTTTTCACCTTGTCGAACATCAAAAGACAAAGCTTTGATTAGAAGTTCACCGTTTACAGATTTCTTTAAGCCTTGAACCGTCAAAACATCTTTCCCCGGCATTTTTGAGAACTTAAAGTTGATGCTCGGATATCTTCTTGTAGAAGGTTTGATGTCTTCAAGTGTCAATTTTTCAAGCATATTCTTTCTTGAAGTCGCTTGTTTTGCTTTTGAAGCGTTCGCACTAAATCTAGCGATAAATTTTCTAAATTCTTCGGCTTTTTCTTCAAGCTTTTTGTTACGTTCTTCTTTTTGTTTCATAATCAAAGCACTTGCTTGAGTCCAGAATGAATAGTTACCTGTGTAAAGTTGAATGTTTCTAAAATCAATATCCGCAATATGCGTACAAATTCTATCCAAGAATTTTCTGTCGTGCGAAACTACAATAACAGTGTTCGGAAAATCAATCAAAAAGTCTTCTAACCAAGTGATTGTCGCCAAATCTAAGTGGTTTGTAGGTTCGTCCAAAAGCAGAATATCAGGCATTCCAAAAAGAGCTTGCGCTAATAGCACTCGGACTTTTTCACTGCCCGAAAGTTCTTTCATCAAAGAATAATGTAATTCTTGCGGGATACCTAAATCGTTTAATAAAGATGAGGCGTTGGATTCAGCCTGCCATCCGTCCATTTCCGCAAATTCGGTCTCTAAGTGTGCAACTCGTATTCCGTCTTCATCGTTGAAATCAGGCTTCATATAGAGAGCATCTTTTTCTTTCATCACGTCATAAAGATGCTTGTGTCCCATAATTACAGTATCAATTGCGGTAAAATCATCGAATTCGAAGTGGTTTTGTTTTAATACGGCAATACGCTGTCCTTTTTTCACGTGGACTTCGCCACTGGTCGGTTCTAAATCACCTGAAAGCACTTTCAAAAAAGTACTTTTTCCAGCTCCGTTTGCACCGATAAGACCGTAACAATTGCCTTCTGCAAATTTTATATTAACATTTTCAAATAATGGTTCTGTGCCAAAACGCACGGTTAAATTTTCTGTCGTAATCATAATGTTACCAGTGTAACATAAAAGAAAATGATTTAAAAAGGTGTGCTTACGAGTACAAATTTTTGTAACTCTAAAATTAATAACACCCTCTCCCGCCTTCGGCACCCTCCCAAATGTCTACGTGCGTAGCACCACCAAGAAAAAGCCACTTGCGTAGAAGTAAGTGGCAGGAAAAGGAAAAAGGGATTAAAAAGGGAAAAATTAAACTTATGAGAAGATACCGAATGTACGTTCAATGTTGTCGCTGATTACCTTCTTAACTGAATCATATTCAGTTTTTAGGGCTTCACGTTCGGTTTCTAATTTAGATA
>CAZYWC010000016.1:0-48074 GCA_964651125.1 uncultured Vampirovibrio sp.
GCTAGTCTTAGGAACTAGTGCGAAAGCGTGGGAGTTCGAGTCTCTTCATGCCCAGTTTTAAAAGAGGTCTGAGACCTCTTTTTTTTAATGCAAAATTTCTAATGAATCATATAAGTTGCATTTGTTCCCAAAACTTTGTCTTTCAAACGTTTGAAACCTTTGCCGTAGATGTATTTCATTTGTTCGACCAAATTTTCTTCTACATCAATCAAGTACATATCGTGTACGATAAATTCTTTTATAATAAAAACAATTCCCTTATTTTTTGTCCAAATTATATTCGTATCAGAAATATCATTTTTTAGAGAAGAAATCTTCCCAACAACACCTTCTGAATCATCAGCTGCAATAATAATCATTCTTCCGCCTAAAGACATTTCGATATCTCTTGCAAAAGCGTGTTCAAACACAAGCCCGAAGCGAGAATTGAAATTATCATAACCGACAATTCTTATTTCAACATTTCTATTGTAAGCATTCAAAAGTTCTTTTTCAAAAACTTTAAAATCTTGTGACCAAACTTCCATATAGATTTCGTGTTTGGCGTTTTGTATAACTTCAATAATCTTATCTTGGATGTTTTGAATTCCACTAATCGTTAAAATCGGTTCGTTATAATTATCTTTAACTTCAGGCAAATGTTTATCTAAAAAATTGATAGTAGAATTTATTTTTTTCTGAAATCTTGCAGTCAATTGTTTAGGTTTAATCGGTGTATAAGTTTGCGGTTTGGTGTTGGTCGAAACAACAATATTCTTTTCTTCTAAAACTTTTAAAGTATCATAAGTTCTTGATTGTGGAATATTGGCAAGTTTTGCAACCTCGTAACCCGTTGCAGGATATTTTTTCAGAAGCGCAATATAAACCTTTGCTTCGTAAGTATTGAACCCGATTTCTTTTAATTTTTCAACCAAATCTGCCATGAATAAATTGTATCAAATTTTATTGCTTTTGAAAAGGTCAAAGTTAATGGTGCAAAAATTTGCACCCTACTTTTTTTAGTATTCGTGATAAAATAATGAATAATATTTAAGGGAGAATTTTATGTCAATTATCATAATGATTTTGTTATTGAGTTTACTTATTTTAGTACACGAAGCAGGACACTTTTTGGCTGCTCGAGCTTGCGGAATAAGAGTTGATAAGTTTGGTTTTGGGCTTCCTGTCGGCCCGACTTTGTTTAAAAAGAAAGTTGGTGATGTAGAAGTTTTAGTTCATGCACTCTTGCTTGGCGGATATGTTTCTTTTCCTGACGATGAAAAAGATTGCGACTTGCCGAAAGATTCTCCCGAAAGATTTACAAATAAACCGGCATGGCAAAGAGCAATTGTAGTTTCAGCTGGTGTTATTGCTAACGTGATTTGTGCAATTGCACTTGTAATGCTTGTTGCGATTGTTTCGCACAAGTTACCTTCAGGGAATTATGAAATCTATGCTGGTGAAATCAGCGCACCTAAGGATGCAAGTATTTGGAATTCAGGTTTGAAAAAAGGTGACAGAATTCTAAAAGCGAACAATTGCGAAATTAATAATGCTTATTCTTTTATCACAATAGTTAAAAACAGTGCAAAAGATAACGGAATCGTTACGGAAGCAACTGTTGATAAAAACTTTTCTCATTTAAAAGACCTGAACCCCGGACTTTCTAAGGATGAAATTATTCCTGACGGTATTGCAATCAGACTTCCTGATGCCTTGGATGAAGATGTAATTACAATGGATAAATATGCGCTTAAAGGTGCAAAATACTTTAAACACGAAGGTTTTAAAATCGATGATAGCTTGGCTGAATTAGCAAAGGCTGTTGAAGGTAAGACTGTTTACACTTCAAACGGCAAATATACGATGTATGATGTTGCAAAAGTGCTTTCAAACGGCGTGCATCCGATTAATTTGCTAGTAGAAAGAGATGGCAAACAAATCGAACTTAACCCTATTTATCCTGATGAAAAAGGTATTATTGGAATCGGTTTGAGTGCAAAGCAAACCATGATTGATACAAAAACTCCTGTAAGCGTTGTGAAAGAGAGCTGTACATATCTATGGGATAACACTTATATGATGATGTACTCTTTAGGTCAATTGTTTACGGGTAATATTCCGCTTAAAGATATGCACGGTGTTGTTGCGATTACAAAAATCGGCGGAGATATGATTGATAAAAGCGGTAAAGCGTCAGGAATTTTGCTTGCGGCTTTGATTTCTATGAACCTTGCAATTTTGAATATTTTACCGATACCTGCTTTGGATGGCGGTCATTTGATGTTCTTGATTATAGAAAAAATAATGGGCAAACCTCTGAACGAAAAAGTTATTGAAGTTATTTCAACCGTATTTTTCTCATTGCTGATTATTCTGATGATTTTTGTTGTGTTTAACGATATAACATTGATTGTAAGAAAGTAGTTATTGTTGGGCTTGACAAATAATGAAAAATAGTAAACAATGTATACATAGGGGGAAGCCCTAAGAAAATACCACTTCCTTAGAGCTTCACTTAGTACCCTATGATTTACAGTTTAAATGCTACTATTCGTAGCGTTGCTACGAATAGTAGCATTATTATTTTGTCAATCACAGCCTTACCCTCCTTTTTACCACCGATTTCTTAGTAAACTCGTGTGTGGGCAAAGGTTGGTGATACTACCCTGATTCGCATACTATCATGAATTCGCATATTTGTCTATTTTAGACATTGTTCTAACGTACTATTGCCAAATTCCATCACAACTGCTATTATAAACACAGGGATTAATCTAGTGATAATATCAGCAATATCAAACAAGTTTTTTAATACGCAATTTGACCAAAGACAAAGTGTGCGACCAAAAATGCCCTTGTATTCTCCGTCTTTTCAGGCTTCAACTTCCGCAGGAGCGCCACTTAGAAAATTAAGAGGGATTGTTTGTCCTTATTTTGGCGTAAAAATGATTACCGGTGCGGAACTTCCGAAGCTGGAGATGAAAATTGATAAATGTCAAAATGTAGGAGAAGTTGTAAAACTTTTAAAACCTTACAGAAGTTTTATGCAAAAAACAGAGAAGAAGGTTTTTAAAATGTTTGAAGAATATTCAAAAGAAAATCCGGAAGAAATTCTGCCGAATATTTTGAGGATACATTATAACGAAGCATTAACAAAACTAAAACTTGAAGAGTTTAGTGTTTTGGATGATGTAGATAAAATGTCATTGAAGCTTTCGCCAGAATTGGCATTAGCGGTGCATCACAAAACAACTCGATGCAGGCAGGTAATTCTTGATAATAAACAAGGAGAAACTTTTAAACGTCAAATACTATTGAGTTCGTTGGATGAAATCAAACCTAGACGCGGCGAGAAGAAAATTTACGAAAGTTTAAAAGACAGAGCTATATATTTGCCAACATCAGGTACAAGTGAGAATGCTTTTATAGTTAAATACGCTGACCGTTCGCAGGAAGAAATTGCTAAAAGAATTATGAGAGCATCTGCTGCTACAATTGAACATGTTCAACCAAATTCAAAGCGTGGTGAAAATGCAATTTCTAATTTTTTGTTGGTATCAGCCAATGCAAACAGCTTAAGGTCAAATATGCCTTTGAACAAATTTATAGCACGCTTTCCAATCGTATTGAAAAATTGCCAAAAGTATATTAATCAAATTATGTCTATAATCCATGATGGTGGTTTAAAAGGGAATGAGGACTATCCGTATAAAATAAAAAAAACTCTTATGAGAGAAACCGGCGGGCTTGTTAATCTTGATTTGAATGGCTTTTGTTATAAAGAAAAAGATGCTAAGCGTGTTGCAAATAATGCAAATAAAAAGTACAAACGAAGATAGACTTTATCAAAATTAACTTTTCTCATTGTTCATGTTAGAATTTCTTTATATAAAAGAATATAGGGGAAGATTAACCATGAAAATGTCAAAATTATTTGTTCAGACTTTGAGGGAATTTCCTTCTGATGCTGAAGTTATTTCACACAAAATGCTTGTAAGAGCAGGTTATATAAGAAAATTAACAAGCGGAGTTTATAATTATTTACCGCTTATGTGGCGTGTTTTAAAGAAAATTGAAAATATAGTAAGAGAAGAAATGGATAATGCCGGCGCGCAAGAACTTCTTATGCCGTTTGTTCAACCAAAAGAACTTTGGGAAGAATCAGGCAGATGGAATGCTTACGGCAAGGAACTTATGCGCTTGAGAGATAGACATAATCGTGAAATGTGTCTTGGACCAACTCACGAGGAAATTATTACATCTATTGCTCGTGAAGGTATCAAGTCATACAAGCAATTGCCTGTAAACTTGTATCAAATTCAATCAAAATTCAGAGATGAAGTTCGTCCTCGTTTCGGTTTGTTAAGAGGTCGTGAATTCATCATGAAAGACGCTTACAGTTTTGATACTTCTCAAGAAGGTTTGGAAAAAGAATACGAAAATATGGCGCAAGCTTACACTCGAATTTTCAAACGTTGCGGACTTAATACAAAAATGGTTCAATCAGATTCAGGTGCAATCGGTGGAAGCGTAAGTCATGAATTTATGGTAATTACGGATACTGACGCAGGTGAAAACGACGTATTCTATTGTGATGATTGCGATTATTCCGCAAACTCAAATCACGCGGTTTCAAAATTGCAACCGGCAGAAGTTGTTGGAAAATTTGAAAAAGCCGAAATTGTTGATACACCAAACACTCACTCAATCGAAGAATTATGCGAGTATTTGAAGATTCCTTCAACAATTATCGTAAAATCAATTTTGTACATTGTTGATAAAAAGCCAGTTTTAGCTTTAATAAGAGCAGATAAACAAGTTGAAGAAACAAAACTTATGAATGCTGTTGGCGGTATGGATATAAGAATTGCGACCGCAGGTGAAATCGAAGAAATGATGGCAGAAAACGGTTTTGACGCAGAAAAAGGATTCATAGGACCAAAAGGTTTGAAAAAATACGGCGAATATGAAGTTCAAATCGTTGCAGATGAAACAGTTAAAGAAATGAAAAACTTTGTAATCGGAACAAACAAAAAAGATGTTCACTTGGTTGGCGGAAACTGGGGTGTTGATGTTGAACTTCCTGAAATCATTACCGATATTCGTCTTGTTGAAGCAGGTGAACTTTGCCCTCAATGCGGCAAACCTCTAAAAGTTACAAGAGGTATTGAAGTTGGTAATATTTTCCAATTAGGTACAAAATATTCTAAACCGATGAATGCAGTTTATTTGGATGCTGACGGTAAAGCAAAACCTTTTGTTATGGGATGTTACGGTATTGGTATTTCAAGAACGGCAGCAGCTGCGGTTGAAGCGCACTATGATGAACACGGTATCAAATGGCCTTTAGCTATTGCGCCATACCATGCAGTAATTATTCCGGTAAGCACAAAAGACGAAACTCAAATGAAAGTTGCGAATGATTTGTACGAAACATTGCGCAAACACGGAGTTGAAGTTGTAATTGATGACCGTGATGAACGTCCGGGCGTTAAATTCAAAGATGCTGATTTAATCGGCTTCCCATACAGAATTACTGTTGGTAAAACTATTAGTGAAGGTCTGGTTGAATTCAAGGTTAGAGAAACAGAAGAAATCTCAAAAGTAAAACCTGAAGAAGCAGCAGAAGTTGTTGTTACTGCAGTTTCAGCTTTAAAATAGAGTATAATCAGTATATAAAAAATTCCTTCTTCGGAAAAGAGAGGGAATTTTTTTATTAATAATATGTGGTTACTTATTTTTATATTTATCTGCAGTTTCTTTTATAAAGTAGAACAAATTCATTAATGTTTCGAACATTTCATCAAAAGTCATGTTACGCTTGCTTACAAGCAAAATGGATTTTCCGTCTTCGCATGTTTTTGGTGCAACCGTGAACTTGATTTTTCTTGCAATGTCTTTATCTAAACCTTGTTTAATTATATTCCACTCATAAGGCGTAAACGGTGAATATACACGAATATCATCGCCCGCTTCTCTAATAATTGTAATTCCGCATTCTGTCGCTATCAATCTCAATTTGATTAATTTAATCAGATTTTCTACTTCGTCAGGAATTCTTGAAAAACGGTCTTTCCATTCTGACACGATATAATCAAGCTCTGTTTCGTTTTTAACATCTGAAAGACGCTTGTATTCAATCATTTTCTGCTCGCCTGAACCTACCCATTCATCAGGGATGTAAGCAGTAATATTGATATCAACAATCGTTGGTTTGTTAGCTTTAATTGCTTCGCCTTTTAGTTCGTTTACCGTTTCCTCCAACAATTGGCAATACGTATCAAAGCCGACATTTACCATGTGACCGTGCTGTTTTGTACCCAAAATATTACCTACACCGCGGATTTCAACGTCACGCATAGCAATTCTGTATCCGCTTCCGAGCGTTGTAAATTCTTTTATCGCCTTTAATCTTTCAGATGCTTCGTGCGAAAGTTCTTTATTCTTTTTGTAGAAGCAGTAGCAATATGCCTGTTTGTCGCTTCTTCCTACTCGTCCTCTAAGTTGATAAAGCTGTGCAAGACCAAGCTTGTCAGCTTCATGAATAATCATTGTATTTGCGTTTGGAATATCAATACCGTTTTCGATAATTGTTGTGCAGAGCAAAATATCGTAATCATGGTTATCAAAACCGATAATTACATCTTCTAATTGCTTTTCACTCAATTGACCATGACCGATTGCAATACGAGCGTTCGGCACAAGTTTTTGAAGTTCAAGCTTAAATTCTTCAATCGTTTCAACCCTGTTATAAAGATAAAATACCTGTCCATCTCTATCAAGTTCGTTTACAATCGCGTTTTTAACGGTTTGTTCGTTATATTCGCCCACAAAAGTCTTGATTGGCAAACGGTTTTGAGGCGGAGTGTTAATTACGGAAATATCTTTGATTCCTGATAATGACATATAAAGCGTTCTAGGAATAGGAGTTGCTGACATAGAAATAATATCAATATTTTCTCTAAATTCCTTCAATTTTTCTTTGTGTCTTACGCCAAAACGGTGTTCTTCATCAATTACAAGTAGTCCTAAATCTTTGAATACGACTTTATCTTGCAGTAAACTGTGTGTCGCAATAACTACATCGCATTTTCCTGTCGCAAGATTTTTAAGTGTTTCGTGACGTTCTTTTGTGCTTCTGAAACGGCAAAGGAGTTCAACATCAATTCCAAATGGTTTAAAGCGTTCAGAAATAGTTTGGAAGTGCTGTAAAGCAAGAACAGTCGTCGGAACAATTACCGCAACTTGCTTTAAAGAGGTTACAGCCTTAAACATAGCGCGCATGGCAACTTCTGTTTTACCGAAACCTACATCACCGCACACAAGTCTGTCCATCGGATTTGGACTTTCCATGTCAGCTTTGATTTGGTTGATTGATTTCAATTGGTCAGGCGTTTCAATATATTCAAACGTATCTTCCATCTCTAATTGCAAAGGTGAATCCGGCGCAAATTCAATACCTGTTTTCATCTTGCGTCTAGCGTACAATCTCAACAAATCGTAAGCAACGGTTTCGACTTCCTTTTTAACCTTGGTTTTTGTGTTTTCCCAGTCGCTTCCGCCCATACGCGAAAGTTTAGGTTTAATCTGACCTGAGCCGCGATAACGGCAGAGCATGTTGATTTGCTCGGCAGGAATGTGTAATTTGTCTTTATTTGCATATTCAATCGTCAAATAATCCTTGAGTTGTCCGTCAAATTCTTGCTTTGTAAGTCCTTTATATATACCAACACCGTGTATCGTGTGAACTACGTATTCGCCTTCTTTTATGTCATTAATGTTTTCTATGTACTCGGCTTTTTCCTTGTAGTGGCGTTTGCGATTTGACGGAATATCTTTTTGGCGCTTGTTAAAGAGTTCTCTATCCGTAAGCAAAAGAATTTTACCGTCCCGAAGCTCCGTACCTTGAGAAGTTATATTTCTAACATAATCAATATCAAAAATACCATACTCAGCTAAAACATCTTTAACACGTTCTTGAAAATCAGTTGCAATTGTTATTTGATACCCTTCATGCTCTTGAATAAATTTTGCAACGGCTTGCATATCCGCATCAAAAATCTGGACATTTCTTGCGTCAATATCAATAACTTCGTTATTTTCATCCGACAAAAAGTTGTTCAGATAAATCTTTTGCATTCCTGCAGCTTTGCGCGTGATTTCTTCCCACGTAAAATGATTAATCTCTTTTAGTGAATAAATCTGATTAGTTTTTAAGGCTTCGTTATACGAATTTATAAACGTATCGTCAATTTGTTGATACTTAGCCGAAACTTCCGCGTACTCATCAAATACAATAACGTAGTCTTTAAAATAGTCTAAGACATTCACTAAATCATCGTTAAAGTAAGATTGATAAACATTTATGCCTTCAAAGTAGCCTTCGTTTTCAAATTGTTCTTTAAGCTCTTTCGGAAATTCTTTAGGCGGATTGTCAGGCAAAACGAACTTATAAAGCGGTCTGATACTAACAGGTTCGGTTAATTTTTTGATTGATTTTTGGGTTTCATTATCAAAAAATCTTATGTCGACAATTTCATCACCCCAAAACTCAAATCTGATTGGGTTTTCTTCCAGCGAATAAATATCTGCAATATCGCCTCTAATGCTGAATTCGCCAATATCAGAAACCATTGTTGAACGTTTGTAGCCCAATTTAATCAGGCGATTAAGTAAATCTGTTTGAGAAATGTTGTCGCCAATTTTTAAACTAAACGAATTTTCTTCAAAAAACTGTTCAGAAGGAAACTTTTCCAAAAGAGTTTTAACAGGTGTAAAAACAAGATTAGGCTTAGCTTCCAATGTATCAATTTGTTTTGCGTAATCATAAAGATTACCGACAACAACTTCATAAGGTGAAATGTTTTGATATGGAATCGTTTCGGCTTCTCTTTCAAACAGGCGCTCCAAATCGGCAGAATACTTGAGTGCAGATTGTTCGGTAGAAGTTACAAAAAGAACTTTGTGTCCTGACAATTTGCAGATATAATCAAGCAAAAGCAGACGGCTAAAAGTAGTTAAGCCGGTCAAAGTAAAGCTTTTTTCTTTTCTTATGTTTCTTATCAGATGGTCAAAAAATGATGCGTTTTCGAGTTTCATAATCTTATTTTTGTCGTGTTGAATTTCAATCGTTCAACACGACCTACTTGTGTGTTAATCAAACAAGATTTTAACGTAAATATGGGAGTTTTTCAATTTGGTAATACTTTATTTAGAGTCAATAATGTGATATATTACTTCATAGTTTTTATTCATATAGTACACGAAAATTTTATATATGCAAGGAGAATTCCCTAATTATTACAATATAATATCAAACAATATAAAACATTTGCGAATCTCAAACGGGCTTTCGCAAGAAAGTTTTGCTGAAAAACTGGGTTGTTCAAGGGAATATATAAGCAGGTTGGAAAATTATCATGAGCAAATCAGTTTGCAGATGATATTAAATGTAAGTAAAGTTTTTAATATTAAACCTCAAGATTTATTTGAAGAAATATAGAGATAAAAAACAACAGACTTCTTTAATGGAAAATTGAAAGTGGAAAATTGTTTTAAATAATTTTTAATTGTCCATTATCCATTTTCAATTTAGAAAAGTAGGGTGCAATTTTTTGCACCATTAACTTAAAAACAGACCTTTATCGAGGTCTGTTTTTTGAATAAATCTAATTATGATTTGGGCTTTCGTAATTGATACCCTTTTCTTTTAATGCTGCAATAAATCTTTCAGCGCAAGCACTCTGAACTTCAGGCGGTACAACTCTCAAAATCTCAACCGTCTTAGAAATAATCGGGTCTTTATCATACCAACGACTGCCGTTTACAGGTTTTACCAAATCGTAAAATCTGTCTAAAGCTTCTTTGGAAACTTTTTGTTCCAACTTATCCAAGAACACAACCGCGTGTTCTCTAAGTTCATCTTGATAATTTTTTAAAAGCTCTATAACTTCCAATAATTTTGGGTCATGATCGTACCATCTTTTGTAAGCCGGACTCATTAAACTCTCCCATTTTGTATTTGAGAAGCTGTAATCTGGTCTATACCTGCTTCTGAATCATCATATCTGTAAATTTTACCGCCAAGATTTCTAATCTTGTACTCAAATTCTTCGTAACCTCTGTCTATGTGGTGTAATTTTTCCACGATAGTTTCACCTTGAGCCATCAAACCTGCGATAACTAAAGCTGCACCTGCTCTCAAATCACTTGCTGCAACCGTAGCACCCGTCAAATGTTTAACGCCTTTAACAATGGCATGGTTTCTGTCTTGATGAATATCTGCGCCCATTCTTCTTAAGTCAGGCACTTGCATAAATCTGTTTTCGTACAAGCTTTCGGTAATAATGCCAACGCCGTTTGATGTTGTCAAAAGTGTCATTGCAATAGCTTGCAAGTCTGTCGGGAATCCGGGATAAGGTTGAGTTACAAAATTGATAGATTGTAATCTGTTTTTGCAGCTGACTTCAATTGTTGTAGGTTCAACCAACTTAATACTTGCACCCATTTTGATTAACTTGTCATTAAAGAAAGTTAAATGTGCAGGATAAACATTTCTTATTATAGCCTTACCTCTTGTTGCAACAACAGCAGCCATAAATGTTCCTGCTTCAATTCTGTCAGGAATTGTTGTGTATTCTGCTGAATGTAAGTTTTCGGCTTTAACTCCGTTAATCAAAATTTCAGAAGTGCCGGCACCCGTAACATCCGCACCGATTGTGTTCAAGAAGTTTGCCAAATCAACAATTTCTGGTTCTTGAGCAGCATTTTGAATTCTTGTTGCACCTTCCGCTAAAACAGCAGCCAACATCAAGTTTTCAGTTGCACCAACTGACGGGATATCCAAATAAATATCCGCACCTACAAGTTTTGAAGCTCTCGCGTGTACGTAACCGTTTTCAATTTTTATAGTTGCGCCTAATGCTTCTAAACCTTTAATGTGAAAATCTACTCTACGTTCGCCGATTGCGCAACCACCCGGTAGTGCTACAATCGCTTCTCGACAACGTGACATCAATGCACCTAAGATAATAAATGAAGCTCTCATTTTGCTAACAAGTTCATACTTTGCAGTGATTGATGAAATGTTTGAAGCATCAATTTCGACAGATTTTTCTTTTTTATCGTAAATGTAGCTTGCACCTAAATCGGAAAGTACATTTAGCATAATCTCAACATCGGTAAGTTGAGGCACATTGTAGATTTTTGTTTTGCCTTTAACAAGAATGGTTGCTGCTAAAAGTTTTAATACAGCGTTTTTTGCGCCACCGATTGAAACTTCGCCCTTAAGAGTTTCGCCACCTTGTATTTTGAATTTCTCTGCCAAAATTCCTCCAATCTATTATAATCATACAATTATTATAACAAAATGTAAAGATGTGAATTTTCTGCTTAAACGGTTTAAGTAAGATTAATTAGCTTGTATGTATTAAATTTATTGAATGTTGGGTTTAGATGTAAAAATTTGTTTACAATCCTTAGAAAAAACAAACAAATTTGTATAATAAATTTGGTCCGAATATCAATTATCCCAAGAAAGGAATTATCACAAATGAGTACAAATGAATTAAAAAAGCATGAAGAATTAAGACAGTTGGCAATCTATGTTTATAATGTTAAGAAAAACAAGTTGCCTGAAGGTTGGCAACTGATTGAAACCGAAAAGAATCCTAAAAACGGTTTTTATGCCTGTTTGGCAAAGAAAGGAGATGAAGTTGCAATTGCATTTAGAGGAACGGAATTAACGAGTATAAAAGATTTGAGAAATGATGTTGCAATGAATAATCATAACTTACCTTCTCAAGCGTATTCTGCTTTAAAATACTATGATGAGGTAAAAAAGATTTTTCCTAATGTTAAGATTAGTGTAACAGGGCATTCTCTTGGAGGAAGTTTGGCACAAATTGTAGCTGCGGATAGAAACGATGTTGAAGGCGTTACGTTTAATCCTTTTGGAACACGTGATTTATTTAAAGATAATGCTATATTGAATGAAGAAAATGTTACAAACTATTGTAATCCTAATGATGCTGTAACAAAAAGAAACGGAAATGAACAAATTGGAAAATGTTATGTTGTAAATTCAAACAATTTAGTGTTTGACCATCATAAAGCTGAAAATATGCAAGGTTTAGAAACTAGAAAGCTTATAACACCTGAAAAACTTAAAAATGACTATACTTTAGAAAATCGAGTTGTAAAACCATTAATAAACAAAGTTAAAAATTGTGTTGGTACATATTATGTTCAAGGTTATGTGCGTTCAGACGGTACAAAAGTCTCAGGTTATGAGAGAACATGCGGAGCAAAACATGAAACTTCTACTAATTTAAAACCTCCAAAATCAATCCTAGAGATGTCGGAGCAGGAACTTGATGAATTATTGGATGCATATATATAGCTTTTTAGCAATAAGCTTTAACCAAATATGCAATGAAAAGTTCTAAATTTCTGAATGTAGTATTCTACATAAGCAAAATACATCCAGACAAAATAGACAAACAGGGTATACATACAGGCAAAAAATAGAAATATGCCGTAGAAGAAATTTTTCGAATATTTGTCATTTTTAATTCTGAAATCAGAATTCTTCTGTTCTTTGATTATCATTTTAATTTCGCGATAAATCAGATAAATCAACAGAAGCATACCCGGATACGGAATAAAAAATGTTATGTATGAGAAGCCTACCGGAATTAATATATCAACATCACGTGCAAGAATAACATAAACAAGAAAAACTAATAAGTTTAGAGCTGTTATAACAATACCTTGCCATGCAAAAAAATGAAAACTATAACGAGATAAACATTCGTAGAAAAATTTCTTTAATTTATTCATAAAAGAATTATATATATTTATTTAACTTTTTGCAACAGATTAGAATTTTATTTGGAGATTTAAAATGAACAATTTTATTTTATAATCGTTTATAATTATAGAAAAACATGGAGGATTAGTATGAAAAAAACTTTATTGGCAATTGCTGTATTAAGTCTTTTAGCAGGTTGTGCGACACTTTCGACACAAGCCGTTACTCAAACTACGCCTGAAAGAGGAACCATTCACGTATCAACGTCCGCAAACACTGAAGTTGCACCAGACGTTGTTGAAATTTCTTTTGCAGTTGTAACTTCTGATACAAAATCAATGCAAAAAGCAACAGCTTTAAACAAAGAAACTTCTGACAAAGTTTTATCTACGCTTAAATCAATGTTAAAAACCGATAACGGTGATTATATCAAGACTTCTGATTTCAGCGCATCTCCTATTTATTCTTATTCAGGAAGCAAACGAAATCTTGATAAATACGAAGTTTCTAACCGTGTAATTGTTCACACAAAATCTTTGGACAAGGTTGGAACAATGATTGATAAAGCAATTGAAGCAGGCGCAACTAACGTTGATAATTTAACTTTCTCAGTTTCAAATTATGATTCACAATGCGACCAATTGTTAGGAATTGCAACTCAAAAAGCTAAAACAAGAGCAGACGTTGTTGCAAAAAATCTTTCTACAACTCTAGATGGCATTCAATCTTTTGATTTAAGCTGTAATGCAAACAATAACAACACTCCAAGATTATATATGGCAAAAAATATGCTTTCAGCCGTAGCGGATGAAGCAGCAGGAGCTTCTCCTACTTCAATTTCAGGCGGGGTTGTTAAGATTAATGCGAATGTAAATGCAACTTTCTATGTAAAATAAAATTAAGATTGATACCTCACCCTAACCCTCTCCTTACAGGTGAGGGTTAGGGTGAGGTGAAAGTACAATAACTAAATCGGGCGGTTAAATCGCCCGATTTTTGTGTTAAACTAAAAATCATGAAAGACAAAAATAAAATTTTAAACAAAATCTCTGATGCATTGAATGCAAACGATTTAGAAAGTGCAAGAAAACTGATTGAAAACGACTTAAAACGCGTCGGTTCAAAGGAAGAATATTATTTCTACCTTGCTCTTATTTCAAAAGATTTGAACAAGAAATTAGAGTTGTATACTCAAGCACTAAATTTGAATGAGAAATATTTAGATGCTTGGATAAACAGGGGGCTTGTAAATAACGAGCTTGGCAACTACGATGCCTCTATCAAAGATTATGATAAGGCGATTGAGCTTGATTCAAAGTGTGCATTGGTTTTTAACAATCGCGGATATACAAAATTTAAACAACAAAACTATGAAGGTGCATTGGAAGACTATAATAAAGCAATCCTTTTGAATCCAAAATTTCAAATGGCATTGGATAATAAAGCACAGTTGTTCCAAACTGTTTGTATGAAAGATGATAAAGATTTTGAAGAAAAATATTATTTGAGCCTTGGCATAACAGATGTAAATGAAGGAAGTTTTCCTGACGCGATAAAAAGTTTTGATGAAGTTTTAAAACTTAATGAAAATGCAGAACTTGCATATTTTTACAAGGGAATTTGCTATCATAGTTTAAACAAAATTGATGAAGCTTTTGAAAATTATACAAACGCTATCAAATTGAACAAAAATATGGTTGATGCATATTTTAATCGTGGTCAGCTTTTATTCAAAACTAATCCGAAACAAGCACTCGATGATTTTGTATCGGCCGTTGCTTTGGATTCAAAATTTATTGACGCTTATTATTCAATTGCTGCAATACAAAAGAATTTAGGTTTGTATAAAGAAGCTGTTGCAAATTTAGATAAAATCATTGAGCTTGAACCGCAGGCAGTTAACGCTAAAGCTTTGAAAAAGTTGATTGAAAATAAGTATTTGAAACAATAAGACAACAATTTTTTATATGCTATAATCTTCTTATGAGGAAGATTAGAAAGCTTTATTATTTCGACAAAAAAAGAATGCAGGAAATGATTTCTTTTCTCAACAATAGAGATAAGTACATTAACCATATTATGTTTAATCCGCTTATCCCGCTTCATCACTTGCTTCCTTTAAGATTCAAGTTTTTGCCTGAAACCTACGTTCTAAAAGACAAAAAAGAAATCAAAGGTTTGATTACGGTTGCGCCATCAAGATGTCCGCTTAGAAAAATGGAAATTCAAAGACTGTTTTTTGAAGAAAATTGCTATGATGACGCCGGAGAGCTTATTCAATATGTAGTTTCCAAATATAAAGCAATGGGCGCATCATCTTTTATTGTTAAAATTGATGATTTTTTGCCCGAACTTGTCAGACTTTTTGTCGCAAAATGTAATTTTACACAGATTTCTTATGAAAAATTGTGGAAAGTAAACAACGTAGAGGCTGATTTTAACAAAAAAGAGTTTAGAGAATTCAGAAATTCGGATTCTCCAACCGTAGCAAGTCTTTATAACGAATCGCTTCTTCCACATTTTCGTCCGCTTTTGAGTCGTGACGCGAAGGAATTTAAAGAAATCTTGTTCAAAGGTCTTTCGTATTTTAGCGAATACAAGTATGTAATTGAAGATTCAAAAAGCAAAAATATTTCTTGCTATATTTCAATACGAAGTGCCGATAATGAAAACTTTATTTTAGATATCGTTCAATCTTCTTGGGTGGAATTGGATATCTTTTCAATTATAAGTTTTGCACAAGCGCAATTGAAAAAGCGTAAAAAAGATTTTAATTTGTACATCAAGACAAAAAAATACACACAGCTTGGCGAAAAAGACGAAAAACTCTTCTTGGAGCATAAATTTGAATGCACGCAGAACCAAATTGTGCTGACGAATTCTTCTGCAAGAGTTATAAAAGAGCCTGTGCATTCGGGTAAATTTACGATTTTGAGCCAATTTTGCAGTGTGCGTCCTGTAAGTAGTTTGGAAGGGTAGAGAAAAAATGGATTTAATACAATCAATATTAATGGGAATTGTGCAAGGTTTGAGCGAATTCTTGCCGATTTCAAGTTCAGCGCATCTTGTATTTACTTCTAATTTTTACAAGGTGTTTAAAGGAATTGAAATAGTTCAAGAAGCTAATCAGGAAGTTTTTCTTGATATAATGTTACATTTAGGTACTTTAATCGCGGTTTTGATTTTCTTTAGAAAAGAAATTTGGGCAATCTTAAAAGCACTTTATTTGGGGCTAAAAAACAAAGATTATTCTTCCAAGGATTTTAAAACAGGTGTTTATATCTTTTTAGGCACAATAATTACCGTTTTGATTGCATTTCCTCTAAACGAAGTTGCAGAGTTTTTAGTATTCAAACCTGCAATTGTTGGCTGTTTGTTAATCGGGACTGGTGTATTGCTTTTATTTAGCGAAGCTTGGGCAAAAAGGCATCCTGCCCAAAAAGATATTACTCTAAAAAGTTCAATAATGATGGCAATCGCGCAAGGTCTTGCAGCACTTCCGGGTTTTTCTCGTTCAGGTTTAACGATTGCAACAGGGCTTTTGAGCGGTTCAGATAGAACAACATCAGCAAGATATTCCTTCTTGTTAAGCATTCCGATAATTTTGGGAGCTTCAATGGTTTATCCGTTAGTTAAATTGGATTTTGCAGAAGTTGTTACATATAATTGGACGGCAATAATTGCAGGAACAATTGTTTCAGGAATTGTCGGTTATTTATGTATCAAATATTTCTTGAAATTTGTTTCTAAATTTTCGTTGGGAATTTTTGGGTACTATTGCTTGATTATGGGCGTTGTGACAGCGGTATTTTTTAGTATTAATTAATAATACCCTCTCCCGCCTTCGGCACCCTCCCCAAGGGGAGGGAACTAACGACCTTCAATTAGCGCAACTCACACCCTCCCTCGGGGGAGGGGAGAGGGTATTATAAACATAAAAAGAAAGGCATATCATGAATTTAAACAAATACATCGAACATACATTATTAAAACAAGACGCAACAAAGGCAGAAATCACAAAGCTTTTCGATGAAGCCATTCAATACGATTTCCTTGGAGTTTGTGTAAATCCTTGCAACGTAAAATACGCAAAAGAATACTTAAAAAACAGTGATGTAAAAGTTGTTACAGTAATCGGTTTCCCATTAGGACAAAATACAAAAGAAGTTAAAATCTTGGAAACAATTGACGCGATTAAAAACGGTGCTGATGAAATTGACATGGTAATCAATGTCGGTTTATTAAAAGACAAAGCGTACGATGCGATTGTTGACGAAATTTCTGCAATCAAAGGTGCTTGCCAAGGTCACAATTTGAAAGTTATTATGGAAACTGATTTGCTTACTCAAGACGAAATCAAAAAGGCTTGCGAATTGTGCATAGAAGCTAAAGCAGATTTGGTTAAAACTTCTACAGGCTTTGTAAAAAACGGTGTTGGTGCAAAAGCAGAAGATGTAGCTTTGATGTTTAATACTGTTAAAGATGCAGGCTTGCAAGTGAAGGCATCAGGCGGAATCAGAGATAAAGAAGCTGCTTTAAAAATGATTGAAGCAGGTGCAGTAAGACTCGGTACAAGCTCAGGCGTTAAAATTGTAAGCTAAAAATTTCTAGGTGCTATTCCTTTGCGCCAATTTGATTCAATTTGTTCCAGTGAGATTCCTTTTGTTTCAGGTACAAAGAAGTAAACAAAAATTATGCAAAGAAGTGAAACCGCGCCAAACATCCAAAACGTCCAAGCACCGCCAATTCTGTGTAATAGAATTGGGAAACTTCCTACTACAAAAAAGTTGAATGCGAAGTTTGAAACGGTACAGATGCTCATTGCAATTCCTCTTATTTTAAGCGGGAATACTTCTGATACGAGTATCCAGCCGATTGGTCCGAGGCTCATTGCAAAACAAACTATGTAGGTAATTAGGCTTCCTACTGCTACCCATTTTAAACTTGAACCTAAAACATTTGCAAAAGCAAATGAAGTTCCAAGTGCAAATAAACTTAACATTACACCGCTTAAACCGAAATAGAGAAGCGGTTTTCTTCCTATTTTGTCAGTAAAGAATACTGCAACGATTGTCATTATAAAGTTAACAACGCCAATGCCCGTGGTTGCGTAAATTGCAGTCAGGTTACTGTCAAAACCTGCAGTTTTAAAGATTGTCGGTGCATAATAAATAATAGTGTTTATACCTGTGCAAATTTGTGCAAACATAATACCAATACCAACTACGAATGGCATTAACATCCACTTTTTGAAGGTGAATTTTTTGTCTTTACCTTCAGAATTCAAAGTTGTTTTGATGTCCTGAATTTCTTTTTCGGCATCTATATCAGGTTCAATTTTTTTGAAAACATTCTTGGCTTCATCTTCTCTGTTTTTGCTGACAAGCCATCTTGGAGTGTCAGACATCAAGCACATTCCGACAAATAAAATTAATCCCGGAAGAACGCCCGCGAAAAGCATCCAACGCCAGTTGTAGACAGCTTGTGCGAATGCTGCATTTATAAAGTATGAAAACAAAATCCCTGATGTAATTGCCCATTGATACAGAGATACTAATGTTCCGCGCAAATTTTTAGGCGAAATTTCTGAAAGATAAAGCGGAACAACAAAATTTACGATACCGACCGCGAAGCCGACAAAGATTCTTGAAATAATCAGAACAAATACATTTGGTGCAAATGCACACATTACAGAACCCAAAATAAAGATTAATGCTGTTGCTAATATAATCTTTTTGCGTCCGAATATATCGGCTAAAATACCATTTGTAGCAGCACCTATTACAGCTCCGATAAGAACAGAACTTACTAAAAATCCCTGTAGGGTATCAGGCAAAATCCAAGTTTCGTTTATAAATAGCAACGCTCCTGAAATAACGCCTGTGTCATAACCTGATAAAAGTCCGCCCAAAGAAGCTACAATAGCTACAACATAAAGCCAAATGTATTTCATTATTCACCTCTATAATAAACACATTCTACTTTTATTATAGCAGATGTTTTAAAGGTTTAAAGTCTTGAATTATAATTTTTGTCTTAAAATTGAATTTGAACCTTGGCAAGTTATAAACAGCATGTTGCCTTCGACATGCAAGCCGTAAGGCTTATCAATTTTTGAAACAAGCACGGACGCAACACCTTGTGGAGAAATTTTTACAACATTGTTTGTATTGTAGTTAGAAACATAAATATTTCCGACACTGTCGCTCGCCAAGCTGATTGGACCGCTAATCAAAGCACTTTTCAAGAACACCTGTCTTTTGCCGTCAGGTGTAATTTTTATGATTGAGTTATCAGAGAAAGTTGCAACATAGATATTGCCCTGATTATCGGTTGTAACTCCTGTCGGACTCAAAATATTTTCATAAATTCCTGATTGAGTTGCAATCTTTGACGGTGCATTTGATTGCTGTTGAGGAAGTGTTGTTGAAATCTTTATTGATTCAGCCAACTCTTGCCCTCTGGCATAATAACTGTTTGATTGAGGAATTAATTTTAAATAATCCGCAGCTTTTGTATAATCTTCAATCTTAGAACTCATCAAAGCCAATTTGTAAATAACTTCGTAATCGTTCGGATTTCTTAAATAAACCTGTTTATAGATATTTAAAGCTTCAGCGTACTGTTTTAAATATTCTAAAATTGTAGCCAAGTTATAATAAGCATCAATATAATCAGGATATGTTCTGATTGCGGAGCGGAAAGATTCAATCGCTCTTTCATACATTCCCAATTTGTAAAAATCTATACCTTGGTTGTAATCAAGTTTTGCGTCAATCGGAATTTCTGCTGCGTAAACAGAAATTGACATTGATAATAAAATTGTTGCAATAATTCGTTTTAACATGCCCACATTATAACATAGTTTTAGATTTTACGGTAGAATATAATTATGAAACCAAAAGTTATAGCAGTAGCAGGCCCGACGGCAAGTGGAAAAACAAAGTTAGCAATAGAACTCGCCCATAAACTTGACGGCGAAGTTGTTTCTGCGGACTCAAGACTTGTCTACAAAGGTTTTGATATCGCTTCTGCTAAACCCACGATGGAAGAACGCGCAGGAATTCCACATCACTTGATAGATATTGTTGAGCCTGAATTCAATTATTCTGCGGGGAATTATGTGGAAGATGCTAAACGTGCAATTGAAGATATTTTATCGCGCGGAAAAACTCCAATTGTAGCGGGTGGAACGGGGTTGTATTTTAGAGTGCTTTTGGAGCATTATGACCTGCCAAAAGTTGAAACGAATTTTGAATTAAGAGCGGAACTTGAAAAACGCTCAAAAGAAGATTTGTTGGAAGAATTGGAAAAAGTTGACAAAATAACTTATGAAAGAGTAAAAGACGCTAACTTAAGGCGAATTATAAGAGCGCTGGAACTTATTAAAACTCTTAAGAAACCGCTTTCTGAAATTCAACTTGAAAAAGAACCTGAATACGATGTTGAGTGGATAATGCCGGAAATCCCGTCAAGAGAATGGCTGTATGATAGAATAAACAAGCGTGTTGATATTATGGTTGAGATGGGAATTATTGACGAAACAAAAAATCTTATCGCAAAACACGGAAGAATAGGCAATATCGTTGACACAATAGGTTACAAAGAAATTTTGACCTATCTTGATGGTCAGGCAACGCTTGAAGAAGCTTTGGAAAAACTAAAGCAACACTCAAGAAATTATGCCAAACGCCAATTAACTTGGTTCAGAAAAAATCCGAATTTAGAGATTAATTGTTAAATTTTATTTCAAAGTTTCTTTAATACTTGTAAAAATGGATTCGACCATTCTATTTTTAAAGTCGCTTGAATTCAAGTTTGCTACATCTTTTTCGTTCTTCAAATTACCTGTTTCAATCAAAACTCCCGGAACGGGTGAGGTATGACTACCATCCAATGATAATACCCCTAAAGATTGTGATTTTGTGTGGGTAATTCCTTTAAACCAACTGTCTTGATTCATTTTGCTTCCAATTTTTTCAGCCAATTTTAAATCTTGTTTATCAACTACACCGCCTCTTTTGTTGCCGATAATATAGATTCCTCTTGAATCTCCTGCAGAGTTGCTGTGCAAACTTACTATCATATTAACTTTTTGGCTTTGTTGAATGTTTTTAATAGCTTTTTGTGCGCTGTAAACAGAGCCTTGAACAAAGACTACTTTACCGCCTTCTTTTCTGATTTTTTCAACCAAAACATTTGCAATACGTTCGTTTACAACCCATTCTTCGAGTGATTTTCCTGCATTTGCAATAAAATTATTGGTTTCGATGTTAGGGTTATTTTTATCCATAATTGCATTACTTGTTCCGGGGTCAAAATTGGTATTCAATTTTCCGCTCTTTTTGTCTTTATGATTCATTGCTCCGCCATGTCCGGGGTTGATAATAATTGTTTTACCGCTTAAACTTCCTTTACCGGTTGGGTTTAAAGTTTTTACAAAAGCTTTAATATTTCCGTTTGCATCAATTTCAGGCATTGGTCGAGCGACATATCTAAGTTTTGCTTTTGCAGTTTTTTTCCAATCTTCATATAGAGAATTTACTGTATATTTTGTAGGTTCACCGTTTATGTAAACTTTTTTTGATGTATCAACTTTTGGGGCAACAGGTTTTACATTTGCTGTTTTTGGTGCGTCTAGTCCTTCTAACTTTTCACCGATTTTTCCGTTAAACCATTTATATGCAAGTCCTTTGTATTCAGCTTTTACATTTTCATAAGCATTGGCAGGAATTTTTCCGTCTTTAACTTCTTTCTCCATTTGTACCAGACCATTTGCATAAACCTGTTTTGCAGATGCTAATACTTTATCTGGAATACCATTTTTAAATATTTTGCAAGCATTAGACATATCAAATAAACGACGTTTGCTTAAACCGCTTGAATATTTTCTGACTTTTTCACCATTTGCTTTTGTTATGATTGAATAATCTTGATTGAAGTTTGCAATTGCAGTAACATAATCTCTGTTATTAAGAGCATCTCTCAGTTGTTTATTATCACTAATTGCGCCTTCACCTTTATTAAAAGCTAAATCCATAACGGATTCTCTAAGGTGTGACGGTAATGATTTATAACTTTTTTTATCAATGATTGTTTCTAAATTTAAATCTTTATTAACAATATCCTGTCCTAACATTGTGAAGATTTCATTGTCACTTAGGGTCTTATTATCAAATTTATTTCCTTCTTCAGGAGTGATATAATGTCCAACTCCTATTGTTTTATTTCCGTTGATATCCGTATAAACATCGGCTTTTTTTCCTTCCATTTGAATAAAATTATCTAAAAAGGCTTTATCGAAACCTGTAAATTTTGCTAAATCTTCTTCATTATTTATATTTTTTACGGTATATGATTCAGGCACTTTTAACGTATCACCAATATTGATAATGTCACCTGATTTCATGTTATTAGCATCTAATAAACGCATAGTTGAAACATTATATTGCTTTCCGATGCTTCCCGGATTTTCACCTGCTTCTACAATATGGATTGTAGCAGGTGTTTTATCCAAATAATTTTTTACTGATGTTGTATCAACAGGCGCATCAACAACTTCAATCTTATTGTTATTATTTGTTGTATTATTACAATGATTTATAATTCCAAGTGTTGGTAATAAAAATAAAGCTGTCACAGCTCCTAATTTAGCTTTTTTAGTAAGCTGCGGTAATGTTTTATTGCCTTCAAAAGTCGGATTTGTTTGTTTTTTGTTTGTTGTTGATTGAGGTAATTGTTGGTGATAATTTGATGTGACTTTCATATTTTCTCCTTACACATTTGCAGAAACTATAAATCATGTGAAAGAAGATAATTGACTAAATTTAAGAGATTGTTTACAATTCTTAAAATTTTGAACAAAATGTGGGTTTATAAATTAACTAATATTCTGTAATATCTTTGCAAAGTTTCTTCATTTGAATTTTCGAGTAAAGAATTAATCTTTGATATCAATTCTGTTTTGTTTACAACATGTGAATAATTAAATAACTCTTTTACATCAACTTTTAAGGCGTTAGAAATACGTTCTAAGCTTTCTTCCTTAGGGATTTGTATACCTCTTTCAATTTTAGAAAGATTAGACGCTTCCATGTCTAAAATTTCAGCAAGCTTAAGCTGTGTCAAACCTTGTTTTTCGCGCAACTCTTTTATTCTTAAACCTAATTTTCTGGCAATTTCACCCATCTCAACAACAGGATACTATCTTTTTTATCAAGGATAAAGATTTTAGTAAGATTGCATGGGTTGACAAAATAGGCTTAGTATGACAATAATGAAGTATAAAACATTCTATTAGAATTTATTTACCCTAAAAATAAATTATGTTACTACATTCACCCAACAAGAAAGGAGCTTATTATGGCTGGAGGAAACGTATCATTTAATGATTTTGTAGAAAAAACTTATGCAGGAATTCCTGAAAGAACATCTACCGTTGAAGAAAAAGAAAGAGCTATTGCTGCTAAGAAAAAGATTTTGCAACACCCTGATTGCCCAAAGGAAAGCAGAACTGCTTTGCTGCGCGAAATTGCAACAATCGAAGGTGAAATTGCCGGTATTAAAAGTGAACAACGCAATGCATCTATGAATAGCAGTATTTTCTCTAAGAGGAATGATTTAGGGTAAAAGTTAATAACATATTCTAAAGTTTTTACAAAACTAGCCGTTAAACTATCTATAAGGAGTATTATTTTATGACAGAAATAAATCAAATCTCAAATCTTTTCAAAAACATTGGCGGAATAAAATTCGCCGCAAAACAACAAGAAACTGAAAAGTCTTTACTAAATTCAAAAAACGATTTAGATACAGTAACTTTAACCAATAATAAATCCGAAAAATTTGAAGATGTTTTTGCAGAGTTTGACAAAAATGTACCTGATTGCACATCAACAATTACAGAAAAAGAATTAGCGATTTCGTATATTGATAGAATGCTTGCTTGTGATGATATTTCTGATGATTTAAAGGCTTATTGGCAAAGCAAAAAATCCGTTATCAAAATGGAAATTCAAAGCATAAAAAACGAAGAATCCAAAGGTTCAGGAGAAAAAGTTAATGATGTATGGAATGAATACGAAAAATTTGTAAATAAATATCAGGGTAAAGTTAATGATAATTTATCAGCAGAAGACAAATACGAATACTCAATGACTTACAATAAAACAGCACAAAGCTTCATTAAAAGACTTATGAATTGTGCCGACGTAACAGATAAGCAGCTTCTTATTTATCAACAAATGTATCAAAATTTTGAAAATGATATGCAAAATTGCAGACGCGATTTTATGAATGCTAAAAAATAGGTAACAAAAATTTTATTTACTATAAAAAGAGGAATCAGATATGCCTGATATAAACTTAAATTCATTTCAAAAACACATCCAAACATTTATGAACCACATAAAATCAACAGGTGAAACACAAGTTGATGAAAAAACTTTTCTAGATAAAATTACAAATGATAAAAGTATATTCCATATGTTAGACCAAAATCGTGATGGAAAAATTTCTGAAGATGAAATGAATGCGGTATCAGAAGCTGATTCTAATAATGATGGAATTGTGACAGAAAACGAAATAAGGTGCATGAAGAATATGAAGTTCTTTGCTAGACGAAATGTTGACAAGTGGTTTTCACTCGATGTCAATCGTGACGGACATACGAGTAATGTTGAGGACAAACTTAGTACAAAGAGGATGTCAGTAAGTGATACAAGCTTAGAAGCAACAATGTCAAATGAACAACTGGCAAAGTTATATAATATGAAGGAAAAGATTGATGATCCTAATAATACACAACTTGAAGATTGGCTAAATGGTTGGCTAGATTATTTAAAACAAATAGCGAAAGAACAATATAACGTAGAATTAAATGACAAGCAAATAATCATTCTAAAGAATGAATATAAAAAACAACTCAACACTTGGTTGTTTAAAACCGGCGATAACGCCACAGGCAATGCACCATTATATAATTCATTAAATTGTACTGCTTATACGCGTTTGGTAACAACGGAAGATACTGTATCTTGTTGTGGCGGAGATATTGTTCCGCCACCTGCTGCGCCGAATAAAAACAGTTGCGCTCCTGTTTTCAGCAGTTTGGAACCATCAGAAGAAAATCGAAAAGAAATGAATAAATTAAGTGTAGAATTAGATGCAAAAGTGGAATCTGGAGAAATAACAGATGCGGAAGCAGATAAAAGAATGAAAGATTTTTATAAATCTCTCGGATTGAAAAATAGAGCTGATGAAGTTAAAAACAGGCTCGCTTGGGCAATGTTTAAAACTCCGCCAAAAGAAGAGTTGGCAACCTGTGAAGATGCAGCAACCGTTTGGCAAAATATGTCTGATGAGCAATATGATAATTACCATCAACAATATCAACAAATGAGAGATATGAAAGCGAGTGATTTTAGAGAATTATTAAAACCTGAAAATGCGCAAAAACGAGCTGAATTTGAAAAGAATTCAGCTATGACCGTTCAGCAAATAGTGGATTATATTGATATTGTGGAACAACAAATTGGCGTTGGAAACTTTGATAAAGAGGATTGGTCTGTTGATGCAGAACAATATACTCAAATTACTCTGGGTATAAACGGTACTGTTGGTGACGAATCCCGTCTTGAAGGCAAAACGAGAGCAGATGTTCCTGAAAACAGGCAAGCGCTATTAAAATTCTTGGAAGAAAAAGGTTGGTTATACGAACAGTTTAAATAATATCTTATTGTATTACTTTAATTTCTCCGACCACTTGTCCGTGCAGGGTTTTGATTGTTTTATCAAATTCGATATTTCTCCAACCTAAGCGGTTAATCATTTCCAAAACCGCAAAACGTCTTGCTTCCATTGAGCAATCGTTAATTTTTACGACAAATCCGATTTGTTCTTTCACGTTAAAAACAATACAAAGTCCGCCTGCTCCGACTTTGGCAATCAAACCTTGAGTTTTTTCGATGATTTCAGTATCCAAGCGATTTTCACCACCGAAAATGTAAGGATATTTTTGAATTGCGTTGATGATTTTTTCGTATTGGAGCAAATTTTTGTAGCCGATTAGCATGTTTTTTAGAGGCATGCTAAGTATTGGCACACCGCAGCCGTCTGTTGTAACGGGATAAGGCTGTGTTGCCCCTTCACCCCAACCCTCTCCCGCAGGGCGAGGGAGAGAGGTTAAAGTGTTTATTTTATTTTTAATAGCAATTTGCAGAGGATGTTCAGGTCTGTCATAAGTTTCCATATTCCATCCTTTTGTTTTGCAAATAACTAAAAATCCGATATGTTTGCCTGAACAATTATTGTGTATTGCTCTAGCTTTTTCACCTCGCAGAAGCATTTTATTCTGCATGCTTCGAGCAAGCGGGGCATGAACTCCGCATTTCAGATACTTTTCATCAATATCAAATCTATCCAGAATCTGCTTGGCAACTCTAATATGGCATTCTTCACCGGCATGCGAACCGCAACAGAGTGCAAGCTCTTCTTCTGTTAAATCTATGCCGTAATCAATTAAAAGTGTTGCCTGCAAAGGTTTTGCGCAAGAACGTAAATAGTAAGGAATTGTGTCGTAAGGCTCGGTTGAGAGCATAAAAAACCCTTCGTGAAATTCTTCGACCAAACCATCCCTTACATATTCAATACGCATCCCTTAGCTCCGTTATTCTTCTTTATGGTCTTTGATAAATGTAAGAAGCGCATCCATTTTCTGTTTAAGAATTTCGTTTTCTTCCTTCAAGCGTGTATTTTCAACTCTGATATCAAAACTTTCTTTTTCTAAAGCAAAGGTTGGAATGTCATCCGGATTAAGTGAAAATCTTTTTCCTGATTCTTCTTTCATAAAGATAATACTTTTTACGTCTTTTTCTCTGACAAAACCCATTTGAACCATCAATTCAGCAATGAATACGTGCTTGCCTGATTCGTTCATTTCTTTTTGTTTATCAAGAACTTCGTCCAATTGTTCAATTGTCATTTTACCTGCGCGGATAAAATATTCACCTGTTCTGTATTTCCCTGCAATAAATCCCGCAATCGCGCTAACAAGATTTGGAACTTCGTTAGAAAAGAAACCTGAAGTTTTGCAGAATGTAAAAGCTTTTGCAACTTCTTCCATTGTAAAATTATTTTCAATTGCAATTTCAATCAGCGACATGCCTTTTGAACAGCAATTCATAAAAGCATAGATACTTTCATCGAATTTAGATTCTTTTGTCAAAAGCTCGTTTTGACCCAAATCGGAAAGAGCAGGCTTATAAATATGGAACAATTCGCCTTCAGGCAAATCCAAAAATTCGTTACTTAAATAATTTGTCAAATCGTTTGACAAGTTTAAGAAGATTGTTTGCTTAATCCAAAGAGGAAATGCAAGCATTTTTTCCATAAAATCTATAAATAAGCTCTTACTCATGAAATATATCCTTCTTTTATATGATAACTACAAACAAATTATATCATAAGATAATAAAAGTTAACATTTGTAAAGGAAGCTTCATATATGGGCATGGATGGTTTGTCTATTGCAAATACAGGTGTGGTAAAAGAATCCACCTCCGCAGAAATTGCCGGCAAGACTGAGCAAGCAATGCAGGCTGAGCAGGCAAACTCAAACCGCCAAGTTAACGGACTTAGTGTAAATCAACGAGTTCGAGAAAAAGACGAAGGGGACGAAAATGCTAAAAAACAAGGCAAAAACAGCCTGCAAGACACTTTTGAAGATGGTTTAGTTGAACCAAAAGATGAAACAAATGAGGATGATTTATCGGATATTGAAGATATTGAAAATCCGAACAAAGATTTTTATGTTAAATTAAATGTAAAAGATGATATAATAGAATTATATGACAGTGCAACCAATCGGTTAATCGAAACAATTTCAGGTAACGAACTGGGTGAGTTAGTACAAAAGCTGAATATGGCTTCAGGAATATTTATAAATAAGAAGGTTTAAATGCCACCGGTAAATCCATACAACAAGTACATAAAACAATATCAGGCGAGCAACGTCAATACGGCAACGCCTGAAAAACTTATGATTATGATGTTTGATGGAGCTTTGCAATTTTTACAAAAAGCGAAAGTTGCTATTGCGGAAGGCAATTTGAAAGAACGTTCCGTAAATATTGACGGTGCAAGAAAAATTATAAGAGAGCTTATGCGTACAATTGATTTAGAAAACGGAAATGACGTTTCTAAACAATTATTCAAGTTATATAACAAAATGGCAATGAACCTTATTAAAGCCAATGTTCAAAGAAATGCAGCGCTGATTGATATCGTTATTGAAGATATTTCAAATATTCGTTGGGGATTCCAAAAAGCTATTGAAATCCAAACGGGAGTTACTACTTTGGAACAGGCAATGCAAGAACAGCAGGCAAGTAACAATAATTCTACGCAAGCATAGAAAGGGATATGTATGCAAGACGAACAACAGTTTGAGCAGTTGATGCTACAGTACCAACAGCTTAAAAACGGCTCGGAAGATATTTCAAGAATGATTGATAACGAAGATTTTGATAGCGCGATTACAATGATTAAAAATCGCGAACAATTATTCTTAAGCTGTAAATGCATGCGCAAATATCTTGAGCTTACGCCGGTAGAACAGAAGCAAGCTGATGGAATTTTGGATGAAATAAGAGCTTTAGAGCTTCAAAACATCAAAAAACTTGAAAAAGGCATGGAAGAAGTTCAAGCAGAACTCAAGAAATCTCAACAATCTCAAAAGTTTCAACAAGCTTATGAAGCCGATGAAGATTATAAAGGAAGTATTGTTAACATTCAGGAATAAAATAGTAGGCTGGACTTTCGGCCCAACAATCTCCTAAAAACCGCTTCTATTCAGACAAACCGACTTAATTCAAAAAGTCGTTGATTTTTTATGCATTTTGTGTTATCGGTCTACAAGCTAGACAAATTAACTATTTTCACGAAAAAAAGACTTGCATTATTGTTTGGAGTTTGTATAATAGAGTTTGTAAATAGAAGAAAGGAGTTTTTAAATGAACAAAGAAGAACTAGTACAAGAAATTTCAAAGAAATCTAAAGTTACTCAAAAAGAAGCTAACGAAGTTTTATCAGCTTTAATTGAAACAGTTCAAAAAACAGTTTCTAAAGGTAAAAAAGTTACTCTAGTTGGTTTTGGTACTTTTGAACCTCGTAAGAGAGCTGCTAGAAACGGCAGAAACCCACAAACAGGTAAGGAAATCAAAATCCCTGCTAAAACAGTTCCTGTATTCTCAGCTGGTAAAAAATTCAAAGAAGTTGTTAATGGTAAGTAATTAACGATTTTTTAGAATAAGTTAGAATAAGGCGTGTCAATTTTGACACGCCTTATTCTATTTTGGTTAAATCGTTAAATATCAAACCACAATTCTATTTTTCCAACACAACCAATCTATCAACAATAGCTTGTGTAAATTCACTGCAGCTTGCATTGCCGCCCAAATCTACCGTTTTAATTCCCACATCAAGTGTATCAAACAAAGCCAATCTGATTCTTCTTCCTGCTTCATTTTCGCCGATATAATTCAGCATTTCAATAGCAGACATAAGCATGGCAGTAGGATTTGCTTTATCTTGCCCAGCAATATCAGGAGCTGAACCGTGAACAGGTTCAAATACGGCATAATTTTTACCAATGTTTGCACCTTGAGCGATTCCTAGACCGCCGATTAATCCTGCACAAAGGTCTGAAACGATGTCGCCGTAAAGATTTGGTAACAACAACACGTCAAACTGATTTGGATTCTGAACAAGTTGCATACAACAGTTATCAACAAGAATTTCACGGAATTTTATTTGCGGATATTGTTGAGCAATTTTTCTTGCACATTCCAAAAATAATCCGTCGGAAAGCTTACAAATATTGGCTTTTGTAACAACACAAACTTCTTTTCTGTTGTTTTTTACGGCATAATCGAACGCAAATTTTGCAATTCTTTCAGAAGCTTTTCTTGTAATTATTTTAATACTTTCTGCGGTATCCTCGTCAATTTGGCGTTCAATTCCCGCATACAAATCCTCTGTATTTTCTCTGACAACAACAATATCAACTTTGTCATAACGAGTTTTTACATTCGGCAAATTGTAGCAAGGTCTTAAGTTTGCATACAAATCCAATTCTTTTCTGAGTTGAACGTTAACAGAGCGGAAACCTTTGCCAATAGGCGTTGTTACAGGTGATTTCAAAGCAATTTTATTTTGTTTAACGGAGTCTAATACTCTTTGAGGAAGCGGAGTACCCTCTGTTTCAATTAAATCAGCACCTGCGGTTTGAATATCCCAATCAATTGCAACGCCGGCTGCGTTAATAATCTTCATTACTGAATCCGTTATTTCAGGTCCGATACCATCGCCTTTAATCAATGTAACTCGTTTCATATTATTTCCTCTTCTTTATTGTAGTTTTAAATACTAATATTGATAAGCGGCTTCAAGCATGCCTTGTTCATTAAAATAAAAAGCGTCATCTTTTATATAATTGCCGTCAGTATCTTTTTCTCTTTCCCAATAAGCGACAGGGCGGTTCTCAGCGCTCAAATGCAGTTCTTTTGTTGAACCTTCTTGTTCTAAAGTTACACTAACTCCGTTATCCTTACATCTTCTTGTGATTTTTGTCATCTTATCATCAATTTTTTCTTCTATTTCTTGAACATTATCAGAATCGTATTTTATTGTTTTATCTGCAAAATCAAGTTCTGTTAAAATTCCGTCCGGTGAAAAATGAGCAATCACTTCGCCGTTATTAATATTATTTGTTTCTAACATACCATTGGAGTAATAAGTTTTTTCTCCTTCAAGTCCCTTGTAATCTTTGTCTGTAACAAATTTTGGAGCAGGAGTAAGGTTTATATCTTTTAAGTTTTCAATGCTTAAGTTATTTGGAACAGTAACTTTTTCATTTTTTTCAATTGATAAAATTGCTCCGTTGTAAAATTTCACCTCTGTTGATGATGTTTTTAAACCTCTGGTTTTTTCTTGCCAAATATTTGCTAAAGTTTTATCTTTGTTAAATTCAATTGCTTGGTGGAAATTTTTACCGCTTTTACTGATTGTATAACTTTTATTCTCTAAATCATCAGTTATTGCTTCATCAATTCCATGAGAAGCTATTTTTTTTGTATTATAGGTAAGTTTTCCGTCTTTATAAACGCAGCTCTGTAAGAATTTCCCATTTATCGGCGAATATTTATAAATATGGTTAGTAATGGTATTATCTGAATTTTTGTAATTTTCTTGCAGTGCTAAGAGTTTTCCTGTTTTTTTATCTAAAACAGTTATACTGCCCAATTCATCTTCATACTCTGCTGGTTTAAAAACTAATTTTGTATTGCCATTATCTTTCGTAATAGAGTACAGTTCGCCATTTGATTTATAAACTTCTTCTCCTTCAAATTTTTCGTTCGGATTGTGTATTAAAGGCAATGGCGGAAAATCTAACACTTTTGGGTTGCGTAACAATGTTGTGTTGTAGCTTGCAAGAGCAACCATTCCTTGTAAACTCACATCAGCGTTATTTTCTGCTTGCTCAACTTTGTTTTTAGCTTTAAACATTGGTTTTGAAATAAAATTCACATTCCTTACGGCATCTACGTTTAACATACTTTATTCCTTATATTAATACTCACGTATATTAAAACTTAAAAGAATTTAATTTACCATGATTATTAAGAATTATTATGTATAATTTTTTGATACAATATTAATTACTTGGAGGTGTGTATGCAAATTAGTAGAAATCAAGAAATCCTAATGGAAATGGTAGAGCATTATAAAAAGTTAAAGGAAGTTGATGCAATTGGATTAGGCGGTTCATCAACCGCAAAAATGGCTGATAATAAGTCTGATTATGATATTTATATTTACGGAAAAACAGAACCTCCTGTTCAGGCAAGACGCGAAATTGCAGAAAAATTTGCGGATAATCCTGAGATTGATAACCATTATTTTGAAACCGGCGATACATTCAGATTAAGAGAAACCGGCAAACCGATTGATATTATGTATCGAAATCCTGATTTTATCGAAGGAAATGTTAAATGGGTTTGGGAAGGATGTAACGCATCTTTAGGTTATACCACCTGTTTTGTTGATAACATTAAAAAGACACAAGTTTTGTTTGATAAAAACGGTTGGTTGGAAAATATTAAAAAACGTGTGGATACTCCTTATCCCGAAAAATTAGCACAAAATATCATAAAGAAAAATTTTTCTTATTTAAAAGATGTAATGTTTTCTTTTTATGACCAAATAGTATCAGCCGTAGAAAGAAATGATTTTGTAAGTATTAATCACAGGTGCGCAGCGTTTTTGGCGAGTTATTTTGATATAATTTTTGCAAAAAATAAAGTTTTAAACCCCGGGGAAAAGAAACTTGTATCATTTGCTTTAAATAATTGCAAAATTTTACCTGATAATTTTGAAAAAGATGTTAATACTTTGGCTGTTGGCGCGGTGGAAAAACGTGTGTCGACTGCGGGTAAAATGGTAGAAAATTTGAGAAAAATTTTGTAGAAAAGTTGATAATACCCTCTTCCGTCCTTCGGACACCCCGTCTTGGATTATTTGGGCGAGCATAACATTCCAATAACAACAAATCCTAACGGATTTTTCTTGTTATTTCCATGTTATTTGCTCTTACGGGCTTGCGACATCGCCCTACCGAAAATCCGCTCCCCCAAGGGAGCAAGTAGGTTGGGCTTTTAGCCCAACAATATAAAATAAAAGTTTCTAAAAAGCTGGATTGCTTCAGGCTAACCGCCTTCGCAATGACGGCACGCTTGGATGTCTGACATTAAGTCATTGCGAGGAGCAGCTATTATTTTGGTGACGAAGCAATCCATTGTATAAATACAAATTACCTGCTATATTTAAACCTTAACCTCACTTTTCGCTCTCAAATAAGCCTCAATACCTTTTGTCAATTGGTCTGGACAGCTTGTCAGACGGCTTCCGCAATGCAGACCGCTTAATTTTGGCACAATATCATTGATATTCATACCTTTAATAAGAACGCCAATCCCGCTAAGATTGCCATTGCATCCGCCTACAAATTCTACATCCTGAATGATATCATCTTTAATTCTCATTTGCATTAATTTGCAACAAACACCTTTAGGCTGATATTGAACAATGTCAACGCCATTTACATTATTAATTTTAATTTCTTCACTCATAGAAAACTCCTCAAATCTTCTATTACTAATATAGCATTTTGTTTTGTGAGAATCAATTGGCAGGGTGATGGAAGTTACGTTAAAGTTCAAATAAAAAGATTCAAAATAAAAGTTAATTAATAAGCTGGATCCTTCACGCTAATCGCGTTCAGGATGACATGGACATAAGACTACTGGTTTGGCGTCATTCTGAGGTTCGATTAGAACCGAGGAATCCAGCTTTTTATTAACTATTATTAACATTTTTATTGTATGATTAATTTATGAACAAAGTAGCAAAAATCGGTTTTTGGGGTTATCCTGATCCTGATACAGTAAAAAAAGTCAAATCAGATTATCCGAACGCAGAATGGATTGATTTGGATATAGATTTTTATTACCCTAAAACGAATATTTTGCCCGAATCATATTGCAAAATTATTCGTAACATTATTGATAACACTATTTATTTAAAACCCGATTTAATCCTTGCGCCAATCGGAAAAGACAAATGCGATAGCGGTTGGTTTGCATCAAAAATTCTTGCGGATATGGGATTTAATGTTATTCAAACTATTTTTGAAAAACTTGAACCAAAGCGAGAATTAAAAATCAGCACAAGTAATTTGCCTTTGTATGATAAAATAACAATGATTACAGGCGATATAATCACACCGACAAACCATGATTATTTAGTCCAAGTTCCTGCCGAATTCGGTTTTTGGGGAGTCCCGCCAAATGATTTGGAAATCTTGAAACTATTTCCAAATACAACGCACGTCTACGGTTGGACAAGATGTGTGGAAGCAGGAACGCCTGCTGATTTAGATTTAGAAATGTTTGTCGAAGAAAATATCCCGACAGTTTTTTACGCACAGGCGTTTTGCGCAAAATCTCAATTAGCAAAGTATTTGGCTGACAAATACAACGGACTTTATATTGATATTGATGATTATGCGTCAAATTCTATTCGTGCAAAAGTTGAAGCATTTTTGAGATTAAGATAAAATTTTTTAATTTTCTGTTTGAAAAAATATTGGCTTATCTTCATTTATTATGGTATTATAAACATACGGGAGAGAAGTATGCGAGGCGATAAAAATACCAATAGAAATAAACAATTTTCAGACCGTCTGCTTTGGTTTCAGATTGGTTTTGTAATCGCAATTTTGATGTTTATCGTGTATCTTTTCTTAATCCAAGTTGTAGATGTACGAAATTGTAAAATAAAAGCTAAAAATCAACGCCGTGCCAGCTCTTTTGTAATGCGTGGTAATATTTATGACAGAAATGGTATCAAACTGGCGACAGATACTGTTTATTACGATATTTTTGCTAGAAAAGCGGATTTTGTAGAAGAACGTTCACCGGAAGAACTCGCAAAAATTCTTGCGCCGATTTTGAAGATTTCTCAAGTTGATTTAACAGAAAAACTTCGTCAAAATGTTGCAGTAATTTCTCTTAAAAAGAATGTTGACCGACGTACCCGTGATGAGATTGCAAAATTGAATTTGCGCGAAATTCCTATGGATAAAAAAAGTATAAGAACTTATCCGCAAGGAACTCTTGCTGCGCATGTTTTGGGATATTACAACTTTGATGCTGATGTAGCTTCTGGTGTAGAACTTACTGCCAAAGACACATTAGAAAGTGTTGGAAAAACTTCTAATTTGGAAATGACTCCAAAGGGAAAAGTAATTTATAACATCACAACAGATCCGGTTGCAGCTACAAAACCTATAAAAGGTAAAGACGTTACATTAACGATTGATGCGGCAGTTCAACACGTTTGTGAAAAAGAATTGATGAAAGCAATTGAAAAATTCAAGGCGTATAGAGGTGCTGTAATTGTTATGAACCCAAGAAACGGCGAAATTTTGGCTTATGCAGTTTATCCTTATTTCGATCCGAATAATTTTAAAAGCGCTTCAAGTCTTCAAATTAAAAACTGGACTTTAACCGATATTTTCCCTCCGGGATCTACTTTTAAAACAATTACAGTTGCTTCTGCTATTGAATTAGGCAAAATAAACAAATATTCAAAAATTAATGATACAGGTAAAATCAAAGTCGGTTGGTGGACAATCAAAAACTACGATTATGCACGCAGACCAAATCCCGGCATGATTGACCTTGTTTATTTGTTTGAACACTCAAGTAACGTAGCTTCTGTTATTATTGCTCAAATGATGGGCAAATATGAATATTACGGTATGTTGAAAAAATTCGGTTTTGGTGACAAAACTGGTATTGACCTTCCGGGTGAATCAGTTGGTCTTTTAAAACCTCCAGCAAAGTGGGACGCATCAGACTTGGCAACAATGGGTTACGGTTACGGCTCATCAGTAACAGCTATTCAAATGGTTTCAGCAGTTTCAGCCTTAGCGAATGACGGAGTCAGAGTAACTCCTCACGTTATAAAATATTCTCCTGAAGAAGCTGAAAATAAGATTAAAAGAGTTCAAGTTATGAGTCCTGAACATGCTCGAGTTGTAACAGAGTTATTGACAGAAAGTATTAACAAAGGTAAATCTCCGATTAAGTCCGATAGTTACAACATTGCTGCAAAAACAGGGACTTCAATTAAACCAAAAGAAAACGGAAGCGGATATACGACGAAACTTTACACATCAATCGTAGGCTATATGCCGTCAAGCAACCCGCAAGTTTTAATATATGTTATTGTTGACTCGGCTCAAGGCGGGGAAATTTGGGGTAACACGGTTGCGGCGCCAATTTTCAAAGAGATTTCAACACAAATTGCAAGAATTTTAAATTTACAACCTGATAAGGTAGGAGGAAAAATAGATTAATGAGAGTAAGAACTTTAGTAGATAATATAAATTATATTGAGTTAGTAAATGATGAAGATTTGTCCGGTGAGGTTACAGGTATTTCTTATAATTCTAAAAAAACTCAACCGAACGATGTTTTTATTTGTTTAACAGGCGAACATGTAGATGGCCATGAATATGCAGAAGAAGCAGTTACAAACGGTGCTGTGATTTGCGTTGTAGAAAGACGTTTGAATTTGGATATTCCACAAGTTGTGGTTAGCGATACCTCAGAAGTTATTGCACAAATTGCAGATTTATTCTATTCTTCACCTTCTAAGAAACTTAATTTGATTGGTGTTACCGGCACTAACGGTAAGACAACAGTAACTCATTTAATCCAAAAATTATTCGAAGAAAACGGTGAAAAGTGTGCATTGATTGGAACTCTGGGACACAAATTCTCATCTGACGACAGTTATCACGATGCTAAACACACTACTCCGCAAGCACCTGAATTACAAAAGATATTTGCGGAAATTGATGATAAAAATATAAAAAACGTTGTAATGGAAGTAAGTTCACACTCTCTTGTTCAACACAGAGTTGATTATTGTGACTTTAACGGAGCTGTTTTTACTAATTTGACTCAAGATCACTTGGACTTCCATATCACGATGAATAATTACTTTAAAGCAAAAGCTATTTTGTTTGAAGAACTTGTTGCAGGTGATTTTGCGGTTATTAACGCTGATGATGAGTACGCAAACAAGTTCATGGAAGTAATTTCTCCAACAGTTAGCTTGTATACTTACGGTGTAAATATGCCTGCGGATGTTAAGGCAAAAGATGTAACCTTTAACCACGATGGCGCATCATTTACTTGTGTAATTAAGGAAAAAGAATACAAAGTTAATCTTAAGATGAACGGAATGTTCTCTGTTTACAATGTTTTAGCAGCTCTAACAACAGCATTAGCTTTGAATATGGATATTGAAAAAGCTATTCATACAATGGAACAATTGGGCGGTGTTGCAGGAAGATTTGAAGTAATTATAAATCAACCGACTGTAATTGTCGATTATGCTCACACTCCTGACGGCTTGGAAAATGTTCTAAAAGCTGCGAGAGATATTACACCAAGCGAAGGCAAATTGATTTGTGTGTTCGGCTGCGGTGGCGACAGAGATGCGACAAAACGTCCTAAAATGGGTAGAATTGCAGAAGATTTGGCAGATAAGATTATTGTAACAAGTGATAATCCGCGTTCAGAAGACCCTCAACAAATTATTACAGATATTTTAGCAGGTTTGAGAAGCGTTAATGATGTAGTTGTTGAGCCTGATAGAGAACTTGCTATCAAAGAAGCTTGCAAATTAGCAGGCGAAAAAGATGTTGTTCTTGTTGCAGGCAAAGGTCATGAAGATTATCAAATTTTAGCAAACGAAACAATCCACTTTGATGATAGAGAAAAAGTGAGAGAAATTTTTGGAGCTGTGAAGGCATAGGAAGGAGATTTGTAAAAAGGGGAAGTACGTTGGATAAAATGGCGAGTTGAAAGTTGACAGTTGAAAGTGGAAAGTTGTATTAAATTTTTCTTAAGTCAATACGTTCAAAATTAAACATATTTTATTTGGATAATATTAAAATAACTTTCCACTTTCAACTGTCAACTTTCAACTGCTCGAGGTCTACGTTCTCTTTTTGTTTACCATTATGAGAACACCACTAATCATTGAACAACACATGCACGGCGCATTCGGCGTTTATTTTAATACAGCGGGAGTTGACGAAATTGTAGAACTTTCACACAAACTCCGCAAAATTGGTATTGGCGGATTTTTCCCGACTCTTGTTACTGATACTGTTGAAAATACTAAACGCCAAATTGAAATTATTAAAGAAGCATCTAAAAAAGCGAATTCTATTTTAGGTATTCACCTTGAAGGTATATTTATTAATCCGAAAAAGAAGGGGATTCATAACCCTGAACACTTTATGGCGTTGACGGTTGAAAACTACCAAAAAATTGAAGATGATTTTATAAAAATCGTCACTCTGGCACCTGAACTTGATGAAGGTTTGATTGATTATTTAAAATCAAAAGGCGTTAAAGTTCAGGCGGGACATTGTGTCGGTTGGGGAGAGGTAGATGGTGCAACTCATACATTTAACGCAATGTCAGGAGTGGCTCATAGAGGTGTTTCAACTGCACTTTCTGCAATGGTAGAAGATAGTGTTTATGCAGAGATAATCGGAGATGGTGTTCACGTAAGCGACGAAGCTTTGAAATTGTTTTTCAAGGCAAAACCTCTTGATAAAGTTATTTTGATTAGTGATGCACTCCCAATCACATACAGTGACTTGAGAGAAACGATTTTTGCGGACTATAAAATCTATTATGACGGCGATAAAGCGACTTCTGAAGATGGAACAATTGCAGGAAGTACAAAACTTTTGCCTGATATTATTAAGATTTTGGGCAAAAAAGGAATGTTTAATCCGCAATTTATCCGGAATGTTTATGATTACCACGGAATTGAGCCGATGGGCGAAATCGTGTGGAATGATGAGTTTGAAATTGTAGGCTAATAGTCTGCTTAATATCAATAAATCTTACCTAAAAGTTTAATGAAACATTAAGCGTGAGGATTTAATATAATAAAGAATCCTCATCGCTCAAACTTTCCTCTCTTTTTTTAAGAGAGGTTTCTTTATGTTATAACTAAATTATGAACTACTCAAACCTTTTTGATTTTGCAAGAGATTTTTATACATCGCTTTCATATAATGATAGATTCGGAAGAGCGAAAATTCCGTTTCGTTATTTTTTGGAACTTACATACAGATGCAATCTAAATTGTCCTTATTGTTACGTTGGATGTGAACGTAACAAAAACGAATTAGCAACCGAAGATTGGAAAAAAGTTATTGACCAGTTACCGTTTTATTCTATTGTAACTCTTGTTGGCGGTGAACCTTTAATCAGAAAAGATTTTATTGATATTTTGGCTTACACTTCTAAAAGAATTTTGAACAAAGTTCACGTTGTATCAAATGGTATTTTAATCAACGATGAAATAATTAAAGCATTTATCAAATACAAATTGCTTCTCTTGTCGGTATCTTTAGACGGTTACGGAGAAATGCACGATAAAAACAGAGGTAAAGACGGAATTTTTGACAAGATTATTTCAAATTTAGAAAATTTAAAATCACAAAAGAAAAATCAAATGATTGATATAAAAACAATCGTATTGGAAAACAATCTTGATGATTTGCCTAAACTTTACAAATTATGTGAAAAAATGGGTTTTCAATTCCTGTCAATTTCGTTTTTAAGAAACAACAATTGGAAACAAAATTCTGTCTTACAGGATAGTTTTATTCCTGAATTTACCCAAAATTATCCGATTAAACCATATTTTGATATGGAGCATTTTAAAGAAGTTTATAGGGAAATTGAAGCGATAAACGGCAAGACAAAATTGAGATTTTCGCCAAAATTTGAGTATTCAAAAAATCCGCTTGAGGCAATTGAAAAGTTTTTCAATTTGCCAAATGATACTCTTACGAGTGAAATTTACAAGCCTTGCACTTATCCGTATAATAATATGATGATTAATCCGGAGGGGTTTATTTATCCTTGCCTGTCTCAAAAAATCGGTAATGTTAAAGAAAAAACTTTGAAAGAACTTTTTAATGCTCCGCACTATTGCTGTTTTAGAAAAAATTTGAAAGCAAGTGGCGGTACGTTTGGCGCTTGTCAGATGTGTTGTGAATTATCATTAAAAGAAAATCTATAAATTGTTGCACTTACAACATGTTGCATTTGCAACACTCGTGTGATAAAATTTTTCTATACTTTAATATGGATTGCTACGAAAATCTTGCGATTTTCTCGCAATGACTTGTAGGTTTAACGCCAAGTATTTGCGAGGAGCAGATAACTATTTGATGCGACGAAGCAATCCATAAAAGTATTACTGCAAAAAGAAGGAATATTTTATACATGAGCGAAGAAGTAGCAAAAATTGAAAATTTAGATGAAGAGCAACCGAATATAAACCCTTGGTTGGCATGTTTACCTACAATGGCAGCGGCGTTTATGTTTGTATTGGATGAAACAATTGCAAACGTAGCATTACCGCACATGGCAGGAAGTTTCTCCGTAAGTAGAGAAGAATCTATGTGGATTTTGACTTTCTACCTTATTGCCAGCGGTATCGTAATTCCAATGGTAGATTGGTTCAGTAAAGTTCTGGGTCGTAAAAACTTCTTTATGATGAGTATCGTATTATTTACGGTAGCATCTGCTCTTTGCGGTTTTTCAAAAAACCTTGAAACAATGATTTTTGCTCGTATTTTGCAAGGTATTGGCGGCGGCGGTTTACTTCCGATTTCTCAAGCAATTTTGCTTGAAAACTTTAAACCTCAAGACAGAGGTAAAGCAATGGCGCTGTTTGGTTTGGTAATCGTACTTGCTCCGATAGCAGGGCCTGTATTGGGCGGATGGCTTACCGAAAACTGGTCTTGGCCTTTTATTTACTTTATTAACTTGCCAATTGGTGTAGTAGCGTTCTTTTTATCTAAGGCTTTGATTTATGATCCGCCTTATGCCAGAAAACAAAAGAATGTTAAAACTGACGCGTTTGGTTTCTTTATGCTCTCTGTTTGGTTATTAACTTTGCAAATCGTACTTGATAAAGGTAATAACGCCGACTGGTTCAATGCTCCTTGGATTTGTTGGTTGTCAGCAATTTCTTGTGCAACAGGCTTGGCATTTTTGATTTCTCAGATTAAAAACAAAGATTCGCTTGTTGATTTGAGCGTATTCAAAGATAAAAACTTTTTTGTAGGAACTGTTGTTCAGGTTGTAATGCAAGCCGTGCTTTTGGCTTCAATGGCAATTCTTCCTCAATTCTTGCAATCACTTATGGGATACGATGCGTTTAAGAGTGGTTTATCTATGATGCCTCGTGGTGTCGGAGCATTAACTGCGATGGTTTTATGCGCAACTCTGGCGAACGTTATGGATAACAGAATCTTGGTTATGATAGGTTTGACAAGTATTGCCGGTGCAAGCTGGATGCTTGGCGGTTTGAATTTGCAAATTTCTACAATGAATATCGCTATTCCAAACTTCTTGTTTGGTATCGGTTTAGGGCTTGCAATGATTCCGATTATTACTTTATCTATGGCGACAATCAGCAACGACCAAATGACAAATGCGAGCGGTTTGCAGAACCTGCTTAAAAACATTGGTGGTGCGTTCGGTACATCAATTGTTGCGACATTGCTTTCTCGTGGTGCGCAAAAACACCAGTTTATGTTGATTCAACATTTAACCGATACCGCGCAAAACTATACCGAAAGAGTTCAAACTTACGGAAGTGCGTTTATGACAATGGTTGATCCGCATACAGCAACTTATATGGGGCAGCACACGGCTTATCAATTGTTGATGCAGCAGGCAAACTTATCTGCATTTATTGATGCGTTCAGGATTTTTGCAATAGCCGGAATTATTATTACACCGTTGATTTTGCTATTGAAGAAAATTAAAGAAGATTAAATTAATAAGTAATTATTTTCAGTATTCGGAATAAAAGTTTTTTTGTAGTTTTTAGGAACTTCAATATAGATGTATTCTGTTTTCTTTTTTAGTCCGCATAAACCGATAACGGAATCGTGTTTAAAAAAGTTCTTAATAAATTGCATATTTAAATCCTTTCTTAAGTATGTTATAATCACGATATTAATTTAATTATTTGTTTTTATAAGTCAAGAAAAGGAGTATAAAAATGTCAAAAGTTACTAAAGAAATGGGAATCATGGAAATCGTTCAACAACATCCTGAAGCAGTTGCAGTTTTCCAAAAATACGGCATGGGCTGTATCGGTTGTGCAGCAGCACACTTTGAAAACTTAGAAGCAGGTGCTAAGGTTCACGGCTTTAATGCTGATGAAATGGTTGCTGAAATCAATTCTTTGATTGAAGAGTAGTGGTTATAACACCCTCTCTATAAGATGTATTGCAATTTGGTAAAACAAGGTCGCACAAATTCCTTCCCTTGTTAGGGAAGGTTAGGATGGGTATTAGCCCGTAGGGAATAATTTATAAAGAATTATAGAAACCCACCCACATCTGTAAAGCTCAGCAGGGCTTCGCTAACAGCTGTGACCTCCCTATCCATGGAGGTTCAATGCGGCTTTGTTTTATCGGACAGTAGTGCTGGAGACGTGAGGGAGTGTTATCAACTTATATATTTAGGAGATTTATTTTGTTAGTTTGGCAATTTTTATGTGTAATCGGTATTGCTTTTGTAATACTTGAAATCTTTACACCAAGCATGTTCTTTTTGAACTTCGCTTTGGCAGCTTTTATAACAGCGGCTGTTTCATTTATCACGCTGAATAAATTTGCTTTAGTTTTAGTATTTTTCTTGTTATCGTTTTTGTCTTTTGCGTTCTTAAGACCAATTCTTTTAAGGCGCAATTCTAAAGACACGGAAACCGGCATGGAAGGTAAATACATCGGTAAAACAGCAAAAGTGACGGAAGAAGTTACCGCAGAACGTGGTGTTATTACAATTTATGGCGAACGTTGGGAGGCTAGATGTGAAAACGGTGAAGTAATTCCCGCAGGAGCAGAAGTTAAAATATTAAGAAACGACAGTTTAATAATGTATGTAACAAAAATTTAGGAGAGAGTTATGATTTCATTATCAATTTTTTTGATTGCCTTAGCGCTCATCTTTGTTGCTAAAGGTGTTGTTATTGTGCAACAGGCAGAAGTAGTTATCATCGAACGTTTAGGTAAGTTCGACAGAGTGCTTCAATCAGGTTTCAATTTTATTATTCCTGTAATCGAAGCACCGCGTGCAATTGATTGGAAAGTTACTCAAAAAGGTTTTGACGGTTCAACTTATTCTATTATTCAAAAAAGAACAAAGATTGACTTGAGAGAAGCTGTTTATGATTTTCCGCGCCAAAATGTAATTACAAAAGATAACGTTTCAATCAGTATTAACGCGCTTTTGTATTTCCAAATTGTTGATCCGAAATCAGCAGTTTATGAAATCCAAAATTTACCTGATGCGATTGAGAAATTGACTCAAACAAACTTGAGAAACCTTGTAGGTCAACTTGATTTAGACGAAAGCTTGGTTTCAAGAGATAAAATTAACCACGAACTTAGAGCAATTTTGGACGATGCTACAAACAAATGGGGTGTAAAAGTTAACAGAGTTGAACTTCAAGACATTATTCCACCTACTGATATCCAGTCTGCGATGGAAAAACAAATGAAAGCTGAAAGAGACAGACGTGCAGCTATTCTTGAAGCAGAAGGTTTGAAAAAATCTGCAGTATTAAAAGCAGAAGGTGAAAAAGAAGCTGCTATTAATAGAGCAGAGGGTGAAAAGAAAGCAAACATTTTACGCGCGGAAGGTGTTGCTCAAGCCAGAATCTTAGAAGCTGATGGTGAAAAAGAAGCTATACAAAGAATTATTAACGCTTTAGCAGATAAAGGTCAGCCTGATAAATATTTAATCGCGATGAAATATTTAGAAACAATGCAGGCTATAACAAGCGGTCAAGATAACAAGGTTGTTTACATGCCTTATGAAGCAACAGGTATTTTGAGTTCTGTAGACGGTATTAAGCAAATGTTTGATGCTAATAAATAAAACTAATATTTATAACAGAGATAACGGGGAATCTGCTGTGCGGTTCCTCGTTTTTTCTATTTATACTAAAAGGCTTGTAAAAATATGTCATTTTGTGTTAAAATCGGCATAGATATGTATGAGAATAGTGAAAGGAGTTTTTAATGAAAAAACTACAGTTATTAATTTTATCTTTATTGATGGTGTCAACAGCAGTTTTTGCTTACAATTTTGATAACACAATTCCGGTTAAAGGAAAATCAATTACGGATTCTCAACTCCAATCACAAATGATTATGCCTATTTATTACTACTCTTTAAGAGTTGCAGCTCAAGGTTGTGAAGATTTTGCAATTGTAAATACAGAAGTTTCAAAACCTAAAAACAATAACACTTGGAGTGAAATTTGGACCGTAAAAGCTTGCACAAGAACAGCAAGAATTCCTATTAACTTCACTCAAGGTGCAGAAAAAACAGATTATGCAATTGATTATATGAATGTTAAAGTTGCAAAATAGTTTAAAGATTTCGAAGGTGCGACAATTTTAAAATTGTCGCACCTTTTTTTATGTTAAAATTAACAAAAACGGGAGTATTGCAATGATAAAATTTGGAACAGACGGTTGGAGAGCAGTTTTAGATAAAGATTTTACTGAAGCTAACGTAAAAAGAGTTACTTTGGCTATCGGCAAATATGTAGCTGATAATTTTGGTTTTGAAAAACCTATTTTAATCGGTTATGACCCTAGAAAAATGGCTGATAAGTATTCTCTTCTTTGCGCTGAAATTTTGAAGGACAAAGGCTTTACTGTTTTCTATTCATCAAGAATTGTTCCAACGCCCGTTTTGGCTTATAATGCTTTAATAAAAAATGCGTGCGCCGTTATGTTCACCGCATCTCACAATCCTCCGGAGTATTTGGGAATGAAGTTTATTCCCGACTATGCAGGCCCTGCAACGAGTGAAATTACGGATGAAATTGTTGCAAACTTGGATAAAGAATACAAAGCTTCTGAAAAATCAGGTGTATTACACAAAATTGATTTTGCGCCTAAATATTACGAGCATTTGGAAACTTTGATTGATTTCAGTAAATTTAAGAATTTAAAAACAAATATTATTTTTGATGGTTTGTATTCCGCATCAATCGGATATTTTGATGAAATCTTGAAGAACAAAGGCATTGCATTTGATAGCTTGCACATGTTCCACGATGTGAATTTTGGCGGTGGAATGCCTGATCCTAAACCAAGATTTTTAAAAGAACTTATCGAAAAAGTTAAATCAACTCCAAATTCTATCGGTTTGGCCAACGACGGTGATGCAGACCGTTTTGGAGTTATAAACGAAAACGGCGAGTATGTTTCACCTAACGAAATTATTGCAATCCTTTTAAAACACTTAAAGTCACGCGGATTTGAAGGTGCTGTTGTTAAAACAGTCGGCTCAAGCTTACTTATTGATTGTGTTGCTAAAAAACTTGGCGTAGAAGTTATTGAAACCGCTGTCGGCTTCAAACATGTCGGAGAAGCTATGCGCAAAAACAAAGTTATCATTGGCGGAGAAGAATCTGGCGGTTTGAGCATTTTAGGTCATATTCCCGAAAAAGACGGACTTGTTGCTAATCTTTTAATCTTAGAAACAATGGCTGATACAGGCAAAACTCTTGTTGAATTGCAAGAAGAACTTTACAAATTAGCAGAAGCAAAATTCTTTACAGATAGAGTTGATTTAAAATTGGATAACCAAGACGAAATTAAACCGATTTTGGAAAAAGTTAAAGAGTTTAAAAATATCGGCGATTATAAAGTTACTTCTATTGATACAAAAGACGGCGTAAAACTTATGCTAGGCGAAAAGACTAAAATTCTTGTTCGTCCGAGTGGCACAGAACCGTTGCTAAGAGTTTATTTTGAAACTGATAGCACTGAAAAGTTGGAAGAATTGAAAAATAAAATTGAATTGTAATTGAAAAACTAGTCGCTAAATGTTTTGAAAGTCTTTTCAACGTTGTCTTTAATAACTTTCTTAACAGCGTCCATTTCGGTTGCAAGCGCGTTTTGTTCAGTATCCAATTGTTTTAGACGAAGTTCAAGCGTTCTATCTTCCTGCTGAATGATAGAAGTTTTGGCGTTAATATCAGCGATAGTTTTCTCGTACTGTTCCTTTTTGTAATTATATTCATTCATCGCATCTTGATAAGCAGCTTCGTCTGTAACAGTTTCAACATTCAAGTTGTATACAACGCTGTTATCATCAAATTTAACAGATTTAAAACGACCGTTGCTGTCTGTTTCAAGAAGCGCATGGTTTGTTTGTTCAATTTTTGTTTTTATATAAGACGCGTTATAATAAGCCAACTTGTCTTGAACTTCAATAGGTTTATCCGCACTGTTTGGTGATTGAATGCTGTTTTGCAAATCTTTTTCCGTTGTGTAATAAGTTTTGCCTTGATAATCGAATGTATAAATACCTTCTCCCGTGTATATAAGATTACCGTTATCATCAAAACTTAAGTAATCCTTCATTGAAGAATCAGGACAATCTTTAAGAATTTGAGCAAGTTCCGCCACTTGGTCAATATTTTCATCTTTAGTCAAGTTTGTTAATTGAGTAAGTTTCGAATTACCTACATAAGCAGGCATATATTCAGTAGTATAAGATACAGGTTCATTTTCATTTGGTACAAAGAAATGCCAAGTTCCTGATGAATCCTGATAACCGTAAACATCATCAGTGTTCAAAACTCCGTCAGCAGTTGCCATACCTTTTGCGACTTCAAAATCGCGCAAAGATTCTTCTAAAGTATTATCAGTTTCTACTTTATCTTTCAATGCTTCAAACGGCCCGGCCAGAGTTTCTCCTGTGTCATTATTTATAATTGTATACATACCGTCAGAAAATGATACAACAGGATTTACTTGTCCGTTGTTATCGTATGTTTCTTGTTTTGCTTGTGTTTTTGACTGCACTTCAGGATTTTCAAGCAGTTTTTTTGAACCTGTATAAACATTTGCGTAATAATAACTGTTTACAATGTAGTTATAATCAGGGTCTGCACTGGATAATTGCTGCCAGCTTTCTAATACGGATTCGTTTTCACCATCTGTATAAGAATATTGCAATTCTGTATAATCCGTCGTTTTAGGAGCGTTTGGAACTTCAAGTGCCAAAAGTTGGTTGAACAAATTAGCACTCTGATTGGAAAGGGCAGTTCTTGCTTGGTTAATCTGTTGACCTTCCCATTCTGTATTGGTTTTTCTTGCTGTTAGTGCCAAATATCTGGCTTGTGAAGCTGCCATTCCCATCGCGGAATCTCCTATTTGATTACGTTTTATTGTTTAATAAAATTTTTGACAAAGTCAACATGGTAAACGGCACAACAAGTCATATACTTTAAGTGACATAAAAAAAATACTACTTTTAGATGAAATTAAACGACCATATCATTAAAGTCTTTTGCATCATCATAGTTAAACATGTGAATGAATGTATAAAGCATTTTTACAGAAAACTTTTTAGAACCGACTTCAAGCATTGTACGAAGTACTTCTTTGTTGTTTGTAACCAAGGTGTGAGTTCTGTTAAACGCCAAATTGTCATAGAAATTTGCAACATTAATTATTTGGCTGTATTCTGAAATAAAATCATTGGACAAACCTTGCGGATAGCCCGAACCATCATTATTTTCGTGGTGTTCAAGAGCGACAAGCGCAATTTCTTCCGGAAGTTCAAGTACATCTTTAATAAGTTTATAACCAAGAATTGTGTGTTCTTTTACAGAATCTTCGTTCATTGTAATCAAAGCTTGCATATCAGGCATATCAATTTTAATTTTACCTATATCATGCAAAAGTGCGGCTAAAATAACTTGGTCAATAGCAGTGGTTGTAAACTCAAGTTTTGTAGCGATTAATCCCGACATTACAGCAACATTTAGAGGGTGGCAAAGCTCGTATTCGCCTAAAAATCTCATTCTTGAACCTTTGCTGGATTTGCTTAATTGTTTATAAACTTCTGTTTTTAAAACACCGATAAGTGAGTTTAATTTAAGCAAGCCTTCTTCAAAATAACCTTCCAAAAATAAATCTAATATGCGCTTGTAAAAATACTTAATCTTAGCTTGTGTTTCCATCTTTACATAAGCGTCTTTGTTGAGAACTGTTTCAAAATCGGTTGCATCAATGCTGTCATAAGAAAAGTTGAGTAATTTTGCAGATTTTTTATGTTCTTCGTTGGTTGCAATGCTGTTTTCTTCTTGCTCTGCTTCGCTGTTAAATTCTTCTGTATAAACGTGAACATGATTTTTTATCATGATAAGTTTTCCGGGAGTAAGAACTTCACCGGCTTCAAGAATTTTTCCTTTATTTTCTGAGTACAAATCAAAAGGCAAAACCTTATAATTACTCAATTCTTTATTTGTAACTATTCTCATAGTTAGAATTATAGCACTTTTAGAATTTTAAACATACGCTATTTGTTCTATTTTTTATAAAGTGGCATAAGTCGATGGTGCTTTTCCAAATTGAAAATGGATAATGGACAATTGAAAATTATTTAAAACAATTTTCCATTTTCCACTTTCAATTTTCCATTGAAAAAGAAAATGGTGTAATTTTTGAACTGAACCCTAAAAACTAGACAAAGTAAAAAAGGGTGGTTCACGAAGCAAT
>CAZYWC010000017.1:0-45855 GCA_964651125.1 uncultured Vampirovibrio sp.
ACCACTTGAGTTTGCAAAAAAATGTAACTAATTGCTTGACATGTACAGCAATGACTGCACGCTTGTATTTTTGACGCCAAGTCATTGCGAGGAACAACGATAATTTTGGGTGACGAAGCAATCCATTATTTTTTATACAAATTAGTATATGTTTTTTAAATTCAAATTTTTACTTGACAATAGTGCTGAAGGTGGGAGAGGGTGTTAGGAACTATTTTTAAATTGAATGCCAACCGCACCGCGAGCGTGCAGCGATTAGCTGCGATAGCGAGCGAAGGAGTGCAAGCTCTGCCTGCTACATCCATTTTATAAACGCTCGCAAGAGCGTAGGAAACTATGGCGTGTTTTCTCTTTCTTTTGGTACTTTTCTTTCTTTTTATTTCGCAATAAAAGAGAAAGAAAAGTACATTTCAAAAAAAACTATTTTATTTCAAAATAATTCTCTTATTTTTTTCTTTTACCAAGAAGAAAAAGTAAGAATTATTTCTCCACCATTTAACCGAACACAAAAAACAACTTTTGTTTATAATAAATATAGGGTATAATTTTATTGGGGTATAAAATGAAAAGAATTCTATTATCAATATTAGTTGGTTTTTTATTGTTGTCAGCGATATCGTTGGATGTATCTGCTGCAAAAAAATCTTCAAAACTTTCTAAAGAAGCTATTACAGAAATGTCCGATAATATTGATAAGCTTACGGAAAAAATATACGGTCGAGCTTTGTTGTCACCTCAAGACAATGAAACTCTTATAGGTATAAAAATTAAACTTGATAACCAAATGCTTGTGGCAACTTCAACTGAACTTGCACCTTTGTATTATAAAGCAGGCAATATTTACAAACTTCGTGATATGAAACCTGAAGCAATCGAATGCTACCAAACAATTTTGGAAAACTTTTCTGATACGGCTTTAGCTCCAAAAGCTCGCGCTGCTTTAGAATCAATGGGCGTAAAAGTTGCAGCTCCTGTTACAAGTGAAGAAGATTCTTCCTCTGATGAAGGTATTTAATTAACTATTAATTAGTGATAAGCAGTTAGAATCATTGAAAGCCTGCAATGACGGGTTGATTTGGATTGCTTTAGCATAATCTTTTTTGAATCCTTCACTGTCGCCAAGTTCTTTTCTGATGGCTGCACGATAATAATATGCATCTGCATAATTTGAATTGTTTTCTATTGCTTTATTTAAGTCTGCAACAGCACCTTGCAAATCTCTAAGTACACATTTTTGCAAGCCTCTGATATAATAACTTTCTGCAAGCTTAACATTTGTCGTTGGTACGTTCTTAACTTGAGATGTTGTAATTGCAGAACCGGCAGATGCCAATTTAACAGTGCCAACGCCTGCATTGATTACAGGTGTAGATGCTTGTTTTACAGGCTGTACTGCTTTTGGCTGTTGAACAGGTTGAACTTTTGGTTGTGTCGGCTGAACACCTGCAATAGTTGCAACAGGTTGAACTTGCTGCGGCAATTGCGGCTCAGCTTTCTTTTCAACAGCAGGTTTTGCTTGAGCAACTTTTGTAACAGGCTTTGCAGATGCAATAACTTGTTCAGGGTGAGTATAAGTAATTTTATTGCTATTTACATTAGATTTGATAATTGGAGAAATTACATCTTCTGTAATCCCAGGTACTACAGGGATTGCTGCAATGTAGTTTTCATTTGAAACAAGAGGTTTAACATTCTTGATGAAAACTTGTTTTTCTGCTAACGCAACCGCTTGATCTAAGTCGATTGCAGCACCTTCATTATCAAAATACAATTTTTTCAAACGACCGCGGTTTGCGTAAGCAATACTGTCTTTTGGATTAAGTGCGATTGCTTGTGAGTAGTCGCTAAGCGCACCAACGTTAAAATTCATACGTTTTTTTACAACGCCTCTGTTGTTAAATGCTTCTGAATCTTTTGGATTTAATTCAATTGCTTTGTTGTAATCATCTAAAGCACCTTCGTTATCACTCAACATGTATTTTAAGTTACCTCTGTTGTAGTAAACATCAGAATAACGAGGATTCAATTCAAGTGCCTTTGCATAATCATCCATTGCGCCTTGAATATCTTTCATTGCAACTTTTAAAACACCTCTGTTGTTGTATGCATAAGCAAAATTAGGTCGAACCTTCAGTGCGGTGTTATAATCTTGCATTGCTCCGTTAAAATCATTCACAATTTGTTTTATGTAACCTCTGTTTAGATATAGTTCAGGGTTATTTGAATTGATTTGAATTGCTTTGTCAAAATCTGCAATCGCACCTTGTACATCTTTTTTTAGAAATTTTAATGATGCTCTGTTAGAGTACGCTAAAGCTGCATCCGGATTGTTTGCTATTTGTTGAGTAAATGCTTCAATAGAGCTTTCTATTGGAAGTTGCGCAGCAAAAACATTACCTTGAAAGGCAACCGACAAAACTATAGCAAGTATTAAACTTGTTTTTCTCACGATACGTACTCCAATAATCAAGTTGAATTTGATTAAATATTAACACATAAATTTTGCTTAGCAAGAGGTTAGGTAGGTGATAAAAATACTTTTTATAAATATGAAATTTTACACTGTTGAGTTATGACATATAATTTTTGGCTTTTGTAAATTTTTGTAAAAAATTATCTTGAAAACCTAAAGTTTCAGGAGATTATGCCGTAAATAATAGTGTAAGACAATATGGATAGCAGGTAAAGACAATGGGATTTGATTTTGCAGGTATCAAAACAAATTTAGAAGGTATTAACAAATACTTAGAAAGTAATGGGATTAAGTTATCAGATGAAGAGTCCCAACAACTGGTAAGTATTTTTAATAAGGTGGATACTTCTGTTTATAAAGAAGGTGAACAAGGATATAATGATGGTCAATTGGACATTCTGGAAGAAAATGAATTTAAAAAACAAATAGAATCTATTTTGCCTAAAATTGCAGATAAAACAAATGCATTTTTTAGTGGCATTAGAGATAAATTTTTAAACAATGTTGCAAATAAATATATGGAAGCAAAAACTGATGCAACAAAAGTAGATAATTCAAATACAGTAACTGTTCAAAAATTATATACTTCAAAAGTTGTGAATGACAAAATGAATTATTCAAGAAATGACATATTAAATATTGCAGTTGATCAGGCAATTAAAAGAATGCCAGAATTAAAAAACATCAATCCTGCTTCCAAAAGAATTAATATTGCAAAACAAAAATATCCGCAAGCATATAATAAAGCGTTAGCTAAGGCGAATACAGTAACCGATATGGTAATGAAAAATTGTAGCAAATATGAAGTTGCAAATTTGACTCCGGTTGTTACAACAATGTTGGGTGTAGAAACCGGTGGATTTAATTTCAGTAGTAAAGTAATGAAAAATCCCAAAAGTCAATTTAAGGGCGTAATGCAGACAAATTTAGATGCAATAAAAAGTTTGTATAATGATAGTAAATCATCAGATGCAAAATTTGTAAAAGAATTAAAGGCTAAATATAAAACTCCGAATGCGCTTTATACTGCGATACAAACTGATGTTGAATTAGGTTTGCAAGTTGGTATTTTAGTTTTTAAAGCTAAAATAAGGGGCGCAGGAGGAAACGTTGCACAAGGAGTTAGAAATTATTGTGGTAATCAATATAAATATGATTATCCATTAAAAACTCCAAACGTAGTAACAGTATGACGCATTTTATGCTTTAAACGATGAGTTAGAAAGATAGCAGGTAGGAACAATGGCATTTGATTTCACAGGCATCAAAACAAATTTGGAAGGTATTAATAAATACTTAGAAAGTAATGGGATTAAGTTATCAGATGAAGAGTTCCAACAACTGGTAAGTATTTTTAATAAGGTGGATACTTCTGTTCATAAAGAAGGTGAACAGGGCTATAATGATGCTCAATTGGATATTGTAGAAGAAATTGAATTTAAAAAACAAATAGCATCTATTTTACCTAAATTGAAAGAGAATGTAAATTCTTTTTTCAGTGATTTGCAAGAAAAACATATAAATAAATTTATGAATAAAGAATTGGAACAAAAGCGAGATGCTATCTATACGCCGCAAGTGGTAAAAGATATTAAAATCGCTAAAAAAACAATGCCAACAAAAACGATGCCAATAAAGACGAAAATAACGGGGCTGTCTAATGTTATTGTATCAGGTAACGTTGTTTATGATGAAAAATTGATGAATCAAGCTTTGAATAATCTGATTAAAAATAATAGTAAATTAAAAGATAAGGCGGCTGATTTTGTAAAATCTGCACAAAGAGAAACTCTTGCGAATAAATTAGATCCTTTTATTTTAATTGCAATTTCTATGGAAGAATCTGCAAAAGGTGGTTCAAAAGCTTCTTTGGAAAAAAATAATATTGGTGGAATTATGGGCAAAGGTGGTTTGCGAAAGTTTGATACTGTAGAAAGTTGTATTGATAGTATTGCAAATACTATTAATACAAGAGTTACGGAAGGTCGTAAAACAATTAGTTCTATTGGTTATTCAGGACGTTATTGTGCAAAATCTGTAGCACCGCAGTGGATTGCAAATGTTACAAGGTACGCAGAAAGTTTGCGTCAAGAATATAATAAACTCGTAGAACAGAATAATGGTTCGTAAATTATTTTAAACAACAATATAATTATAAACCTGATTTAGCGTGTCAATAAAAGCATTTTGATTGCCGAAGAATACATAAAATTCGGCTTTGTTGTTGCCAATCATTTGCAATGTTTCGACTTCAAGCGGAGGGCCTGCAGGAGTAGAACGAGCAGGGTTTTGCGGATTAGAAATTACTCCCGTTGCTCTTAAAATCGGAACATAAAGTATATTATTTGCTACCTCATATTGAGTCAAACCTTTTGTTACAACTCCAAGATTGTTTCCTTCTTCATCAATAAGAAGCCCTCTTTGCATTGGCGCAGTGTTAGTTTTAGCTTCAATGCCGCGCGTTTTTGGAAGATTTTTTCTTATATCATAATCAGGTTCAAAATCTCTCTTGATTAATAGATTCATATCTTCAGAAAAAACTTCTCTAATCGGATTTGCAAGTTCAAATCCGGCAGAAAGCAAATGATTTTTTTGAGTGTTAATCCAATCAAACATAAATTTCAGGCAAGAAGAATGTTTGTCCAAACTTACAACAAGTGGAACAATATCCCATCTGCCTTCAAAATCAATCTTCAAAGATACTCTCGTAGGTGTTTTTAACACGGCTTTGGAACGCAATATTGTAAATTCTGTTCCCATATCATCTTCTTTTGGCCCGCAATTATAGCTGTCGCCCATATCGACAAAATCTACAAGTGAGAATTTAACGCCGTTTATATAAATATCGCCGTTTCCAATTTTTAACGAAATATTAGAGTTTTCAATAAAATCATCACCGACTCTCAAATCGGTTTCAGAAACTACCGGCATCAAGTATTCAATTTCATCGGCTTCCAAATTTTTAATTTCCGCTAAATATGTATAAATATTTGTGTAATCTTCCGTTATCGGTATTCTTTGCGTGTCCGTAAGTAAATATTTATCAAAACCTTTTCTGAAATCAATCTTTTCATACCCTTCAAGCTTTTGAGTCGTTTCAAATTCTACTATTCCTGAAAACTCTCTGTCAGAAAGGTTTAAAATTTTCTTTTCTTCAAAATGGTTTTTAAATTTCAGCTCATCAACAATTGTGTTTGCAATTTGTTTGATTTTCATATAGCGGATAAAGTTTTCTCTATGCACATCCGCGGTAGAACACCCACAAATACTATCATGCGCCTGATTTTGAAGAAGCATTTTATAAGCGTATTCTAACAAACTGTCATATTTTGTTTCTTTTTGTTGTTTTGTAAAACGTGTTGCTAAATCCAACAAATAAGTGCATTCCACATTTTCGCGTTTCAAATCCAATCTTGAAGAATAACAGCCCTGCAATACAAAAGTTTTTGAGTTGTCACGCAACTCATCGTTCCATTCAAATTGTTTGAAGTTGTTTTCAACGCGCTTGAAATAATCAAACGGCGAGCCTAATTTAATTTGATAATCATCTTTTAAAAGTTCATTTATTGATTCAATTTGAACATCAATATCCGTTTCTACGCCCAAATGGTCGGCTCCGATTGGAAGCAAAATGTAATCACCTGATTTTTTGGCAAGTAAATCCAAATTGTTTTTAAGCAACTCGGCTTTCCTTTCAATCGGTGCATTAATTGAGAAAACATCATTAAAATAACCTCTGACAAGGTTTACTGTATCCATTCCGCACCAAGAGAATTCCGCAGGAAAATCTCCGCAACCGCGCCATACAACACATTTATCAATCCCAAAATCTCGCAAAATATCAACGACATTTTGGCTGTGTCCGAATGTATCGGGAAGATAGCCGATAAAATCATTACATCCGTATTTTTGAGCAATCTTTATACCTATTTCAAGGTTTTTGGAAAAACAAGTTTTGTCGGTTAGAAATTCGTCAACCAAACAATAAAAAGGCCCGATAAAAAGCTTTTTACGCTTAATAAGAGAGCGCACAAGTTCTTTTTGTTCAGGACGCATTTCAAGATAATCTTCTAATGCGCTTACTTGTCCGTCAAAATAAAAACAAGGTATTTTGCCATCTTGAAGCAGGTTCAAAATGTTGTCAAATACCCTCAGAAGCCTCATTCTAAAGACTTCAAACTCTCTATACCACTCTCTATCCCAGTGCGTGTGCAAATACGCGATAACTTGTTTTTTCATACACTTATGATAACTCAAATTCTAATAAAAATAAAGCCGAGTGTGTCCACTCGGCGAATCCCTATATTACTTAATCGTAGTTTACTTAATCGTATTATACTCCATGTGGGCGTTTGCCCTTGAAATTGGTTTTGGGTAAAACAGATACCCATCCTAACCTTCCCTAACAAGGGAAGGAATGCGCGCTGTTGTTCGCCCTACTTAATAACTGTAAAGAATTTAAATTCAGCTGGCATAAGTTTTCCAAATGAAAGCGAATTTGTAGCTGCCACGAATTTTTCTTCAATATAATCCGTACCATCAAATCTGAATTCTGAAACGATTGAGTAGTCGCAAGAAAGTTCAATTGTCTTATCAAAAACTTCTCGTCCTTCTCTTTCTTCGTCCCAAGAATTTTCGCCTTCTTCAACTCTGAATTTTTCAGTCGGTGATTGATAGTTTGCAACTACAAGGATAGAATTCTTTAATCCTTCTTTTTGTATTTGCCATACTACAAAACCATCATCATCTTGTCTTATTATATGTGCTTCACCATCCGTAATTACAGGAGAATTCTTAGCAAATCTGTCAATTGCGTCGAATTTTGCATAGAAATCATAATCTTTTGCTCTTGGCATTGAAACTTCATTACCGATTACAGATTCCATGCCTGTTTTTGTGAATGATTCGTCACCATCAATGTACATTACAGGTCTTTGCGCGTTGCGTCCACCGGGTAAGAATTTAAACTTAAACCATTTGAACAAAGCACCTTGTTGACCTAATTGTCCCGGGAAGCGGTCAAATGCTGCAAATTCACCATCTTGATTGTTGTATGTTTTCAAGATTGAGAGTGGAGTTGATTTTTTAGAAGTTGTATTGTAATTTGCAAGTTCCAAATTTTCTTCCGCAATAACTTCAGGTGTTTTGTAGCTTTGAGCAGGAATATCATTACCCCAAAGAACATCAAAATTCATATCTTCGTGGTATTCTTTGAAAGATTTTTCACCCAACATATATTCTGCTAAAGTTGCAAAATAAGGTACTTTTTCCTTCATCGCAGTATTTAACATTCCCAAAACTTTTCTTGGCGCTCTGTAACTTATTGGAACACCGTCTTTTTCAGAAACTTCATCAACAATGTGGTCGATGTGGTCAACTCTGAAACCGTCAAAGTTAAATTCTTCTTGAAGATTTTTCATGTAATCAATGAAAAATTTGATTACATCGTTGTTATACTTACCATTTTCAAGACATACAAAATAGTATGGAGTTTGGCAATCAAGGTTTGCAAAGTGAGTTACATCTTCGCCATCAAACTTGTAATGCTTGAATGTCGGATATGATGCGCCTTCGCTCATTTTGTCAAACACAGGAACACCTGCTGAACACCAAGCACCACCCGGAGCAGGCCACATACCGTCTTTAATTAATTCTTGAATGATTTCGCCTTGGTTTGTAATGTCATTTTCTGACATTTTTTTGTTGTGTTTGTTACTTGCAACAGCATTGATAATTGCTTTTGCTTTCTTGTGCAATTTATCTTGAATGCTCTTTTCAAGCATAGAATTTGATAAGAAAATCTTTGTTTCTTTCAATAGTTCGTCTAATTCGTTAAAAATATTTTGATAGTGTTCTGACAAATCGCCGTAGCTTTCGCCTTTGATTGATTTTTTGTAAATACCGCTCACGATATTCAAATCATCTTGAGAGTATTTGTCTTTAAGTTCTTGCGCTACTTTATCAACATTTTTAGATAATTCTTCAATTAGTGCGTTAATATCAAACCAACGTGCGCAATCAGGATTTGTTAAAACAATTTTAGAAAATCTTCCTGTTTGAGGAAGTATGTCATAGATTACAGGGTGACCTGCAAGTTGAGTCATTTGAATGAATGCTTTTACTTGCTCGTCAGCGTTTAAACCTGTTTTTTCTAAAATATTTTTGTCTTCCAAATTAGGGCTAACACAGCTTGCAGTCGGAAGATAAGCGCAACCGAATTCACGCGGATGGAAAGGAATCAGATACATAGTAGTTGAGAATACGTTGTTATCCAAATTTCCTGTTGGCAAGATTAAAAGTTGACGCATCCAATCCATGAATTTGCCTGCTTGAGTGTTATCTTTGCCTAAACCTGCAAGGTTAGTCAACTTGATATCGTGTCCTTCTTTTTGTAGCCAGCTTGAATTTTTAACGTTGTTTCTTGCTAAAACACTTGATTTTGAGAATTCAAATTTTCCGTCTTTAAATACGCCGTTTGCTTCCCATTTTGATTCAAGCGCAAATAAAACTTCCGCGTCTGTTAATTCTTCTAAAGCTTTAACTTGTGGATAAGGAAGATACCCAAATTTTGACATTGTTGTCTTTAAATATTCTTTTCTTTCGTCTGAAATACTATCGAAAGAATACATTTCTTTAAGCTTAGAATAGAAACTGTTTAAATTTTCGCAAGAATTTACAGTTTCTTTTTTGAACAAAAAGTCTAACATAGGGATCTCCTTCAAATTGTGATTGTTTGGATTTGTATACAAGGATAATATCATGCATATATATTTTTTACAAACACAATAAAAGGAATGTTAAGTTTTGTTACGTATTTCTTATTGAACTAAATTTCTTTCATCTTGAATTTTGTCAATTTCTTTTTGAGTTGTAACTGATACGCCAACCAAGTTGAATTTTGATAAATCAACTTCTTTTGCAGCAGCAACCATGCCTGAGAAAGAACCTGTGATTTTATTCAAGAACAAGTTTTGAACTGTAGAAGATGCGTTTGAAAAATAATTCATAGCCCAGTCTTGAGTTGTAGAACCCATATCGCTGAATTTTTTAAATACTTCTGTTGCGAAACCGAATTTTGACTCACCTGTTTCTTTTAAATATTTAGTAATGTTTTCAGCACTTCTGAAAGCTTTATTTTTCAATTCTAATGCGTAAAAATCAGAAGCTGTTTCTTTGTCTGTTTTAGTTTCAGTTTCTACTTTAACACTTTTATCAACAACGAATGTGTTTTCAGTAGATTTTGAATTAGCTTTGATTTGGCTCATCAAAGTTTGTTGTCTTGTTTGAGCTTCTCTGTATTCTGTTTCAGATTTTGTGTTAACGATATCTGTAACACCGGCTTTTTCTTCCGCAGGAGCTTTTAATTCAGCATTGCTGTTTGTTGCAACTGTTGAATAGTTTCCGTTTGTGACTTCATCCAATAATTTAACCAATTCTTCTTTTGGCATTGTTAAAGCTTCAGGATGTTCGTCTACAAATTCGTTAACTTGTTTTAAAACTTCTTTATAAATAGGAAGGCTATAAGCATCTTTGTTCATTGTACCAAGAATTTCTTTTTTAGATTCTTCAGCAACTTTTTGGTTTACGGCAGTACCTGACATTGCACCTGAATAAAGATTTTTATATAAATCTCTTTGTGCAACAAGTTCTTTTTCTTCTTCGGTTAATTCAATGCCTTTTGCTTCTTTTTCTTTGATTTCTTTAAGTTTGTCTGCATTTTCTTGGAAGAATTGTTTTGCAGGTTCACTCATTTGAGAATAAGTTTCTTTAATGCTTTCTTCTGATTTTTCTGCAAAAACATTGGCTACAAAAGCAGTTTGGTCTTTATCAGCGGGTACATTGCCTTCAATGTCCTTTGCACCGATAGCTTGAGAAAGTTCTTCAACAGACCAACTATCAGCCCAAGCTTCTTTTGCTTGTGGAGTTTCGAAACTTGCAAGAACTGCATTTAAACCTTTAAGTCTGTTATCAGCAGCCAAAGTTGCGATTGCTTGTTTGAAGATTGCTTTTTCTTCATCAGGAGTGTTGATTAATAAACGACCAAATGTTTGTAATTGACCTTTATAAATGCTTGCTTTTTCTTTAGCAGATTTAGCATTTTTTAGAGGTGTTAATAATGTTTTATTGAAAAAGTCGAATAAAGCTTTTTGCAATTCTTCAGGTTTTGTATTTTCTAAAGTTGCATCATTCTTTAAACAGCCAGTTTCTTTTAATCTTTCTAAAAGAGAAGATTTTTTTACGCTGTCGTTGTGTTTTTTGAATCCTTCAATTGTCCAACCTGTGTTTACAGCGATAAAATAAGTGTTACCAAGTTTACCTGCTTTTTCTAAATCGATTTTGCCATCAACAACAGAATCTTTAATTGCAGCTTTTAAACAATCAATTACTTGTTTTAATTGAGCGTCAGTAGCTGCTTCGATTTGTTTTTGATTCATGCCGGAAATACGGTATAAAATACCGCTGTTTTTAAGTTCTTCCGGTTTTAAACCAAGTTTAGAGAATTCTGCACACAATTTTTCTAATAACTCATCAAGTTTAGAGGTATTCTTTTTTTCTTCTACAGAGGTATTAGCTTTGTTAGCTTCTGTCATAACAGAGTTAACAGGCTTGTTTTCAACTGCAACTTTTGTTGTTGCTGTTGTATTAGAAGTGTATTCGATTTTATTAATACCATCTAAAGCCATCTTAAATACCTCGTATATATAAAGTATTTAAAATCTGCTTGATTTCAGAAATTGTAATTTTCTTTACAAAACTTAATATTATATAGTCCGCAGTATTAAGCTCGCTTAAAGACAGTGACCTTTACAAAAAGTAGCCACCGAGCTTATAGACACGCCACTTAGGATATTGTACAAAGATAATAGGAACTAATGTTATGAATGATGAGGAAGATGTATTTCTATGGAAAACTTTACCGAGCGTGAAAGAGAAGTTTTGTTTTTGTTATTAAGAGGATTGACTAACAAGGAAATATCCAAGAAACTTTTCATTTCAAATCACACTACAAAAGCCCATGTAGCGTCCATATATAAAAAGCTCGGGGTTTCTAACAGAGTTCAAGCTGCAATCAAGAGCATGAAGCTTGGTGCAGAAAAGATTTTTGATTTGAGTGATATTTTAGGCTAATTTTTTAGATTGTTCGTGTTAGGCGAAATAGCCTTTCTTTTTGCAAAAGATGATGGGGTATTCTGATATAATAAATAATTATTGCCTTATGGCTTGAACCCTCACCCGAATATCTAAGTTTCACAAAGTTCAACTTGAAATTCTACCCTCTCCCTTGGAGAGGGAAAACTGCGTACGAATTCAATATAAGTTTATTACTAATCTTTATGATTTTATTTGTATTAAAAAACGGCTCTCAGTCAAAAGACTAAGAACCGTAAGATTCTCTAAAGAGCATTGGTAGTTTCGCAAGCTACCACTCTGAGCTTTTATTATACATTATTCTTTTAGTTTTTTCAATAAAATCATTCAAAACGTATTGCTAATTATAACAATTTAGATATAATAAGAAAGACCTCGGATTTTGCATGCAAAATCCGAGGTCTTTTTATCTGTGTAGGTTGGGCTTTCAGCCCCACATTATCAACCATTAAGCGTTTAATTTAGCTTTATCTTCTTCGGTTACTCCCTTGATTGTAAGGTTGATTCTACCTTTATCATCAATTTTGATAACCTTAACGATAACTTCGTCACCGATATTAACGTGTGGTTCAATTGTTTCAATTCTTTCTTGGCAGATTTGAGAAATGTGAACCATACCGTCTTTACCGCCGCCAAGTTCAACAAACGCACCGATAGGGATGATTCTTACAACTTTACCCTTGATTACCATACCAACTTCAGGTTTGAATGTAAGGTCTTTAATCATCTTCTTAGCGATAGCTGCGCCTTCTTGGTCGTTAGATGTAATTGTTACAACACCTGTATCTTGGATATCGATTTCAGCGCCTGAAGCATCAATGATTGCTCTGATTTGTTTACCGCCTGGTCCGATAACTGTTCCGATGTCTTCAGTAGGAATAGTCATTGTAGAAATGCTTGGTGCAAATGGTGATAAATGATCTGCAGGTTTTGTGATAACCTTTCTCATTTCGCCTAAGATATGCAATCTGCCTTCTTTTGCTTGAGCCAAAGCTCTTCTCAAAGTTTCGTTTGCAATACCTTTAGCCTTCATATCCATTTGAAGAGCTGTGATACCATCATCGTTACCTGTAACTTTGAAGTCCATATCACCAAGGAAGTCTTCAATACCTTGGATATCTGTTAATACAACAGGTTCTTTACCTTCTTCGGTAATCATACCCATTGCAACACCGCCAATCATACATTTAACAGGAACACCGGCGTTCATCAAAGCCATTGAAGAACCGCAAGTTGAACCCATTGATGTAGAACCGTTTGATTCCAATACATCTGAAGTTACACGGATTGTATAACCGAATTCTTCTTGAGAAGGAAGTGCAGGAACGTTAGCTCTTTCTGCCAAGTTACCGTGACCAACTTCACGTCTGCCGGGACCTCTTAGAGGTTTTACTTCACCAACTGAGAATCCTGGGAAGATGTATTTGTGCATGTAAGTTTTTTCTGTTTCAGGATCAACGCCATCCAACTCTTGTTTCATACCGGGGCCTGCAAGTGTTGCAACTGATAAGATTTGTGTTTGACCACGAGTGAACACTGCTGAACCGTGAGCGCGAGGAATAACACCAACTTCGCACCAAATAGGTCTAACTTCGGTTGGTTTACGTCCGTCAGCTCTAACGCCTTCATCAAGAATCATTGCACGCATGATTTTCTTTTCAGCAGCTTTGAATTCTTCTGCAACAAAGTCAATGCCTGTTTCTTCAATGATTTTGTGGATGTAATGGTCTTCAGGAAGTGCTTCAACTTTTTCTTTAACAAGCTTTTTAGCTTCTTCCAATTTTTCTTGTCTGTATTTTCTGTCGAAGTTGTGATAAGCATCAAAAATCATATCGTGAGCAACTTCGTTGATAATATTTTTAAGTTCTGTTGTATCGTAAGGGTTTACGAATTCTTCTTTAACTACGCCGCAAGCTTTTGCAAATTCAACTTGAGCTTCGCATTGTTTTCTGATTTCGCCTTGAGCAAATTCAACAGCTTCCATAATATCGTCTTCTGTAACGAATTTACAACCAGCTTCAACCATGATTACAGAATCGTGTGTTCCGGCTACAACGATGTCTAAGTCTGATTTATCAGCTTGTTGGTGAGTTGGGTTAGCAATAAGTTGACCATCAACTTTTGAAACTCTTACAGCACCGATAGGGCCTTCAAATGGAGCGCCTGAAAGCATCAATGCGCAAGAAGCACCTAACATAGCTAATGTATCAGGTTGGTTTTGTTGGTCGTAGCTGAATAATTGAGCTACGATTTGAATATCGTTTCTATATCCTTTTGGGAATAGAGGTCTGATAGGTCTATCTATCAAACGTGAAACAAGGATAGCTTTATCGCTTGCTTTACCTTCTGAACGGTTGTAACCGCCAGGGATACGTCCGATTGAAGACATTCTTTCTTCATAATCAATAAGTAAAGGGAAAAAGTCGATGCCGACTCTAGGTTCTTTACTAACTACGCAGTGTACAAATAACATTGTGTCACCGCAACGAACAGTAACGCTTCCGTTAGTTGATTGAGCGTACTTACCAGTTTCAACAGTAACGGTTTTACCGCCGATTTCTAATTGAAAACTTTTTGTTTCAGGTACCATTTTTCCTTCTTTCTCCGGCTACTCGAAAGCCGAATGCTTCCATTAAGTTCTACTAATTTTCTTTTAAAATTTTCCATGCTGATTATACAATAAACATGCGATTTTCGCAAAATAAATCGAGTAGAACAAAAACGCGAATAAGTTTTTGTTAATAAACTTATTCGCGTTTTTATTTTTTTTCATTTAATGTTTAAACTTTTTCTTCAGAAATCGGTTGAATATCTAATTTTGCAAATGTTCTGGATGCTTTTGCAAATTTGTAAGTTCCTGGAGGTGTGGTTACAGAAAGTGATGTTGCAAAACCTGCGGATAAACCAACTACAACCCCGGTAACAGTAGCTAAAATTTGTTTAAGCGTAGAAGCTTTTCTGGTTAATGCAATTGGAATAGCTGCACCGATAAAACCACCAACACCCACAATAACTCTGGATAGATTTCTTCTTTTCTTTATATCTGCTTCGGAAGAGTTTTCTGTAACATATTTTTGAATTTTTGGAGCTGCATCCATAATATCGCGATATGCAGATTCAAATTTATCTGTGTCAGCACCTGCAACACTCAAGCGTCCAGCTTCTTTGCCATCAGAATCAATTACTCTGTAAATTGCTCTGCCATTTTCTGTTGAACCCATCCTTTGAATGTTGCCGTAAGAATTTTGTTTAAAACCGGTAATGCCATTAACCATAAAAATCTACCTTCACACTAATACTACTTATATTAATAAAGTAATCCAAACAAAATTTTTTGCTAGTTTATAAAGAAATGTAAAGTGAAATTTTCTAAGAAGATATGATTTGTTGAGAAAAAGTTATTGTATACCATAACATAACTTCATAAAAGACACTTGGGCTATTGACAACAGAAAATATTTGTTTGATTATCTAAGTATGACTAGACGAAATATTAAAACTCAAAATTGTTGTTGCAAGTTCTAACAGGACTTGTCTTTTGTGATGTAACAATTTTGTAGAAATAAATAGTTTGATGAGTCCTTGATTTTATGTAAATTAAGGGCTTTTTTCATGCGCAGATTTGAAAGGATTAAAAATGAAAGTTTATAATAACGTACCCCAAACACAATTTAGAACACCAAACTTCCGCGGATCGATAGACGCTCCGCTAACTCAAGGTCTTGCAGCTTTAAGCACAAACCCTATGCTTAACGCATCTTTAGTGGATGTTTTTGCAATGGGATTACCGAGAACGGTTGTTGAGTATAAAGAACGCAACAAATATGCCGGTTTTGAAATGGCATTTAGAGAATTTACAGGTACTTTCATCGCTTGCTTTTCCGCAGGTTTGTTCGGGCAAATGATTAATAAAACTATGTCTAAACGAATTCAACCTGAAATTAAGGTTAACGAAAACTCTTGGGCTTCAAATAATACAATTGATGTTTTGAATGACATTAATAAATCAGGAAAAAATTATTCAAAAAATCTTTTCAATTCACTTTTAGGTTTAAATAAACATGAAGAACAGTCATGGAATAAAATTAACTGGGACAAAATTGAATGGTATGATAAAAAAGCTTGGAATAATTTGACATGGGATAACAAAGATTTTGAAGGGGTTCATAACAAAATCAAATCTGAAAAATCAATTATTGAAACTTTTGACAAATTAATTTTTGATAAAAATCTTTCAAAAAATGACTCAAAGAATTTGCAAAATATTTTGACGGAAAGAGTAATTAACGCCGTAGGAGCTGAAAGCAACATTACCCTTAAAAGCGGTGACAAAGCTATAACTTCAACTGTGCAAAATATTTTAAGAGATTCAATTGATATGGGAAAAAATGTTTTTTCTGCAAATGAGTCAGAAAAGGTAATTGCAAAGCTCAAAAAGTTGAATAAAGTTAAAACGCTTGGTGCGCTTACTCTGTCTGTTGCTTTAGCTCTTACTAACCAAGCGATAAATCGTTATATCACACAAAAGCGCACTGGTAGCAAAGAATTTGTCGGCAATATGGACTATGAAAGCCATATTGGAAATAGCAGTCAAACAGATAAAAAGAAAAATCTTAGTTTTAACAAAGTTTTAGCCAGTGCAGGTTTTGTAGCAATGCTTGCAAAAGTTATGAATATCAAAAACGCTAAAGATTTCTTTAAGAAACTTGAGTTTACCGGTCCGACAACTAGTGGAAACGCGATTAAAACAGTTTACGGTGCATTGATTTTAGGAAGATTTTTCGCGTCAAAAGATAATACGGAACTTAGAGAAACGGTTGTTAGAGATTATTTAGGATTCTTGAACTGGCTTGTATTAGGCGGTTTTGTTGCAAAAGGTGTCGGCAATTTGCTGGATAAAGACAGAAAAGATTTGTTCAATACTTCTAAAGAAGGAAAGGGTGTTAAACATTGGCTAAATGATGTTTCCTTAAAAACACATTCTGAAATTGCAGCGCAAGGCGGAAAAGATGTTAAAAAGAATTTGCGTAAACTAAATATTGCCCATATTTCAGGACTTGCGTATTCAGCTTTAATGCTTGGAATATTATTGCCAAAACTAAATATTTCCATGACAAAACATAAACAAAGAAATGCAGCATAAAAGGATACTAATTATTAATTAGCGAATCAAATTCTTTTGAGAAATCTCTTTGATTAAGTTCAATTAGCGGTAACTTGTATTCGTCAGCAAGTTTTTTGACTTTGATATCATAGTTTATCGCAAGCGCCTTAACACCTGATTTTATCGCAACAACATTCGCGTGGAAGCGCATGCCGATTAGGAACTCTAAATCAGAAATTCTTTCAAAAACTTCGTTTACAGAAAGTCCTTTTACGACTTCAACATTTTCCAAACCTTTTTTGTACAAAATTCTTGCAAATTTTTCGCAAATCGCTAAATCAATGCTGTCTTGAAAAGAGAAAATTTCAATTTTTTTATCAGAAAATCTTTTTACAATTTCATCCGCTAATGCGTTCAAAAAGCTCTCATTCAGCGTAGGATAATTTCTCAGTTGAATTCCGACTACGCCTTTTTTGTTCTTTTTCGGTAAATCCAAATCAAAAATCGGGTCGGGTTTTAGTTCGGCATCAATCTTCCAACTTTTTAAAAGTTCTTGCGATTTTTTATCACGAACGGATATTTTAGAAGCATGTTTCAGTGCAAACTTAGTCAACAATTGTCCGAGTTTAGAATTAATCGGTCCGATTCCTTGCCTAAAGATTTCAACTTTTTTGCCGAAAAATAATGCGCAATAAATCACGCCAAGATAGTATAAAAGACTTTTGAAACTCGTTACATCCTGCAAAAGGCTTCCACCGCCCGATACAAGAACATCTGAGTCTTTTACGGCATCAACAAATTTTAACATTGGAGCTGATTCTACGCTGTACAATTTAGACGTTTTTTCAGGATTAGAGGAAATCAGAGTGATTCTTTCAGCACCTTTTGATTTAAGTTTGTCAACCAAAACATGCGCGATTGCTTCGTCACCGAAATTGTCAAAGCCGATATAGCCTGAAACAACGTATTTTGTCATTAAACATTCTCCAAAACATTTTTAAGATAAGGGATTGATTGAATTGCACCGAAATTCTGTGTTTGTAATCCTGAAACAACAGCCGCAAATTTTGTGGCTTCCGCAGGTGCATAACCGTTCGTAATTGCGTACAAAAATCCGCCGTTAAACACATCGCCAGAAGCTGTTGTATCAATCGCTTTAGATGTATTATAGAATTCTGTAAAGCTGATATCGCCTTTGTAGCCTGTATAATATCCGTTATCAATATGGGATTTTACGACAACGATTTTAACGCCTTTATCCCAGAAATAGTTCATAACTTTGTCGATTGATTCGACTTCATAAAGTCTTTCTGCGTCATTTTTAAGGCTCAAAAATATGATATCAGTGTAGTCTACGATTTCTTCAAAATACTCTTTTGTATCGGTAGAATTCATAAAACAAGATGTGTAATTCGGATCATACGCAGTCATGACATCGTTTTCTTTTGCGAGTTTAAATGCGCTGTGTACAAGTTCTCTTGAGCTTGCAGAAAGCGATTGAACAACGCCTGTTGAATACACGAGTTTTAACTTTTTGATGCAATCTTCATTCAAATCATCAATTGATAATTTTGTAGCCGCAGTTTTTCTTTTGTAGTACAAAAGCTCTTTCTTTTCAGGAGTGCGAGATACAATGTACATGCCGTTTTGTTCTTCGTTTGACGTGATTAAAGACGTGTCGATATTTTCTTTATTAAGGCTCGAAAGAATAAATTCGCTAAATCCGTCATTGCCGACTTTTGTTACGTAAGTAACTTTACCGCCCAATCTTGCGATTGCAACCGCAGTCGTCACTGTATCTCCGCCAAAATACTTGTTAAGCGTTGAAGTATCAGCGAGTGTTCCGTTAGAGGAAAGCTCGATTAAGCATTCGCCAATTATTGCGATATCTACTTTTGGCTCCATTTAGTATAATCCTTTATTTCCATTAAAATTTCTTTTGTGCGGTTTGTGATTTCTTTTGGAGTAAATCCGTTGTAGAAGTCACGACCGATACCAACAGCTGCTGCGCCTGCTTTAATGTAAGTTACGGCGTCACCAAGTTTGATATTTCCCATTGGCATTAAGTTCAAAAATGGCATTTGTCTTAAAATATCTTCTATATACTGAACACCGCCCATTGCGTCTGTTGGGAATAATTTAATCAAAGGAATTCTTGATTTCCAAGCGTTGTATGCTTCGTTGGCAGTTGATGCGCCTGCGATAAACGGTACTTGTTTGTTTTTAGAAATTTTCACCATGTTCATTTGAAAAATCGGTGAAGAAAACAACTTAGCACCACATTCAAGTGCTGCATCTGCCTGCATAGAGGTAATAATTCCTCCTGCGCAAACATTTGCGAATTTTGAAACTTCTTGGATAGCTTCGTAGATTGAAGGGTTTTCAACATTGATTTCTAAAACTCTTATACCGCCTTCAACTAAAGCTTTTGCGATTTCTATTGTTTGGCTTGCTTCTTTGCATCTGATAATAGGATAAATCTTATCCTGACCAATCATTTGTATGTAATTTTCACTCATTTATATATCCTCTTTGGCTATATTATAGCATAATAATTAAAATGGAGTTTTTTTTGAGAAAAAGAAAATAGTTAATGGGGCTTTCTTCAATGGAAAATTGAAAGTGGAAAATGGAAAATTGTTTTAAATAATATTTCATTGCTTGCACTTTCACGCTCGTTAAAAACGCTCGCGGCGCGAATGTCGTTCGATTGTTTTTATCTTTGTTTGATGTCTTTATTTGACATTTTAAAAATTAAAATTAAAAAATAGTTATGCTAAACTATTTGAAAAAAATATTTCATAAAAAAGAAGCTCCTCAAAAACCAACAGAAGACAAAGTAGAAGAATTATTTAAATATTGATACTATAAGATTTGAAATCGGTAGCGATATTGCAGAGTTTGGGGCTGATATTTGTAAAGAAATAAGTTCTTTTAGAGAACGTATCGCCGAAAACAGCGGTTTTATATTCCCACTGGTACATGTTATAGACAATTCTTCCTTCCAAGAAAATCAAATTACTATTTTTATACAAGGAAAAGAAATTAAAGAAGAATTCTTAATTCCGAATAAAGAGAATGTTATAAAAGATATTCATAATTTTTTAGAAGAAATTTATAAGAATTATTTGGATGAAATTTTTACAAGTGAATTTTTAGAGAAAATCTTGTCTAAAGTTCAAGAAAAAAATGCTTGGTTAATATGGAATGTTACTTGTACTTTTACGACAACTCAATTAATAAATATATTTGTAAGGATTCTCAAGGAAAATAAAAGTATTAAAAATGCAGAGTATATATTTCAAAAAATAGATGAAATATTTATGAAAAAATACTCAGATTGTTGTGTGCGACTTTCACTGCAAGATTTAGCGAATGAAATTGTAAAACAAATATAATTAAGTAAATGGTGCAGATTTTTGCATAATTAATTTAATAATCTTACAATTGTTAAAAACAATAGATAAAGTTGCACTTTGCCCAAAATTCCTCTATCATTAAATTATGAATAAGATTAAATTTGCATTTTCAAGTATCATTGTTATACTTTTTTTAGTTTTTGTTTACTTTATAACTTACACTTTTGTAGAGCCGAAGGCCTATGATTTCATGACGAAACACGTTCTGACCGAACGTTTGCCTTTTGACACACATAAACAAACCTACGGCAGTGATGATGTTGTGGTTGTTGTTATTGATACAAAAAGCGCCGAGCGTTACAGATGGCCGTGGAAGCGTGAATTGTTGTGCAAAATTTTTAATTATTTTAACGATTATACGGATGCTAAATCTATCATCTATGATGCGAATATTTCAAGCTTAGACAAGGATAATCCCGAGTCTGATAAGAAATTTTTTAGTGATATAAATAAAATAGATAATTTTGTACTTGGTTTTATTCCTCAAGCAATGCCTTGGGAAAATCAAGAGCAGGGTGCAATTTATGATAAAGCTTTTGCGAAAAAATTTGCTCTGAATGCTACAAACAACAAAAAACTACACCAAAATTTGTATCAAAGCATTCTTCCTTATCCGACTCCATGTTTTAATGTGATAAAAAATGCAGGCTCTGTGACAGCGTTCCCCGGATTTATAAACGGACTTTCAAATTGGAACATTTTTGCGATGGATGAAGTTTTCAGAACTTATGAATACGTATTTGAATACAAAGGACAGCTTTATCCGTCTTTAGCGTTGAAAACTTTTTTAATGGCGTATGATAATCCTTCAATGGTTGTTGACGATAAAACGCTTGCATTTCCTGATTTAGAGTACAAAATAAAATTGAAAACTACGCCTTATCAATCAATCGTGCCGATTAAATATTATAAATTATTGGACGGCTATTCACACCAAAAGTTTTCAGCAATTGATATTATGGATTCTTACGATAATATTAAATCAGGCAAAAAGACAATCGTTGACCCTGAGATTTTTAAAGATAAAATTGTAGTAATCGGGGCAAACGTAACCGCAGGCGCAGGTTTAAACGATAATAAAAACACACCGATGGTTGTAGCTCACCCCGGAGTGGATATTCAAGCCAGTGCAATTGATAACATTCTGCACAACGATTTTTTGAAAGTAACACCGCATTTTGTTAACCTGCTTATTGTAATTCTTGGAATGCTTGTGGTTTATGGAATTATCAGAGTCTATGATTTGTTTAAATCTATTTCTCTGACTTTTGCTCTGCTTGTCGGTTATTTGGCATTTAGTGCAATTTGTTTTTATATCGGTGTTGTGATTAATGTAATTACGCCTGTTGTAATGTTTATGATTATGATGATTATTGCCTATATTCACAAATTTATTATTGAAAATCAGAGCAAAGAAAAAGTTAAATCAGCGATGGGAAAATACATGTCACAAGACGTTATGAAACGTATTGTGATGAATATTGATAATCTCGGCTTGGGTGGTAAAAAAGCAACCGTGACGGTTCTTTTTTCTGATATTAGAGGTTTTACATCCCTTTCGGAGACAATGTCTGCAGAACAGGTTTCTGAAATTCTGAATGAATATTTTACTGAAATGGAGCCAATCGTTGCAAAGCATAACGGAATTATCAATAAATTTATCGGTGACGCTGTTATGGCAATATTTGGCGAACCAATTCAAGACAAGAATCACGCCTTGAATGCTGTAAGGTGCGGTTATGAAATGTTGGTTAAGGTTAAAGAACTTCAACGTAAATGGGCGTCAGAAGGCAAACCAAGAATCGAAATCGGTGTTGGTATTAATACGGGCGAAGTTTTTGTAGGAAATATCGGTTCAGTTAATCGTATGGAATACACTGTTATCGGCGATACGGTGAACCTTGCGAGTCGTTTGGAAAGCTATAACAAGATTTATAAAACAAGCATGCTTATCGGCTCAACCACTTATGAAGCTACAAAGAATTATATCGAAGTCATTAAGATTTCTGATGTGGAAATTCGAGGCAAAGCTCATAAGATGGATATTTATGAAGTCTTAAAAGTTGATTAAAGAATGACATATTTGCCATAAAAATACTATGAGTTTGCTAGTAAGAATAAGTGCAATAAAAAATCAGGTTTTGTATTTCAAAACCTGATTTTTTTATGTTAATAAAATATTATTTTTATTGAGGCAATTGAGTACTTGCACCATTTAAAGGAAGAGCAGCTGCACTGTTATCAACATTTGTTGTTTCATCAGGTTCTGTGTGTGCATACAATCTCAAGCTCAAATTTGTTATCAAAATCTTTTTATCTTTTTGATAAGGTTTTACTTCGATTTCATTGATTTTGATATAGTATGGATATTGATATAAATCTTGAATTAATTTACCTAAATTAACGTAATTTGAAACTAATTCCATGTTAACATCGCATACGAAATAAATATCTTTACCAAATTTTACGAAAGCATCTGTTTCAGGATTATAAGTGTAGTCAATTGCTTTGATTTTTACAGAATTAGCATGAATCATTTCAATCACATCATTGTATAAAGTAAAGAATAATGTTTCGTTGCCCAAATCTGTTTCAATTGGTGAATAAATTTTCTTTTGTGAAGCAGAAATTGAATCTTTAAGTTTTTTGATTTTTTGTCTAACAATTGTTGTTTTATTTTCCAGGTTGCTTATTTTTTCTTGTTTTTGTTCATTACCTGCTTCTAAATCTTTAAGCATAGTAACTTTTGGCGAAATTAAACGCACATAACCTAAAATTAATATGATAATTGCTATGCAAAAACCTATTACACCATAATATCTTTTGTACTTATCCATATATTTTTACCTTTTAATTATTCTCTTTTATTGTTTCTAAATCAGGCAACGCATTGCCGTTTGCATCTTTCTTTAAGTCTTCTTTCTTAACTTCAGGTTCATCTGAAATTCTAAACTCATAGAAATCTGCATTCATGGAAGTTAAAATTGAATCAGTTTCAAAATCCGGATTTGAGTCATCAAGTATTTGTGGTTGAGAACTTGATGCTAAGCCTAATTTTTGTAGTTTTATGCCTGATTCAGGACTATAATCTTTTATGCTTCTAAAGAAAGCATAAACACTTTCCAAGTTATCAGCTTGTCCTTCAATTGTAGTTTTATCACCAAATTTAACGTGAGTTAACCACAATTTTTTAGGAATTTCTGTTCCAATAATTGTATAATAAGAATAAATATTTTTATTATGTTCCAGACCAAGTTTAATTTCATCGCCTTCGTCAAACATTTCAGAAGAAATGCTTTCATTATCTTTTAAGAATTTATCCATTTGTTGGATTTTTACATCTAAGTCTGCCGCTGTATTTTCTTCTGTTTTTATAGAATTATTTAAGAAAAAGAATGCTATAAAAACAGGTATTGCAGTTATAATTGCTAATACAATAAGTATTTTAATAAGATTTTCATTCGAAAGTACAATACGGTGACCTGCAATAGTAAATTCAGGAGGTTGTTCTTCAAGGTAAATATCACCTAATGATTTGTTGAATAAATTGAAGTGTGCAGATGAATATGGCAAGAAATCCTGATATATTCCGGCGCCAATAATATCTAAAGAGATAATTGGTGCTAATGATTCATCAACGCTTGGAGCGATATCCATAAAAGCTTCATTTGAGAATGAATTTGCTTCTTGGTGAATGATTGGAGCGGAGTAAGTAAGTTTACTTGCCAATATTTCAGCACTAATTATATTAGTTTTTGAAACTACACATAAATATTGTGACGGCAAATTCTTTAATAGCGGAGACACAGTTGAAATAACGGTTGAATAATTTTCTGCATCACCTAAAACTTCACCGATACTTATTTTTTCTTCAAATGCATCGACGTAATTGCGACCATTCATCGGTATGATACGACAGCAATTATTTTCAACTAATAAAAGAACCCAGGATACATCGCCTTCAATGTTAACTCTTTCTTTAAACATTAAGGCATTCAAAGTTGAATTAACAGACGTATCTATAGCAAGCGTTTTATATCCCAAATCCTTAATTGCCATTACAAGTTCTACTATTGTTGTTCTTTGAACAGCAGTGTAAGCAACTTTAGTGAACTGGATTGTAGAGTTTTGTAGCGCAGCAGCAGAATAACAAGGATCTGTGTTTTGGAAAATCGGATATTCTCCCAGTTCATCGTCAATTGCATTGCTAACTTGCGCTTCTTCCAGAGCTGCAGGGTAGTCATTAACCTTAAATACAACAGTAGGAAGGTTCAATACAATTGAAGCACCCTTCGGAATTGCAAGTTCTTCCATAATATCTCTAAAAGTTTCTTTAAAGATATCTAAATCTGCAATATCTCTACGATTACTATCATATTCTAGTGGTCTAGTCGCATATTTGAGGACAGTTCTTGTCGCAAAATCTATTTGAGCTACTTCCAAACCGATTTCCGGAGTAACGGAAACACCAATTACAACACTCTTCTTAAATAATTCCATACCTATTTCATCCTATTTTTTTTTATTGTACAATAAAACTTAAATTTTGTATACTCGGGTAAATAGATGAAAAACATAATAGAAAAAATTAAGAAATTAAAAGAAGAGAAAAATGCAATTATTTTGGCACACAGTTACCAAAATATTGAGATTGATGAAGTGGCCGATTTTGTCGGAGATTCTTTGTACTTAAGCCAAATGGCTAAAAAAACAAATGCCGATATTATAGTTTTTGCAGGTGTATATTTTATGGCACAAACTGCCAAAATAATTTCTCCTGATAAAAAAGTTTTGTTACCAAATGTTAAGGCGGGTTGTTTGATGGCTGATATGATTAACCATGAACAAATGGTTGAATTCAAACAAAAACATCCGAATATGCCTGTCGTTTGTTATATAAATTCGACTGCCGAAGTTAAAGCCGAATGCGATATTTGTTGCACAAGTTCTAACGCACTGGAAATCGTAAAAAGCCTTAATGCTCCGCAAGTCCTTTTTGTCCCTGACGCAAATCTTGGCAAATGGGTAGAAGGTCAGCTCGAAGGCGTAGAGGTTATCGTTTATGACGGCAATTGCCCTGTTCATAACAATATTACGGTTGAAGATATAGAGCTTGCAAGAAAGAATTATCCGAACGTAAAAATTCTTATCCACCCTGAATGTAAACCAAAAGTAAGTCATTTGGGTGATTATGTAGGCAGTACAAGTGGTATAATTAATTATGTAAAGAATAGCGACCGCAAACAATTTGTTATCGTAACCGAAAAAGGCGTTGTGGATAGGCTTAGACGTGATTATCCCGAAAAAGAATTTATTCTAATAAGAGATAACATGTTGTGTGAAAGCATGAAGCTTACGACTTTAGAAGAAATTCTTCATTCTTTAGAAAATGAAACAAACGAAATCACTTTGGACGAAGAAGTTCGTAAAGCAAGTGCAGGTTGTATAGAAAGAATGTTGAAGGTGTCAAAATAATGGAAAGCACTGTTATTTATGGTAAAAATGCCGTTATTGAAGCTTTGGAAGCAGGAGAAAGAGAATTTAACAAAATTCTTATCTCAAATAGCGCAAGAAGCGATGTTAAAATTGAGCGTATAAAAGAGCTTGCGCAAAAAAACGGTATTGTTTTTCAATTCGTTGCACCACAAAAACTTAATCAACTTGAGCCGGAAGGCAGACATCAAGGAGTAATTGCACAGATTTCACCCGTAAAATACACTGATTTGGATGATTTTATTGAAAATATCGGTGGGAATGTAGTAATATTAGATGGAGTGGAAGATTCTCACAATGTCGGCGCAATAATTCGTTCATGCGTTTGCGCGGGCGTTAAGGGAATTATCCTGCCGTCACGCCGAGGCGTTTTGATAAATTCAACGGTTGAAAAAACGAGTGCCGGAGCGGTTAATCATATCTCAATAATTAAAGTCAACAGTCCGGTTGGTGCAGTTCAAAAACTAAAAGAAAACAACTATTGGGTAATTGCATCAGACCATCATGCAAAAGATAATTATTTTGATGTGGATTATAAAGACATGAATTTTGCGCTGATTATGGGTGCAGAACATGCAGGAATATCACGTTCGCTTTTGAAACTTTCGGATTTCAAAATTAAGATTCCAATGTTGACGGATTTTAACTCACTGAATGTTTCAAACGCAGCAGCGATAATATTGTTTGAAGCAGTCAAACAACAAGTGAAAAACAAACAAGCACGTTAAGCGCATACCCCCTCGCCCCTTGCGGGAGCGATCGGTGAACAGAGAGTGAAAGCGTAAGCGTACTCGTTTAACGTGAACCGGTCAAGAGAGAGGGTAGAATTCCAAATTGAGAGCTACGCTCGAAATTTAGAAATTCGGGTGAGGGGTCTTCCCCAAAACAACAAAAAAGGACAATAAGATGAGCAAAAAGAGCGAAAAATTAAATATCATGGTAGACGACATTTCAGACGAAGGCGTAGATTTCAACAGTATCGAACCTGCGGATGATGATGAAGAATCAATTGCAATTGAAGAACCTAAAACTCAAGAGAATTTGAATACAGTAAATTCTGACGACTCTGTTAGAATTTATCTTCAACAAATCGGTAAAATTCCTTTGCTTTCTGCTCAGGAAGAGCTTGAAGTTGCAAAGAAAATCTACGAAACACAGAGCGAAATTGCAAGAAAAGTGCTTATTAACGCAAACCTAAGACTTGTTGTAAGTATTGCTAAAAAATATATCGGACGCGGCCTTTCGTTCTTGGATTTAATTCAAGAAGGAAATATGGGCTTGATTAAAGCTACCGAAAAATTTGATTATACGAAAGGCTACAAGTTCTCAACTTATGCGACTTGGTGGATTCAACAATCAATTACGAGAGCAATTGCGGATAAAGCGCGTATTATCAGACTCCCAATCCACTTGATTGAATCTATTAATAAAATTAAAAAAGCTACAATGGATTTGACAACAGAACTCGGCAGAATTCCTAACAAGCAAGAAATTGCGGATAAAATGGGTATTACGGTTGCTAAGTTGACTTCTATTATCAAATCTACTCAATCTACTATCAGTATTGATACTCCGACAGGTCAAAAAGACGATTCTAATAAAATTATTGATTATATTGTGGATGAATCTACAATTACGCCTGATTCTCTTGTTTCACAAGAAAGTATGCTTGATGATATTAAGAACATGCTTGAACAATTGAGTCAAAAAGAACGTGATGTTTTGATTTTGAGATTTGGTTTGAACAACGACGGCAACAAAAAGACTTTGGACGAAATCGGCTCAATTTACGGTGTTTCAAGAGAACGAATTCGTCAAATCGAAAATCGTGCAATTTCTAAATTGAAAAAGTTGTGTAAAAATAAAAACTTAACTTCAGGGTTAAGAAATTATATTGGTGAATAGATTGCGATTGTAGAACGGTCGAATGGAAAATTGAAAGTGGAAAATTGAAAATTATTTTAAGTAATTTTTGAACCGAATACGTTAAATATAGAAAGTAGGTTGGGCTTTCAGCCCAACAACTACTACAATAAAAGGTATACCATGCTAGAAGAAATAAATGATTTAATCTCTAAAAAAGAATTTGATAAAGCAAAAGAACTACTTGAGCCTGCTTTAAAAGAAGAACCTGAAAATATTGAACTTCTTAAACTTGCAGGACTTGTAGCTTCAAATGAAGATGATTGGACAAAAGCGAGAAGCTGTTTTGAAACAGTTGTTAAATTTAAACCGGAAGATGCAACCTCTTGGTATTATTTGGCAAGTGCTTATGATAGATTGGGTGATTTTATTTCTGCAAAAAATGCTTATATAAAAGTTATTGATTTGCGTTCAGAATACTCAGAAGCTTATAAGAGTTTATGCGTTGTGCTTATGAAAATGAATGAAACTGAAGAAGCTATCAAGTATGCAGTTATGGCGAACGCAGTTGAGCCGGACGATTATATTTTTGATTTTGTAATCGGCACAGCTTACATGAAGATTAAAGAGTTCGGAAATAGCATAGAACCGTTTAAACGAGCATTGGAAAAAGAACCTGATAACATCGGGATTTATAACAGTCTTGGTACGGCTTATATGGCAACAGGTTCCAGCGATGAAGCAATTAAATGCTATAAAAAAGCACTTGAACTTAATACGGAAAGTCCAATGGCTTATTATAATTTAGGTTCTGCTTATCAAATTCAGCAAAATCATGAAGAAGCATGCATTTATTTGGAAAAAGCTTGTGAATTGGATGAAGAAGATGAAGGCTTTAAAGTTGCGCTTGCAATGTCAAAGATGAAATTAGAACGATATCAAGAAGCTGCTAATATTTATAAAAACTTATTGCTTCAGCATCCTGAAAAAGAAAATTATCAATACAATTTGGCAACCTGTTTCGAAATGATGGGTGATTTGCAAGGTGCAATTAAAATGCTTGAAGGAATTGTTTATGTGAACCAAAAATTTATTCTTCCCGTACAGAAGCTTGCGAGTCTTTATATAAGAACAAACCAGCTTAACAAAGCAAAAGAACTTTATGACAATATTTTATTAAAAGGTCAGGTTTCAGCAGAAACATTCCACCAGTATGCGATTTTGTCTTCAAGCCTGTGTGATACGGATACTGCTGAAAAAATGCTTAAAAAAGTAATCAAAATGAATCCTGATATAGCGAAAGCTCACAAGGATTTGGGAATTATTTATTTGAACAAGCGTTTGTTTGATTATGCGGAAGACGAATTCAAAATTGCAATGCAATTGCAGCCGAATGATTTTGAAATTATTTTTGAGTATGCAAACTTTTTGTATTCAATTTCTAAAAATACAGAGGCTGAAAGATTTTACCAAGAAGCTTTGGATATTGAACCAAACAATATTTTGGCGCTTACTTTTATGGCGTTGAATAAATTAATCTTGAATCAGCTTGATGAAGCTAAAGATTATATAATGAAGGCTCTTAAAATTAATCCTCACCACGAATATATTCAATTTTGCGCAGGTAGAATTTTTTACGCAAGAAAAGAATACGAAGATGCTAAGCATTATTTGATACATGCGGTTGAACAAAATCCTGATATCGAAACGCAAAATACGCTTGCTTTAACGTATTATGAGCTTGGTGAGTATGATTTTGCAATTAATATCTTTAATAATTTGCTTGCGAAAAAGCCTGATAATATTTCAATATTGATGAGTCTTGCTAAATGTTATGAAGGGAAAAAAGATAACGATAAAGCTTTAGAATATTTGGACAAGGTTGTAACAATTTTTCCTGAAGATGAAGAAGCGCATGAGATGATTAGAAAGTTGTCATAAACGTCTTCTTAGGCTTTATTTATTACATTCGTCACCTGTCTTATTTTTTATTTTTCCTTGTTCATGTTATTATTATTATTGTAATTGGAGAGGATTATTATGATAAATTTTTTATTAAAACTATTAGGTGACCCGAACGAAAAAAAAGTTAAAAAAATATTAGGAATTATAGACCATATAAATGCTTTAGAACCTGAACTTGAAAAGCTTTCAGATGAAGAACTTAGAGGAAAGACTGCTGAATTCAAAAAGATTTTGGATGAGCGTCCGACTTCTGATAACGAAAAAGCTGACAGAATTTTAGAAAAAGAAGCGTTGGATAAAATTTTACCTGAAGCTTTCGCTGTTGTAAGAGAAGCAGGTAAACGTGTTTTGAATATGCGTCACTTTGATGTTCAGTTGATTGGTGCGTATTTCTTGCACAACGGTCATATTGCCGAAATGAGAACAGGTGAAGGTAAAACTCTTGTTGCGACTCTTGCAGCTTACTTGAACGCGCTTACAGGAAAAGGCGTTCACGTTGTAACAGTAAACGATTATCTTGCAAAACGTGACAGCGAGTGGATGGGTAAGATTTACAAATTCTTAGGTCTGTCTGTCGGTGTAATTCTTTCTAATCAACACGATGCAGACGAATTTAACCGTAAGCGCGCAGCTTACAATTGCGATATCACTTACGGTACAAATAACGAATTCGGTTTTGATTATTTACGTGATAATATGGCAGCTTCAAAAGATATGCTTGTTCAAAGACCTTTTAACTACGCGATTATCGATGAAGTTGACAGTATTTTGATTGACGAAGCAAGAACTCCTCTTATCATAAGTGGTCGTGTTGAAAAATCAGCAGATACTTATACTTTGATGGCAAAAGTTGCTCCGCAATTAGAAAAGAATACCGATTACGAAGTTGACGAAAAGAATAAAAACGTTATTTTAACAGAAGACGGTATTGATAGAGCGCAAGAGATTATCGGTTGCAAAGATTTGTTTGATATCAACAATCAATACGCGCACGATTTGTTGAATGCTTTGAAAGCCAAAGAATTGTTCACTCGTGATACCGATTATGTTGTTAAAGACGGCGAAATTATGATTGTTGATGAGTTTACGGGTCGTTTGATGCCTGGCAGACGCTGGTCAGATGGTTTGCACCAAGCAATTGAAGCGAAAGAAGGCGTTGAAATTCAGGATGAAACTCAAACTTTGGCAAGTATTACGTTCCAAAACTTGTTCAGACTTTATCCTAAATTATCAGGTATGACCGGTACCGCAATGACAGAAGAAGCTGAATTTGGAAAAATTTATAACTTGGAAGTAACCGTTATTCCTACAAACAAACCTGATATCAGAATTAATTATCCGGATGTTATTTATAAGACAGAAAAAGCAAAATATGATGCTGTAGTTGAGGATATTATTGAGCAGAACAAGCTTGGACGCCCTGTTTTGGTTGGTACGGTAAGTATCGAAAAGTCCGAATACATATCAGCTCTTTTAAATAAAAAAGGTATTAAACATAATGTATTGAATGCTAAACAGCACGAGCGCGAAGCTTATATTATCGCTCAAGCAGGTCGTGTCGGCGCGGTTACAATTGCAACAAATATGGCAGGTCGTGGTACAGATATTCTGTTAGGTGGTAACGCAGAATTCTTAGCAAAAGAAGAACTTGAAAAACGCGGAGTTTCTCCTGATGATGAAAACTACGAAATTTTAAAAGACGAAGCGCTCGCTAACGCTCGCGCCATAACAGAAAAAGAACACGCAAAAGTAGTTGAATTGGGCGGACTTCACGTAATCGGTACGGAAAGACACGAATCTCGAAGAATTGACAACCAGTTAAGAGGTCGTGCTGCTCGTCAGGGTGATCCTGGTTCTACAAGATTTTTCTTATCTTTGGAAGATAATTTGATGAGAATATTCGGCGGTGATAAGATTACCGGCTTGATGAATATGCTTAACGTAGAAGAAAATATGGCAATTGAATCTTCTTTGATTACACGTCAAATTCAGTCTGCACAGAAGAAAGTTGAAACTTACCACTTTGATATTCGTAAAAACGTACTTCAATATGACGACGTTATGAATATTCAGAGAGAAAAATTCTATGCACAAAGACGTAAGGTTTTAGAAGGTAAAGATTTGAGAAGTGATATCGAATTTATGATTGATAAGGAAGTTGACAGACTTCTAAAAAGCTATATCGCTCCTGAAATGAACCCTGAAGAATACATTCAAGAAGATTTGGAAACCTTGATTAAAGAATTGCACGCTGTTATTCCGCAATTGGCTTATATTACGGTTGATGATATTAAAGGTAAGAGATTTAACAGAATTTATGATTCTATTAAAGAAGCGGCTCAAAAAGCCTACAAAGAACATGAAGAAGAGATTATCGGTTTCTATAATTCAATTTCTGAACAGTATGATCCGTCTTTTGAAAAGCAAGAAGTGTTCGCATCTGATAATATTATGCGCTCTTTAGAAAGAGATATTCTTCTAAGAGTTGTTGATAATCAATGGATTGACCACTTGCACAACATTGATATGTTAAAAGACGGTATTGGTTTACGTGCTTACGGTCAAAAAGACCCGTTGATTGAATACAAAAAAGAAGCTTACGATTTATTCAATAAAATGATGTTTGAAATCCAAAGCAACACTGTCAGATACTTATTCCGTGCGAAGTTCGGAATACAATTTGTATCGGATGACGGGGTTGAAGTTATTGAAGGTTAGTTAAAAGGAGCGTTTAACGCTCCTTTTTTATTGTGCTTCAAACTCTTGTTTTAGTTGAAAAAATAATTGTTAATAGTACAATTTAAATAAGGGTGTTAAGTTATAGAAAGGATTTTGAATGCTTAAATTAAATTGCAGAAACGTTGATTCCGCAGTTATTGGCGAAGAAAACGGTTTAAATTTGTATGAGAAATTTGAAAATTATAAACAACAAATCTCTGATATTATTAAGGGTTTAAATCAGCGCAAGGACAAACCGGGACAATGGCTGCAATGGATGAATTTAGGCTACAATGAAGAAACCGTTTGGTACGTTAAAGAATTTGCTTCAATGGTAGAAGGCAGATTTGATAACATTCTTGTTCTCGGTATCGGCGGTTCAGCGTTGGGTGGTTTAGCTGTAACAGAAGCTCTTTTGAAACCTTATTGGAATCTTTTAACGCCGGAACAGAGAAACGGACTTCCAAGAATTTTCTTTTTAGATAATATCGACCCTGATTCAATGAACGGACTTTTAGATATTCTTGATTTGAAAAAAACATTGGTAAATGTTATTACAAAATCAGGTTCAACAGCAGAAACGATGTCACAATATATGATAATCAAAGACCGTTTGGAAAGAGAACTTGGTGATAATTACAGAAGAAATATTGTTGCAACAACCGATAAAAAAATGGGTGTTTTAAGACAACTCGCTGACCAAGAAGGTTATAAGACATTTGTTGTTCCTGATGATGTAGGCGGACGTTTTTCCGTATTTTCAGCTGTAGGGCTTGTTCCGTTTGCTTTAGTAGGGCTTGATATTGACCAAATAATGAATGGTATTAAGGATATGGATTTGGCTCTAAAAAACACGGATATTCACCAGAATATTGCAGCTCAAGGAGCTTTGATTCAGTATCTTTTGGATACTGAAAAAGGTAAGAATATTTCTGTTATGATGCCTTATTCAAGCAGATTAAAATATGTTTCTGACTGGTACGTTCAACTTTGGGCAGAATCTTTGGGTAAAGAATACAATAATGCAGGTGAAAAGGTTAATGTCGGCCCGACTCCGGTTAAAGCTGTCGGCGCAACAGACCAGCACTCACAAATCCAATTGTATAACGAAGGTCCTAACAACAAAGTCATTACGTTTATTCGTGTAAATAATTTTGATACAACTTTAGAAATTCCTAGAATTTTTGAATACACTGGAATCGGTTATTTGGGCGGAAAAACTATTAATGATTTGATTAACGCGGAAGCTGATTCTACAAGAGTTGCATTAGCAGATTATTCTCGTCCTACAATGACAATTTCATTAGAAAAACTTGATGAATACAACGTTGCACAGCTTCTTTATATGTTAGAAGTTCAAACTGCAATTGCAGGCGAATTGTACAACATAAATACGTTTAATCAGCCCGGTGTAGAACAGGCAAAAAATTATACTTACGCTTTGATGGGCAGAGCAGGCTACGAAGAGTCTGCACATACGCTTCAAGAAAAAATGGCGTCAGTTTAGAAATATGATGTTGGGCTGAAAATCCGACCTACATGACACATTCAAATGTAGGTTGGGTTTTCAGCCCAACATCAATAAAGAGGATTTTATTATGAAAAAGATTTTATCACTGATTATTTTACTTGGTTTATCTTGCGGTATGAGTTTTGCCACTGATAAATATTCCGAAGATTACCTAAAAAACAATAAGCACATTGCGATTATGAATCCGATAGCCGAAGGCATTGTTGAACACTCTATCAAAAGTTCATTGAAAAAAGAAACAAAGGCTAATTTTAAAGTTAAATTTTCAGGTTACACACTTTCAAGTATGAAAAAGGGGATATTTAAAGAACTTGAACTTACAGGTAAAGATGTTCAGGTTGACGATATTACAATACCTTATGTTCACTTGAAATCTTTGAGCGACTACAATTACGTAGATTATACAAAAGATCCGATTGTGTTTAAGTCTGATATGACTTACGCTTACGATATGCTCCTTTCTGAAGAAAGCCTGAATAAAGCGCTTGAAAACGGCAACTACAAGGCTGTAATCAATAATATTAACAACCTTGCTTATCCGATGTTTCAGGTTAAGAGTGTAAAAACAAAGATTTTGGATAACAAATTTTATATTTTGACTTCATATAATTTCCCGATTGCACCATCACCTAAGGATAAGGTATTTGTTGCATCTTCTGATTTTGAAGTTAAGAACGGTAAAATCAGAGCGGTAAATGTAAAATTGGATAGCGCGTACGGCAAAGTTTCTTTGAATAAAGTTGCTAATATGTTGAACCTTTTGAACCCGCTTGAATTTACTATGATGTTGCTTGAATCAAAAGAATGCAAAGCAAATATTGAGAATGTAAAAATTGTTGACAACAATGTCCGAGTTGATGGTAAAATATTTGTAAAAGGAGAGTAGTTTTATGAATTTTTCTCAAAAGCTTGGTCTGTTTATTTTGATAGCAATTTCGGCAGCTTATGTTTATTTCTCATTCTTTTCAGCAGAAGGAATGCATATTCCGACTTTACCGTCATTTAATCATCAAGAAGATGACAATTCTGAATTGCCGCCTGCAATTTTAGATGAAATCACAACTACGACTCCAAGCGAAGTACCTGCTGAAACTCCGCAAAAATACACAGTTAAATCTGTTAAAATTTTTGTAACCGATTCAAACGGAAAAATTCGTTCACTTAACCGCAAATGCGATACGGCGCAAGAAAAATCTTGTTTTGCATACGCAATGAAAGAACTTGTTTCAGCTCCTTCTAATTGGGAAAAATCAAAAGGCTTCACGTCTGAAATTCCTTCTACTACGAAGATTCTATCAATTAGAGAAGGTGAAGGCAGTGTTATGATTGACCTTTCATCTGCATTTGAAAGCGGTGGAGGCGCGGAAAGTACTTACACTAGAGTTATGCAGGTTATTAAAACCGCAAAAGCCAATACAAACCTGCCTGTTTATTTGTACATTAACGGCAAACAAGCTGACGTAATCGGCGGCGAAGGTATTATGGTTAAACAACCGTTAAGCGAGAGGTCTTTAGATGACTAACAAAGACTTAGACTACTATTTGAACCTCGATTGGACGCTTATTGAGGGAACAGACTTGGATTTTAACGGAAATCCTTATCATTATATTGAAATTAAGGAAATTCCGAGTTTTGCTTTTTGTGCAAAAACCAGAGAAAAAGCATTAGAAAACTACAAAAAACAGCTTCGACTCTCGCTTATGCTTATGCTTGAAGACGGAGAACATATTGTAGAACCGGGTGAAGAAACCGAAGATGACATTGATTGGGAAAGAATATGTCCATAACGAAATTATCAGAAATAGTTATTACAAAGATGGAAAAAGAAGATGTTGATGCCGTTGTAGCGATTGAAGAAGAAGCTTACGGTAAACATCATTGGGCTAAATCATCGTTTTATGACGAGATGGCAAATAACCTTGCTAAATATTATGCCGCTAAAACTTCTGATGGCGAAATTGTCGGTTATGCTGGTACTTGGCATATTATTGACGAAGGTCATATTACAACAATTGCCATAAAAAAAGATTTTTTGAGAAATCATATCGCAGAAGCTATGATGTATCGAATTATTGAAGATTGTTACAAAGACAAGGTTAAGTATTTGACGTTGGAAGTTCGAATTTCAAACGAGCCAGCTATCAGATTGTACGAAAAATACGGGTTTCAGTCTTTAGGCACAAGAAAAGGATATTATCAGGACAATAATGAAGATGCATTAATTATGTGGACTGAAAATATTTTTTACGATAAATTTAAAATAAAATACCAAAAAAATATTGAAAAATTAAAAATGTTGATTGAAATAAAATGAGCAAAAGAGTCGCAAAACAAATAAACAGTTTTAAATATAAAGGCGAACCTATCAGAATAACTATGGGTACGCTTGTTATGACTGCTCTTTGCGTTTTGCTGATTATTGTTGCAACTTTTACGCAGCTAACTTTAAAACACCCTTATATCCCGTTTGATTCATTGAGTTTTTTGGCGATGGAAACGGATGAACACGCAATTTTACATCATTTTATAAAGAGCTATAAATACATTCCGCAAATTCCTGTTGTATTTTTTATTGTAGCGTTAATGGGTAGAAAATTCGGGATTTTGGCAATTCTTCTGTACATATTTTTAGGATTGATTTTTCCGATTTTTGCGTTGGGCGGAGGCGTAAGTTACTTTTTTGAATACGGTTTTGGTTATATTTTGGCATTTTTGCCTGCAATATTTTTTGCAGGAACTTTGCTCAAAGGCAAGACCGATATTTTAAGAGTGTTTTTAATTTCTTTTATCGGCGTTTTGATAATTCACGTTTTGGGAATCTTATATATGTTCTTTATTGCAACGCTTCGCCACGCACCGATGGATTTGGTAACAAGTTGGATTATGTCACAAAGCGGTGTGCAGGTATTTTATGACATATTTTTTGCAATGATTGCAATTTTTGCCGGCAGACAGATGCGAAAATTATTGTGGATTGTGATGTGCTGATATAAATTAACACTTGAGGCGCTAGCACCTCCATGATTAGGGAGGTCGCAGTCGTGCGAGCGTAAGCGAGTTACGAATGCGGGTGGGTATCTACTTCAAAACATGCAAACATCGTTTCAATATGCTAAAATAGCAACATGGACATTCAACATCTTAAAGCAAGAGAACTTCGCAGTAATATGACCAAACAAGAGTCAAAAATATGGTCACTTATCAGAGATAGAAAATTTTACGGTTATAGATTTTTAAGACAGTATCCTATCGGAAATTATATAGTTGATTTCATTTGTCGTTCAAAAAAGATTATCATTGAAATCGACGGTGGTCAACACAACGAACCTGAAAATATTGAATATGATAAATGTAGAACTGAATATTTAGAAGGGAAAGGATATAAAGTAATTCGATTTTGGAATAATGATATAGATAAAAATTTGTTGGGAGTTTATAGAATTTTGCAAAAGGAATTTGACGTGGAAGATGTTTGATTCACGCTTTGTAGATACCCATCCCAACCTTCCCTAACAAGGGAAGGAGCACGTGTGAATATCGTTCGGTTACAGCGTTAGCACCTCCATGGTTAGGGAGGTCGCAGTCGTGCGAGCGTAAGCGAGTTACGAATGCGGGTGGGTATTTATTAGAAAAAATTGAAAAATTGAGAATGGAATTTTATAAGAGGAATTTTGCGTGGAGGATGTTTGATTCACGCTTTGTAGATACCCACCCCAACCCTCCCTAACTAGGGAGGGAGGGCTAACTGCTAAGGGTGTATATTATTTACCCCCCTAAATCCTCTTTCCGCCGTGTATTCCCAATTCTTTTCAGGCATGAGTTTATTATTTAAACTTTTCCAAATCGCATCGACATTATATGCACAATTTTTATATCGGTTCATATATTCAAGTAAAAGTTCTGTTTTTGTATTTCCCGCTCCGCGCCCAATGCCTTGCAAAGTGGAATCTATAATAATATCACGCTTCGCGTCGTTTATGAACTTTATACTAAGCGCAAGCGAAAGCTGAATATTATTGTGCGAATGAAATCCCAATTCAATTCCATTATCAAGTGTTTCTTCAAAAATCGGCAGAATTAAATCCATATCTTCAGGAAACATTGAACCGAACGAATCGACAATATAGCAAGCATTTACACCAATAAAGTTCGCGCGCTTGCAAAGTTTTATCAAATCATTTTTAGAATAATCTTTAACGTTTGATGGTTGCAAAAACACTTTGTAACCTTTGTTTTTAACTTCCTCTGCCGCAAAAGAAATTTCATCCAAACTTTTTTTGTAAAACGCAATTCTGATTATATTAACCAAGCCGTTATTTTGAGGAAGTTTTGCAACATCATAACGCCCGTAATCAAACATAAGAGAGAACTTGGATTTTGAGGCTTCAAGGTAGTTTTTTGCATCGTCAGGAATACTGTATAAGACAGAATTTTTTTCGTGAACACAATTCCTGAGCCAACCGCATTCAACGATGTCGATTTTTGCGTTTTCCAGTGTTGTAATAATATCGCAAATCTGCTTTTCGCCGAATTTTGAATCCACGACATAAGCACCGTCACGTAATGTACAATCTAAAACTTTATATCCCATAAGAACCTCTTTACATATCGTAACAAAAATATTGAAATGTAGCAATTTTTGCTTTCTACTTAACTTTATATATATAAGAATGTGTAACAAAGGTGTAATGTGCTATGACAAATCCAATGATTAATCCGCAACAACCAAACTATTCGGGTGTCACAATTCAGATTTCAAATCCTGCCGTTAATTTGGGCAGAAATTGTAATATTCCAAATGCGCCTCAAGGATATCAAACGCAAGCTTATCAGGCTCAAGGATACCAAGATATTCCACAAGGAGTTTATCAAATTCCGCAAGCACAAATGGGAGCAATACCGCAAAAAGAAATTTACGGTTATGCAACAAACCCACAAATGACACAACAGCCAAACGGATTTCAATCATATCCGGCACAATATTATTTAAACAATTATAACTATCAAGGTGACGGAAGAACTGCTGAAAGTGTCAACGGGAAAAACGGTACAGAAAATGCCGTTAATAAATCAGATATTGAAGCTATTAATAAAGAATTAGAAAATATTAAAAATGCGTCAGAAACTGCAAATCAAGCTCAAAATGCAGACTCTAAAGATGTAAATTCTACTCAAAGCAATGAAATTGCAAATAGTGCAAATCAAACAGATGAAGCGAGTGCAGAAGGCACAGCTTTAAAACACTATGACACAGGTGAAAACAAAGATACAAAACAAGATATGACTAAATCAAGCGGAATTATTGATGATTTAGACGCTCGCGAAGAACAAATTAAAGCTGATAAAAAGAACAGCAAGCAAAAAAGAGTTGTTGCTCTAACGGATGAATATATTAAATCGTTAGAAAATTATTTGAATAATCCGAATGATGAAATTCGTTTGATGGCTTCAAAAGAAATTTTGATGAGATTAGACGAAGATAAAGACAGATACAATGATGCGGCTTTGAACGCGTTATTAAATAAAATGCTTCAAGATCCGTCAAAACTAATCAGGGTTGCAGCGTTAAGTGCGTTTGCTTCTCAACTTGCAAGCGGTAACGATTTTACGGTAGAACTTCTTCATAACATTCAAGCAAATCCAAGTGCTGATAAAGAAGATGTTCTTCAAGCAGCTGATATTTTATTAAAAATGTCAGGCGGAACGGAAGTTAAAAATATTCCAAATCCTGCAGTAAAAGAAGATGCTCCGCAGGATGGAGTTAAAGGACAATAAAAATGGGCATGGTTTCTAACATAGTATGCAAAACGGTTGGTATAGCAGGCATGAGCGCAGTGCTTTATGACTCATATTCTGTTGCCAAAAAGAATGCAGGCAGAGTTTCTCAAATGGAAAATGCCGACCATTTTGAAAAAGTTCATACTTCAACCAGAACTCTAAGCGGAGAAAGTTCTGTAAATCGTGCTATGCAGAAAAAAGTCGCAGAAATGCGTATGGATAACCCTCTATTTTCTATTATGGGAAATATAAAAGGTTTTACAAAAGGATTTTTAAACACATTAGGAAATAATCTTATACCGGTTGCTTTTTCAGCCTTAGCACTTGCAACAAAAGGTACAATGTCAAAAATCGGAGCATGGGGTGTTGCTGGTTATGGTGTATTTACGGTGCTTAAAGAAGGTTTTGGTTTTGGTAAAAACACACCTGTAGATTAATCAAATAAACTATTTTTATACAAATGTTAACAAATGTAACGAATACAGATTTTCTTTTTAGAAAAAGGCAATTTTTTTACAAAACATGACTTTATAAATATAAGGTTAGATAAAAATAGGTTAGGTAGGTTATGATTAATAATATTGCATCTATGGACATGCGTCCACAGATGGCAGTCGCAAAACCGACTGCTTCTGTATCAAGCTTTAGTATGCCGCCAATATTGGGCTTTAAAACGATTCCTTTGAGGGAAAAGGCGACAATACGTGTCAAGAAATTAAAAAGGGGCGATAATATTGCTATACCCGGAATAATTGAGGACGACTATGTAGATGTGGTCGAAGAAACTCTTAATCTGGAACGAAAACCGGAAGAAGGGAATTTCTTTAATCAGCAATCCTTTATTATACCTGTAAAAAGAAAAATACAGTATTTGAAAAACTGTTATATAATTGACTATATTCAATCACCTAAACCAAGGTGCGGACTTGGAGCGGAGGCGGTCAAAGCTTTGGCTGAAAAAGCCATGTTCGACCCGAAAGCCGAAGGGCGTATTGTGACTTTTTCGGCGCCACTGGTCAAAGAATCATCGCCGGCCTTGTTCTTCTACAAGCTCGGGTTCAGGTTCACGTCACCTCAGGCGAATGAATATATGGAGGAATGCTTGCGAAAGAAAGTACCAGATATTCCTGTTCAGACGGGAATGATGTACTTACCGAAGAACAGGCTGCACAAATTGTTACATTATGGAGAACTATTCTAAATGAGCGAAATTAATAACAATTATTTAGAAGGACACTACTCGACAGAAACCAAGGTTAAACGACCGAAAATTGTCGCGGCGGAAGCTCCTGCGAGTTTACCTAAGCAAGTGTTGTTTTCTAACAAAGATGCAGATAAAAGAATGCAGCAAATTAATACAGATATATATGAAGGTGCAAAAAAGGAGAAATCAAAAAATGACTTTGATAAGAAATTATATTTTAAGATTTTTGGCGGCGTTGCTTTATTCTCCGCAGGTATCGCCGGTGTATATAAAATCAGAAACTTCTTTAGAAAATCTTAATTAGCAGAATTTCTGTTTTATGTTAGAATAAAGTGCAGAGGAGTTGAAAAGTTGAAAAGCGGAAAAGTTCGATAAGTTCGCTTTGGCTCACAATATCTGCTTATCAAAAGTGAATAATTTGAACCGTTCAACTGTTCAATATTTCCACTTTTCAACTCTATTTACAAAATAGCGAGGATATAATAAATGTGCGGAATTATTGGTTGTGTTGGAAATAAAACAGCGGTTGATATTCTTTTAGAAGGTTTAACAAGTCTTGAATACAGAGGCTACGACTCATCTGGTATTGCGGTTAATGTTGACGGAAAAGTTGAGCTTTATAAAGCTGCAGGAAAATTGCAAAATCTTAAAGATATCGTTGCAAAGAATTATGCGGAAATTTCTAAATCAACTATCGGTATCGGCCACATCCGTTGGGCAACACACGGCGCTCCAACGGTTGAAAACGCGCACCCACATTCTTGCAATTGCGGTAAAGTTGCTGTTGTTCATAACGGTATTATTGAAAACTATAAAGAACTAAAAGTTAAATTGGAAGCAAAAGGTTGTACTTTCCGCTCACAAACTGATACAGAAACTATCGCTCACCTTGTAGCTACAAAATACGGTGAAACTCACGATTTAACAGAAGCTGTAAGACTTACTACTAAAGAAATTGAAGGTGCTTATGCACTTTGTGTTATGCACCAAGACCATCCGAACATGCTTGTTGCAACAAGAAGAAACGCTCCGCTTGTATTAGGTTTAGGTGATGGCGAAAACTATGTAGCGTCTGATATTCCTGCATTTATTCAATATACAAAAAAAGCAGTATATCTGGATGATAACCAAATCGTAACTTTGACACCAAATTCTTATGAAGTTATTGATATTAATAAAAATCCTTTAACATTGAAGGTTGAAACACTTCCTTGGGAACCTGTTGCATTGAGCAAAATGGGTTATAAACACTTTATGCTTAAGGAAATTCACGAACAGCCTGATGTTGTTAGAAACGTACTTTCAGGTAAACTTCACGCGATGGATGAAGATATTGTTTTGAAAGAAGTTACTTTAGACAAAGACAAGTTGAAAAACTTGAGCCGTATTCAAATTGTTGCTTGCGGAACATCTTTACACGCGGCAATGGTTGGTAAATATTTAATTGAAGATTTCTGCGGAATCCCTGTTGATGTTGAGCCTTCAAGCGAATACATTTACAGAAAAACAATTACAGATAAAAATACCCTTGTAATCGGCGTTTCTCAATCAGGTGAAACTGCTGATACAATTACAGCTGTTAGACAGGCTAAAAATAAAGGTTCACATATTTTAATCGTAACTAACCGCCCTGATTCAACAATGGCAAGAGAAGCAGACAGTTTAGTTCCGGTGAATGCCGGTATTGAAGTTTCTGTTGCTGCTACAAAATCATATATGGCACAGTTGATTTCGTTCTACTTGTTGGCGATTTATATGGCAGAAGTTAAGAATTCTATGCCAAAAGAAGAATTGGTTAATTTGAAACACGAATTGATTGTTCTTCCACAAAAGATTGAAAAAGTTTTGGCACATACTGATGATGTTCAAAAATGTGCAAAGAAATTTTCTAACGCAAAAGACTTCATCTTTATTGCAAGAGGAATTAACTTCCCAACAGCTTTGGAAGGTGCTTTAAAACTAAAAGAAATCAGCTATATTAACGCAACAGGTTATACAGCGGGCGAATTAAAACACGGTCCGATTGCTATGTTAGATGAATCTATGCCAGTGCTTTCAATCTTGATGTCAGGTAAAGTATTTGACAAAATCATGTCAAATTCAGAAGAAGCAAAAGCACGTAATGCAAGAATGATAGCATTGACAGATTGTACAGACGCGAAGATGGATGAATTATTTGACTGCATAATAAGAGTTCCTGAAGTTTCAGAAATCTTGTCACCTGCGCTTGCAATTGTTCCATTGCAGTTGTTAGCTTATTATATTGCAGAATTTTTGGGTAAAGACGTTGACCAACCTAGAAATTTGGCAAAATCTGTGACAGTGGAATAAATGGAAAATTGAAAATGGAAAGTGGAAAATTGTTAATTTCGCTTCGCTCATAAAATGTAGAAATGTTGGGTGCAATTTTTTGCACCAATAACTTAATTTTAAATATATTCTACGTTAAACAGGAATTGTAGGTTGGGCATACTTGCCCAACAACATTATATAGGAAAATTTTATGCAAGTCGTATCGGAAATTGTCGAAATACCAAACAACAATGCACCAACAGTTGAATATGTGGAAACTGAGTTAACAAAACGCAACATTACACCCTTAAGATGGGCGATTGTGCATGTTAGTGATAGAATGTATACAGTAAGTGTTGCGAATTTAAAGGAATAGGAAGAAGTTTATGAATTCTACTCAATTAAAATGTGATATAAAAGATATAAATTTAGCAGAGCAGGGCAAAAACAATATCGAATGGGCTTTAAAAGATATGCCTGTTCTTAAAAAAATTAGAGACAGGTTTGTTTTAGAAAAACCGTTTGCAGGATTGAAACTTTCAGCATGCCTGCATATTACGAAAGAAACAGCCGCTTTGTGTACCGTTATGCAAACAGGCGGGGCTGATGTTGTATTAATTGCATCTAATCCTCTTTCAACTCAAGATGATGTCGCAGCTGCTCTTGTAAAATATTGGAATATTCCTGTTTTAGGTTATGCAGGCGAAGCTAAAGATGTTTATCATTCACATATTATGGACGCAATCGGACACAATCCTGATATCATTATTGATGACGGGTGTGACCTTGTAGCAACACTTCACGCAAAATGTCCTGAACTTGCAAGCCATATTATCGGTGCGACAGAAGAAACAACAACTGGTATCGTAAGACTTGAAGCTCTTGAAAAACAAGGCGAATTAAAATTCCCGACAATCGGTGTTAATACAAGTTTAACAAAACACTTGTATGATAACCGTTATGGTACAGGTCAAACGGCAATGGACGGTATTATGAGAGCAACAAACGTTCTTATTGCAGGTAAGACTGTTGTAATCTCAGGTTACGGCTGGTGCGGACGCGGTTGCGCATTGAGAGCAAAAGCTTTGGGCGGAAACGTTATTGTTTGCGAAGTTGACCCTCTAAAAGCTTTAGAAGCTGCTATGGAAGGTTATAGAGTCATGCCTATTGTTGAAGCGGCTAAAGAAGGTGACATTTTCTTAACTGTTACAGGCGATAAGCACGTAATTGATGTTGAACACATGATGAACATGAAAGACGGCGCATTTGTAAGTAATGCAGGCCACTTTGATAGAGAAGTTAACGTTGAAGGTTTGAAATTAAAAGCTGCTGAAATCAAGAGAATCAGACCATTCTTAGATGAATACAAATTGGTAAACGGCAAATCAATTTACGTTTTGGCAGAAGGCGGACTTGTGAACCTTGCTGCTGCGGAAGGTCATCCGGCATCAGTTATGGATATGAGCTTTGCAAACCAAGCTTTGGGTATTGAATTCTTGGTTAAAAATAAAGGTAAATTAGAAAACAAACTTTATACTCTACCAAAACATGTTGATGAAGATATCGCGAGATTGAAACTTGAGTCTATGGGTATTGAAATCGACAGTTTGACAGAAGAACAAGAAGAATATCTAAACAGTTGGAAATAAGAATTTAATATAGCAAGAAAGTTGTAAAATTTTCTTGCTATAACTTTAAGAATTGTAAATAATACTAGCAAAAATTATTTTTACGCGTTTTCATGTTGATGTAAATAGCTGAAAACGATAGAAATAACATATATAAATACATGAAAGGCAAGATATGCAAATCTCAAAAATTACTCAACCAATGTTTACAAAGGCCCCAATAATGTTTAAAGCAGAAACAGCACCCCAAGCAGAAACTGCTGAAAATAAAGAATTACCAACTGCTGAAAGTTACGGTCGTGCAATGGTTAATTTTAAAGGAGTAGGTGTTGCTCCTCGCAGAGTTCTTTGTCTGCAAGATAAAGCGTTAATGGAAACTTTAAGTGATACGCTTGCATTATCAAAAGAAAAAGCTTTAGAGTTAAGAAAAGAGTTTAGAATCTTTTTGACCGAAAGGAATTATCGTTCTTTGAATGATGTAGAATTCCAAGAAGGTGATGATGGTTTTATTGAAGAATGTGAATTTGTCGGAAATCTTACAGACAGACTTTCTAAGAAAATTGGGTTAAACGAATCTCAAGAAGATGCTTTGAATATGGAATTGGTTAAGAGAATGGATGAAAAGGATAATTATATTCCGGGTGGAAAAGCTTACTTAAAAGAAATGAATATGTTGGATGGTTTTCTGAAAACTAATGCGCAAAAAATCTTTAGATAAAAAAATCGGCTTTTAAAGCCGATTTTTTTATTTGATATAACTTTCAACATCTTCTGTTTTTATTTTTATATGTCCTTCAGAATTTAGGTATAAAGGAATTATTATATCATCGCCATAACCTGAATTTACCGCAACTTGGCATTCCCCCTCATCTTTACAATCTCCTGATGCTGAAAATTTCCAAGTTGAACCATCGCTCGCTTGAATTTCTGAATCGCTTACAGATGTGACATTCATGTGCTCTGCAAAACATTTGGCTAAACTTTCAGGCTGGCATTTTGTATCCATTGCTTCACCCATCAAAGCGACTTGCATTGCTGTTGAAATTTCTTTTTTTATCATTGTTTCATTTCTTGAACTATCAGTATTTGACATTAAAATCGGCAACGTAGTAGCTAGAATTATGCAAGGTATAAGAATTGCTAATATTGCCCATTTTTTCTGCACCTTATGAAATTCTTCAATACTGTTCCATCTTTTATTTTGCCAAGCCCATTTGTTACCGTTTATACCAAACC
>CAZYWC010000018.1:0-44741 GCA_964651125.1 uncultured Vampirovibrio sp.
AGTTTTGTTGTTTGTTACAACTTCGTAATATTTAACAGAAATATCTCTACGTACTTTTTTCACCAAAAGTTATTTTGATGATTAATTCTGCATAAGTTCGTCATAGTTTAGGTTATGAGAACGTGCATACTTCAAAAATTCTTTTTCTTTTTCAGAAACTCTAATTTGGAATGATAATGCAACTCCATTAGTTGGTTTTCGTCCAGCTCCCGCACGTTTACCGCCTCTGCCATATTTTTTCTTGTAATATGTATCTCCTGACAGTACTTCATATTCTTCTTTTGTGATTTCAACTTCGTCGGCTTTTAATTCACTTGCTAACTTTTTAACAACAAAGCCATCTGTATCTTTTGCATAAATATATTTCATTGTTATATCTCCTTAAGTCGTTTTTGTGCAAGTTCAATATAATAATCGGGTGCCTTATTACTTCTTTTTTCGTAAACTAACCCTATTAGGATTATGCAGTTTTCCCGATAAGCAAATAATGAGCGCATATCATTTGTTTTGATTTCAAATACATCACTTCTTAAATGTCTATGTTTAACAAATTCTATGCCTTTTTCGGTGATAGTTTTGTAGTCTTTTTCAAGTTCTTCTTGTTGCTTTTTTGTAAGCCTACTTATTTCTTTTTCAGCTTGCTTAAGTTTTTGAATTTTAAACTTCATATAATACCTTTTCTAATATTATAACGTGTCTTTAGAATATGTCAACATAATCAAAGCGCGCTCAATTCCTATACCCAATCCCTGACTTGTAACCAGAAATCGAATACAAAAACGGCAAGGATGGTTCAATCCATTTTAGCCCTGATAAAACCGCGACTGTCGCGATATCGTCAGTATGCATTCCTAAATCAATAAGCTCGGGTTTTCTTTCTTTAATATCTTTTATGCCGACTTTTTTTGAAACCTTGTCAGTTATAAAATTCGCAATCTTAGAACCGCCAATAACACCCGTTAAGATTATTCCACTAACCATGCCTATTGCTCGGCAAGCTTTTGAGGTTATATTCAATTTCTCTAAAATCCCAAGTGCTGCTCCTGCTCCGATATTGCACATAAAAATATTTGCCAAATACTGATACAAACCTTCGCTTATTTTGTCGGGGGCAGTTTTTTTAATGTCTTCTCCTGCTATTTTATCAACGACTAAACCGCTTGCGATTCCTCCGATAACAGGTATCACGCCATATATTGATAAATAACCGATTTCAGAAAAAATATCTTTGGAGCTTATATTTTCAGGGTCAGGAATTAATTTTTTCATAAATCCGTCAAGCTTCTTTTCTTTTAAATCTTCCATCAATTTTTTAATTTTAGACAATGAAAGTATGTTGTTTTTTGCATGTTCTAAAATATTTAAACTCTCTTTACTTAAAGAATTTTTATTCTTTGAAATAAACTCTTCTACAAGTTTTGTATTTTGTTCTTTTACCATATTTAAATTTTCTAATTGTGGTCTACGTGTGATTTTGGAGGCTAATTTGGGAGCAAGAAGAGCGCAAATTACTGAAGAAAAGAGTATACTCGTGTTCTTGAAATAATCTTTTGTAGGTGTAGAATTTTTATCCCCTTCATAAACATCATAACCTTTTTTAGCACTATATAGAGCTGTTCCGGTAAGCATAATTTTCTGCATATTTTTATTTAAATGTGCTATCAGCATTGGTTGATCTAAAAACTTTGCAAAAGATTTAATGTTATTTATCATTTTGTAGAAACTCCACAAAATCTTTTTTTAGATTATTTTTATTGCTAAATTGATTAAATTTTTCCAATATTGAAACAACATCATCATCAATAACATGCTCAATTTTGCAAGCATTATCCGAAGCTTTTTCAAATTCAATATTTAGAGTGTTGTTTAGAAAATCTAAAAGAATTTGGTGCTTTTTTATAACTCTTTTTGCTTCTATTTCGCCTTTTTCAGTAACAATAATCCCTTTTCTTCCTTCGTATATAACTAATCCTAATTCACATAATCTGATTAAAGCTTCCGAAACACTCGCTCTTGATATGTTGAATTTCTTTGCAATATCAATCGCTTTAAGTTCTTTGCCATTTGAAAGTGAAGTATAAATGTATTCGATATAATCTTCTAAACTTTTAGTAATCATTTGTTAGGTTCTCCTTACAACCTTCGTATAACCAAAGTAAGGTGAACCTGACAAAATGTCAAGCAAAAAAATTATAATTAAAAAAAGAGAATTTAAAACATCATTTCAACTTCAGGCGGAGCCAGTTTAATTTCTTTAACTTGTTTCTTTTCACAAGGAATGACGAACGTGATTTTGTCACTAGAAGCTTTTTTATCCTTTTTCATAATTTCAACAAGCTTTTCTGTCGGATATTTTTTATTAAGTGGTTTAAATCCGTATTTAGTCAATAGCTCTTTTGAAAGTCTGTAATAAGAATAAGTAATATATTCTTTTTGATAAGCCCATTCAATGATAAAGAACATGCCTAAAACAACAGCTTCACCATGCGTATATTTTTTGTATTTTGTAATTGTTTCCAAAGCGTGGGCAAGTGTATGTCCAAAGTTCAAAATCTTTCTCAACCCGCCTTCTTTTTCATCCTGATTAACAACTGCGATTTTTAAGTGCAGGCAATATTCAATCATTCTGATTATTGTTAACGGCTCTTTTTCCAAAATCTTTTCGCAGCCTAATGTCAAAAACTCAAATAAATAAAGTTGTGTTTCGTACTTGCAACTTTCTTCAATAAAAGCATATTTTAAGACTTCGCCCAAACCTGACATAAATTGTCGTTTATCAAGCGTATCAAGAAAATTTATATTTATATAAACTGTTTTTGGTTGATAGAATGTGCCGATAATGTTTTTAGCTTCGGCTAAATCAATTGCGGTTTTTCCGCCGACAGATGAATCAACGGCAGAAAGCAATGTGGTTGGAATTTGGATATAATCAATTCCGCGCATATAAGTTGAAGCTGCAAATCCTGTTATATCGCCAATAACGCCTCCGCCAACCGCAATCATAACGTCGTTTCTTGTCAAACCTCGCTCAATTGCTCGCTTCATTATTTTGAGGTAGTTTTTGTAATTTTTTTCTTTTTCGCCGTCTTTTAGAACAAAAACTTCTTCTTCCGAAAAATTAAGTTCATTAAAATACAAATCATAAACTTTTTTAGATATTACAACAAGGCGTTTTTGACCGCGTGTTGCTTCATAAAGTTCTTGATTAAGTTTCGCAAAACTATTGTCCGAAATTTCAATCGGATATTCTTTGTTATCACTGATTTGGACTTTAAGAATTTGCCTCATTTATAATAAACCTTACAATTTCATCTTCACTCATTGCGCTTGTGTCAACCGTGTAGTGCGCTTTTTGATAGTTTTCTTCTCTTTTTTTTATCAAATCTGCTAAGACTTGGCGTGGATTTTCTTTCTGCAAAAGAGGTCTGGTCGAATCCTCTGATATTCTATAATATAATATATCAAGGTCAGATTTCAAATAAAAAACTTTTCCAAACTTTAATAAAGTTGCTCGATTATCAGGATTTTCAAACGAACCTCCGCCTGTTGAAATGATTTTGTTTTTGCCTGTGCAAACCATTTTGATTGTGTCGTATTCCAATTTTCTAAAATAATCTTCCGAAAATTTTGCGAAAATATCGGAGATTTTTATCCCTTGAGTTTTTTCAATAACACTGTCAATATCAATGTGGATATAGCTATCAAGTTGATTTGCCAACAAAGTTCCGATTGTAGTTTTCCCGCTTGCAGGCATGCCGACAAGAACGATATTATTCGCCATAATGTGCCTTCATTTCTACGAAATTATCACCGCCGATTTTAGTTAAAAGTTCATCTGCTAGAATAATTGCAATTCTAGCTTCTGCTACAACGGCACACGCAGGAACTGCGCAAGTATCAGAACGTTCAAAATGCGCGCTTGCAGGCTGCATGTCTTTGATATCAACAGTTGCAAGCGGTTTGCGCATAGTAGGAATGGCTTTCATCGTTCCTTTTATTACAAGAGCTTCGCCGTTTGTCATTCCGCCTTCTATTCCGCCTGCGTTATTTGTATGGCGATAAACATTTTTGTTCTTAACAAAAATTTCGTCATGCATTTGAGAACCTTTTAATGACGCTGCGTCAACGCCTGCGCCGACTTCAACAGCTTTAACCGCAGGAATGCTCATAACCGCTTGCGCTAAACGTCCGTCTAAACATCTGTCCCAGTGTACGTAAGAACCTAAGCCGACAGGAAGGTTTCCGAAAATTACTTCAAATTTTCCGCCTAAAGTATCTCCTGCTTGAGCAGCTTCGTCAATAGCATTGCGCATTCTGTCCGCCGTTAAATCATCCGCGCATCTTACGTCTGATTTTTCGGCTTTTTCTTTAATTAAAGTGTAAGTTTTCGGGTAGAAATCAAGTTTTACGTTTCCGATTTGCACAACATGAGAAAATCCCATTATGCCGAATTCTTTAAGAATTTGTTTTGCAACAGAACCTACTGCAACTTCAATAGCTGTTTTTCTTGCACTTGAGCGTTCCAAAACGTTTCTCAGGTCGGTAAAATTGTATTTTATAGAACCCGCATAATCAGCGTGTCCGGGGCGAACGGTTGTAAAAGATTTTTCTTCAATTTTTTTCAATGTTTCTTGAGCAGGATAATCTTGATGCTCGGTGTTCATAACTTCTTGCCAGTTTTCAAAATCTTTGTTTTTGATTTCAAGACAAATCGGCGCGCCTGTTGATTTACCGAAGCGCACACCTGATTTAATTTCTACGGTGTCTTTTTCAATCTTCATTCTGCCGCCGCGACCATATCCGACTTGGCGGCGTGCCAAATCTTCATTAATTACAGAGGCTTTGATTCTGATTCCTGCAGGAATTCCTTCTATAATCGCATTCAGGCATTTACCATGACTTTCGCCCGAAGTTAAAAATCTAAATCTGTTCATAGAGATATTATATAACAAAATTATTGGGTGCTAAATAAAAATGGCGACTTTCTTTAGAAAGTCGCCATTTTTATATTTAAATCTTATAGATCATGCCAACTTGGTGATTGATTAATATCATGATGATATCTTTCATCACTATCAACACTCGGATCTAAATATGAGTAGCAATTTCTGAGGAAGTTAGTAAACTTATTGTTAACCTTTTTTTCGTATAAAGGTTCACATGGTTTACCGTCAACACGATTTTTCAAAATCAAAACTTCTTCAGCAACAGCTTCTGAATAACCACCGTTAATCATGTACTCTGGATCAGTAATTTGTGCAGGAGTAACATCTGCATTTGCTCTTACGCAAACTAGCATAAATAAAGCTAAAACTAATAATAAATTTTTTCTCATAACACCCATTCTTATTTAACTGAACTATATGATTCCATTATAATATTTTCTAACGAATTAATCAAGTCGCTTTCGGGAACTCTCGCTATAATTTCACCTTTCTTGAAAATATAGCCTTCTTTAATTGCTCCTGCTATGCCAAAATCCGCATGGCGAGCTTCACCTGGGCCATTTACAGGACAACCCATTACAGCAATTGTAATTGGTAAATCCAAATTTTTGAATTTTTCTTCAACTTGTTTTGCTAATCCGATTAAATCAATCTGAGTTCTTCCGCAAGTTGGGCAAGAAATAAAATTAATACCTTTTTGGCGCAAATTTAAAGCCTTCAAGATTCCAAAACCGGCATGCACTTCTTCAACAGGCTGTTCTGTTAAAGAAACTCTTATTGTGTCGCCGATTCCTTCACTCAATAATGTTCCCAAACCAATTGAAGATTTGATTAAACCAGATTTTAAAGTACCTGCCTCAGTTACACCCAAATGAAGCGGATAATCAACTTTTTTTGCCATTAAGCGATAAGCTTCAATTGTAGTTGGAACGTCAGAAGATTTTAATGAAACTTTTGTATTATAGAAATTCAAATCTTCTAAAATTTCCAAGTGGCGCATTGCACTTAATACCATTTTTTCGTGCAGAGGAATGTCCATTTCCGCAAATTCTTTTTCCAAAGAGCCTGCGTTTATACCGATTCTGATTGGAACTTCGTGTGCTTTAGCAGCTTCTACAACTTTTATTGTATGTTCTTTTTTTCCGATATTTCCGGGGTTAATTCTTAGAGCATGGATTCCGTTTTCAATACAAGTCAATGCGAGCCTGTAATCAAAATGAATATCTGCAACCAAAGGAACAGGTGATTTTGCAACAATATCTTTGATGGCTGCTGCCGCATCTTTGTTTAAAACCGCAAGACGAACGATTTCACATCCTGCGGACGCTAATTCACTAATTTGGTCAAGTGTTTTTGCAACATCCCTTGTATCCGTATTACACATTGATTGAACGCTTATTGGCGCATCCCCGCCGATTTTTACGTTTCCGATTGATATTTGTTTTGATTTTCTTCTATTAATCATTTTTATTTTTCTCCGCCTAAAAATTAAGCCAATTTAGCTTTTTCTTCTTTATTTAATTCAAACGATTCTTTTTCTGATGGGAAAAGTTCGTTTTTAACTTCTGCAATATATTCTTCAACTGCATTTAAAACAGTGTCATGCAAATTTGCATATTTTTTTACAAACTTCGGTGCAAAATCAGTAAACTTGCCTAGAATATCATCTGTTACTACAATTTGACCTGAGCAATATTTGCCCGCACCGATTCCGATTGTTGGAATATTCAAATTTTCTGTCACATATTTTGCGCTTTCTTCAGGCATCAATTCTAAAACAACCGCAAAACAGCCTGCTTCTTCAAGTTTTTTTGCGCTCCTTAAAATTTCTTCAATTTTTTCGGAAGTTTTTCCTTGAATTTTGTGTCCGCCAATTGTGTTCATAAGCTGCGGAGTAAAACCCAAATGACCTAATACGGGAATTCCTGATTCAACACATCTTTTGATAAGAGTTAAAATATGGTCATTACAGCCTTCCAATTTAACGCCTGATGCGCCTGCTTTAATCATTTTAGAAGCATTTACCAATCCTTGTTCTACCGATAAATTGTAGCTCATAAATGGCATGTCACCGATTATGAAAGAATTTTTAGCACCTCTGGCAACAGCTTTTACAAAAACTGTCATCTCATCAATTGTGATATTGTACGTATTTTCATACCCTAAAGCTACCATTGCAAGAGAATCGCCAACCAAAATTCCGTCAATTTCAGCTTGTTCAAGAACTTGCGCGGTTGAATAATCGTAAGCCGTTAGCATTGTTATTTTTTCGTTGTTATTTTTTAATCTTTGGAACGTATTTACTGTTTTCATAATATTTCCTTTTGTTCAAATTTATTATAATACAAGCGTTGAAAGAAATGAATGTTTTTATTTTACTAACTTTTCCTTTTTGTATAGAAAAAGTAAGTGCAATTTTTGTTAAAATTTGTTAAAATAAAAATATAATATTTAGGAGGGTTTTTATGTCAATAGATGACGCGTTGGTTATGATTTTGGCAGGTGGTGAAGGAAAACGATTGTTTCCGCTTACTCAAGACAGGGCAAAACCTGCAGTTCCGTTTGGCGGAAGATACAGAATTATAGATTTTGTTTTAAATAATTTTATTAACTCAGGTTTCTTTAAGATAAAAGTTTTAACACAGTATAAATCAGATTCTTTGAATAAACATATTTCTAAAGGCTGGGTTTTGTCACCTTTTTTGAACCAATATGTTGATTTAGTGCCTGCGCAAATGAGAACCGGTGGAGCTTGGTATCAAGGGACAGCCGATGCAGTTTATCAGAATATTTTTCATATTCATGATGAAGAACCTGATTATGTTTGCGTTTTTGGCGGTGACCATATTTATAAAATGGATGTCGGTCAAATGCTTGATTTTCACAAAGAACGAAATGCTGATTTGACGATTTCTGCAATTCCTATTCCAATTGAAGAAGCACACGAGTTTGGCATTATTGAAGTTGATGAAAATTGGCGTTTAACAGGTTTTGTAGAAAAGCCTCAAACTCCGCCAAAAGCCATGCCGAATAATCCTAAAATGTGCTTGGCATCTATGGGTAATTATATTTTTAACAAACAAATTTTGGTTGATGCTCTGGAAGAAGATTCAAAAATCGAAGGTTCAAACCATGATTTTGGCAAAAATGTTATTCCTATGCTTTTAAATCAAGGTAAAAATATTTTTATTTATAACTTTAACGAAAATCATTTTCCGGGGATAACAGAAAAAGAAAAAGGTTATTGGCGAGATGTCGGCTGCATTGACGCTTATTGGCAGGCAAATATGGATTTATTGGACTATGAACCTGAATTGAATTTGTATTCTAAAGAGTGGCCGATTAGAACATTTAATTATAACTATCCGCCTGCAAAATTCATTTGGCAGCAAGGCGATAGAGTCGGAATGGCAACAAACTCAATGGTATCAGAAGGCTGTATTGTTTCGGGCGGTATGCTTTCAAGATGTGTGCTTTCGCCTAAAGTTAAAATCAACAGTTATTCTCAAGTATCTGACAGTATTTTGATGGAAAATGTTAATATCGGGCGTTATTCCGAAATCAGAAAAGCTATTATAGACAAAAATGTTGATGTTCCACCTTATACAAAAATTGGTGTGGATAGAGATGAAGATATAAGAAGAGGCTTTTATGTTTCAGAGGGCGGAGTGACGGTAGTTCCGAAAAACGCAAGATTATAAAATTCAAAAAGGGCTTTTCACTTGTGAAAAGCCCTTTTTGTGATTGTAAATTTTTATTATGCAAATAAAAATTTTTGTTTTAAAATATAAGTGTAAAATCAACACTAGAAGAAATAGGGATTAAAAGAATGGCAAATAAGAATATTAGAAACATCGCTATTATCGCTCACGTTGACCACGGTAAAACGACTTTGGTTGACTGTATGCTTAAACAAAGCGGTGCGTTTAGAGAAAACCAACAGGTACAAGAACGTGTTCTTGATAGCAATGACTTAGAAAGAGAAAGAGGAATTACAATTCTTTCTAAAAACATTTCAATTGACTACAAAGGTATTAAAATCAACGTAGTTGATACACCGGGTCACGCGGACTTCGGCGGTGAAGTTGAACGTGTATTGGGTATGGTTGACGGTGCTTTGCTTATCGTTGACGCAGCAGAAGGTCCAATGCCTCAAACAAGATTCGTTCTATCAAAAGCGTTGGAACTTGGTATAAAAATTATTGTTGTAATTAACAAAATCGATAAACCTGCAGCAGATCCTGACGGAACTTTGGACAAGGTTTTCGATTTGTTCACAGAATTAACGGACAGAGAAGACTTAATTGACTTCCCTTATATTTACGCAAGCAGTTTGAACGGTTTTGCCATCAAACATCTTGATGACGAAAGAAAAGATATGGTTCCACTTTTGGATTGCATTATCGAAAACATTCAAGAACCTTCAGGCGATTCTGAAAAGCCTTTCCAATTCAGAGCAACAACTCTTGATTATAACGAATATGTAGGCAGAATCGTTATCGGTCGTGTAGTAAACGGTGTTATTCACTCGCAAGACCAAGTTGCTTGGGTTAAAGCAGACGGGTCTGTTGAAAGAGGAAAAGTTACAAAGCTTTTTGGTTTCCATGATTTAGGACGTGTAGAAATTAATTCCGCAGAAGCAGGTGACATTGTTGGTATTGCCGGTTTTTCAGATATCCATATCGGTGAAACACTTTGCGACCCTAATAATATTGAAGCTTTGCCTTTGATTAAGGTTGACGAACCTACATTGCAAATGAACTTCTCAGTTAATGACAGCCCGTTTGCAGGTCAAGAAGGTAAGTTTGTAACATCAAGACAACTTAGAAAAAGACTTTATGATGAGTTAGAAAAGAACGTAAGTTTGAGAGTTGAAGATACTGATTCTACTGACTGCTTCAAAGTTAGCGGTAGAGGCGAACTTCACTTGGGCATTTTGATTGAAACAATGCGTAGAGAAGGTTATGAATTCCAAGTTTCTAAACCAGAAGTTATCTTTAAAGGTGAAGGCGAAAACTTGCAAGAACCTTTCGAAAACTTGTTGGTTGACGTTCCTGAAACTTATGCAGGCTCTTGTATTGACAGACTTTCAGGCAGAAAAGCTACAATGATTGAAATGCAAAATGCTAACGGCAGAACAAATATGAAATTTTCAATCCCTGCAAGAGGTTTGATTGGTTTCCGTTCAGAATTCATTCGTATGACTCGCGGTGAAGGCATTATGTATCATACATTTGATGAATACAAACCATACGCTGGTGAAATTCCAAAACAAAGAAGCGGTTCAATTTTGGCTCACGAACAAGGCGAAGCTATTCCTTACGCATTGGCGCAATTCGAAGACAGAGGCGTATTCTTTGTTACACCAAAAACAAAGGTATACAGAGGTATGATTATCGGCGAAGGCAACAGACCTCAAGATATCGTAGTTAATATTTGCAAAACTAAAAAATTAACCAATATGAGAAGTGCGACAGCTGATGTTATGGTTACATTACAGGCACACAAAGAACTTTCTTTGGAAGATTGCTTGGAATACATTGGCGATGACGAACTTGTTGAAATCACTCCTGAAAATATCAGAATGAGAAAACAAGATTTGGTTAAGTTTAGGAGCATATAAGTTACAAAAGGCGCTCGTTAGAGCGCCTTTTGTTTAAAATAACTTTGCATGTTTTTACAAAACATAACAAAACATTGGACTTTGAGCATGTTTCAAATATAATTATTTTGAAGTAAACCTATGAGGGAGTAAAAATTATGCCGAATAACGAAAGTGTTGGGAAAAAGATTGTAGAAGCTTTGAAAAAACAAGCTGAAAATATGGATATACAAGAAGAACAAATGAATGATTTTTCATCAGCATCTGATGATATTTTTGCTTCTTCAACTCCGGCTCCTGCAGAAGATGATTTCTTTGCAGAACCTGCAAAACCTGCTAAAACAACTAATTTCTTTGATGATATTGAAGAAGAAAAAGATCCGTTCTTTGCAGAACCAAAAACTATGGCTGCACCGATTTCAGAACCTGTAGCAGAACAGTTTGAAATGCCTGCAAATATTACGGTTCTTAAAAAACTTATTTCACAACTTCCAAGCGGTGTTTCAAGACATACAGGCGCTCAAATCATCAAACAAACTATGGAAGCGTTGGGAATTTCAATGAAAAGTGTTTTACAGGATGCACAGCAAGTTCAAGAAAACTTGAAGGTTTCAGCTAGAGAATGCCAAGCGTCTATTCAAGAATACAAAAAACAAATTTTGACTCTTGAAAAACAATCTCAAAGCTACCAAAAACAATATTCAGCTTTGAATGATTTGATTAGTTTGTTTATACAAACAACTAAGTAGAAAGTTAAACATTAGAATTATTGAGCCGGTTGAATTTTTAGTTTTTCAGCCGGCTTTATTTGTTTAAAACTCTTTGTTAACAAAATGTTATGGTATGCAATAAAATTTTTGAGTTTGAAAATCTTTGTGTTAGTATAAATATTTGAAAGGATTTTTATGAATTACATAGACGAGATAAATAGACTTAAGAAAGAGAAAAACGCGATAATTTTAACTCACTGTTATCAACCTGTTGAAGTTGATGAAGTTTCTGATTTTGTCGGTGATTCTTTTTATTTGAGCAAAAAAGCAAAAGAAACTAACGCTGATATAATTGTTTTTGCAGGCGTGCATTTTATGGCACAATCTGCAAAACTTCTTAACCCTGAAAAAAAGGTGCTTTTACCAAACATGAATTCAGGCTGTTTTATGGCTGATATGATTAATGTTGAGCAGTTAAGACAGTTTAAGGCGCAACATCCGAATGTTCCTGCTGTTTGTTATATTAATTCAACAGCTGAAGTTAAGGCAGAGTGTGATATTTGCTGCACAAGTTCAAACGCGGTTAATGTAGTGAGAAGTCTTGGTGCTGATGAAATACTTTTCTTGCCTGATACTTATCTCGGCAAATGGGTTGAAAAAAAATTAGGCAACGTAAAAGTTACAACTTACAACGGTTTTTGCCCAACGCACTTGAGAATTCGTGTTGAAGATATTGAAAATGCAAGACGCGAACATCCGAATTCTAAAATCCTTGCACACCCTGAATGTCACACAACTGTTTCAGAGATTGCAGATTTTGTCGGTTCAACCAAAGAAATTATGGATTACGTAGCGAATTCTAACGAAAAGAGTTTTGTAATCGCAACAGAAAAAGGCGTTTTGGACAGACTTAAACGTGATTATAAGGACAAAGAATTTTTCTTGATTAGAGAAGATATCGTTTGCCAAAATATGAAATGGAACTCATTAGAAGATATTTACAATACTTTGAAATTTGAGCAACACGAAGTTACGGTTGATGAAAAGGTTGCCGAAAAAGCTTGTGAATGCATAGAAAAAATGTTAATAGGAGCTTGCGTATAAATGGATATATTAGTTGGAATGTCAGGCGGAGTGGACTCTTCAACAGCTGCTTTACTTCTAAAAGAAGCAGGACATAACGTAATTGGTGCTACAATGGCAATTTGGGGCGACAAAGGAATGAGCGTAAAAATCAATCCTTCAAGCCACGGTGCTTGTTTAGGCCCTGACGAAAAAGAAGATATAGAAAGTGCCGAAAAAGTTTGCAAAGAATTAGGAATTGAATTCCACGTTTTTGATTGCGCAAGCAAATATGACGAAATAGTTTTGAAGAACTTTAGAGATGAATATTTGAAAGGCAGAACCCCAAATCCTTGTGTTTGGTGCAATTCGCTTATCAAATTTGACGTTTTGCCTTATATTGCAAAAGAAAATGGACTAAAGTTCGAAAAATTTGCAACAGGTCATTATGCAAGAGTTGAACAGGATGAAAACGGCAGATATTTGCTTAAGCGCGGTGTAAATCCACACAAAGACCAATCATATTTCTTGTACCGCTTGAAACAAAGACAATTAGAAAATATTTTGTTACCTTTAGGCGGTTACACAAAAGAAGAAATTCGTGCGATTGCTTCAAAAGCAGGCTTGGAAGTTGCTGACAAGCCTGATTCACAAGATTTTTATGAAGGCGATTACAACGAACTTCTTGGTGTAAGTCCAAAACGCGGAAACATCGTTGATATGGACGGCAAGATTTTGGGTGAACACGAAGGCGTTTGGAATTACACAATCGGTCAGAGAAAAGGGTTGGGAATTTCTTCAACGGAAGCTTTGTATGTAGTTGAGCTTAGAGGTGAAACTAACGAAGTTGTTGTAGGATTTAAAGACAAGACTTTCAAAGACAGACTTGTGGCTGATGATTTGAATTGGATTGCGTTTGACAAGCTTGATAAAGAAATCAAATGCCAAGCAAAAATTCGTTCAACTCAGACTCCGACGAACGTAACAGTTCGTCCAATCGGCGAGGATGAAATAGAAGTTGTATTTGAAGATATGCAAAAATCAATCGCCCCCGGACAATCCGTTGTGTTGTATGACGGAGATGTTGTGTTAGGCGGAGGAGTTATTGAATAGTAGGGAATTAAATTAAGTAGAGGGGGTTGAAATGGAAAATTGAAAGTGGAAAATGGAAAATTGTATTAAAATTTTTCATTGATTTAATTCGTTCAATATTAAACAAACTTTATTTCAAATAACATTTAAAATAATTTTCCATTTTCCACTTTCAATTTTCCATTAATCTACATTTTTAATCACCCGCAAGCTCCTCACTAAAAAGGAAAGGACATAAAATGAACAAACAAGAACTACTAGACCTATATAATCTACCTTTAGAAGAATTAATTTCTAAAGCGGAACAAGTTACTAAAGAAAATTTCAATAACGAAGTTGAGGTTTGCTCAATTATTAGCGCAAGAACAGGAAAATGTGGCGAAAACTGCAAATACTGTTCTCAAAGCGTTCATAACCACGCTGATATTTTGTGCCACCCTCTAATGAGCGTTGAAGAAGTAAAAGCGGCTGCTGAACAAGCTAAAGCTAACGGCGCTTCAAGATTTTGTATCGTAACATCAGGCAGAAGTGAAAACGGCGATGATTTTAATAAAATCTTGGAAATGATTAAGGCTGTTGCATCAATCGAAGGTATTCACTGCTGTGCTTCTTTGGGTTTGTTGAACAAAGAACAAATCAAACAAATTAAAGAAGCAGGTGTTGAAAGATTTAACCACAATATCAACACTTCTAAAAATTATCATAAAGAAATTTGTACGACTCACAACTTTGAAGACAGAGTTAATACGGTTAATATGATTAAAGAAGCAGGCATGGAAGCTTGTACAGGTGTTATTTTGGGCATGGGCGAAAGCAGAGAAGACAGAATTGATATGGCACTTTCTCTTGCGGAACTTAATCCAAAAACCGTGCCAATTAACGTTTTGAACCCAATCAAGGGAACACCTTTGGAAAACTTCGAAGATAAAATTACCGAAGAAGAAGTTATAAGAACAATTTGTATCTTCAGAATTGTACTTCCAAAAGCTATTTTGCGCTACGCAGGCGGAAGAAAGACAAGATTGTCTAAGGAAATGCAAGAATTAGGTTTGAGAGCAGGAATCAACGGCTTGCTTGCAGGTGATTATTTGACAACAAAAGGTGTTGAAGCAATGGAAGATATGCAAATGATTAAAAACGCAGGTAAAGTTCTAGAAAAAGCGTAATAATCAGGTTGCATAATTAAATATTTGTAAAATCTCGGTTTTATCAAAGTAGAAAGCCGAGATTTTATTTTTCAAATTCCCCTTGGCAAAAATTTTTTTGTAATTATAATATATAATACACACCGAAATTTTAGATATACATTTTACCCGAAAGGAAATAAGATGATTAATAGTGACATGGTTTTATCATCTAAAAACAGACAAATAGCAGTAAATTCTAACGAAAAGCACAGTTACACATCAAATCCTGATATGCTTATGCTTAAATACAAACTTCAAGCAAGAATCAGACAATCACATACAAATTTGTTTAATTTTATAAACGATACCTATTAATGTTTGCTTTGGCAACCCGTGTCTAAAACGTCAATTGAACCGTCGTAATCATTATCAATACCGTCAGTACAAGAACCGACAGACTCCCAACCTTCGGCTCTCGGATAACCCTTAAGCCACTTATCGGGTATTCTGTCCCATTGATATAGAAAGAAGCGTTTCAAATATTTTGCAGCTTCGGCGTTTTCTAAAACAATCATGTTTTCATCATTCTTTGTTTCACCGCTTTTTGAAAAATTCATTGAACCGATGATGGAATATTTATCATCCGCAATCATTGTTTTGGAGTGCATTTTGCCTGCGTAGTTTTCAATTTTTACGGGAATTCCGTTTGCTCTCAAAACTTTGATTTTAGAATATTGGCTTGAAGCGTTCAACGCGTCAGAAATAAGCCTTACGTCGACTCCGCGCTGTTTTGCTTTGATTAAGGCTTCAACTGTTCGATTTTCCGTAATTACAAAAATCGGGATGTAGATATAATCTTTTGCGTTTTCAATAATCGGCAAAACTGCACTGCTTATTGATTTATCTTGTGGTGAAAAATAAATCTGCATATTATTTGCCTTATTGTTCGCTGTTGGAAATTTTGCAGAATGAAAATTGCCGTTGAACATCTGCTCAAATTCTGTTTTATAAATCTTAGCGACATCCGCTGAATTAATCACAATTATGTTGTTGGAATTAAATCCTGACATATCGGTGTGCGAAAGGTTTGCAGAGCCTGTGATTACGGTTTTGTTATCAAAAATATAAAACTTGTTATGCATTGTGGAGTTGGAGTCTTTTAGCCCGCCATCACTTTTGGAGTTTGCAATTAAGCTTACAAATTTAAATGTGTCAGGATAAATGTTTTGATTTTTCGCGTCCACATCATAAATCAATCTGATTTTTACACCGCGATTTTGCGCATCTTTTATCGCTTTTTCAATCGCAGGAGTTGATGAGTAACCGTAAATTGCCATATCTATTGAGTTTTTCGTATTGTTAATGTTCGTCAAAATCTCTTTACATATATCGCTAGAACAGTTTCTGTCTGGCTTAAGTTTTGTGGTCAAATCAGAAACAATGATTTTTATATTTTCGTTAGAAAACGGTTTAAAGTAGATTTTTGATTTTTCAAATTTTGTTTTCTTTGTCCCTTTTGTCTTTTTTACAAAAGCTTTCGGGAATAATTTATAATAATGGATTTTTCTTATTATTATAAAATCACCTTGAGCAAAATCTTTTGATATCGGATAAAATTTATCGTTAGCAAAAATTCCGTATTTTGTGTGCCTGATTGATTTTAACAGTTTATCGAATGCGGATTTTCTGCAAGGTTCGTTATTTCTTATCCCGAATGCAGAATTTTCCAGTTTCTTTTGATAGCTGTATTTATAATAGATTAAATCCCCATTTTCTACCAAAACATCACGACCGCTCAGAAGATTTTGCGACCAATATTTTGCTAAATTACCGATAATAAATGCTTCATCTTCAGTTATTCCGAGTTTTGCTGCAAATTCTTTATTTTTTGGAGAATAATTTGCATCAAAAGTCTGAATATCATCAAATTTCAAGATTTCATCGTTATCAAGTTGAATTTCTGTTGGTGATATTACATTTTTAACGCAAAACTCTTTATCTTTTGGTAAAAGCGAAAACGCAATCAACAAAAGAATTACAAGAGTTGCTGTTAAGGTTTTAGTCTTGTTTATTATTGGCATAATTTGTTATTTCAAAACCCAACTTTTCGATTTTTTCTTTTAGTTTTTGATTTTTTGTAATCTGAAATTCTTCAAAATGGTTATCAATTGTACCGTCTTCGTATCTGCAAGGGTGAATAAGAGCTTCTGCTACGACTTTATCGTATTTTATCGCCATCAAACCGTAAGAAATCGCTAAACTGTTCATCATAGAAGTGAATGAAACGCCAAGCAAATAGTCGTTTGTAGTCAAACTATATTTGAAAACTGTTTTTTCATTTATGAGTGTAAAGAATTCCAAAAGCGCAACTTTAATCAAATTTATCGGATATTTGCGGTTAAAAATTCGGCTTGCATCCGGCATGAGATAAGGTTTTTCAAACTGTGTTCTGATTTGTTTAATGCCGTATTCTTTAGCCAATTTTGCCGTTAATTCAAAAATCTTTGGGATTGAGTGTGTATGCACGTGTGAGTCAATATGAGTAACTTTTGTACGGCTCATAACTTTTTCTATTTGCGCTCTGAATTCTTTTTCAATCTGTTCCATAAACGCTTTGTTATTTGGATTTAGTGATTTTAAAAGTAGTGTGCCGAAAGAATTGTTAAAATTACCTTGATTATCTGTAAGTTGGTCTAAATCAGGACACAAAGATTTGCCTTCGATAATATTCAGGTGAATTCCGACGCCCAAATCAGGACAAGCAGGGATAACTTTTTTGCAGGCTTCTTCAAAAGCTTCGCCGTTAGCTGTAAGGCTTGTACTTTTTAAAATACCTGACTCATAGCCTTCCAATACAGCTCTGTTATAAGCTTCGCTCATTCCAAAATCGTCTGCGTTAAGTATAAATTTTTTCATAACCTTGTCCTTTTTCTTTAAGCTTAGCACAAAATTTGCTATATCAGAATAACAATCTTAGAATGGCAAGGAATAACCGCCGAATTGCGTATAATATGTTCATCAAGGAACTTGCAAAAATGTTTAATATTGACATCAAAGAGTTACTGAAGAAAAACCTCGAAAGCCTTGATTTGAAGGAGGTTTCCAAGTATAATTGAAAAAGGGAATATCTTACTATTACCTACCACGGACACACGATTTACGAAGGATTAAGTCTGAAAGGGGGTGAGAGTATGGAACCAAGGCAAATTATAGAAATTGCCGTGCAAGCTTTAGCAATCTGCACAGCAACTCTAAAAATTGTTCTAGTTTTCATAAAGTAAGGTACGAAGTGAGTCCTTAATGTTGACGGCATTAGGGACTCTTCCCTTATGTTCCTATTATAACAAACGTTCGGCTACTTTTCAAGTGTTATGCTTTATAACCTCTAATTAACTTAACAAAGTTCTTTTCAATTTCAACTTTCAACTTACTTCATTCTGGCTTTCATCCCAAGCTTAATAAGCTTATTTTGCCAACTTTGTGGAATTTTAGTCGCAAGACTTGCCAAGAACGCATCTGTGCCAACGGTATAAGAAAGCTTAGGATTTTTTGCTTTATCTGCTTTTAAAATTATGCTTATAACTTTTTCAACAGGCAAGCCTTTTTTCTCATTACGCTCAGCATTTGCAATCATAAATCTCATTTCTTTTTCGTAACCTTTGCAGTTATCAAAGTACTTTGAGTTTTCGCTAACAGATTTGCCCCAAAGCGGTGTAGAAATTACTCCGGGTTTAATTGATACAACTTTGATATTCTTTTTATTTTCAATCAAAAGAGAATTGAAGAATATATCTAAGCAACGTTTTGAAGCGCAATAAGGTGAGATAAACGGAAAAATTCCAAAACTCGCCATAGAGCTTATATTAATGATTTTTCCATTTTCTAAGATATCCATCAATCTTTGCGTAAATTCAATATGTCCAAAAACATTTACATCAAATTGTCTTCTAAGTTCTGAAGGTTCAATTTTTTCAATAGGCCCTGCAACTACACAGCCTGCAATATTAACCAATGTATCAATTTTTGTACATTTTGAAACTAAATAATCCGCTGCTAGTTTAATTGTTTCGGGCTCAGAATAGTCTATATAAAAAGGATAAACATTTGCGGAAATCGCTTTCAATTCGTTTTCGTGCGCTTTGTTTCTGTATCCTGCAAAAACTACATTATCTTTAGCCAGTTCTTTTAGCAACGCGCGTCCGATACCCGAAGCCGAACCTGTAATAACATAAGTCTTAGTCATCGTTTAATGGCCTTATAATAAGAATTGTAGAAATATTAACCTGTAAAAAATCATGGTTTTCAATTTCTCTTTGCGGTACAAGTTTAGCTTCTAAAGTACAGTTTTTAACTGCAATAAACTGCTTATTTGTATTCAGAATTTCTGACAAAAGTCTGTTTCTTTTACCGATTTTTGGCATAAAAACATAACCTTTGATAATAAATTCAGCGGTTTCTATATAAACTTTTTCTCGCCAAGCGGAAGTTGATAATTCTAGTATCTCGTTATTTTCCATTAAGTAATTCCTTTTTGTACCTTAGCTCATGTATGATTGGAACAATGGTAAGTACAAAGCCAATGCCATTACAAGTACGATACTACCAATTACAAGAAGCATAATCGGTTCAATCATTTTAGTCATTGTATCAATAATACCGTCTAACGTTTTATCCAAGAAGTTTACGCCTTTTTCAAGCATATCGCCTAAACGACCTGATTGTTCACCTGTCGCAACCATGAACAGAAGCATTTTAGGAACAATTTTTGTTGACTTAAAGGCTTGCGAAACCTGTAAACCTTGTTGAACTTTAACAATTGCGCTGCTCATTTTGTTACGCATTACAGAGTTTGTAAGCGTAATTACAGCCAAGTGTAAGCAGTCGACAATCGGAATACCTGCATCATAAGATACGCTCATAACTGACAAAAAGTTTGAATAATTTGAGTACATAATCAAGTTATTCAAAAGCGGTATTTTTAAAACAGCTTTGTCTAACAATTCTCTAGCAGGTTTCCAATTTACCATCATATAGCAGAATGCCAAGAATGCAACAATGAAAATAGGGATTGTGAACCAATATGTTTTCAAATAATCACCTGCATTAATCATGATAGATGTAATAAGCGGTAATGCTTTTTCTTGTTGTTCAAACATATCCTTGAACGCAGGGAATACGAACACAAGCATTACAATAGTAATACAGAATGCCAAAACTACAACGAACATCGGATACATCAAAGTACCAATAACTTTACCTTTAATATTGGCTTGTTTCGTAAGCAAGTCTTTGATACGACCCAAAGTTTTTTCCAATTCACCGGATTCTTCACCGGCTTTAATCAAACCGATAAAAATGTAACCGAAAACTTGAGGATATCTTGCTAAAGTGTCAGCAAAAGTTGAACCTGCCATAATTTGTGTTTTCAAAACTTTTGACATATCACGAATTTTCTTTTTAGCAGCTTCTTGTTCCATAAACATCAGAGATTCAACAGCAGGAATACCTGATGTTAACAAGATTTGCAGGGTCGATATGAAGTCGATTTTTTCACTCAAAGACAATTTTGCTAATTGATTGGCTTTTTTTGACTTAGCTTCTGAATACTCATTAACTTTAGTAGGAACAAGCCCCATTTTACGAATGATATCACGTGCATCTTTAAGATTAGAAGCCGTAATTTCACCTTTAACAACCTCTTTGCCTTGTTTTAACGCTGTATATGTATATATTGGCATAAAATCCTCTTCTTTTTAAACCTTAATCGCTCGCATAGCCTAATACTCTTATAAATTCACTTGTTGTTGTAACACCGTTTGTAATGTGTTCCAAGCAAGAATATTTAAGCGTTTTCATACCGGCAGCAACAGCCGCTTCTTCGATTTCAATATCGTGCGCACCTTGTGCAATCAGTTTTTTGATTTCTCTTGTTATTGGCATAACTTCATAAATACCTAAACGACCTGTATAACCAAGATAACCACAGTCTTTACATCCTTTTTTTCTGTAAAGTTTAGTTTTTAACAACTGTTCTTGTACTTCAGGTTCGGTAGAAATATGCTTAACTTCTTCTTCTGTTGGGAAATAACCTTCCTTACACTTGTCACAAAGTCTTCTTACAAGTCTTTGCGCGATTACACCCGTTAAAGTTGAAGATACAAGATAATCTTTTGCACCCATTTCAATCAAACGTGTAACAGTTGCTGCTGCGGAGTTGGTGTGGACTGTACTCAATACCAAGTGACCTGTTAATGCTGCAGAAATTGCAACTTCCAAGGTTTCAAAGTCACGGATTTCACCAATCAGAATGATGTCAGGGTCTTGTCTTAAAATTGCTCTCATGCAAGATGCGAAAGTAATATCGGCTTTTGGGTTAACTTGTGATTGGTTAATACCTTCCAACTTAATTTCTATCGGGTCTTCAATTGTTGTAATATTAACATCTTCTTTATTAAGAGCTTTTAGAATTGTATAAAGTGTAGTAGTTTTACCTGAACCTGTAGGGCCTGAAGTCAAAATAATGCCGTTTGGTGATTGCACCATGTCATGGATTTTTTGAATATCTTCTTCCGATGCTCCGGCGATAATCATTTTATCTCCGGCAGCTTTTAAGCTGACAGCAGGCGCAAGAATACGGATTACGACCTTTTCCTTACCTGAAACCGGAAGTGTATTTATACGGAAGTCGTACATTCTGTCATTATACTTGATAGAGAATGTACCATCCTGAGGACGTCTGTGTTCTGCAATGTTCATTCTTGCAAGAACCTTAAAACGCGTAATTACAGCTTGTTCAATACTACCCGGAATTTCAAGAACTTTTTTTAAAATACCGTCAGAACGAACACGCACTACATAGTAGCCAATTCTTGGTTCAATGTGAATATCGGAAGCTTTTGCATCAATCGCATCCGTAATAATCTTGTAAACAAACTTTGCAACGTTACCGCTTGCATCTTGCAGTTCTTTTTCAACTTGTGTCCAAAGAGATTCTTCATTGTTGTATTGTGCAGATTCTTCTTCAATACTCTGAATGATTCTTTCTGTTTCTTTAGCAGCCTGTTCAGTTTTTTTCTGCATAAAGTATTCTTTTAAATATTGTTCGTATTCAAAATACGGAATACAATATACATTCAAAGAACGACCTGTAGAAAGCGAGATTTCACGAATTGTGTAGTTATCTGCAGGATTAACCATCGCAACCGCAAGTTTATTATCCTGCATTGATAAAATGATTGTTTTTTTCTTTTCTACAAAATCATCAGGAAGTAATTTCAAAATGCTTTTATCAACTTTGATATTAGATTTTGAAATTACATCACAACCATATTTTTTCTTTAAGTAAGAAACAATCTGCTCATAAGTTAAATAGCCTTTTTCATGAAAAATCTCATCCAGAGGAACATTTTTTTCTTTTGCAAGTTTTTCTGATTCAAGCAGCTGTTCTTTTTTTATCCAACCGATTGTTACCAGCATGTCTTCTGCTGTAACTTCTTTTGGTTTAGGCGGTTCTTTCATTTCAACTTTTTGAGTATCAACGCTTTCCGGATTTTTGATTAAATTATCAACAAAATTATAAACATCGTCAAAAATTGCATCGCTTACCGGAATTGGTTCAATGCCACCATAAATTTGAACAGTTTTGGAGATAGTTTCTCTAATAGCTTCAATATCTCTCAAACTTCTTTGGCTGATTATAGTGTAGAGTTTACCTTGTCTTTTATCAATTGGAATAAAACCTGATGATTTCATCAGGTTTAATTCAAAATTATTTACGTATTCCCTTTTAATACTACTTTTTAATTTTTCCAGTTGATTAGACATAATTTCTATAAACTATCTGCTACTGAGTTTTCTCCATCATTGATGATTTTTGGTGTTAGCATAATTACAAGTTCTGTTTTAGCTTTTGTTGTAGAGCTTGATCTGAACGCAGAACCAATAATTGGCAAGTCACCTAGTACAGGAATTTTTTGAACAGTCTTTTGTTCATTTTCTTGTATTAAACCACCAATAGCAAGAGTTTCACCATCTTTGATTCTGATGTTTTTCAAATCAAGATTTCTTCTGCTTAACAATGTTGCTTGCAAGTCTGTGCTGCCATCTCCTGTTTCACTAGGAGTTCTTACTTCTCCTGCTACAGTTGAATATTCCGGTTTAATATTCAATGTTACATAACCGTCCGGAGAAATAAATGGTGTTAATACTACTTTGATACCTTGGTCAGAACCGATTGTATAAGTTCTTTGAACAGTACCTGTTCCTGCTCCGCCTGTTGATGTTGAAGACAAGAATTCAGATGTAACTTTTTCTACGTAATCTTGTGTCAAATCGATTGTTGATTCTTGACCGTTAGTGATTAATAATTTCGGATTAGCAAGTACTCTTGCTTTACGGTTTTCAATCAAGTAGTTCATCGTCCAAGAAATATATGAACCGCCATTATATATACCTTGTTTTTTACCTGTTATTTCTGTGTATGTAGGTAATGTTATTGTACCATCGGAATTAACTAGACCAGGAGTCCAATGGTGTTCTACGTAATCATACCATCTTCCGTCAGGAGATGCTTCTCTTCCGCCTGAAACTCTGCCACCACTGAATTTAACACCCCAAGCATCAGACTGGATAGCCCAGTTGTTAGCAAATTCTTTAGAACCTGCTTCATTAAGTTCTACAATTGAAACTTCCAAATAAGCTTGTGGCTGTTTAACGTCATTTGTTTTAATAAAGTTTTCAATCATGTGCATTTGAGCTTCTGAACCACCCATCATCATGATTGTACCTCTTTGAGGATAATATGAGATTGCTAAATTTTGCAAATCAAATGGTGCGGATGTAGTTGATGAAGATTGTCCTGATACTGTACAAGCAACAACACCTTCACCAAGTTTCAAATCACTGCCTGATGTCGTGCTGGCAGCACCACCTGTCATAATACCTTTTATACTTGCAGCACCACCTGTTGTTCCAACACCCGGTGTAGGAGGAGCAAAACTGCTTGTGCTTTTAGAGTTACCACTTTGTGAACCACGTGCCGGTAATAGCATGTTACAAATCATATCAGCCATTTCAGCAGGAGTTGTATGGTTAACTGCAAATGTCTTAGTCAGCGGTTCTCTATCCAATTGGTCAATTACCTTTTGAACGATTGCCGCGTCTGATTTCATACCGAAAACGATAATTTCGTTTGTTGCAGCGTTAACTGTCGCAGCATCTACACTTGATAAACCTGCTTTTTTCATGCCAAATACGTTGTTATTCAAGAAAGTTGCGATTTTTCCCGCGTTAACATATTTAACAGGGAATACCATCATTTCTTGTTTAGAAAAAGCTGCGTTATCTGCATTATCTTTTGCTAAAACGATTAAAGTATTATTTTGTGTGTAATAATTCAAACCTGCAACTTGTAGAACTAAGTTAAATGCATCATTAATCGGCATGTTAACTAAGTCTAAAGTTACTTTTCCATCTACTGATGAGTGGAAAACGATATTCATGCCCGCTTTGTCGGCAAACATTCTTAAAACTTGCTTAACATCAGAATCACGTAAGCTTAATGTAATTTTATCATTTCTGTTTGTTAATCTCACATCACCGCTCAAAACAGTAGATTGAACGTCAGGCGTTGATGTATAAGTTGAAACCGCCAGACCTGAAGGTGCAGTGAACGCTAGTAATAACGCTGCTGACAATAGTCTTTGTATATGATTATATCTCATCGTCTTTCCCCTCCGAATTTTTTACTCAAATTTGAAACGTCATTATAGTTTACAGACCCTTCAGTTAAGATTTCGCCAATACCTGCATTATAAGTGTTATTGCCCAATTTTACGGTAACACTGTTTTGCGTGATATTTAAAACTTTATATTTATTTACGACATCACCTTTTTTTACAAGGTAATCGTTGCCTTCAATATTCAATATTGCAGACGGACTAAATTTGTCGTACAAAATGCCTGATACTATTGTATCCATAACTCTTGCCGCATCAGAGTTTTCGTTAACAACTTCCGGCGGTGCTACCAAATCATAAGTTGGAACATCACTTACAGAAGAGCCTTTGTTGATTTCTCTGTATGGTAAGAATGGGTTAGCTTTTACTGTCCCTGTCGGAATTGATATCAAATTCTTTTTAGCTGCTGTTGCAGATATTGGTGCAGAAGCTAATGATATTAAATCCACATCTTCCAAGTTCTGACCGGAAGAATGGATATTTTTGATAACAATACCTCCGAATACAATCGGTACAACTATAAACAAAGATAAAGCTGACGCCATGACTTTTTTGTTATTGCAGTTTTTTAAAGTCATTGCAATAAGCTCATCTGCTGTTAAGTTTGTTAAATCTCGTTTTTGTTCTTTTCTTCTTCTTAAATATTTTTGCATATTTATTATTACTTCTAACTATTAAATTGCTCTCTAGTTTAAACTATACCAAAGCGAATAATAATTTAAATCCTATATTTATACTATTCCAGTCAAATGTTTTGCAACATTATAAACTGCTCTCGCATATCAACCTAATTTTATCATACCATATTTTTGTAATATTGCAATTAGTTTGTATAATATTGATGTTTTGTAACTTATACCCATTTACATTGGTATCATAAATCAAACCGTTAATAATGTAATTCTTTGCATTATTAACGGTTTGATACTAATTTTCTCCTAATTCTTCTGTGCCATATCTAATATATGCATACGCATTAAAATCTAACGAGCCAAATATAATTTTTATAAAGTTCTTATTATATGGGATTAATTTTATAAAATCTAAATCTTCACTGTCATAATCATCATTTGTTTCACAGGCACGAACTTTTCCCTTGAAATATTGCGATTGATAAAAAGATAAATAAATATCATTATTTTTATCGCGTTCTGCAATAACCTTATAATAACCTTTGTCAAGAGGGGTTTCATCAATGATTAAATTGACAGGTACATTTAATAGTAAACCTTCATTATTTTTGTTTTTTAAAGGTGTTAATCCCTGAATTTCAGCTCCCGGCGCAAGGTCTGAATGTAAGCTGGTGCCTCCGCCGCTAATTTTTTTAGCTTTTCTTTTTTGCTGTTTTTCTTCTCTCTGTTTTTGTTTACCTTCAAGGGTATTGATTGCATCTTCAAATTCTTTGTTTGTAATGGACTTTTGACCGTCCCAAACTCTGTCCAAATCTGAAAAATCATCCCAGCTTTCGGCAAATACGGCAGGTGACATAACTAATAATGATATTAAAGATATTAAAAAAGCTTTCTTCATAATTATATTATTTAATGAAAAATGAGTAAAAGTAAACAAAAACTTTTACTTTTCTTAACTATCATGTATAATGGTATTACAGTTTTAAAGAAGAGAGTGAAATGGCAGATACAAATATAATTATAATCGTAGTTGCATTTGTTGTTGCGGTTGCAGCAATTTATATTTTGTATTCAATAATTTTGTTCCAAGGCGGTGGTTCTCAAAAAGGGGATGACCTACAGCTCTCAACAAAAAATATTTTAGATCAGGTAGAAGTTCTTTACGATAAAAAAGAATATGCGCTTGCCCAACTTTTAGCAACCAAGTATTTGGACAGAGTTCCCGGACATATAGAAGTAAGAATTTATTTGGCTAAAGCTTATTATGAAGATAAGAAATATAATCAGGCGATAAAGCAATGTTCTATTATATTGAAGAAAAGACCGAATAGTATTGAAACAAGACAAGTTTTGGCAGATTGTTATGTAAAGAAACAAATGATTCAAAAAGCAATTAAAGAATATGAATTTCTTTTTGAAAATAAAAAAAATGACAAAGAAGTCATTAAGACATTGGCAGAACTGTATAGGGAAGCGGATCAGTTGTTTTCAGCAATTGGTGCTTATGAGGCGCTCTCGGATTTGATGGAACTTGATGAAGATATTGCCGATGTTCAGTCAATATTAGCAGAGTTGAATGAAAAAGTTCATGATTATCCGGCTGCATTTGAAGCGTACAAAACACGTTTGGGAATTTATCCGAATGATATCGCTACAAATAGAAAACTTGCAGAGTTGTATATAAAGATAAAAAATTATCCAGTGGCAAAAGAAACATTGTTATTTATGTTAACTTTTGTAACAGATGCAAAAACTCTTCTTTGGTTATATGAAACTTTAGTTACATTAAGTGTAGAAACAGAAGAATATGAAAAAGCGATAGAATATTCTGAAAAGCTTTTAGAGATTCAAGGTTCAGATAAATTCAAGGTTAGAAATGATATTGCAAGTTTTAATATAAAACTTAACAAAGTTGCTGACGGTATTGTTATATTAGAAGACTTGGCAATGATGTCACAAAATGGTTTTGATGTAACTTTAGATTTGGCAGATGCTTATTTACAGATGAAGAATTATCGAAAAGCATTGGAAAAATATACATTGCTTTTGGATAAAGCTACTCCAAGAGAGGCAAAGACCATAAATTTATTGCTATGTGAATTATATATTGTTTGGGCAATTGATATGTCAGAACAGAATAAATTTGACGAGTCATTTGAGTTGTTAAAAAATGCTGTTCAGTACAATGCATTAAATCCTGAAATATATTTTAATGTTGCTAAAAATCATTTTGCCAAAAAAGAGTACACAAACTGTATTGAATTAATTAATAAAGCATTAGAATATGATAAACAAAATCAATTTAAAGCAAAGTACTTGCTACTGTTGGCGGAAGCGCATCATCAGTTAGGCAACTTCTTTGAAGAGAAAAAGGCTTTGGCTGATTTATTGAATTTTGACGATAAAAATCCGACAGGTTTGTATAGAGTTGGTTTAATGTATGCTTCTCAGCATGATATTAAAAAAGCAGAAGAAGCTTTTAAACAAGCCCTGTTGTATAACCCCGATTTAATCGAGGCTAAATACAACTTGGCTTTGCTTTACGAAAATAATAATAAAGATAAGGCTAAAGAACTCTATATCGAAATTCTTGAGCAGGACCCTTCTTTTGAAGAAGCTAAAAATGCTCTTAGTGACATGTCAACCTCCGAATATTACTAAATATCTTCCGGAATGTATACGACTGTGTCGCTTAGATAATTTCTGACTTCTTCTACCGTAGAAAAACGTGGTACAATTCTTTGGTAATCCTGTACTACAGAAATAATGTCGTCTACTGACATTTTGATAATTCGGCGTTCACCGGAGTTAATAATTCTTGCCATGAGTACCTCGCTTTTGGTTGAGTGTTGGTTTTATTAATATTCTCATCGACAAAAATTAAACAAACTTTATTCAAAATGCCCTAAAATCAGCCATTTTGGTTAGGAAAAACTTCTCCGCTTTGAATATAAATTTCAAACTCTTCTCGAACATTTACACTGGAAGCCGTTAATACATAATCTTCGAATCTAAATTTTTTGAATTTTTGTGCAGGTTTTCCGAGTTTATACTCGGCTTCATATTTTGTCCATTCGTTATAAAAATCTTCTAATGTTTCGCATTTAAATCCCATGCGTTTTGATATACTTTCAAATTCTCTAAGTTTGATTTTTTCTATATCAACTCCGCAATCATAATCGGAAAATGCTAAAGCTATAAAATCATTGCTGTGACTTATACTAAAAAACTTTTCTCTTGTTTTTAGGAATGGTTTGTTGCCGTTAAAAACTATTTCTCGATTTTCAATCTGATAAAAATCTCTAAGAATTCTATCAATCATCAAATAGGAAAGACAGTGTTCATTCCATTTTTTAGGGTTAGAAATATCTTTTTTCTGAAACTCTTTTAATAATTCCTTATGCACATTATCTGCATCAACTATCTCAATTACAAAAATATCCATAAAATGATTATAGAACAAATTTGAGGTTGTGTAAAAAACTTGTTCTGTGAACTTATTTTAAGCGTAAAAATCATGGGGACTCGACATTTAATCTTTTTTCAGGTAGTATAAATTTATACTAGCCCAATAATTATTAAAGGAGAAAAAGAAATGCAAGTAATATTGAAAAAAGAAGTTCAAAACATTGGTGAAGCAGGCGATTTAGTAAACGTTAAAGATGGTTACGCTAGAAACTTCCTAATTCCTAAAAACTATGCAGAAGTAGCTACTGAAGGTGCTTTGAAAAACAGAGAACAAAATTTAGCAAGACTTCAAGCTAAACAAGAAAAATTACACAAAGAAGCTTTGGCTAAGGCTGAACAAATTGAAAAACTCGGTTCTATCGAATTATCAGCTAAAGCCGGTGAAAGCGGTAAATTGTTCGGTACAATTACAACTAAGAAATTGTGCGAAGAATTAAAAGAAAAAGCTGGTATTGAAGTTGATAGAAAAACTGTTTCATTGAATGCTCCAATCAACAGAATTGGTGAATTTACAATGTTAATCAAATTAACTTCAAAAGTTAAAACTGAATTAAAAGTTGTTGTAACAGCTTCAGAAGTTGTTAAAGAATCTGTTGAAGAAACAGAAGAAGCTGAAGCATAGTTTGATTGAAAAATGTGAAAACGTGCCAATAAAGCTTATTGGCACGTTTTTTAATAAAGAGAGTTTTATAGATGGCAAATCCAAAATTTTTATTAAAATGTTTACCAACAGGCAGTCTTCCTTATGAGGACAAATCTTTAGCTACAAAGATGATGCTAAAACTGTTTGAGCATTCTCCTTATCTTGCAATGCTGCCAAATATTTCAGCGCAAGATAATATTGTTGATGCAACCTTAAGTCATACACCTGGGGTTGGGTTAAAGGAAAAGAAATACTTTTTGACAAGTAATATTGAGAATTTTAAACAAATTAATCTATATTTGGATTCTGTTTATAATGAACCAACGGCGGAAAAGTTGGAACTGTTTCAAATTGATACCAGTTTTATGCATAAATATTTGCAAATATTAGAACGTATCAAACCTGCTGAAACTGTAGTGAATTTGTTAGGACCATTTAGTCTGTCGCAGACTTTAAATCACAAATCAGGTACTCAGATTCTGGCAGATAAAATGTTTAGAAAGTTTATTATTCAATCACTTTCTGCAAAAGCTCTTTGGTTGATAAGTGAGATTAAGGCCGTGTCTCCTGAGACGACACCGATAATTATTTTAGAAGAACCATTATTATATAAAATCGGTGATGTAAAACGTAGTAATGAAGAAATTACAAAAGATGTCATAGTAAACATGTTTGCTAAAATTATACAAAAAATAAAGGAATATCACGGACTTGTAGGTATTCAATGCTTTGAAAAATGTGATTGGCAAATTCCTATTGAAGCGGGTGCGGATATAATATCTTTTGATGCGTATAATAATCCGAATAATTTAAATATTATTGCTGAAAAAATCAATGATTATCTGGCCGGAGGCGGACGAATTAACTGGGGCATTGTTCCTGTTATGACAGAAGCTCTTGTGAAGTCTTTAACAATTGATCAAGTGTATGACAGATTTATAAAAACCGTAGAGAACTTGGTTATAGCAGGAGTTAGTGAAAGACTTGCATACAATAGAGCTATGGTTTCTATCAATGGTGATGTTGATAAATTACCGTTAATTTTCGCAGAGAAAGCATTGATGCTATCAACTCAGTTGGCAAAAAGAATTTCTTACAAGAGTTAGTTTGTTTGTATTGAATATTATTTCCAAACGAACTTGTGTTAGCAACCTCCATGGTTAGGGAGGTCGCAGCTGTTTGCGAGGCTGTGCCGAGCTTTACAGATGCGGGTGGTTTTTTATTTTTAACTAAGCTGCCTCTTTAACACTGTTAGAGTCAATGAATATAGTATTTCTTATAAATGCATGTGCCATTAAAAGCAAATACGGATTCATTTCATTAGTTGCAGAAAGATTAACTTTTGCTTCGGGTTTTTCAAAAGTTTCTTTTTTAATAGGTTCAACTGATTCAACATCAATTGTTGTGTTCATAGCGTGCGCAGAACTTTCTTCCATCAGACTCTTTTGGAGAGTTTTTTTAGGGAAATCTTCAGAACACAAAATATAAATATCAACAGAATTTGAGGTTGTTAGGGTGAATACACCTTTGACATTGCCATAATTTTTGGTTTGAATAAGTACCGTTAGTTTGGAGTTGTTTGACTCATTTTCACCGTCAGGTGCTTCAACTTCCAAATCAAAACCTACGCCTTCATTTAAAGGCAGCCAAGGCAGGTATAAAAGCATTAAACTCTTTAGTGTTTGAGTAGGGTTATCAGAGCTTGCCATTGAAACACAAGAGTTTATAATGCTCAAAGTTTCAGTAATTTGTTCATTTGACATTCCGCCTTTTGAAGCGGAAGCCATTGCAATTATTAGGTTTGCAACTGCCTGTTTGCTGTTTTTTAAAATCATTTCAGAAATTGCAGGCATCTGAACCATTCCACTGAAGAATAACATTACTGCATCTTTTTGGCTTGATGCAATTTGAGTTTGAATGTTTTGCGAAGTAGCATTTAGAGAAATTTCAGATGTATCATCAAACAGTTGAGAAATCATTTTCTGATTCTTCAAAAGCTCTTCGTTCAAATCGTTCAACAATAAAGTATTTGTATTAATTGTATTTATCGGACGATTTTTATCTTGAACAGCCAGTAAAATTTCGCCCAAAGTTTGTGGTAGTCCTAGCAGATTCTTAATATAAATAGACCTGTCCATACTTGCAATTTGATTCATTTGCAATTGCTGCATCAAGCCAATAGTTGAAGAAACCGTTTGAGAAATATTAGGCTTAGGTTGAGTTAAAGAATTATTAAAGCCTGTATTTGTACCGATTTCACCCTGCTGTTTAAGCTTTTTAAGGTATATTTCGGGGTTTCTTAAACCTGCTAAAATTTTTCCAATACTGAATCCGTCCATAATTCAATTATAACAATTTGGTACGCTAAATCAACTTATAATTTCTTTTTTAAATTTTTCATCTTGTTAATTTGTAGTAGCGCAGTGTATGTTGGCATAATCGTAATGTTATTAACTGCATTTTTGCCCACATAATCGACTGCCTGCGCAATATCGTTAATGATTTTAATCTTTTCAACGCCTGCATATTTAAGTCTTAACGCCATATCGTTTGCTCTTATTCCTGAAACAACAATTTCATGTTTTGCATTCTTAAGAAACTCGAATTCTGCATCCCAAAGCCAAGAAACATCGCGTCCATCGGCATAATTATCATTAATAACAATCAAAATATTTGAGTCTTTATCAACAGTTTTCAAAACTTCATTAGCACCAATCGGGTTCTTGATAAGTTGAATAAGCGTGTGCTTGCCGTTTAAATACTTAACTTCGCTTCTTCCAAACGCAACTTTAAATGTTGGCAAAGTGTCAATAATATTTTCGATTCCGAGTTCTTTGCATAAAGCTATTGCACCGAGTGCGTTATAAGCATTAAATAAACCGACAAGCGGGACTTCAAAATTTTCATCATTAACTTTAATCACTGAATATTCTTTATACAAAGAAATTTCAGCCTTATATTTAGGTTCCGGGCGTTTGTAACCGCAAGTGCAGAAATAATGTCCCTGTTGAGCATAGAATTTCTTTGAATACATTAAAGGCTTACCGCAAGGACAATTGAAGGCTTCTTCTGTTGAAGTATCAGCTTTCAAGCTTTCATCTGCGTAATAAACATTCTCAACTCCGTAGAAAATTTTATTTTCACCTTCAAAACTTGCAACAAGCGGGTCATCAGCGTTTAATACAAGTTTTATGCTCGGTTTCTTATTGATACCGTCTTGAATAAGTCGTTTTGTAGTTTCCAATTCGCCGTAGCGGTCGAGTTGGTCGCGGAACAAGTTTGTTACAAGCAAATAATCTGCATCAAATTTGTCATAGATTTTTGATAAATATGCTTCGTCAGATTCAATCACAGAAAAATCGGTTTTCTTAAAAGGATTAAGAGAAACTGAAAGTGCGTTCACAACACCCGTTAGCATATTTGCACCCATCGCGTTATTGACTACGCTTTTGCCTGAGCCCTCAATGAGGTGTGAAATCAAGCCTGCGGTTGTTGTTTTGCCGTTCGTTCCCGTTACGTTAATTTTTGTATCTATATATTTATTGCACTCACTGAGAAAATTCGGGTCAAGTATAAGCACAAACTTACCGATAATTGAAGTTCCTGCTGAAAGTCCTGTTGTATGTAAAGCAAAATATGCCATGCGCGCAAACAAAAGTGATAAATAGAACAAGAAATAATCCTCCGAGTGTATTTTAAATTTTGTCATTATAAAATATAATCATATAATAATACAAATACGATAGGATAAGTATGATTTTTATATTTTTTACAGCAATAGTTTTTATAGCAGAACTTATAATAGTGTTTGCAATTCTATTTAACTTAATCAAATTTGATATTTACATCAACAAGACAAATGAGCTTTTAGTGGAAGCAAAACCTAAAATCCAAGAGATTATGGAGCTTGTACACGGAATTTCTGAGCAGGTAAGAGAACTTACTCCGATTTGGGTTGAGAAGTTTCGTGAAGTCAGAAATATGTTTGTAAGAAAACAGCTCGAGAGTCTAATGTCATCGGTTTTATTTTGGGTTATAAATATTAAGGTTATAAAAAGAGTAAGAAAAACAAAAGTTGCAAAATTTGCATGGAAGGGTTTAACCTTGCTTCAAAATATGCTATAATAAGCGCATAGATTATAAGAAAGAGGTAGATAAAATGAGCAAAGATAAATCATCATTTGGTTTCGGAATGGGCTTAATCGCAGGTGTAATCGGCGGTATCGTTGCAGGCGTTCTTTACGCTCCACGTCCCGGTTCTGAAATGAGAGCAAAAGTTAAAGAAACAGTTTGTGATTTGGCAGAAAAACATTCACCTGCCGTAAACGAAGCTAAAAAACAAGCTTTGGAATCAATTGATTTATTGAAATACAAATTGGAAAAACAGTACAAAAAATTCGGTAACATGCTTAAATCAAAGAAAATGAGAAAAGCAAAAGAGCTTGAAGATTTGTCTGAATATGATATCTAAAACCTCCATGAATGGGGAGGTCGCAGCTGTTGGCGAGGCTGTGCCGAGCCTTACAGATTAATAAATGGAAAATGGAAAATTGAAAGTGGAAAATTGTTTTAAATATATTCAATGTCAAACAACTTTTATATTGAACAATAACTGATACGAACTTATCCACTCATTCACTTATTGACCTAAATTAAAAATGACTTCAAGAGGAGAAGGAACTTATATGGAAACAATACATCTATATCAGAGTCTAACATTCTTGGCATACGCAACAGGTGTTATTGTAATTCTTGTTGGCGGAATGCTTATCAAGGTTTTGTTTGACTTATCAAAACTTACAAAAAATGTTGATGAAACAGCGACTGTTATTAAAACAGAACTTATTCCAACATTGCAAAATATTAACAAATCGGTAGAAATCGTAAGTGGAATTATTATTAAAGCAGATGAAAGCGTTAACAAAATCAAAGACGCTATCAAAAATTCACCACTTAACCTTTTGAGCAAACTTACAAGTATCACTGGAACTGTGTCAAAAGGCTTCTTTGGCGGTTTATGCTCTGCGTTTAAAATATTCGGTAAAAGGAAATAAACCAACTTGGCAATATAAAAAATCTTAAGACAGATTAAACTACAAAAGAAGGAGAAAATAATTATGTCAGTACAAAAATTTTTAGCAGGTTTCGCTGTTGGCGCAGCAATCGGTGCGGTTGCAGGTATTTTATTAGCTCCAAAATCAGGTGCTGAAACAAGAGAAATGCTTGGTGATATGGCTTCTGATATGGCTAAGAAAACAGACGAAACAGTAAAAGACATCCAAAGAAAAGCTGATAACTTGATTACAGATGCTCAAGAAAAAAGCGAAGAAATCATGAACAAGCTTCAAGACCTTTTGAACAAACAAAAAGGCGATTTAGAAGGTTAGTCAGCTAAACTGTTTTATTGGTACAAAATTGCATTCTACTTATTTCAATGGAAAATTGAAAGTGGAAAATGGAAAATTGTTTTAAATAATTTTTAATTGTCCATTATCTATTTTAAATTTAGAAAGGGTAGGGTGCAATTTTTTGCACCAATATTGATGTCAGGTTTACAAATCTTGCGTCATTTTGAGGTCTGATTAAGACCGAAAAATCCAGCTTTTTATTAACTGTTTTTTTAGTCTGTGTTTAAGCTTGACCTTTCGCTTTTCCCTTATTACAATCAACTTATGGACAAAATATTTTCAGACAAAATTAATTTATTAAAAGCTTTAGCGATAATTCTCGTTGTATCAGGTCACTTGGAATTCAGATTCTTCGATATGTTTCCGCCGTATTCTTTTCAGCTTGCTTTGTTCTTTTTTATTTCAGGCATGCTGTTTAAAGACAAATACTTGGATAACGTTTTTGAATACATTAAAAGAAGGGTAAAAAGCCTTTTGGTTTTATATTTCTTGTATTCCGCTTTTTATGCGGTTGTGACAATCGGTATAGAAAAGCTTACGGGTAAATTTTGGGGAATGGAATTGAGCCTTAAAAACTTTTTCATAACCCCGTTTCTTAACGGTCACCAATTTGATTTATCTTGTCCTATGTGGTTTGTACCGCAATTATTTATTACAATGATTATGTTTTTGTATTGCCAAAGACTGCTCAGAGAAAAAAGCGAACCGATTAAGTTTGTGTTTTATGCTCTTTTAGGTTTTTCGGCAATTCCTTTGACAAAAATTGTTCCTGAAGTTACACCGCTTCTGCTTGTGATTGTAAGAACAATTTTCTCGTTGTTTTTTGTTTACCTTGGACATTTTTATACAACAAAAATTGAAGGCAAATATAATATTTTCACACCAAAAATTCTTGGAGTTGTAATTTGTCTGCAAGCTGTTTTGTGGCATTTTAACAGAGATTTTACGGCAGAACACGGCATTGGTTTAAGTTATGTTCTTGTTTGGGCGAGATTTGATAATCAAATAATTGTACCTGTTTTAACAAGTATTACGGGGATTTGGTTTTCTATGTGGTTTATCAATGTAACTTATGAATACATTAAGAATATTAATTTCATAAAACTCATAGGTGAAAACACTTATCATATTATGGCAAACCATTTAATTATAATGTTTATTTTGACTGCAATTATTTTTAAGATAAACGGTATTCCTTTTGCGGAAAGAAATTTGCATGATATTTATTGGATTTATAATCCAACACAAAACACTTATCTGTATTTTGTAATCACAATGGTTGCTACAACTTATATTGGCGTAGGATTAAAGAAATTAAAAACATATTTACCGTTTGTTAAGTAGTGTTTCTCATACAAATAGATGAGTTTTTAAGTAATTGTCTAAAGTTTTGAAAAATTTGGACGATTAATTTGGTATGGAAAACCAAACGGTTTTTCATACCTCCTCCCCAAGTCTGGTAGCCGTTCTCTTGAAGAAACGGCTTTTTTTTATGCTAAAGCTCTATAATTAGCCATTACGGCCTTTACGTGTTTTTGAGTTTCACCATTTTGTGGAATTTTACCATTTTTGATATTACCGGGGCCTGCGTTATAAGCAGCAATTGCCAATTCTTTATTTCCATTATATCTGTCCAGCATTTTCTTTAAGTATTTAACTCCTGCTTCGATATTTTGTTCAGGATTATATGGGTCTTTTGCTCCCATTTCTCTCGCGGTTGCCGGCATCAATTGCATTAGACCGATTGCTCCTGCAGCTGATTTTATATTAGGGTCAAATTGGGATTCTTGTTTCATAAGAGCTTTGACAAGCTTTGCGTCTACATTATATTTTTGTGCATATTTAGTAATTAAACTATCGTATTTAGTGTTCCATTTACCGAGTTTTGGGTTTGGTTTATATTTGCTATCATCCGCAGAACTTAATGTTTTTGATTGTATGTCAAAGTTGGAGAAAGGAGATTTTGTAAACGTATCTCCCCAATTTACGGATTGGTTCATGTTTATTGATGGAGTAGAAAAATTATTGGAGAATTGTACATTGTCCCAAATGTTATTATTAAACATTTTAGACATATCAATATTTAAGTTTGCAGATGGCATTGGTATATTAGGCATCAATTGGTAAGAAGTGCCTGCATTAAAATTTGGAGTTAAAAATAATGATGGAGAAGTTCCGCCAAAGCCCCAAAATCCACAATTCCAACCACCAAACACACTCAAATTGTTAAACCCGTTAAAACCGTTGAAACAACCAAATAACGGGCTGTTAAAAAACATTCCGTCTAAAAATCCGTTTTTAAAATTGTTCCAAAAATTAGTCGCGCTCATAATATTCCTAGGTTCTTATATATTTAAAGTCATGTTTTGTTAAATAATTGCCTTTTTTGTAAAGAAAAAGTTACATATGAATGTAAAGAGAATAAGTCAATAAGTGAATAGGTGAATAAGTTCGTATTAAATATATTCAAGAAAAAATGTGTTAAACATTGAAAATATCTAAAATGAACTTATTCACTTATTCACCTATTCACTTATTGACATTTTAAACCACTTTTCACTTCCCACTGTCGACTTACAACTAATAAAGTTTGCTTCTACAAACCAATTACGCTATAATAACAATATTAAATCCGTAGTGTGGGAAAAGCTTTAGTGTTCTCGCCGAAAGATGAAACAACGAGGGAGAAATATGAATAAAAATCAATCAGTCGGCATGTACGTTATTCTTGGGATTATGATTTTGGCATTCGTTTCAATGCTTTTTTCAGGCCCTACTTCCAGCACGGAAGAGCTTTCATATACAAATTTTTTGCAAAAAGTTGAAAACAAAGAAATTAAAAGCGTTGATATGGGAAAAGACATGTTAATAGCTCTGCCCGTAAAACAGCCTGAAGCAAAGAAGAGTGCGTCAAATCCGATTTATGGAGATGTAAGACCTCCAAAACTTCAGTACAAAGTCGTTCTTCCTGAAAATTCGGATGTATTAAATAAATTAGAGGAAAATAATGTCGAAATTAGTGCAAAGAAAGCTGATTCAGGCTCTGCGTTCGGTTTAGGTTCTTCTTTAATAACTATTTTGCTTGTATTAGGTTTCATTATGCTTATCATAAAATCTATCCAAGCTGGCGGCGCGCAAGCAATGTCATTTGGTAAAAGCAGAGCCAAAATGCTTATGGATAGTAAGGTTAAGACAACATTCAAGGATGTTGCAGGTATTGATGAAGAAAGAAAAGAACTTGAAGAAATCGTTGATTTCTTGAAACATTCAGATAAATATGTTAAATTGGGCGCGAAAATCCCTAAAGGCGTGCTTCTTGTAGGCTCTCCCGGTACAGGTAAAACTCTTATGGCGAAAGCTGTTGCAGGTGAAGCTGGCGTTCCTTTCTTCTCTATAAGCGGTTCAGATTTTGTTGAAATGTTCGTAGGTGTTGGTGCTTCTCGTGTTAGAGATTTGTTTGAACAAGCAAAGAAACATCAGCCTTGTATTGTGTTTATTGATGAAATCGACGCTGTTGGCCGTCAAAGAGGCGCAGGCATGGGCGGTGGTCACGATGAAAGAGAACAAACTCTTAACCAATTGCTTGTTGAAATGGACGGTTTTGATGAAAACACTAATATAATTATCTTGGCTGCGACAAACAGACCTGATATTTTGGATAACGCGCTACTCAGACCGGGTAGATTTGACAGACAAATTGTTATCAACAAACCGGACGTTTTAGGTAGAGAACAAATTTTGAATGTTCATGCCAAAAACAAACCTTTGGCTAAAGAAGTTGACTTGAAAACGCTTGCTAAGCGTACTCCGGGGTTTACTGGTGCAGACCTTTCAAATTTGTTAAACGAAGCTGCGCTTCTTGCTGCACGTCATGACAAGTCAGAAATCGAGATGCCTGATTTAGAGGAAGCGATTGATAAGGTTATGGCAGGGCCTGAAAAGAAAAGCAGAATTATTTCTGACGAGGAGAAAGAAAACACAGCTTACCACGAAGTTGGTCACGCACTTCTTGCAAAATTGCTTAAGGATTGCGACTCGTTGCATAAAGTGTCTATTATTCCTCGTGGTATGGCTTTGGGTATTACATTGACTTTACCTGAAAAAGACCATTTGACTATGCGTAAAAACCAATTGTTGGATAGAATTGCTATGATTCTTGGCGGACGTGTTGCAGAAGAATTGATTTACGGCAAAGATAATATTACAACAGGCGCTTCAAACGATTTGGAAAAAGTTTCAAGTCTAGCTCGCAGCATGGTTACAACTTACGGTATGAGCGAAAAGATGGGCAATTTAGCTTACGGAAAAGATCAAGAACACATTTTCTTGGGTAGAAATTTCGGTAACACAAGAGATTTCTCAGAGGAAATTGCTGCTGATATTGATAAAGAAGTTAAGAAAATTGTTGATGCTCAATACGAACACGCAAAAAATCTTTTAAGCGAAAACAGAGATATGTTGGAATACATCGCTCACAATTTGCTTGAAAAAGAAACATTGGATGAGAAAGAGTTTGAAGCGTTGATGAATGAAGTTAAGGACAAACGAAATAACATAGGTTAGTAAGATATATATTTAAATTGAAAATGGAAAGTGGAAAATGGAAAATATTTTAAATAATTTTCAATTTTCAATTGTCCATTTTCCATTTAGAAAAGCAAATTTAAAAAAACTTATGAAAGGAAAAGGAAATGGACAGAGAAGAACTGATATTTAACGAATATAAAACATACTGCGAACAAAAAGAAAAATTTATTGACAGAAACTTTAGAACAAACAAATTCTATATGACAGCGGTTGTTGTTTTGATTTTTGCAATGATTTATACCGGCAATGTTGTTTTCTTAAATAAAATCAGTGCAACTTTAGTGTTCGCTTTGTTCGGAATTTCAGTAAGCGCTTTGTGGTGGATGAACGTTGATTCTTACAACACTTTGATTAAGGTTAAGTATGCCAACGTTATTGAAAAAATTGAAGAAAAATTCCCTGTAAAGCCCTTCACGGACGAGTATAAAGGTATTGAAGAATTCAAAAACAATAAAGTATTTATGTTTTCTGATATCCAAAAATTAATCGCAGCAGTTGCTGCTTTGTTCTTCTTCGCAGTGTGCGTAAGCGAAATTTCACCGATTGTGATAAAGTTGTGCGCAAAGGCAATTGATGCGGTGGTTAAGTTCAAGAGTTGCGGAATTTAGGCGTACGGGGAATTTGGATTTAGTTTGATTATAAGTTGTAGTAAGTTGACAGTTGAAAGTGGGAAGTTGTTTTAGGAATTTATGAAATTTAAAAAGTTCAATATAGAACGTATTTAATTTAAAAATTGTAGGGTGCAATTTTTTGCACCAAATAAATAACTATCAACTTTCCACTTTCAACTGTCAACTCGCAAGTTATATTGACTCAAAAGGAAATTTATTATGAGCAAAAACAAAGAATACGGAAATGCACTAAATTGGAACTATGTAATAGTTTCGCTTGTTGTGCTTGTTGTTTTAACTTTGATGGTTTTATATATGCCGAATTTGCGCGAAATTGACATGAATATACTTCATTCAATCCGCTTGGCACTTTCGCCTTATCCGATTTCTTATGCGCAAGTTATATCAGAATTCGGACGCGCAAATCACATGCTTTGGCCTCAAATCGCGGCAGGCAGTGTTTTGATTTCAGAAAAACGATACATGAAGTGCTTTCTTTTGATATTCTTCACACAGGCTTCTTTTGTCCTAACTGATTTGCTTAAAGATTTCGTTTGCAGAGAACGTCCGGGAATTATGTGCTATTCGGGTTTTAGCTTCCCGTCAGGTCACTCTTCAACTACAATGTGTTTCTATGGGATTTTAATTTATTTGGTTCTGCATTATGCAAAATCAGATTTTTGGAGATATTTCTTGACTTCATTGTTCGGAATTTTTATTTTCTTGGTATGCTTGTCAAGATTGTGGCTCGGAGTTCATTTCTTGACGGACGTAACCGCAGGATTATTCTTGGGCTTCATGCTGGTTAATTTGTATATCCTTGTTTCAAGAGCAATGAGTAAATAATTATTCGATGATTTTGGGTGGTTTTTCAAAATAATTGTCGAAATTTTTCTTGTAGTCGTTCATTTCAGTGCAATAGGCTTCCAAATCTAAAGAAATACCGTGCTTAATAGGAAAGCTTTTTATTCCCAAAGATTTATACATCGCTCGCATTAAAACATTAGAAATTGCGTCCGAACCTCTTTCCCAAGGCGTAGCGTGTGCTAAAAGCCAGCGAATCTCCCCAATTTTAGAATTGATTTCCGGTAATTGAGATTCGTTTACATCTTTGCTGTTAAACGAATTTTTAAATTCTTGATAAGACGTAAAAATATGTTTAAAGGCATTTCCTATATTGTCAGGGTCGCCATGGCGCAAGTATTTTTCATTTCGTCCGATAATAGGAACAGTTAAATCAATGTCTGGGAACGGTTTTTTTAAAGGTTTAAAAAATGTAGCATCAAATCTATAATCGTAAGTTGAATACTTATTTATTCTAGAATAATTTGTAGCAAGGTCATATCCTGTCCAATCAGAGCCATAGCGCCAACTTTCTCTCGGACAGCGCAAAATACCTGTGTGTTCGGCTTTAGAAATATCACGAGTGTGTTGATTCGCTTTAGTTACGCCAGCTGTTATAAAGCGTAAAATATTCTCAATTAACGTATTGTTTCTTATTAGGTTAACTGCAATGTCAGCTGTATTTTTAACTTCATCTGCCCAAGCCCGATTTTTACCATATCCGCGGATTCTAACATAAAAATCTTTGCGACTAAAATTTAGCTTGCGAGAATTTATATTTGCCTGAAACGATGGATTATAAGTTTGAACGTTCATATTAGTTCTAAAACTGCTGAAAATATTTTTTGTTAGTAAAAGTTAATGGTGCAAAAAATTTCATGAGTTTTATATTGAACGTATTTTACGAATAACCGCCCTTGTTAGGGAGGTCGCAGCTGTTGGCAAGGTCGTGCCAAGCCTTACAGATGCGGGTGGGTATTTATTTAATGGAAAGTGGAAAATTATTTTTGTATAAATTAATAACACCCTCTCCCGTCCTTCGGACACCCTCCCCATGAAAAATAGACAAAAGGGGAGGGAGTGACTTGCGTTAATTGAACGACTTTAGCTCCCTCCCTTGGGGGAGGCTTATGCAAAAACATGTTAAAAAAGGTCTGTCCTTTTGGACAGACCTTGCATAATTTATAAAATAATTCAACTTGTATATTACAAAATTTCTTTCAACAGATCTTCTCTTGCAACAGTCTTTTGCTCAGAAGTATCAAGATTTTTAACTGTTACTTTATTTGCGGAAATCTCGTCTTCGCCTAAAATTAAAGCGTATTTTGCAATCTTAGAAGCTTTTTCCAATTGTTTTACAAACTTCTTATTCGTCAAATCAAATTCTGCCGTAACATTTTGTCCGCGAAGTTCTTCTGTCAACTTGATTGCTTCCAATGTGTTATTAGAAACTACAAACGCAGTTGTTCTTTCTGCTTCCTTTTCTCCGATTAGTGATGCCAATCTTTCCATACCCATTGCAAAACCGATTGCAGGAGTATCTTCTCCGCCCAAATTACGAACAAGGCTGTCATATCTTCCGCCACCGCAAACAGCGTTTTGAGAACCCAAATTGTTTGATTTAATTTCAAAAACTGTTCTGTTATAGTAATCCAAACCTCTTACTAAAAGTTTATTGATAGAATAATTGATATTTAAAGCGTCCAAGTAGCCTTTTAATTCGTTAAAGTGGTTTGCGCAATCCTCGCAAATAAAATCAGACTGAATAACTTCTTGAATTTCAGGTTTTGCATAAATTTCTTTGCATTCTTCAACTTTGCAATCCAAAAGTCTTAGAGGATTTTTTTCGTATCTTGCCTGACAATCAGGGCAAAGTTCGCTCAAATAAGGCTTAATTACGGCTTTTAATTTTGTCTTAAAAGTTTCACGACATTCAGGACAGCCGAGAGAATTTAATTCAACGCTCAAATCGTTCAAGCCGAGAGCTTTGAGGTAATTAACCGCCATCAAAATAACTTCCGCATCTGCAGTAGCTTGTTTTATTCCGAAAACTTCAACACCAACTTGGTGGAATTGTCTTTGACGACCTGCTTGCGGACGTTCATATCTGAACATCGGGCCTTTGTACCAAAGTTTAACGGGTGCAGAAAGTCTGTGCATACCGTTTTCAATGAATGCTCTAACTACGCCTGCTGTGTTTTCCGGACGAAGTGTTAATGAGCGTTCGCTTTTTTCAAATGTGTACATTTCTTTATTTACGATATCGGTTGTGTCACCAACACCGCGTGCGAAAAGTTCGGTTGCTTCAAAAATCGGTGTTCTGATTTCTTTTGCACCGTATTCCGTAAAAATCTTTCTTGCTTCGTCTTCCATAAAGTGCCATACAGGCATTTCCGCAGGAAGAATATCTTTTGTTCCCTTTTGTACTTTTATTATTGCCATAATTCAAATTCCTTTATATAATTTAATTAGTAACAAGTTTGCAAAATTATAATGGTATCATGGATTGCCACGAAAATCGAAGATTTTCTCGCAATGACAACCCGCCTGATAAGCCTGACGCCCTGTCATTGCGAGGAGCGTGAGTGACGAAGCAATCTATCAATAACTTAAACTGTTACCTTAATTGTACTATATGAAGTTATTAAGTAAATATCAAATGGAGAAACGATGGGAATAAAAGTTACAAAAATGCAAGGCTGTGGAAATGATTTCGTTATTATTGATTTTGACGAATTCTTAAAACTCGACATGAAAATCACAGACGCAGCCAAAATGCTTTGTGACAGACATTTTGGAGTTGGCGCAGACGGACTTATTATTCCTAATACAAGCTGTGATGAAGCAGATATCGGTTGGTTTTTCTATAATTCTGACGGCTCAACAGCTCAAATGTGTGGTAACGGTATGAGATGTTTTGCAAAATATGTTTACGATAACAAACTAGTTGATAAAAAAATGTTTTCCGTAAAAACTTTGGCAGGGATTATTAAACCTGAAATCCTTGATGACGGCTTTGTTCGAGTAAATATGTCACAGCCGATTTTAGAACCTGAAAAAATTCCTTTTATTCCTCAGCATAATTTGAATTACAAAATGTCTGTAAAGAATATGATTTTTGACGGTAACGCTGTTTCAATGGGAAATCCGCATTTTGTAATTTTCGTTTCACCTGAAGATGATGTGATGGAATTTGCAAAAGAATACGGTCCGATTATTGAAACGAGTGCAGAATTTCCTGAAAAAACAAATGTAGAGTTTGTAAAAATTAAATCTTACAAAAAAATCGAACTTGCAGTTTGGGAAAGAGGATGCGGTATCACTTTGGCTTGCGGTACAGGCGCTTGTGCAAGCGTTGTAGCAGGAATTCTGAACGGATATATTGAAAATTCCGTAGAAGTTCAACTTCCGGGGGGAGTTGTGAATGTTGTTTGGAACGGTGCGCCAAATAAACCTGAAGGCGATGTTTTCTTATCAGGTCCTGCCGAATATGTGTTTAAAGCAGAATTGGCGTAAAGACTGTAGTAGACCGTAAGGTGGGAATAGCGTAAGCGGTTCCCACCTTATATTTCCCAACTTCATAAAAATTTCCCTTATTAATAATCTTCTATTCCAAATTCAAATCATTAATCTTATTAACATCGTCAAAATTACACCAATTGGCATCATAATAACCTTTTTCAACGAATTTTAAAAATGTTGAATATTTCCAATTTCTTGGAGAAATTTGATAATGCTTCATCGAATTATAATGGATATAATCGAGATGTGTATATAAATCCTTTTCATCTCTTATTGTATGTTCCCAATATCGTCTTTGCCAAATTCCTTTTTCACCTTTTCTTAATTTGCTCTCAGAAATTTTGTTATTTTTATTTAATCTGTGCGAAAAATAGAATTTTATAGAATAAATGATTTTAGGATATTCTTTTATGTTTTTTAATTTTAAAATTATATGTAAATGATTTTGCAGAACACAAATTGCAATTATATTGAATTCAAAATTTTCAAGTGCATTTTTGAATGATTCACGTAACAAATCAATATTTTCAATTAAAATATTCTCTCGATTATTAGTAACAATCGTAAAAAATACGTAGTTATATCCTTGTAGATACAATCGTTTGTAATTTGACATGAATTTATTATATCATCATTTTATTGATTTAATTATAAAGGTGGGAATTTAAAAAGGTGGGAACCGCTCACGCTATTCCTACCTGCTTATTGAAATGTTTCATGTTTAAATAAAAACGAAGGGTTATGACTTATT
>CAZYWC010000019.1:0-43514 GCA_964651125.1 uncultured Vampirovibrio sp.
ATATCCATCAAATGGTAAGAACTTAAATGGTCAATCTCCTGATGAATTATTTAATGCAGAGTTTACAGAAAAGAAAGTAACTTCAAAAGATGCTCTAAAATTATTTTGCATGAGAACATCTAAAGACTTTACTATTGGAAGAAATGGAGTAAAAGACTCTGCATTAGGTATTACATACTGGGCAGATTGGATGAGCTTGAAAAAAGGAATGAAAGTATATCTTCGTAGAGATATTAAAAATTATGCTGAAGCTTGGGCATTTGATCCTTCTAACGATGAATTCATAGGCAAAGTTAAAGTTGTAAAAGCAGTTGCTGCACTACACGCAGATAAAGTTTCAAAAGAAGAATTTAAAGAAGCTGTAGCAAATAAAAAACGTAATAAAAAAATAGCTCAATCATTTATTGAAAATCAAAGAGAAATACCTTTAGAAGAAAAATATGAAAATTACAAAGCAGTATTTGAAAATACAAACGAAACTATTGCTAAACCTAAAGTAACAAAATTAGCAAATACAAAAATGGACGAAGCAATTAGAAAAAATAAAGAAATGGAAGAATTTGGTAAGTTTGATTTATCCATATTTCTTCAAGAACCTCAAGAAGAGGAAACTTTGTATTTGTTTGAAACAGATAAAAGAATTGCAGAAGAAAATAAAAAATATATGAACCTAATGAAAGGAAAAGTTGTAAATGAGTATTAAAGAAAGTATTGAAAAATATGTAGAATACAAACCTTGGATGGATTTGATTACAATAAACGATTTACCAAATGATGATTTAAAAACAGTTGCTGAAGTAGCTGGATTAGAAACAGCATTAGCATTAATTTTTACAGCACAAAGTCTAACTGTATCCATTCCAAAAGAATCATTTAAAGGTTTAAAAGAAAGATATATAATGCAAAATTATGATGGAACAAAATATTCACTAAATAAACTTGCACTAGATTGTAATTATACTCAAAGACATATTTATAAAATTTTGAATAAGAATTTAAATAAGGGTACTACCTCAAAAATGTCTTAAAACATTAATTTAGATGTTATATTTTAAAATTAAATTGTTAAATTTAGGATAGGGCTGAAACGCCCTATTTTAATTTCCGATGGAAATTTGAAAAATTTTTCATGCCCATTTGGCGGGGAAATTTCCGACTCAAATTTCAAATTGGGCTTTTCCGTTTTCTCTCATTTTATCCGACCAAAGGTAAATATACTCTATAATACAGGCATAGTCTTGCTTTGAAATCTCTAAAGAAAAAATTTTCTAATGAGCACCAAAAGTGACTTTTGGTACACTTTGAATCGGGTAGATTGAGAAACTTCCAACCCGTACAAGTCAATCATAGTGCCTCATTTGCCAAAAATATCAATCTAACCGAAAATATCAAACTGCTCATTAAACTACATAACTTTTTTACAACTTTTACTTATTTTTGCACTAAAAAAGGGTTTTAGCAACTAGCTAAAACCCTTTAAAATACTTGGTTGCGGGAGCTGGATTTGAACCAACGACCTTCGGGTTATGAGGAGCAAAACGCCCTATTTTCAACACTTTTCACTTGTAACTATAATTTATCAGAACTTATCAGAATTCTTTGTTTGCAAATATTTTAGCCAAATCGACCTTATCAGAAGTTTTTACCTTTTATCACAACTTATCATAACTTTTGCAACTTTTTTGTAACTGGTTGCAAATTAAAAATTCCTCCTTTTTATAATGACAAGCCCCCTACAAGGGTAAAATATAAGATTATACTGTTTTCAAGAGCTAGAAAAACTTCCGGCTAAATTTTGAAAATTGAAAGCTAATTATATGACAAAATCTTAATGAAAAGCCTTAATAAACATTGACTTTGATGTAAACTTTTGTTAAGATTTCTCTATGATATATCATCAAATACTAGTAGTTGAGGTTAAGAATAGATGCGTATAGTAGATTTATTTTCAGGTGCAGGTGGCTTAACCTTTGGATTTTATTATAAATTAATAGATGGACAATTCTTTAAAAACGACAATTGTGAGATTGTTTTTGCAAATGAATGGGATAAAGCTGCTGCGGAGGCTTTTAAAAAGAATTTTCCTACTATAAATATGATAAATAAGGATATTAAAACCTTAACAGAAGAAGAAATAAAAGCTAATATCCTTGATAAAGAAGTTGATTTAATCATAGGCGGCCCTCCTTGTCAATCTTATAGTACCATTGGTAGACGAAAATATGATGATAAAGCAAAAATGTATCATGAATATTATAGATTACTTTCAATAATAAAACCCAAAATGTTTTTGTTTGAAAATGTTAAAGGAATGTTATCAATGAAAAACCCTGAAGGGGGAAAAGTAATTGAAGACATTAAAGAAAAGTTTAAATACATAAATTATGATATAGATTTTAAAGTCTTAGATGCTGCTGATTACGGAGTCCCACAACATAGAGAACGTGTTTTTATTATTGGATGTAGAAAAGATTTAAATATTAATTGGTCTTTTGATAATATTGAAAAATCTAAAAAACAAATTTCAATAAAGCAGGCCATTAATGATTTACCATCAGTTTCAGCAGGAACTGATGTAACTTCATATAAAGGTAAACAGCCTACAAATGCTTATCAAAAATTAATGCGTAATCATGCAAAACATATATCTTGCCATTTTTCACCAGTATATGGAGAAAAAATTCAAACAGTTATAAATCATGTAATTCAAGGTAAAGGTAAAAATTACATTAATGAATTGGTTGATAAAGGTATAATACCTGAAGCATTTCGTTTAACCTCAGGATATGATAATACATATGGTAGATTGATTGAAAATCAACCAAGTACAACAATAACAAATAATATGTCGACGCCTTCAGGCTTGAGATGTATTCATTATAGCGAGAATAGAGCTTTAACACCAAGAGAAGGTGCGAGAATACAATCATTCCCTGATTGGTTTGAATTCGTTGGAACCAAAAAAGATATAACAACTCAAATTGGAAATGCTGTACCTCCTTTGCTAGCAATGAAAATAGCAACGCAAATTGAAAAAGTTTTATGTGAGGTTTAAAATGGCTAATACAGAAAATTCTATTGAATTTAATTTTTCATATTATGCACTAAAACTTTTAGGTAAAAATCTATACAGTAATTCTTGGAGTGCCATTTCTGAACTAGTGGCGAATGGTTTAGATGCTCAAGCTAGTTCTGTAAAATTATTTATCAATATGTCAGATAAAGAACATTCTACTATTGAAATTTTGGATAATGGCTCAGGCATGAGTTATGATGATTTAGCTAATAAATATGTATTTATGGGAAAAAACAAACGTGATGATTTATCAGAAGAACTTAAAAACTCAGTAATGGGGCGTAAAGGTATCGGTAAACTAGCTGCATTATTTTTATCAAAAAAATATTTTATTATTACTAAAACAACCGAAAATGATGAAACTTCTTGGTATTTAGATTCAAAAAATGCAGATGATTCCTCTATACCAACATTAGAAAGATGTAACGTAAAAGATGCAAATATAGAAACTCTTGATATTTGGAATACATATAAATCAGGAACCTTAATTAAATTGACTGATGTTGATTTAACGGGTATAGGTTATTATAAATTAGAAGGGCTAAAAGCAAGATTGGCAAACTTCTTTTTGACGGATTCATTAAGAAGTTCTATTGAAGTTTGTGTGCTAAATAACAAAACAGATATAATACATTTTGAACCAGTCAAGAAAGAAATAGCATTTAAAAATATGTATTTGTTATTTTCTGATAATGAATCTAACGCAAATAAACAAATTGGTGATACGGTTGTTGTTGGAAAAACACAATATCCAGAAGTAGCAGAAAAACCTAGAAATGTAAAAATATTAACAGAGTCAGAATTTCCAAACATAAAAGGAAAGCGGATATTAACATTAAAAGATGGTATAACTCAAGCCAATATAAAATATGAAATGACAGGCTGGATTGGCTTACACACATCAATAGAAAATAAATATGCAAATTTAAATGATGATAGATATTTAAAAAATGAAGTTTTTAATCCTAATCAACTCCGTTTATATGTAAGAAAGAAATTAGCTGTAGAAAACTTTTTAGATATACTTAAAAATACTCAAGCTTTTTCTAATTATATTGAAGGTGAAATTAGTTTTGATATTTTAGATGATGACCGATTTGAAGATATAGCAACAACAAACCGTCAAAGTTTAGTAACTGATGATGAACGAGTAAAACTACTTATTGAAATTCTAAATCCTATTGTAGGGAAGATGATACGTGAACGTGTAAAATTAGGTCAAGAAGTAAAAGAAGAAGAAGATGCAATTGAATCTGAGATAATACGACAAAGAGAAGAACAAGAAAGATTGCAAGAGGAAGCAAGAATAGCCGCAGAAAAACAAGCGGAAAAAGAAAAAAAAGCAAAAGAAGAAGCCGAACTAGAAAAAGCTAAAGAGAAGGATAGACGCAAAAAAGCAGAAGAAGATGCAAAAAAAGCAAAAGAGGCTCAAGAAGCTGCAGAAGCAAATTTAGAAAGTGAAACTAGGAGAGCAAACTTTTTAGAGAACCAAAATGAGCCTGATAAAGTTCTAGATGCACTAATTACACATATAATTAAACAATTAGCAGGTGGAATTGAAAATGATGTTAATTCAATCATTGCAATGTACTATGAAAATACAGATAGTGTCTCAAAAGAAGATTTGATAGATGTTTTAGAAGCGGCTTCTTTTGATATGGCTCTAATGAAACAGGCTGCAAAAGTCTCATTAATAGCCAATTTTAATTTAAAAGAGAACAAAGTTAGAACAGATTTATATGGTTTTATTGAAGATTATATAAATCAGGTAGCTCTGAAAAATCTAAATAGAAATTTAAAAATTAGATTTATTAACAATGATAAACTAATTCACAATATTGTATTTTCTCCATTTGAAATATGCTTATTTATGGTCAATATTATTGATAATACTATTAAATATAAATCGAGTGAAAGGCCTTGTGAATTAGAAGTAATATGTAAAAAAAACAAAATTATATTTAAAAATAATGGTATACCTTTGAAAGCGGGAATAGAAAAACACCGTTTTTTTAAACAAGGATTTACAACTTGCGAGGACATAAGTTCTGGTTTAGGATTATATCATTGCATGAATATTGCAAAAAATATTAAAGCAAATTTAGATATTGAAAATAATGAAGATTATGGAATTAAATTAATATTGGAGTTGTCAAATGAAGACTAATTATAAAATGCTATGGATTGATGATAATTTTAAGACATTACGCGGAGATAAAAGAAAATTTGAAAATTATTTTAAAAGACATGGTATAACATTTGAGCCAATAGAAATAGAACAAAATCCTGATGAAAAAGTGGTTGAGAATGGAAGATTTTTAAATGCTGTTAATGATATAGAATTAGATGTAGTATTAATTGATTTTAATATGTCGGGAGAAACAGGTGCAGATATTATAAATCACATAAGAAAAAATATGCATCATTACCATATTCCAATATTATTTTACTCTGGAGATGGACCTCAAAAAATACAAGAAATAATTTTTAAGGCTAATGCAACAGACAAATTCAATATTTCCGACGGAATTTATTTTTGCGATAGAGAAGATATTTTTCGTAAAACCCAGAGTATATTAGATTCCTTAATCAAGAAAGAGGAACAACCACAACGAGTAAGAGGATTATTGATGGATAGGGTTAGTGAAATTGATGCTCAAATTCTAAAAGTATTAAACTCTGATATTCTTGAACAATTAACAGAAGAACAAGCAAACCAAATAAAACAAAAATTCGTTTTAGATAAGATAAAAAAGAAGGAAAATCACAACCATTCTTTACTAGAAAATCTTGAGCATAATTCTCTAAAAGAAATAATCCAATACATTATTAATAAGCCTTGTCAATTTGATTCTCACCTACGTGCAGAATTACTACGAAATATTTATAAAATTGTAGATAAAGAGAAAGGTGAAATCTTATCAAGTTTTTATAATGATATAGGTCAAGAAGAAAAATGTCTTAGCAAATTAAGAAATGATTATGCTCATCAAACTGAAAAAGAAATTGGAGATTCGCATACTGCAACTAGATGTAAATATATAAGAGAAGAAACTCAAAAACATCTGAGAAATCTTTCTGAAGAACAATTTATTCAAACCAATATTCAAGCATAATTGCAACAATTTTTTAGGTTAACACGTACTTTTTCATACCTTCTCGATATATTTATTGAGGAGGTATTGAGTTTTGCAAATAAAAATAATTAGAAACAAAATTAAATGTAAACATTGTGGCGAGGTTATTGAATCTGAAAGTAGGCATGATTTTAAATTTTGTGCCTGTGGCAAAGTTGCGATTGATGGTGGGCTTTTTTATCTCAAAAGGTCTGGCAATCCTAATGATTGGATAGAATTAAGTGAAATAATAGAACTTGATTAAATTTAGCCCTATATCCATAAGTAACGGGCTAGTTAGGTACATTATTTTATAAGGAGGAAGAATGAAAAGTCTTGAAACGAGAGTCGAGCAAGTTCAAAAATTATTAGGTGAAGTTAGAGCATTGGTAAAAATCTGTGCCCTAGCGACAGATTCCTGTATTACTGATAGTGATTTACAATTAAATGATTCAACAGAGCTCTATATAGCATTGCGAAGCATAAACCTTTTGCTTATAAATATAGAGCACATTCTAGATAGTTAAAGAGTTTCAAAAAATTGAGCAAGGCTTATGTTGAACGCTTTAGCCAATTTGAAGATTTTATCAACACTCGTGTTTCTTTCTCCTCGCTCAACCATTCCGATAAAATTTGTAGAAAGCCCAATCTTTTCGGCTAATTCAGATTGAGTTAAATTATTCATCTTTCTTAACTCTTGAATACGCGAACCAAAGGTTTTTAAATTCTTTTTTGCTTCTTCAGAATTTCTATCAAAATCGTTCATCAAAGACATTATGATTGCTTACTTATGTAAATAAAACAAACCCACCGTGTTATTTTGATTTTTTTGTTGTATATTATCTCTAGAGGTTAATATGAAATTTAAAATTATAATCTTTATCTTATTTCTAATCTGCTTGCTTATATTCATTAAGAATATAAATAATAACGGTAAAAAAAATGTAACTATGAGTTTATCGCCAATAAAAATAAATGGTTTATATGGCTATAAAAACAACTCTGGGAAAGTAGTAATTAAACCTAAATACAAAAAAGCTTTTCCATTTCACAATGATATAGCCTTAGTTGAAATATGTAAAAACGATGATTGTTATGTACAACGAATTAATAAAAAAGGGGAAAGAATTGATAAAAATAAAATTTACTCTGATTTAGAATTTTTAAATGGTCTCGCGGTTGTACAAATTAATAATAAATATGGATATATAAATGAGTCTGGAGTTTTTGCAATTAAGCCTCAATTTACTATGGCAACAAACTTTGAAGAAGGATTAGCTGCTGTTTCAGTTTATGATTTAGACCGAAGGTGCAATTTATGGGGATATATTGATAAAAAAGGACAGAATAAAATTCCATATCAATTTTTTGAAGCTACACCTTTTTCTAATGACATTGCTATAGTAAAAACAATATTGGGATACAATCTTATAGATAAAACTGGCAATTTTTTGTGTAAACAAAATTTCTTATCAGATTTACCACCTTTATTGGGTAAGAATAAAAAAGTTATAAAATATGAAGTGAATTCAGATTGGGCTTTAGGCACGTATACTGAAGAAATAGAACTTGATTGTCATTGCAATATTTTAAATAGGCAACAATATAATCCAAATAATAATTACTAAAAAGAAAGTGGGGCTTTATGAAAAAATTTTTATTATTACTTATGGCATTGTTTTTTATTAATGCTAATGCAAATGCTGCAACAACAATTATTGAAAATTATGAAGCAACAAAATTAAAACAAGATATTATTAGTATCTACGCACTTAGAGATTCAATAATTGAATCAAATAAATTAAATGAATACTCATTCACCGTAAAATCGCATTACTTAACACTATGGACTGGATATTCTTTAAAAAAAACTTTTACAATCGTACAAAATGGTAAAAATTGCATTCTAACTTTAGTGAGCAATTCATACATAGCACCTTATGATGCAAAAGAATTATTTGTATTGAAACAAGAATTGCAGGGCGGTTATACCTATGGATTAAATTATTTTGTAAAATTAAATCCAAAACAAAATAAAAATTATATGTCAGATGGTATTGATTCTAACGGAACCCCAACAAGGATAAGCAATTCTAATAATGCAGAACTTGTTTATTATTACAACATCGTTCCAAAATCAACACTACGTGGACCTAAATTGATTTCAACATCATATAGCGCAAAAGAACAAGGCTTAAAGGCTAAAAATAGAATTGTAGAGATTAATGGTAAGCACATTAACCAATATAAACCAGAAGAATTATGGCAACTTTTAAATCCAACAAAGGCTAATCAAACAATTAAAGTTGGATACAAAGAGAAATGTGGTGGCAAGGTTAAATATGCAACTCTACAAAGCAAGTATCAAAAACCAATTTTAGAAAATTTATAGTAAATTAGATAAATAAAACTTTTATCAGCTTAACATTTTGCAATATTGTTAAGCTGATTTTTTATATCTATGTATGTCTCATATAGTAAAATTAACATTTTTTCGGTTTAGAGGGAATTGCAAAACTGAAATCAGCATTATTACAATATAGAGATGTATATAATACTTTTTTATTGTAAATTTTTTGCTTTTTTCTCTTTTTAAAACTTTTCTAACTAAAATTACTTACGATAATAGGAATAGAAAGCAAAAGGAGAAAAAATGAAAAAATTAAGTATTGATTGGAATGAATCTTATGAAGTAAATCCTGAATATCCACAGGGCGATATTGCAATTTTAATTGATAAAACACTGGAAAAAATCTGGATTAAAGGAGTTAAGTTGAAAGGCACTAAAAAGAAAATTAAATATTTAACTCAAACTATTGATATGTATCAAAATGACAAAATAATTTCAGTTGAAAAACTTGAAGAATTAAATAATTTTAAACCAGAAGCAGAAAGTTATCAACGATATTTTGAAAGGATTAATGAAGAATTAAGAAGGGCAAACAAAGAACCTTTATTTATTCCAGCTGCTAAAAAATTCCATTATCATTTAAATACAAATAACTATTATCAAGAATATGCCATAATTTAAATTTTATAGTTTTGTCGGTGTAAAGTCGAAATTTAATCATTCACCTATTTTAAAAAATTTGACAAAATGGGACTCAAAGGAGGAAGAAGAATGATTAGAACTTCAGAAGAATTGAGACAAAACAATGCTAAAGTGTTTCCGATTAAAGCATTATTAAACAGATTTTATGGGGACAACAAAAGATATTTTTATCTTTCTGGAAAGGATTTAAAAATCCCTAATGAGGTAAAAGAAGGTATTTCAACAGAAAAATTTTTTGATTTGCTGGGAAAGCACATGAAAGGTGAAATAAGACTTGGAGTTTCTTGCGAATTAAAAAGAGACATTAATTTAATTTCATCAGCAGTAATTGATATTGATTTTAAGGAGCAAAGTTTTGAAGAAAAGTATGACTTAGCTTGTAAATTGCAAAAGACGATTTTATCTAAACTAGGTTGGAAATCTGTAATAGAAAAATCTAAAGGTAAGGGATTTCATATTTTTATTTTCTTTTGTAATCCAATTGATAGAAATTTGGTACAAAAACAATTAGGTGAAATAATTGAACAAACTTTTAAACTAAAAATAAAAAATGGACTCATTGAGATTTTTCCAAAAGGTGAAGGTGTTTCTGTAATATTTTTACCATTTTTCGGAATGTTAGATAAAGAAGGATTTATTCAAGAAGCATTTTTTGAAAATAAAAATAATTGTTTTGTTCAAGGCAAACCTTTTGAAGCAATTAGAGAAATAGAAGAAACTATAAAAAATGCAATTAATATTGTTGAATACAATCAATTAAAAAAAGATGTTGAACCTCAAGAAAAGTTACCTTGTATTGAATTTGCAGAAAACAATTGGGTGGAAGGCAATAGACAAGATTTGGCAATGTCTTTAGCTGGAATTTGTCGTAAAAAATTAAATATCACACAAGATGAAGCGGAAAATTTAATTATTAATATTGCAGAAAAGAATAATGATAATGAAATCCCACAAAGGAAAGCAGCCATAAAATCGACTTATAAAATTGAAGATATAAATCATATTAAAGGTTGTTCACACTTTGATGCCGATACAATATGTGGAAATTGCACATATTTAAAAAGCCAAGAACCTAAAGAAAATAGAGAAGAATCTGCAAAAACAGATAAAAAAGGGCTTTTATCTTTATTAAAAAGCACTAGTGACTTAATGCAAGAAGAAGATGTAAAATGGGTGGTTAAAGATTTATTTGCAAAAAAACTTGTAAGTGTAATTTTTAGTGAGCCTGGAGTTGGAAAAACAATTTTAGCAATGGATATAGCAGCTAAATTAACAAAAGGGGAAGCTATTTTTAATCATTATCGAGTTGAAAGACCTATGAAAGTTTTATATTTTCAAGGGGACTTCCCAAACACAATAATGAAAAATCGATTGAAACAAATGTTTTATAACCCAGATGATAAATATTTTAAACTTGTTAATCGTTACGAGGCTGAATCCAAAGGATTTTCTATTGATTTAACTAATGAGCAAGGACAAGAAAATCTTAAAATATTATTGGAAGGATATAAGCCGGATTTTGTTATTTTTGATACCTTTATTTCTTTTTTCGATGGTGATGAGAATAAACAAAAAGACGTGAAAGAACCAATTGATTTTTTAAGAAAATTAACTTCTAATTATGATTGCTCAATTTTATTGTGTCACCATTCTAGAAAAAGAGGTTCTAACGAAAAGAGAAAAGGTCTTGACCAAAGTGACTTGATTGGAAGTTTTGTTACAGCCAGATTATGCGGCTTAATGCTTGCTATTGCACATGATACAGAAAAAAGTACAAAGGACGAAAAGTACAATACTGTTATTTGTGCTAAAACTTGGTTTAAACCAATTGAACCTTTTCAATTTGTAATATCAAATAATGATAATCAATATATTCAAGTAATTTATACTGCTGATGAAGTGTCAAATACTGGGAAAAACAAAACTCAGCAGGCAAAAGAGAAAATAGTTAATGTTCTATCAAGTATGCCGGAAATTGGTTTCTCTGCTAAATCTCTCAAGTGTATAGCAGGATGCTCCGATAGAACAGTAAACAATGCATTTTCAGAACTTTTAGCAGACGGAGTAATAAAAGCTATAGGAACGACAAAAGATAGAACCTATTTTTATAATATTAAGAAACCTCCCAAGAAGCCTAGAGAGAAGAAATATCACAAAGAAGCTGATGACTTGATATAGAAAAGTTGCGGGAAAAGAATTAAAAATAAAGAATAATAATTCTTTTGACTCTTTCTCTCTTTGCTAGAGTCTTTTGCGAGAGTCTATTCTCGCGATTCTTTCCTGCATTCTCTAAACAGCTAGAAGCTAAGTTATTACTAGATTTTAGACCAATTTAAGCAAAGGATGTTTTATTATGAAAAATTTATACAATATAAACGATTTATCAAAACTTTTGAAGATTTCAACTTCGACACTTTACCGTTGGGTACATAGAAAAGAAATCCCATTTGTAAAACTAGGAGGGCGACTTCTTTTTGAAAGTGAAAAAATTCAAGAATTTATACAACAAAATTCTTTTTAGAATACAAAGTTATGACATAAAAAAAGAAAGGAGAAAATTATGTCAAATCCATTAGCAGTAATACTAGCCTTTGATGCAAAAAATAAAAAATGGGGTAGGTACAAATGGGACAACAATGATAAAAAATTAGTTTTAATGAAAGAATACTATGATAGTACCCATGCAATGTTAACTATTGATACTTATGACAGATATTTAAAAAATGGTTTCAACAAAGAAGAAATCGAAAAATATCGACTTGCATTAGCATTCCTTAGTCAAAGTGCTTACGGAGCGCCAGAAACACGTTAAAGTGATAATAGAAATCAAAGAAGAATTTAGAAGGGAGATTCCCTTCTAGTTCTTCAAAGATAAAAAGGTTTTAAAAGTGATAAAATCAGTAAGAAAAAACAAAACAACAGGCAAGTGGGAATTTGATTACAAAGACCTAAAAGGCAAGAGAAAAATTAAAAAAGGCTTCAAAACAAAAGTCGAAGCCGAAAAAGCTCAAGCCAAAATCTATGAAGATTTAAACAAAGGACTAAATCCGATTGATACAAAAGTTACTCTTAAAGAGGCCGGTGAGTTATATATGAGATTACATGTCAGTACAAACTGTAAGCCTAGCACAATTGCAACAAATAGAGGGTATCTTGATAATCACATTTATCCATTCTTTGGTGATATGAAATTATGTGAAATAACTCCAATTTTGGTAAAAGAATTTAGAAAAGCAATGTTGGATAAGGGACGCAAGAATTCTACAGTTAATAAGTATATGGTCTTTCTTGGCTCAATATTTAATTTTATGATTGATAATGATGTGCCTGTAAGAAATCCTTTAGCAAGAATTAAAAATCTTAAAGTTACTAAAAATGAAAAGATTAGAGCTTTATCCACAGTTGAAGTTCAAGCCTTGTTGAGTAAAACAAAAGTTATTTATCCGGATTTTTATCCTTTGTTATTTACAGCAATTTTTACCGGCATGAGAATGGGGGAAATATTAGCTTTGACTTGGGATTCAATAAATTGGATAACTCAGAAAATTACTGTAGATAAAAATTACACTCATGGCAGATTAGGCACTCCCAAAACCGGTAAAATCAGAGTGATTGATATGTCTAATGAGTTAGCCAAAGTTTTGAAAGAATGGCGTTTAGCTTGCCCACATAGTGAATTAAATTTAGTATTCCCTAATTCTAATGGTAACTATCAAAGTGCTGATAATTTAGCAAAAAGAAGATTTTTGCCTGCTTTAAACAGAACCGGAATTGATAAAATCAGATTCCACGATTTAAGACATACTTATGCTAGTTTATTACTTGCAAACGGTGCCCCGATGAAATATGTTCAACATCAACTAGGGCATTCCTCAATTACTATGACAATGGATTTATACACTCACTTGTTACCAGAAGTAAATGATAAGTGTGTGAATTTACTTAATAATATTGTTTCTTCTGCTATAGAGCCTAAAAGAGTGATAGAAAAATTTGGAACATAAAAATGATGTATATTTCTGTTGTATAATCTTTTTATGAAAGTATTTTTTATTATCTTATTTTTAACACTTCCTAGTTTAAGCATATATTATGGTATGACATTATCATATGTTCATTTAACATTTTATTTAATAGCATTGTTGTTATGTTTTTGTAATAACGAAAATATAACTACAGTAATAAATCAATTAAATGATATTAAAACATTGAAATTTGGCAATTTTTTATTATTAGAAAAGCAAGTAAAAGAACTAAAAGAAATATCAAAAACTGTAGAAACAAACTCTGATGAAAATAATTTCAATATTTCATTATCTGATAAATATAAACATGAACTTTCGTTTTCAAAATTAAATTTTAATTATAATTTAATCAATGCCCATATAAGACAAATCTATAATTTAATATACAATGATGATATTTCTTATATTGATAATATTTTAGTTTTTGATTATTTGAAACAAAAAGAGATTTTAAGTAATGATTTTTGTTTTTATATTTATAATGTTTGCTCTATTATTTCAGATTATTTAAAGAATCCGCAAAATAATAAAATTACTAGTGATTTAATAGAAATTAGTTCTGATGTTATAAATAATCTTATTGAAGTAGAAAATTATATAAAACATATCAATTTGCTTAATGTAAAATCCCAAAAAGAAAATATTCAAATTTAAAAAATTTGTAACTTTTTTGCAACTTTTACTTATTTTTGCACTAAAAAAGGATTCTAGCAACTAGCTAAAACCCTTTAAAATAAATGGTTGCGGGAGCTGGATTTGAACCAACGACCTTCGGGTTATGAGCCTATAAAAATGTCGTTTTTTCGTTCTTTTTATTTCTTATTGTTTCTTTTAAAACCCTTGCTACACCTTTGTTTTAATCTTTGGAAGAAATTAAAAGAAATTACAAGAATTTAAAACTGAGTGGGGAAATAGTGGGGAAGAATTTTTTAATATTTTTTCATAAAATAGCATAGCCCGCGTGGGATATCCCCAAATGGTCTTAGTATAATTTGCTCAAAAAACTAATAGCTTGTTTCTTTCTTTCGGGTACAGGGTGGGCATATCTCATAGTTGTTTCAATATTGCTATGGCCTAAAATTTCTTGGACTACTACTAAATCCGCGCCCGATTCTACCATGCGGGTCGCTACGGTATGCCTTAAATCGTGAAATCTAAAATTAGATATATTGGCTTTTTCTAGTGCGTTAGAAAAAGCTTTTTTTATATCTACATAAGGTTTATTTGTGGCCGGATTTATAAAAACGTATTCACTTTCTTTTTTTATAAATAATTCTTTTAAAACTTTATCTAGCCTTGCAGAAATCGGAATTTTGCGGGCCTTGCCGGATTTTGTTTTTAATAATTCAATAAATCCGTTTTTTAAATCAACTTGCGACCATTGCAAATTAAAGATTTCAGCGCGCCTCATTCCTGTTTGTAAGGCACAAATAACAATAGGCACTAAATACGGGTAATCAGCTTTTAAAACGTCAAATAATGCCTGTTCTTCCATTATTGTAAGAAAACGAATTTTAAAATTTTCTTCCCGCAACTGTTTAACAGATTGGCAAGGATTAGAACCTATTAAATCTTCTTCAACGCAAAGATTAAACATTTTACTAAACATTTCTAAATGGCGGTTTATAGTTGAATTGGCCCGCGTTTTTTCTATTTCATAATCTTTGTATATGTATTTTTTACGATTCCCGTTTTTGCCATAATCGGGATTTTCTATTTTGATTTTGCTAATAGTTTTGTAGCTTTGAATATAGGTTTTAAATTCTTCAATTTTGGCCGGTGTTATTTTTTCTAACGGGCAATTTTCACCAAAGAACTCAATAACCCTTTTTATATGCGCGTCATTGCTTTTAAAACTCAATTTATTAATCTTAGCATAATTTTTAAATAGTTCTATGCCGTCTTTTAGTTTGGCGGTGTATTGTGCTTTGCCATAGTTATAGTTACCGCGTAAAATTTCGGTTTTTATAATTGCTTCAATTTTTTTTGCTTCTTTTTCGTCATTGGCAAGCGCGCACCGTCTTTCGTAGCGCACCCCGTCAACTTGGAAACGACAATACCATTTATCACCTTTTTTACGTACAGTCATAATTAGATACTCACCATAGAATAATCAATATTTATACTTTGTGATAGGTTAATACTTGTATCTTCTCTTAAAAATCTAATAGCAAGTATTTTTTGATTTTCTACATATTTAGACCTGTTTTTATACAAGTAACTAATAATACCCTTGCTTGTTGTAAATAATTCTGTCGCAATTATAATACAATAATTTTTCATATCATCATCAAATAAATTGTTACTATTAGCTAAATTTATTAAAAATTGTTTATTTGATTTATCCGGAATTTTTAAATTTTTAGCTTTAATTATTTTGGTTAAAGAATCTTTTGTATAATAAACATTAGATATATAATCATCAAATGTTATAGGTAATATTTTAATAAAGCCAATTCTATTAAGCTCTTTTATTTCATCATAGAGAGGTACAAAAAATATATTATAAGGACTTTTCCTAGATATGTTTAAAAACTCGTATAATTCATATAGCCTACAATGTTCTACTATTGGTTTAAAAACATCTAATTCAATTTTATCGCTTTTTTCTAAATTTTTAATATTATTTATGGAAACAGTCGTTATACTTTTATCTAAATATACAACTTTTGCATATTCTTTTAATTTTTCTTCATAAGAAACATTTTTATCTTGCTTTACTTCAATTGCATGCATGAGTTGCTTAAAAAAGATAGGAGATTTTTCTCTAATATCTTCTAAATGTTCATGAACTACACTCACCATGTGTTTACAAATTTGTTTTTTACCACCTGCGGGGCAAGTACAAGCTATAGCGTTTTCATAAATAAAAACGCTATAAGTATTATCGGAAGTTTTACTTTTTACTTTTTTTTCTATGATAATATTGCCTATATCCATATTACTTCCTTGAATCATTATATAGAGTATCAACAATACACTTATTTGTTTGTGATAATTGAATTACATTAATTAATTTATCACAAACAAAATAAAAAAATCAAAAATCTTTAAACAATTCTTCAAGTTTAATATTTAAAGCTTTTGCAATATTGCTTAAATTCTCAATACTAATATGTCTTTCACCCCGTTCTACATTGCCAATATAATTTCTATGCAAATTTGTTAATTCCGCAAGATGTTCTTGGCTATAACCAAGTTCATTGCGTCTTAACATAATTCTTTTGCCTATAGTTTTAAACAACACATTCATAATACATATTGTAAAAAACTTTAAAGCAAGTCTACAGCCTCGGAGTGTGTAGACAGCGACTATAAATTATGGCTAATATGTATTAACCCAAAGGAAGTATCATGGAAGAATTTACAAAAATAATTAAAAATCTGTTTAGAGAAAAAATAAACATTGTTATTGCGTTACTGGTATCTATATTAGCTCTAAATATTTATCAAATAGTGTTTGAATCAAATAATTATGTGAAAATTCGCAAAAGAATTGATTACAGATATTTTAATTCTACAAAAACACTTGAAGAATTAAATAATGTAGAAATTAATACGTATAATGGTGAAATTAAAAAATACAGATAACTATTTAGTAAATTGTTGTGCCATTTTCTTTAGTATATTTATTTCATCAGGGCTAAGTGTTGTATTGTCATTTTGAGGTTGCCGACATGGAGTATCACCAAACAAAAGCCAATCTATAGAAACATCAAAATGCGATTTAAGAGCCATTAAATCTTCTAGGGTTGGTTGTACCTTGCCAATGCCTAATTTTTCTATTCTCGATTCAGCTATCCCTGTTTCTTTTGATAATTGATAGTCATTTAAATCGTTCTCTTTTTGCAATTGATTAAATCTTTTATAAAAGGTATCAATATTTTTTACAATATTACTGTTATCTTTCTTTTTGCAATTATAAGATGTTAAGAATATATCACCTTGCCCACATATTAACCAATTAAGATTAATATTTAACCTTTCACATAAACCTTCTATTAACTCCAAAGACAAATTTCTTTTACCTTGTTCATAACTGCGGTAAGTAGTTAATGGCACATTAAAATTATCTGCCATGTCTTGTTGGTCTAAATTAAAATAATTACGAATATCTTTAAGTCTAGTATTCAATAGTAGCAACCTTTCACAAAAAGTATTAAATTTTATTAATACAAATCGTATTAATTTGCTTGACAAGTAATACAAAATGTATTACTATTAATTCAAGAGATTTATTTAATTACATTATTTATTTAATAACACAAAAACACGAAAAGGACAAAAATTGCCCTCTTTCTCGTGCTAGTTTGTGTTGCAAAAAGAAAGGTTAAAAATGGACAAAGAAACGAGAAAAACGCTAGTAAGCATTAGTTTATCTTTGCAGACGCTCGACCAAATAGACACAATGCGTGGCGACGCGCCAAGGTCGGCATATTTGCGCAAAGTTATAGAGCAATTTGCAAGCAATTCTAAAACATCTAACAAGGCGGTATAAAATGGAGCTTTTAACAATTAATGACGTTATGGCTATGTTTCATTTATCAAAGCGCAAAACTATTGATAACTGGTTATATAGCGGAACACTCCCCCGGAGTTTAACGGTAAAAATTGGCCGGCATGTATTTTTTCTAAAAGACAAATTGGAAGATTTTATAAAAAATGCCAATGCCGCGCAAAATATGAATCTATAAAAATAAGAGGAAATCTACATGAAAAGAAAGAAAAGTTTTTTACAAAGTGTTTGCCCGTTTACAATTCTTGAAAGCAGAGTAACGTGGGGCGAATTTATAGCAACTTCTATTAAAGCTACTTTTGGCGTTGCTATGTTCTATTGTTTATACATCTTTGCGGTTGCTTCCGCTGAAGTAGTAGGAGTAATTGAGTAGTGCAAGAAGTTGTAGACATCAAAAAAGGTTATGTAAAAATAGCTAATAATCTTTTTGAAAACATCTTTATAAGAGATTTTACAAAAAGAGAATTAGAACTTATTTTGCTAATAATCCGTCTATCATACGGTTTTAACCGCAAACGCGCAATTATCGAGCCAAAGGCCCGTATTTGTTTAATTGGAATACAAGCGTCAAACATTGATAGAACGCTAGATAGATTATTAGATAAAAAAGTTATTTTATCACATGGCAATAATATTTATTCATTAAATAAGCATTACGACCAATGGCAAATAAGAATAAATAAATATTTTAGTGATGAAAAATTTACTAATCTTAAAGCCTTGCAACTCAAAAAAGATGTTATCACAGAGATAACAAAAAATGATGATAATTATTATCAAGCTGATAATGTGAATATTATCACCCCGATAATATCAAGTAATCAAGAAGATAATAACAATGTTATCAACACGATAACCCCGACATTATCACCACGATATCAAAATAATGATAATTATTATCAAGGTGATAACACCGACATTATCACACCGATAATAAAAAATGAAAAAACATTATCACCACGAGAATATCAAGAGGGTGTAAACGCAGAAACTACGGATAATACAGACCCCCATAAAGACATATTTAAAGACATGTTAAATACATCTTTAAATACATGTATAAAGGGAAATGAAGATACAAATAGTAGTAAAAAATTTGACCCATATTTTAATAATCCCGTAGTAGAAAAATTTAAAAGCTTATACGAAAAAAATCTAAAAGTTGCTAGGTGCTATTTAGATAATTTTCAAATACACAAACTTATTGAAATTAGCGCGGAAAATCCCGATTTTTTGGAAAAGTTACCGCTAATCATTGAAAAATACGCCCGCATTGAGTTTTCAAACGGCATAAATAAGTTTGGCATACGCGGGTTAATCAATGAGGGCAAGTGGGCCGCGATTCTTAACGGGGAATATGACAAATACATAAAACCCGAAAATGAAAATTTTGATTTAGGAATCCCAACAGTATAGAGGTATAAAATGCAGACAATAAAAGAGATTATCGAAAATAAAGAAAAACCGATAGACAAATGCAAGTATTGCGGAAAAGAGTTTAAGTTACATTCGCAAGTTGTTTTTCCAAATACACCGAAAGAAAAAGTTTTAAAGGTGTATGTACCGGCATGTAATTGCATAGAGATTCAAAAGCAAAAGTTAGAACAAGAAAAAGAAGCTGAAGAAACAAAAAACAAATTAGCCCAAAAATTTGAAAATTCTTTAATAACTCCGTATTTCAAAAAGAAAACATTTAAAAATCTTTTGGAAAAATCCGAACAATACGGAAATTCAAAAGAATTAAAACAGTTGCAAGAATACGCAAATAGCTTTAATAGCACAGTAGAAAAAACGCCCGGCATATTTTTGTTAGGCAAGCCCGGAACAGGGAAAACAACCATGGCGGCCGCAGTATGCAACGCACTTATAGAACGCGGGTTTAATTGCCTATTTCTAACATTTTCGGCGCTAATTGAAAGATTTGCAAAATACAGTTTTGATAACGGCGGCGACATATACCCGCTTTTGATGTGGTTAGTAAAGTTTGATTTGGTAGTTATTGACGATATCGGCCGCGAAAGCTACACCGACAGGCGTAAAGAGATAGCGTTTAGAATCATTGACGCACTTTTAAACTATGAAGTAACTACAATTTTTACCGCTAACCCCGAAATGGTGGCAAAGTTAAGCAGAATTGAAGACTGGGCCGCAATATTAGACAGATTAAAAGATATTTGCGCAACGCAAATACAGTTTAGCGGAAATTCTTTGAGAGGTATTGAATGGCGATTAGTTTAGATTCTTTTAAAAGAAACAAAGAAATAACTAAAGACATGAGCGCGCTAGGTAAGCTTATGACAAAAGCATACCCGACGAAAACATGGGGGTGGATAGGTGTAACGTGCCTTTTGTTTTCTCAATTAGCAATAGAAAACTATTTAGCCGACAACGAACCGCAAGAAGAATTTTACCCGACATTAAAGCGTATGATTTGGCAATTTCAAGAGCAGATAAACGAAATTCAATTAAAGAAAGGAATAAACAAAAATGAGTGATATTAATACAGTTTGCATAAGCGGAAGATTAGGCGACGACCCGGAAGTAAAATATTTTGAATCCGGCAGCATAAAAGTATCTTTTTCTATCGGTGTAAATCGTTATAGCAGCAAAAAGCAAGCGGAAGAAGTTACATGGCATAAAGTCGTAGCGTGGGGTAAAAAGGCCGAATTTATTGGCGACGTTGCAAAAAAAGGCGCTTTAGTTTGTGTGCAAGGCACGTTAGAAAAAGATACCTACGAAGACACAGACGGCAACACCCGCACAAATACTTATATTTTGGTGAATGAAATAAAAATAAGTAACAAACGCGAAAAAGCAGAATAACAAAAGGATTGTAGAGTTGGATATAGTTGATTTTTTAAAAGACAAAAAAATAGAAGATATAGCACAAAAACTAAGTAATCGCGAATTAGAAGTATTGCAAGCGTTATCGCGCGGGAATGATGTAGCGGCAATAGCAAAACTTCTAAGAATTTCAAGAAATACCGTAAAAGTTTATATGGCTAATCTTAGTTCAAAAATCACTATTCCAACCACAAAAACAAACTTTAGAGTAGCAATGTGTATTTTTTACAACACATTTAAACAGGATTTAGGCACTACGTGCGTAGACAAGGGGGCGGCTAGTAAGTCTGATTTACAAACCGGTAGTATTAAAGACCGCACCCGCCTTGATGTAACAAACAAGTTTGAAAGTGAAGCTAAAAATGGAAGAAATTAGAATCATTAACGGGCGCGAATACAAGGTAGTTGTAACAGAAAATGAGCTATTGGCCCGCGAGATTAAGGGCGAGTATGGCGGTTATCGTATTGGCTACCGTACAGACGGATATACTACAAATTTCTTAAAAATTTTCGGGAACGAAAAGAAAGAAATAGGCAAAATAATTTACGACCCGGACACCGCTAAATTTTCACTTTGGAAATATTTAAAATCCAAAACCCATATTATGCACAAAAGCGGCGAAGTTGGAATAAATGGCGTAATATTCGCAAAACTAAGGGTAGGCGATTATATCTATTTCAAAATCGACAAAAAATTATACAAAATTCGCGTAGAAAAAGCGGCCAAAGTCGGGAATTACAAGAATTTTGAAATAACAAGTTATAATTCTGAACTTCAATTTTTTATACCAATTTCAGAATTAACAGAGGTAGGAAGCAAAAGCAAAAAGAGGAAGCGGGCATGATAAAGCTAGAAAACATAAAAAAACTATTCAACAAGAAACAAAATAAAGGGCTTGTAGTATTAAGTTTGTTTGATGGTATTAGTTGCGGGCAAGTAGCTTTAGAGCGTGCCGGTATAAAAGTCCGAAAATATTATGCAAGCGAAATTGATAAAAACGCAATAAAAATCACACAAAAAAACTACCCTAATACAATTCAAATAGGTGATGTAAGAAATGTGAAAGCGCAAGACTTAGACAAAATAGACCTTTTGATAGGCGGAAGCCCATGTCAAAGTTTATCAATAGTATTGCAACAAACAAGAACAGATTTTAATGGAAAAAGCGGTCTATTTTTTGAATATGCAAGATTGCTTAAAGAAACAAAGCCAAAATATTTTTTGTTAGAAAATGTTGCAAGTATGAAAGATGAATGTAGGAACGTAATAAGCGATATTATTGGTGTAGAGCCTGTTTTAATTAACTCTAACTATTTTTCTGCACAAGACCGACCGCGTTATTATTGGACTAATATTAATTTTGATAAAGATATTAAAGAATCCAAATTAGTATTAAAAGATATTTTAGAAAAAGGTGTACCCGAAAAATACTACTATAATTATCCGTTATTAAAAGTAGATTTAACAAAAAAAGTATGCGCAATAATGGATTTCAAAAATAATGAAATGCACAAAAGAATTTATAACCCCAATTTTAAATGCTCAACGCTAACTACTTGTGGGGGGGGGAATACACAAAAGAAAGTTTATGAAAATGGACGCGCAAGAAAACTAACACCGCTTGAGTATGAACGTCTACAAACCTTACCCGATAATTATACACAAGGTGTAGCAGATACGCACCGTTACACAACATGCGGTAATGGTTGGACAGTTGACGTAATAGCACATATATTCAAAGGACTTAAAAATGATTCAAATTAAAATAGAAAACATAAAAAATAAAATATTTTGCGCTCCGGCTGAAAAAGTGCTTGCGTTGCTTCCCGATAAATGTATAGACCTTGCACTAATCGACCCGCCCTATGGTATAGATTATTGCGGGCAACTAAAACGAAAACTTGGCGGCAAAAAATTAAGCGTAACCAAATATAACTGGAACGATTACGGCGCAAGTGAAAAAACATGGGATAAAGAACGCATAGCCCCAAGTTTGATTCACGAAGTTATAAGAGTAACCAAAAATCAGATTATTTGGGGCGGTAACTATTACGGTGATATTTTGCCCCCTACTCAATGTAAATTGATTTGGAACAAAATACAACGCGGTTTTAGTCTTGCAGACGGGGAAGAAGCGTGGACATCTTTTGATAGAGCTTTAAGGATTTTTGACTATTCCCGAAGTCAATATAAAGCAGATGAGCCGCACAAAATACACCCGACGCAAAAGCCCGTAAAACTTTTTGAATGGTGTTTGGATAAAGCAAAATTAAGGCCCGGCGCAATCGTTTTAGATTGTTTTTGCGGAAGTGCTACAACGGCCGTAGCTTGCGACAACAAAGGCTACAATTTTATTTGCCTTGATATTGACCCGGAAATGATAGAAAAGGCAAAAACAAGATTTAAAAATCACAAAAGACAAATTAGGCTTATAAAGCCCGAAGACATAGCAATACAAAGGAATTTTTTAGAGGTAGAACAGGCATGAGAATAGGAAAACCAAAAGCGGTAATATGCGACATAGACGGTTGTTTATTGGATTCGCAAGGCGTATTAGAAGAAGCGGAAGCAAATACAACAAATTCTAATGACAAATGGCGCTATTTTGAAAAATACGCAAATGACCGCAATAAGGTAGCGTTTAATTACGTGTTAGGCAATATGTTAAATGATATGCGCAATAACGGTTACAAAATTATTTTTTCAACCGCAAGAAGTGAAGCTATAAAAATAGCTACAAAAATACGTTTAAAAGCTGAATTAGGATTTATGGGCGATTTATACATGCGCCCGCTAGATAATTTTGATTCTTCCGCAGATGTAAAAGCAATGCACTTAAAAACGATTAAAAATTATTACGACGTGCGCATGGCTATTGACGACGACGAAAGCAATATAAAAATGTTTTCTGAATCGGGCCTACGGACTATAAAATACACGATAAAAAAGAAAGGCGGTAAAAATGGGGCTTAATATTATTCAACCCAAAGTATCGGAGCAGCAAAAAACGGCTTATTTATTCGCTGCGATATGCAAGGAATACCAAGAAAACGACAAAATAACAAATACGGTAAATATTCCGTATTTTATGCGGGCGCGCAATAGAGTAGATAGCATTATAGCCCGCGGGGAATTAGATAAAGAATTTAAAAACTACATGAGAAAGGAAAAAGAACATGGGAAAGAACGCAAACAAGAAAGCAAAATTTAAGCCAATAGTATTTGAAATTAGAAAAGATGTTTTTAAAAAAGCTTTAACAAATGCTTTTAATTGTACCGTACCGTATAGCAGCGGCCGCACTATATTAAATGGAATCAATTTTAAAATTGATAATGAAGATTTGACATTGGCAGCTACCGACGGACACACGCTAATAAAACAGGATTTAAAAGTTGATAAAGTAATAAATGGCGGAAATTATCAAATAGTATTGGATGGGCAACATTTATATAAAGCCGGATTTAAAAAATCGTATGAATTTGGCAGAAAACTAAGCATGAAAAGTTTAGATAAATTAAGAATTACGATTAATGAAGATTCGGCGATTATTGAAGATATTTATAATAGCATACGTTACAATATACCGGCTCGTACTGGTGATAAATTCCCTAACTATGAAAAGTTGATACCAAAAGATTTTAACAATAAAGAAAAATATACCGAAATCGGATTTAACACAAGCTTTATGGCTAGATTTGCGGATATTTCTAACCCGAAATCAAAAATAGGCATATTAAGAGTGAATAAAGAAAAGCCGTTAAATCCAATGATTATAACGTCAGAGAATGAAATCGACCAAATAAAAACAACAGCGTTGCTTATGCCGATTGTTTTAAGTTAATCAACCGGCATGGATTCAATGAAGTGTAATTAGACAAAACGAAAGGATAAAGCAAAATGAGAAATAAAATTGCAAAGAAAATTAGAAAAGGTTGTACAAGAGATAATTTAACACGCCAAGACTACCAAACACATAAAAATGTATTCAAAGCATTAACTACACCTTTTAAAAAAGAATTGGCCCAAGTGATTAAAAAAAGAAAGGCGGTGTAGCGTGATAAGTGCAAAGGAAGCAAGGGAAAAAGCGGCAATAAACAAAGTAAATAAAGCAGTATCAGGTGCAGAATTTAGCATAAAAAAAGCCGTAGAAAAAGGATTAAGTGAAGTTAAAATATTATGTCCTTATGATGTAATAGCAAAATTGCGCGAATTGTACGAACAAGCCGGCTACACAGTAACGGAAATCCAAGGTGGCGTAAAGATTTATTGGGGGTAAGAATGTTTGACGAAGCAACACAAGAAAAATATGTAATTGCTGCGCTTGGCAAAGGTTACGCCTATAATTCCCTAACATTTTGGGGTAAAGATTCTTGCGGCTATTATCAAGATTTGAACAAATGCGAATTTTACACAAAGCAAGAAGCATACCGACATGCAACAAGTGAAGATATACCAATAAAAATAAAAGATTTAATGCCGTATATTGCAATGCACGTTGAACACGCATACGAACCATTGAACAAGGCGACAAAAGAATATAACGAGAGGAAGCTGGCATGTTAGAAAATGTAATTTGTTTTGTAGTCGGCATTATTGAAATATTGGGTGCTTTCTTTTGGTATGCGGTAGCGGTAAAAGTTGATTTTGTATTGGGTATTGTTATGTGTCTGATAGATATAATTCTTGCGCTATTTGTTTTCAGTATTCCATTATTTGCGGGGGTGTAAAGATGAAAATAGACAGTATTCAAGAAGTATCAAAAGAGTTTACAATTCGTTTGTGCGACGAAATGAACGATTTTGAAGACATAGCGGTAGTTATGCCAAGCGAATTTACAAAACCGCAAAGCCCGTATTTTACGCATTGCGAAGTGAAAATAAATACATTGCGCCATAGGACTATAAGCCAACACATAGAATATCTAAAAACGGTTTGTAGCGCATTGGAACAATTACAAGAAAAACTAGAGGGTAAAAATGGCTAAAGAAAAATTAAAAGCTTATTTAGTAAGAGATAAAGATTATTACAACTCAACCGCGGTAAAATGGGCGGAAACTTCCGGCAAAGCAAAAAGCAATGCTTTATATGATGATGGCTTTGAAGATTGCGAATATACAGAGTTGAGGGCCGAACGCGCGCCATATTTCGACAAATACGCGGATTCTAAAAAAGTACCGATAAAAGAATTATTGGAGCGCGGGTGGTGGTTTTATTGCGATAATTGCGGTCGCGAAAACTTAACCATAGAAGACGTACAGAACGGCGAAGCATTTATAATCGATAAAGAAAATTCTAACGAGATTCAAGGCGGTATTATTTGCGCAAAATGTAAGAAAAAACTAGAGGAAAGACTGGCATGTGGATAGATACAGATAAATTGATAATTTTAAATGCGTACGACCGCCCATGCATGCATTTAGTTTGTAGGGTAATGCCAAACGGCAAAATCATTTATGGAAATAAAAAATTACGCAGAAAATACAAAAATCTCAAAAAGGGCGCGTGGGCAACTCTTAAAGATTTTGGATTTATTTATAACGTGTTTACGCACAAATACGAGTTAAGGAATCCAAGCAAGGCTAAATATCACGACGGCAGCCCGCGCCGTTGGCAAGGTAAAACAGAGTTTACCTATGAAGATGTAGTAAATTCAAATTTAAAAAGTGATTAGGTAGGTAAAAATGAAATATATAGTTAAGGAATGTCCGAATTATTTAATAGGCGGGTGCGATAGAAGCGGCCAACAATGTAAAGATGTTACAAATTGCATAATTAAAAATGTAGTTAATGAATGTTTGGAATACCAAGACAAAGGGCGTATAGATTTAATTTTGAATAATAAGAATCTAACCCCGCGTGGACATTTAACAAAAAAAGTAATACAGATTTTAAAATGTGAAGAAATAATAGAAGAAAAGGAATAATTAAAATGAGTGATATTGATATTTATAACAGAGCATTAAAACTTTTTGGTGCGCACATGCAAATGATAGTAGCTTTAGAAGAATGTAGTGAACTTCAAAAAGAATTAACAAAAACAATACGCGGTAATGGCGATTTAAGCAATTTGGCTGAAGAAATAGCCGACGTTGAAATAATGTTAGACCAAATGAAATTATTGTTTAAGCTTCAAAGTAAAGTTATTGAATACAAAGGCGCGAAAATCGTAAGACTTAAAAAAGTTATTGAATCCGTAGAAAAAACTTGTCCTAAGAATATTGACAAAATACAAAAAATGGAAATTTCAGACTGGCATGAGCAAGCGTGTAAAGACGAACATTTAACGCCTACACTATGTTTTATGTGTGTTGGGCGTGAAGAATGTTTAGAGAATTGCGCAAGCGGAATTGAAAAATGGCTAAATAAAGAAAGTGTAGGTGTATAAATGGATTTTATTAAATTTATTTTTTCAATTATTGTATTAGGCTTTTTGATTTGTTACGCGGTGGCTTATTATGGAAAGCTTTGCGATATTTCAGAATACGCCCCGCAATGTTTATGGTCGCGCGACCCTATGACTTGCGCCCAAGTGGTAAGAAATGGGGGTAGATAGCATGATAAAAGTAGGTGATATAGTAGCGCTTGTTACACTTGATGGCTCAATGCTGGTAAAAGTTATTGACGAAACAAAAAAATATTTTAGGGTTGATTTAAAATCACTACCCGAAAATCACATGGCGCGTTTTACGTTTGAGTGCGACCGAACCCCCGAAACAATTATTTTAGATTCCAGTTTGTATAGCAAAACAAGCGGGTACGAACGAGGTAGCGGGGATTATGTAAGCAAGAAATATTGCCCGAATTACATAACAGAATTAAAACCACGCATAGAATTTTTAAAAAAATTCTATGAAAAAGAAAAAGATACAGGGTGCTTAGAACAATTTAATAATGAAACACTAGCAGAAATTGAATTGTTAGAAAAAGCGTTAAAAGAGGATAGGTAGACGTGAATTTAAAAAGGTATAGACTTAATAAAATATTTAAAAAATTTGATATTTACAAAGAACAAACTATAACAACATATACGCAAGAATTATTAGACAGGATAGGGTTAAAATCTAGAATTAATAAAGAAATGCCAACGCTTATAATAACTAGTACACCGCATGGCCATAAAGATATATTTGATACGCAAATGTGCGCTTTGACAGATTGGCATATTTACAAAAATACAGATAAATTTCAATTAGCAAACGCAAAACCAAAAGAACGGCGCAGAATCCGCCGTAAAATGAGAAAGCGAAATAAATTAAATCAAGAATTAATAAACACAATCGAATTAGACGATTGGATAGGGTTAAAAGACGAAACTGGCAGAAAATACGTAATACAAGTTGATAAATAAAGGATTCCGGCATGAGAGATAAACAAGGCAAAGAAATTAAACAACCAAAATTTTATATTCTTCAAAAGAAAGATAGTAAGGAATTAGTAAAATATCCGCTTTCAAGAATTAGAAGAAAAATTACACCATCGTTATTGCTAAAAGAGAATCAAATAAAAGATATTTTTAGCATAAAAGAATGTTTGAAATTTGGCGATTGCGATAATTGCCCGTATGGGAAAGATTGGAGCGATTATAATTGTTATGCGTCAGTAAATGACGGCAGCAATAAAGGTAGATTTTGCATTGCTCATTATTGCGATAAAACAGAATTAGAGTTATACGAAGTTGAGTTAAAAATAAAAAAAGTGGATTCAACGCCATTTATGCCAAATGGTTACAAAAAGCTTGAAAGACAAATGAAAAATAAAGAGGTAATCCCGGCATGAGCGTAACAAAACTTAAATATAATTGGAATGAATTAAATCGTAGAGATAAAACCGACATAATGACGGTAGCAGTAATGCGCAATATATTCATACGCGGGAATAACCACCAAGTAGGAATGCGTGAAATAAACGTAAACATTGGAAAAGGCAAGAACAATTTACGTATTGATGTTTTACGAATTGATAGAAATAAAAACGAATTAACAGGCTTTGAAATAAAATCTTGCATAGAAGATTTTAGAACCGATAAAAAGTGGCAAAATTATTTAGAGTTAATAAACGCGCTATATTTTGTTTTTGATTCCGAAACATACGAAAAACACGAAGCCGAAATTTTGGAAAAGATAAACAATAAAGCGGGCGTATATGTATATACTCCACATGGTTTTTTATTGCTAAAACAAGGGGCTAGATATACAGAGTTATTGCCAAAAGATAACAATTTTTATAGAATAATTTTATTTAATTATTTGTTTAGGAAAGCTTTAAGAGAAGTTAATAAGGGGTATTAAATGTTAATAGGAAAAGAAAAAATAAAGGAACTTAATAATAACGATATATGTAATTATATTGGCAATTCGTTATGTGGGCTTGGTGCCAAATCCGTACAAATAAAAGAAGCTATAATAGATAACATCATACACAGGGCTTTATATGTGAGATATAACGATAACTGGAATTTTGTAATAGATTTTGATAATAGGGTTAGCGATTGGTCTATTGATTTAGTACGAGATTATGTGATAGAAACAAGAAAAAGAAAATTAGGGGAGAAATGATTTTGGGTAGTATGTTTAATGAGGATATAAAAAAATATCCTCTTTTTTTCTTTGATATGTTTGATAGAACAATAAAACCGATTCCGGCCGGCATGGTGCAAAGTGTTGCAGATTATAACCATGTGCAATATCAGCTACACCACTTTATAGAAAAGCAAATAAGGAAGAATAACCCCGAATTTTACGCAGAAATTGAACACCTGCAAAAGCTAATTTTAGTGCCGGCCCAAATGAATTACGACGCGTCAAGTGGTATGAGTGAAGAAAACTTTTTAAAAAATTGGGGAATTGATAAATATAAAATTATATTCCTAAAACATGCATGGTATGCGGGTTTATACCCTAAAACTAATTCACTTGAATTAATTTAGTTGGAATATTGTAATATTGAAAATCCCACGCTAATATAGGTTAAGGTTAGAATTTTTAGTAGTCCTTGATTCCTTATTAGGTATTAGCAATGCGCAATGTAAATATTCAAGGTGTCGCTAGAATAATAAGGGAGTATTACGCTTTGTTATATTGTTGTAACGGCTATTTTTCGGCTGAAAGAAAATTAAGATTATACGATAATACAACCCATAAAGACAGGGTTTTAGAAATAGGACAATGCCCCAAGTGTGGGGCTATTAAAGTTTTGGTATCACAAAAAAGAATAGGTGATAACAAGTATTCAGAGAGAAAACCCAAGAACTCTAAAACAATAGCAAAGTTTATACGGAAGTATGAAAAAGAAGCATACTACGAAATACCAAACCTAAAACCAAAATACGGAACAAAGGCCAATATGTCATGGCGATATGCCGACGCTTCCAAAAGTCTTTGGGTAAAAGATTTTAATAATGTAAGACAATTTAAACAAAACAACGCGATACGGGTAATTAGTTAGTATGGACTTCACATGCTCAAACAAGCAGTATCTAAAAAACATTTTAAGCGATTTGTACCGAAATTATAAAGAGGGTACAATTTACCGCGTATCATACGAAGAAGTTAAGCAAGAGAAAACATTAAAACAATTAGGCTACATATTTGGGGGATTGATAAAAGCTTTAATCAGATTCTTTGATAACTTAGGTTATAAATACGAATCATACATGATTAAAGATTGGCTATATCAAGAATGCGGATTAGTTGAATCCATAACGCTACCAAACGGGAAGCCGGTAACATATTTAAAAACATTATCTTCTATGACGAAAGCTGAAGCGGCCAAGTTTATAGAAGATATTATAGGCTTTATAGATAACAGCCCTATATTTGAGGGGTTTGTATTGCCCCCCGAATTACGATATAGCTGGACACATAACATAGATAAAAACAAATTAGAAGTTATGCGCAACGCTGATATAAATAACTTTGATTCAAGTTATTTAATCTATCAATCAAAACAAACATGCATTAAGTGCGGGGCGCGTGGCGGTATGGTTTACCACTTAAAGAAGCTTTACGCAAAGGACTATCAAACATTGCCTTTGTGCGCAAAGTGTTATGATGATGTAAACACCCGCGGGGAATCGTATTTAAAAGAAGATATTAAAGCAGTATTGAATGGTTTAAGTCTTGAAGACTTTACATTATTAGCATACAGAAATTACAGAGATTCTTTTTCATGTAGAACTCCTTGTTAGACAGGGCGACCGCTCCAGTTTTGGGGCGGTTTTCTACGATAAAGCCAAGAAAAAGCGCAAACGAAAGAGGTAAAAACAAGCAAAAATGCTGAAAACTCAATAAAATCAAGGGTTTTGACGGGTTAAGGTACTTCCCCGACCCCCAAGGCCATGCGGGTCAGCAAATGCGCGGGCTTTTTCTAGATATATAGAAAAATGTTTGTTTCGTTTTTCGTTTTTGCCTTGTAATTCTTGCTAAATTTGGGTTTTCGGAATTTATAGCCCAAAATGTTCGTTTCGTTTTTCGTTTAAAAGGCTTGTAGATAAAGGTTATAGGTGTTTCGCATGTCAGAATTAGAAGCGGTAAAATCAAGGCTAGATTTATTAGCCGAAATCCTTAGTATAACACCGCGTAGAGTTCAACAATTAGTAGAATCGGGTATATTGCCGCAACCTAAAAAACAAGGTATGTACGATATTCCGGCTTGCGTTCAAAATTATTATTATAACTTATTTAGAGGTAGTGAAGATGAAGAACTAGACGGAACGCACGAAAGAGCAAGAAAAGCTAAAGCAGAAGCCGACCGCATAGAATTTGATTTAAAGGTAAGACAAGGGCAATATTTGCAAGCGGATTTAGTACAAAATGAAATAGAAAAAAGTATAGGAAATTGCCGCGCAAAATTATTAGCACTTCCGCGCAAGTTTACACCGCAAATATCGGTAGCGCAAAACCCGAACGAAATAGAAGACATATTGACGAACGGAATAACGGAAGCATTGAACGAATTAATAGAGCCGGTTTTTGATGATACAAATACAGGAAATACCAAAAATCCGGGGGATAATTAAAACCGCCTTTAGTGTTTGGAAAAGCCCCCCAAAATTAACTATATCGGAATGGGCCGACGAAAAACGCTATTTAAGCCCGGAAGCTTCAGCAGAACCCGGCAAATATAAAACCGACCGCGCAGAATATCAACGCGGAATTATGGATGCGTTTAGCGACCCGGCAACCGAACGCGTAGTAGTTATGTCTTCCGCGCAAGTCGGAAAAACAGAAATTTTAAATAATATCGTTGGGTATTTTATAGACCAAGACCCAAGCTCAATATTAAACTTGCAACCGACCTTAGAAATGGCGCAAACTTGGAGTAAAGACCGTTTAGCGCCAATGGTAAGAGATAATCCTTGTTTGACGGATAAAGTAACAGAATCTAAGGCAAAAGACGGCAAGAATACAATTTTACATAAACTATTCCCCGGCGGTCATATTACGATAGTTGGGGCTAACAGTCCGGCCGGTTTGGCTTCAAGACCTATTAGAATCGTTTTGTGTGATGAGGTAGACAGATATCCGGCAAGTGCGGGAACAGAGGGCGACCCCGTAAACCTTGCAATAAAACGTACTACTACATATTGGAATAAGAAAATAGGACTATTCAGCACCCCGACTTTAAAGGGGATTAGCCGAATAGAAAAAGCTTTTGAAGAATCAGACCAACGCTATTTTTATGTACCATGTCCACATTGCGGGAAATATCAGCGTTTAAAATGGTCGCAAGTTAAATTTAATGATAACGACGCTTCAAGCGCTTATTATGAATGTGAACATTGTAACGCAAAATTAACCGATACGGATAGAGTACGGGCCATTAGATTAGGTTATTGGAAAGCGGAAAAGCCTTTTAAAGGTGTAGCCGGTTTTCACTTGAACGAATTTTATAGCCCTTGGCGAAAAATTAGCGATATTGTACAAGATTTTTTAAATGCTAAAGGCGACCCGGAAAAATTAAAAACTTGGGTTAATACTTGCCTTGGCGAAACTTGGGAAGAACAAGGCGAGGGCGTAGACGCTTCCGGCTTAGAAGAACGCACAGAAGATTATACAACTATTCCTAAAGGTGGTTTAGTTCTAACAATGGGCGTAGATACACAAGACGACCGTTTAGAGTGCGAAATAAAAGCGTGGGGTAAGGGCGAAGAATCATGGACGGTAGATTATTTAAAAATCTACGGCGACCCCGACCAAGCGGAAGTTTGGCAACAATTAGACGACATTTTAGCAAAAGACTTTTTACATGAGAGTGGCGCAAGATTAAGCATAAGCGCTACTTGTATTGATTCCGGCGGTCATAAAACGCAAGCCGTATATGATTATGGCAGAAAGAAATACAACCAAAAAGTATATATCGTAAAAGGTGTTGGGGGTGAAAATATCCCGATTGTTGGCGCACAAAGCAAGGTTAAATGTGGAAAATCACATAAAACCGTTAGATTATTCCCGGTTGGTGTAGACCAAGCCAAAAGCACCGTTTACGGCCGCTTGAAAATATCGGAATTTGGTAACGGTTATATGCACTTCCGTAAAGCTGTTTGCGATAAAGCCTATTTTGATAGTTTAACCGCTGAAAAATTGGTTACTAAATTTTCTAAAGGCTTCCCAAAACGGGCGTGGGTCAAGATACGACCAAGAAACGAAGTATTAGACACTACCGTATATTCTTATGCGGCGTTGAAAATACTAAACCCTAATTTTGAAAGAATCGGGGAACGATTGAAAACAAACGGAATAAAAAGCAGATTAGAAGCTATTAAAGCCGAATTGAACGGACAAACAAGCCAACCACAAACCGAATCTAAAGAAGATTTGGTAGTAAAAATGCGCAAAAAAAGACGTTCAAGAATAAGCGCTAATAGCAACTATGCGAAAGCTTGGCGAGGTTAGATATGACAGATAACGAAAACCAAACGACTAAATCGCACGCCGAAAAGATGTTAGAGGCTATTGAAGCGACATTAGAGGGCAGAGCGACCGATGAATATAAAAGTATAAAAATCAATAACCGCGAAATATCAAAACATACTTTTGATGAGTTACGGCGCATTCGTGATTATTACAGGAACGAATTAGCCCGCCGCAAGGTGAAAAAGAGGGGAACATTTACGAGTTATAGGTATAGGTTTTAATGAACATTTTTAATTTATTTAAAAAACAAACAAAAGCTAAAGCACCAAAAGGCCATTATATCGTAATGAATCCTAAAAACTATGCGGCAGCAAATAATAACAACATGACTTATTCATGGACTAACTACAAATACACTTCCGACCAAATTATAGAAAAATATGCGGAAAAATTAGTAGCTAAATCTTGTGAACAATACATGAATAACCCATATTTTAAAAATTTTATTAGATTGTTAAAAGACAATGTAATAGGCGATATGGGGATAAGACCACAAGCGCAAAGTAAAGACGCAAACGGAAAATTAGACGATATAGCAAACCAAGCATTAGAAGACGGGTGGGGCGCTTGGTCTAGGGTTTGCGATATTACGGGCAAAATGAATTTGACAGGCCTATTTAAGCTTCTTATATCAACATGTGCGAGAGAGGGCGAGGGCCTTTTAAGAATTGTGATGGGTAAAGACGCTGGCCCTTGGGGTTTTGGTCTTCAATTAATAGACCCGCGACGCTTAGATTTTCATAAAAACGATATTTTAGATAACGGTAATTATATTAGATTCGGTATCGAATTTAATAAATACGGGAAGCCGGTAAACTATTATATCAAAAAATATGATGATGACTGGCGCAATTTTGCTTATACCAATGAACCATACGAAATTATACCGGCTGATGAAATTATACATGGATTCATTCCCGAATATGTAGACCAAAAACGCGGAATACCATGGAGCGCAACCGCTTTAATGCGTATGTATATGTTAAATGGCTTTGAAGAAGCGGCAGTAGAACATGCAAGGGCGGGGGCTTGCCAAATGGGATTTATTACAAGTCCGGGCGACCCCGAAAGCGACGACGAAGACGACGACACACCAGTAGACATGGATATAGAAGCAACGCCGGCAACATTTAAAGAATTGCCGCCCGGTTATGACATTAAAAAGTTTGACCCGAATTATCCAAACGGTGAATTTGATACATTTACTAAAGCTTGCTTGCGAGGTATCGCGGTGGGCTTTGGGTCTAGTTATAGTTCGGTATCGGGCGATTTATCAAGCGTTAATTTTTCTTCATTAAGGCAAGGTATTTTAGACGAGAGAGAAGCGTGGAAAGGTTTACAAGAATGGTTTATAGCAACTTTTGCTAATCCAATATTTGAAAAATGGCTAAAATATTCGCTTTTATTTTCAAAAATAAAATGCGGTAACGGCTATTTAAAACCCGAACGCATAGAAAAGTATAGAAATATTACTTGGTCTGTTCGTCGTTGGTCTTGGGTTGACCCGGTTAAGGATATTAATAGCGCAAGTATTGCGGTTAAAAACGGATTCCGTAGCCGCTCAGATGTAATCAGAGAATTGGGCCGCGACCCCGAAGACGTTTGGAACGAGGTAGAAGAAGAAAACAACGTGTTAAGAACTAAAGGAATCTTAACAGAAAACGAGGTTATAAAAGATGTTGGCAAAGAAGAAGACAACGAAGAAAACGCAAAATAGAATTTATGCGAGCGCTAAGCCCATAAATGCTAGTAAAGGTAAATTTTGGCAAATAAAAAATTTCTTGAATAAGGAAAACGAAAAAGAAGCCGAAATTTTATTATATGGCGTAATTGGTGATGACGGCTACTGGGATGAAGTAACATCAAAAGAATTTGCAAACGAATTAAAGGAAATTGAAGACGCTAAAACGATAAACGTAAGAGTAAATAGCCCCGGCGGTGATGTATTCGCGGGCCAAGCGATTTACTCAATGCTAAAGCGTTGTAAATCCGAAGTTATTGGAACGGTTGACGGTGTGGCGGCTTCTATTGCTTCTTTGGTGTTAATGGCTTGCGACAAGATTATAATGCCCAAAAATTCCATGATGATGATACATAAGCCTTGGACTTGTACATCCGGCAATGCAAACGATTTAAGCAAGACTATTGAAACCCTAAACAAAGTAGAAGAAGCAATGCTAACGGCCTACGTTGATAAAACGGGTTTATCGGAAGAAGAAATAAAATCACTTTTGGCAGATGAAACATGGTTAACCGCAGAACTTGCAGTAGCTAAGGGTTTTGCTGATGAAATAGAAGAAACCGAAGTAAACGCTTGTTTAAACGGTAGCACTTTAGAAATTAACGGCCAAAAAATCAACATCAACAATTATAAAAAATTTAATGCTGAATGGTATAGCAAAGAATCAAGGCCGGCGGGCGAGGGTAAACCCGCTGATACTGTACCAACAGTTATAAATATAAATGTAGTTACAGAACCAAAGAAAGGAAATTCAAAAATGGATTTAAAAGCAATGTGTACCGCTTGCGGTCTTGATTATGACGCATTAATTAAAGCGGGAATGACAGAAAAACAAATTAAAGCTATGGTTAGCTCAAAAATGCAAGAAAATGACGGAGCAAACGGCGGCGCGAATGGCGCGGAAGACCCAAAAGCATTGGTTAAAGCTGAACAAGACAGAGTACAAAATATTTTGAAACTTGGTACAGAATACCATGCAGAAGCCGAAGCAATGAAATTTGTACAAGAGGGCAAAACCGTAGAATCTTTTAAAGATGAATTGATTAAATCAATTAATGTAAAAAATCAAAACCCGGTAGAAAATGATAAAAAATCTTCTTTCGGTATTGGTATGACAGTTGACGAAGCAAGAAACTTTAGCTTTGTTAAATTGTTAAATGCTATGGCCAACCCTACTGATGTATCAGCACAAAAGAACGCAGAAAAAGAGCTTGAATTTTGTAGTAAAGCAGCTGAAAAATACGGCGTAAAAAACAAAGGTATTATTATTCCGGCTGAAGCTTTGTTAGTGCCTTTAAGCCCTAAAAATGCGATTAATACAACCGTTGGCGCTCCTTTGATTCCTACAACTTTAGAAATGGGGTCATTTATTGAGTTGCTACGCAACAAATGCGTTATCTTGCAATTAGCAAGACAATTAAACGGCTTGGTAGGTAATGTTGATATTCCAAGACAAACCGCTGGCGCTTCCGGCTATTGGATTGGTGAAGATACCGCGCCTACTACTTCTAATGCAACTTTTGACACTTTGCAATTAAGAATGAAAACCGTAGCGGCTAACACTTATGTAACAAGAAATATGTTGAAACAAACCACTATGGATATGGAAGCTTTTGTAAGGGAAGATTTGGCGGCAGCTTTGGCGCTTGCATTGGATAAAGCAGCGTTCTACGGCACAGGAACAACAAACCAACCTAAAGGTTTATCCGCTATTACAGGTATTAATAGTGTAGAATTTGTCGGCGATAATCCAACTTATGCCGAATTGGTAAAAATGGAAACTGAAATAGGTTTAGACAATGCGGCCGTTGATTCTATGGCGTATGTTGTAAATGCCGGAACTAAAGGCCATTGTAAAACCACTCAAAAATTCCCATCAAATACAGACGGTGGCGGCGTTATTTGGGAAACTGGCAACCAAATTAACGGTTATAAAACAGTTGTTACAAACCAAATTGCGACTGGTGATGTATTCTTGGGTAATTTTGCCGACTTTATCGTAGGTCTATTTGGTGGTTTAGAAATTTTGGTAGACCCTTATACATATTCTAACAAGGGCGCAATCCAATTAACAGGCTTCCAAGATGTCGACTTTGGCGCACGTCATGCTGAATCATTCTGTTTAGGCAAAAAGAAAGCTTCTTAATTTGGAGCGACGGGGATAATTAAAATTATGCCTATTATGTGGGTAAAATCGCAAATAGGCATAATTTTTTAAAAAAGAAAGGTTTAAAATGAAGAATCAAACAATACAATTAATTAGCAATGTGTTAATTAACGGGCAGCAAGCAGGCCCAAAAGATAAAAATAAAGGTGTTTATACAGTAACCGAAGCGGAAGCAAAGAATTTAATAGCGCGTAAACGTGCAATTAAATTTGACGGGGTTATAGAAGATATAAAGCCGGATAAATTCTTAGAAGATTTAAAGGAAGTTGCCGACGAATTAGAAATAAAATATAACCCAAATATTGGCGCACAAAAATTAGAAGCTAAAATTTTGGCAGTATTAGAAAAAGCTGAAGACGACGGCCTAACTTTTAGAGAAGATTTGCCAATTTTGGAAGCATATAAGCTATATAAGGATGAAAAAGCCAAAAAAGAAGCCGGCGACAATGATAAAGATAAAATCCCGGTTGATAGATTGGAAGAAATCGCAAAAGCTGCAAAAATTGAAATTGCTCAAGATGTAGAAGAAGACGGCCTACAAGACTTTATAGAAGTTGAGTTAGAACAATATGCCGGTGAACTTGGTATAGAAATTACAGAAGATGATAATGCCGAAACATTATGGGCTAAGATTCAAGAAAAGTTAAAAGGTAAAGATGAATAATTTACATAGCTACGTAAAAGCTTTTGGCGTGGATTTGGTTTTTACTCTTGTTAGCGGTGAAATCTTAGACAAAGACACAGAGGGGCAACCATTAAAGGGAATATTTGACAACGCCTATTTTTTGCAAGAAATAGGCGACATGGATATAGATAACACCCAACCACGTTTAACGTGTGTAGAAAAAGATGTAACTAAGGTAAGTAAAGAAGCAACCGTTTTAATTAATGGTGTTACATACGAAGTTACAAAAAAGCCCCAAACAGACGGCACAGGCATGTGTCAAATTCTTTTATGTGAATACAGGAAAATATAATTATGCTTGAAGCGCATATAGAAAACACACAATTAAACGAGCTGATAAAAGGCCTTGATTTAACCGAGCAACAAATAATAAATCTTGCAAAAAAGGTTTTTAAAATAAGTGCTAAAGATTTTTCTAAAAATGTAATCAAAAAAGCCAATAGCGAATATAAAATATCACAAAAAAAGCTAAAAGAACGTATCAAACAATTTGTAATAAATGATTTAAAGATAAAGATTTTTAGCGGATTTTATCGCATTGGCCTAACTCATTGGCGAGCGCGTCAAGTCGGTAAAATCAGAAAAGGCAGTAAAAGGCGCAACAAAGGGCGCGGGGGTGTTGAATTTGGCGCACCGGGAGCAAAACAATTTAGACAAGGTGCTTTTATTGTAACTTCCAAGAAAAAAGACGGTAGCGCCGGCGGTAGAGTTGCATTTAAAAGAGTTGGTAAAGAGCGTTTACCGATTCAGAAACAAGTTACAGACATAGACGAATACATAGAACCGATTTTAGAATCGGAAGTAAATAACTTTTATAAAATTTTTTCATCAAGATTTGATAAAGAATGTATGAAAGTTTTAAGGAATTAAACATGGAAGACAAAGAAGCTTTTAGCCCGATTCTTGATAGTATTATTGCAGCTTTCAAAGCTAGATACGGGAATAGCTATTTTATTGGTGATTATAGCGACGTTGACGAAAACGAAAATATAAATACTCCGGCTATTTTTATCGAATTAACAAATTTTGAAAACGCAGAAAACCCGATAAGAGAATTATTTAGGGCAAAATGTACTTTTAGGGCCTATATATGTGAATCATATAGGGGTAAGGCTAAAAGACGCGTAAGAGATACCGCGCTAGATGTTGCAAAATTTATCAATCTAAATGTTTGGGATAACCGCCAAATATTTACCGAAGCTAAATTTACATACGCGTTGGAAGATGATTTTAACGAAAAAATTACATCTTGCGAAATTTGGTACGACGAATGGGAACAAGAAGTATATTTAGATAACGTGGCATAACCACAGAAAGGATAATAAACATGGCAGAAGTTCAAAAAACCATTACGCTAGGTATTGAAGATTTAAAAATTTCTGAATTGATGAAAGATGATGAAACTGGCGTAGAGTATGGCGCACCGCAAGATGTACCGGGCGTTAAAGAATTAAGTTTGACGTTTACAGTAGATGAAAAAGAGCTAACTGGTGATGAAGTCGACTTAGATTATTATGCAAAAGTTAAAGGGGCGGAAGTTGCTTTTAAAAACGCACAATTAACCCCCGAAATTATGTGTTTGATTAACGGTAGCACAATGACGACCGCCAAAGAGGGAACACAAGACGTAGTTACTATTGAAGATAGCGCGGAAGACCAAAGCAAATATTTTGCTTTAGAATTTCAACCGGCTAGAACAGTAGGTAGCGGCGATTATCATAGGTTAATGTACAAAGTAAGCGGAAGATACCAAGAAGAATATAGCGAGGGCGACTATATGGTATGTAGCTTTAGCGGTAAAGCCGTTGCAAGAACTTATGATAAGAAATTTGGCGCTAAGAAGTTTTATAAAACTTCTAAAACTCCTATTGCGCAAATTCCAGTTATCACCGCTGAGGGAGATTAATTTATAAATATTGATTGTTATTAAAAGGCGACCTAATTAAATAGGCCGCCTTTTTTGAATAAAAGAAAGGTTTAAAGATGTCAGTAGATAAAATCATAGGCAATAGTTTTGAAGCCAAGATTTTGGGTAAAAAATACACAGTAAGATTCCAAGCAAGAAATTTTATCGCTTTAAAAAAGCGTTTTAATATCGAAATGTACGATTTGATACAGAGAGTTTTAAACGCGGATTTAGAAGCAATTATTTATATGATTTGGTGCGGCACTCTTGTTTTTAATGAGTTTGATTTATCCGACCCAATAAGCATTAAAGAAGAAATTGAGCTAAAACAACTTTTTGAAATGGATAGCCAAGAATTAAGAGAAGTTAGTTTAGGTATTACAAAAGGTTTGTTAGATAGTATGCCGAAAGCAGACGCAAAAAAAAAGACGAAAACAACCGGCATGCTAAAAACGACACTTCAAAAAATAAAAACAATTCTGAAAATCAAGTAGACTGGGCCTTAGCTTTATATTTGTATGCTTCCGTAATGGGGCTTGGTGAAGAATCTTTTTATAAATCAACCTATAAAAAGATAAATGCACTATTTGAAGCAAGAATAGATTGCATAAAACGAAGCGGGGGCGCGGTGTCTGAAAGTGTAACAGGCGACGAAGCCGTAGAGATGTTAGACAAATTTTTAGGATAAACAAGTAAATCAATGGCAAAAAGAAAATTAGACATATTTTTAGGCATGGACAATGCCGAACTAAAAACTAAGCTTGAAGAATCAACAAGTTTGTTAAAAAACTTGCAAACAAAAGTAGCCGGAGTTTTAGGCGGTGCGGCTATTGGTGTGTCTATTAAAAATATGGGCGATTTTGCTATAAACGCTTCTAAAAATTTTGAACAAGCGCAAATATCTTTTAGTAAGATGTTGCAGAGCGAAAAAGAGGGCGCAAAGCTTGTTAAGGATATACAAGATTTGGCAAACGCTACGCCTATGACTTCCGCAAGCCTTAATGATAACGCAAAATTATTATTAAACTTTAATGCCGTTGCAGCTGATGAAGTTATACCAACTTTGAAAATGTTAGGCGATATCACCGGCGGTGATAAGCAACGTATGGATTCATTAACCCTTGCTTTTGCACAAAGTGCAAGCGCGGGCCGTTTAATGGGCCAAGATTTACTACAAATGATTAACGCCGGATTTAACCCGCTTCAAATTATGGCAGAAAAAACCGGCAAGAGTGTAGGCCAACTTAAAGATGAAATGAGCAAAGGCAAAATAACTACTGATATGGTTATTCAAGCCTTTAAGGACGCAACCGAAGCGGGCGGGAAATTTGCCGGCATGATGGAAGCGCAAGCACAAAGTAAAGCAGGGTTGGAAGCTACAAAGGCCGACAGCTTAGAAATTTTAGCACGTACAATTAGTGATAAAGCAATGCCAGCATTAAAAGAATTGGATAAAACAGAAATCCAATTAATTAATGACACTACGGCGGCCGTAAATAAAATGGGTGAGTGGGCGCAAGCTAATACACAGACCATGAACGTCGTAACTAATGCCGGTTTGGCATTGGCTACAATGGTGTTAGGTTATAAGAGTTTAACGGCCGTTATAGGAACTTTAAGCACAGTACACATGCAAGCAATAGCCGCAATTAAGGCGACCGAAGCGGCGCAAATAGAAGCGGTAGCAGCTGCAAAAGCAGCAGAAGAAGCAGAATTAGCGCTATATTATGCAAGACTTAAAGGCGACCAAGCCATGATAAAAGAATGCGTAGCCCTAAAAGCTTCAACCGCAGCAAAAGCGACCGAAGCGGCCGCAAGCGCAAAAGCTACGCAAGCAACGGTTTTACAATATGCGGCAACCGGCAATTTTTCACAAGCGTTAAAACTTGCTACCGTACAGGTAAAAGCGTTTACGGCTTCTTTACTTGCTAATCCGTTCACATGGATAGCAATAGCAATAGCCGGAGTAACTACGGCCGTATTTGCTTATAAAAATTCATTGGAAGAAACCGGCAAAGCTTTAGATGATATTAATACAAAATACGAGCAACAAAACCGCCAAATTGAAGATAATATAAGCACTATTAACCGTTTGGCAGACGCAAAAAAAAGAACAGTTGCGCAAGAAAAAGAATTAAACGACGCTATTGACGCTTTAGTAAAAGCATATCCCGGAATTTTAAGCGAATACGATAGGGAAATAATAAAACTTCAAGGTATAAACAAAGAATTAGCCAAAAAGATTTATTTAACAACCCAAGCGGCAAAAGTTGAGGATTTGCGAAAACAAAAAGAAAAAATAGACAAAAAGGCAGACGACCAAAGACGCGGCTATGTAATGAATCAAGCGGCAAATAGTGCAAGAACAGGCATGCCGATAGATATTAAAGAGGGGCGCTATGGTGTTAGAAAATCAGTACAACGCGACCAAGACAGAATCAACAAAGAATTAAAAGACGCTGAAGAACTTTTAAAGAAAATTGAAAATAATGAGGTAAGTTTTGGAACGTCGGAAGAAAGAAAAACTACACGACCAAAAACAAGCGCACCCGGCATGAGCGACGCTGATAAACGCAAGGCAGCACGTGCGGCAGAAAAGGCCCGCAAAGAAGCCATAGCATTAAAGCAAGCGCAAATAGACGCGGAATTATTGCAAGTTCGTAAAAATTCGGAAGAAGAATATAGGCTAGAATTAAGAAAAATTGACACTAAAATAGCTTTAGAGAAAAAAGGCACAGCCAAATATCAAGAAGCATTGAATGAGCGTACAAAACTTGTACAAAAACATATAGAAGAAGTCGGACAAGCAGAGCTAACGGCTTATAATAATCGTGTTTCATTACAAAACCTTGAAATGGAACGAGAAAAAGACGCATTAGAACGCGACAAAGAACGTGGGGGCGTATCTAATGAAGAATATTATAATAAGTTGTTAGAATTTGAAGAAAAGAAATATAATTTAAAACTTGCCGGATTAAATCGCGAAGCAGAATTATATAAAAATGATGTTCGTAAATATGAGGAAATCCAACAAGAAAAATTAATATTAACCGCAGAACATGAAACGGAAAAGCAAAAATTAGTTAATGAATCAATAGAAGCAGAATCTAAACAATGGAAAGATTTGTTAAGCGATATTGGCGATTCGTTTAGTGATTCTTTGGAAGACTTTTTACAAGGTAACGCAACCTTGAAAGATAGTTTTATTAGCATTTTTGGCGATATAAAAGCGGCTTTTGCTAAAATGATTGCCGAAATGATATTAGAACAAGCAAAATTAAAAATGGTGCAAGGTGTTACGAAAATGTCAAGCGCCGGCGGTTGGATTGGAACGGCCGCAAACTTTATTAAAGGCTTTTTTGCGGATGGTGGTATCGTACCGGGCAATTATAACCAACCTATGCCGATTGTGGCGCATGGGTCTGAAATGGTATTAAATCCACTTCAACAAAAAAATCTTTGGAATATGA
>CAZYWC010000020.1:0-40670 GCA_964651125.1 uncultured Vampirovibrio sp.
GAAATTACATCTTTGTGAGCTTTTTCACATACCTTTTCATCACTCATTATCTTTATACCTTTTCCAGTATATCCCGCCTCGTGCCAGCGGGTTATACCTAGAAAGATTAGTGCTTCCTCAGTAAACTTCATTCTCTCCACCTTCTTCCACTTCAATATACTCATCAGTCTCCATGTAAGAGTAACCTTTGTCAGGCAAATCTACCGCTTCGACGTATATCTCTTCCGTGTCAACTTTTTTAATATAATGTCCTTCATCGCTGTACGTCCTTTTAAATGCTCTTTCGCCAATAGTAATATTTTCAACCTGTATCATGTTATCCCTCCCATTCACTAGCTTTAATTATTTGGCTGGAAAGTGCCGCCCAATTTGTAGCCTGTACCCATTCATCGTACAAGCTGTCTGGCACAACTATTTGGCAATCACTTGGTGCGTATGAAAATGTATCAGATGCACTTAGTGTTGGCACAATCGTATTAAATAAAAATGTAACATATTTAAGTGTGTAACAGCCGTAAAAGGCATCTGCACCAATAGATATTACATCATTTGCACAATAAAAACTCGTTAATGAATAGTTACTGGCAAAGTCATTTGCATTTATTGAATTAAGTCCCCATATCACTTTTTTTAGTCCTTCGCATGAGATACAGTGACGTGTGGTACTAGAAGATGGCACAGATTTTGGAGTATATAATTCTTCTAAATTTTTTGCATATCCGAAGGCAGAATCACTCCAATTAGTGTTCCTTGAGGGGAATGAAATACATACGAGAGAACTGTTGTTAAAGCTATTTTTCCAAGTAGCTTCCCCATCAATTGTGAAATATTTTATGGTTGAGTATGCAAACGCATCTGTTCCTTCCAAATTTACCCCTATTGGCATAGAAATGGTTTCAATTGGCGAATAATAAAAAGCATAATTTGAAATTGCTTTAACCCCTTTGCCTAATTCTACTTTTTTCAAACAATTAGCATAGTATCTATTTTGCGATTTTAACCTGCTTATATTCCCACTAATTAAGCATCTCCCATAGGTATCTCCAACTAAAGTTATTTCTGTATCATTCAACGGGTTTAGCGTTATCATATAATTCCCGCCCGAGGCATATTCGTGAAGTATTGGGGTTGAAGCTGATGTGACTGTCTGTATGCTGCTTCCGTCTCCCCAGTCAATTTCAACGCTTGGGTTTTGACCTTCCGTGTTAAACTTCAAATATGGACTTTTTCTTGCCTCTTCTAGGTGTATGTATATTCTCGTTTTGCCGTCATCGGTAATATACATAGCTCCAACATTCATTTGGGTGTTTTGTTCTTTTAATTCTGCTAGTGACCAATTCCAACCTTGGCAAGTCAAGCCTTGTTGCGTTGGCAATGCTGGTAATTCTGTTTTGGTTGCAAGCTCAGCTAACGTCCAGCTGTATAATCTTGTGCCGTCATAATCATAGAAGTTTATATCTTTCTTTTCGGCTTCTACTACAGGCGTGCTTCCACCTGTAGTTATGCTGTCTATTGCACTCGACAGATTTTGTGCATTTTTGTTGGCAGGTATAGTTCCGCCTTTCGCGCTAATTGACGTATATGCGTTTGTTAGATTGGCTTTTAACGCTTCGATTTCTGTGACTATACTCATGATTTACACCCCACTTCCACTATTTAGAGTTTGCAATATTGCTTCTACATTACCAGTTAAACCATCTACATATGCTTTTATAACTTTGTTTTGTACTGGGTTTTCACTCGTGTCGCTCATTTCAGTATCTACTGTTATAGGAGCACCACCCCCACCTTCTATAACTATATCCCCGATGCCTAAAAGGCTTTGATTATTAATAGTCTTTATAGAGATACCGCTTACCAAAGTGTCTTGTTTTGATGCTAAGCCTTGCGTTAATTGTTCGACTGTCGCAAACCCTTCTGTGCTTGGTATTGTAGGTTTATTTGTCAAATCGTTATAATCCCCGCTAAAATAAGTTTTACTATTCCAATTATTTATATCATTTTGGGTAATAGTTTTTATATAAGTAGGAACAGTTGGGTCTGCCTCGGTGGTAATAAAGCCGATATCGTTTTCTAATTCGGATACCTTAGTTGGTATTTCGCTTTTTAAAGCATAATCGCCTTTCGGTTGCACCCCAATTTGCTCTGCGGTCTTATCGCCTCTAAGTTCAACCCCATTTATCTTTGGTTGGTTTTTTAGTTGATTGTAATCAGATGTCCCACCTACATTTACCTCGTTTTTAGTGCCAAATGTTACATTAAAACTACTTCCCTCTTCCCTATATTCCATTATATCCCACCATCCTTTAGTATTTCTTTAGCAGTAGTATAAATAACGTCACTCACTATAGCCGTTTCATCAAAGAATTTTATCCTAATTTGTATTTGTATAGTGCCACTTTTTAATTGCAACGTATCCGTTTGTGTAAGTTTTAGTGTAATTTCCTTGTCTGAATATGTTATATCATCATACGTTTTCTCTAGCACAGTTTTACCTTCTTGATTAAACGTAATATATAATTGAGATATACCTGTACTATCAAATGGCATTGTAAAATATAATGTAGGGGTTGTTCCTCTATACATAAAATCACTCACTTTCTGATAATGTTTTCAACTCTTGCCTTAGTGCTTCTTTCTGTTGTATTACTTCTGCCGTCTTTTGATACGGTGTTGTACTAGTTAATGTGTATAAATCTTCTGTCGCTCTGTTTATTGTACTGTCTAAATCTTCTAATTCTGCTTTTATTTCTTCCGCACGTTCTGCATTTATTTCTTCTTGTGTTTTGGGTATTTCAACAACGTCCAATAAATTCCCATCGTCATCTAAAACAAAATCAAATCTAGGGAATAATTGGCTTATTTTGTTCGCTAACATACTTCCATCTTCTACAACATACCATTCCTCGCCTAGCCAATTAGTGTTTGGCATGTCAGAACGTGTTTGGTAACTTTTATCATCCTTATTTATTATCATGTCCCCCACTCCTTTTTTAATCAATTAATATTACAATAATTCTAACTATAACAGAAGTTCCGCTAAAGCTGCCTTCTTTTATCAGTAGTACCCCATTACCAAGCAGTTGTGCACTTAATCCATTTTCCAAATCAATTGCCTCAGTTAACACCTCCACAAAATCTCTTGAGTTACCAGCTGTTACGAAGACCTTAGTGTTTGTGCTAGGCAGACTAATATGTTTAGTCATCATACCTTTTGTGTAACTGACATTCCAATTTAAAATTTTAGGTATAGCAACGGCAAATTCCCCATTGCTGTAATATAACGAAATCCTGTCAATAGGTCCTTTTAAGGCTCTTACATATTGGCTCCCCAAATTGTTGATATTGATATAGATATTTTGGCTCCGTGTATCAAACCCAGTTAGTCGCACGATTTGCCCATCTTTATAACTTTTTAACGGCACATCGAAATTGTACGTTGTGCTATGTGGCAGTAAAGTAAATTTTAATAGTTTCTGGGTTGTGGTGGATTCGCCGCTAAACGCATAAATCGTGCCGTCGGCAAGATATGAGCCATACAGGTCGGAGCTAGTACTAGACAAATACGAAAGGTCTACTCTCGAAAAAGTAACCCCATCATAAGAAAAAAAGAAATCACTTGAATATTGCGTAATATATTTAACACCATCATAATATGCCCCATAAAGTTTTGAAGATATGTCATAGCCTATAGTCTTAGACCATTCCAACCCATCAAACGAATATTTGCCGCCTGCAAAAAACCTGTCTTTTATCCACGCAATAAAATTTGATTTTGGAATAGAAGTATTACTATTCCATGTAATCCCATCTGACGAATAGTAGGGGTAAAAATCGCCCATAGTAACCGCCACAAAAACTTCATCATTATGAGCAACGTCGGTAAAACTGCCCCCTGTATTACTATCCCCTATATGTATACGCTCACTCCAAGTTGCCAAGTCACTGCTGGAATATATAGTCCCTCTGTTCAAAGTAACGTTTTTGTAAATGACTATATAAACATTGTCTTTATAATCAATTTTTGTATACGAAGCGGAAGAGCTACTTGATAAATCGCTTTTCCATTGCCATGTTTCGCCATTATCTTCTGAAGTATATATTGCCCATGTACTGCTATTATCTGCATAAGTAATAGCCACAAATCTAGTGCCGTCAAAAATTATGTTTTTAAAGGCAATGGTAAATTCTTTAGAAACCCAATTTATATTGTCTGTTGTTTTGGCTATATTTGTTCCATAGCTGACTATGCGTGTGCCGTTCCCGTATGCGATTGCTTGGCATGTATTAGCGATTGGCGAGGTTGACTTACTATATTCATATAAATTTGTTTCGTAAGTTTCCACATTAACGCTAGTTGGTTCAAGGAATTGACTAGAAACATAAATGTCCCCTTGTAACTCGTCAAACATCGCTTTATTTATTGCCGTTCCTTCTTGTGTTACAGGCGTTTTCAGTGTTATTTGTACATCGTCTTGCAATATAGTGCCGTTATTGTCACGTATCCTATATCGTGGGTTGTTATCGCTTTGCCCTGACGTGTCTAGTACTTCATCTTTAAATTCTTGTATCATTATATCCCCCCCTAACTTGCCGTTATTGTTACAGTTAATTTTACGTAATCGTATGAACTGCTTCCACTGCCTGCACTAAGTGTTATGTTTATTGTGCTTTTGCCACTTAAACCTGTTACTGTGCAAGCATGTGGTACATTTGCAGGGTCAGCTACGCCATATGATGTAATATCCCACCCCTCATCAATAGCCAACCCTGTTGACATACTGCTTAATGTAAACGACACGTGTTCATAAGCTGAGCTATTGCTCATAGCCCATATTACTAATACACCATCTTTGTTTACTCCTGCTCCATAACCCGATATGTAATCTGCATAGCTTCCACTTAGTGTTACATTTATTGTTGGCATTGCCGTTACACCTAAATCGGTTAACACATTAGCTTTTGTTCTTGACAAGTATGAACTTGTATCGTAGTACCCATTACTTGGTATTTGCAATCTATAATTATCGCCTGATACACTCCCATTAGCACTAGACGTTCCAGTTTTATTTGCCATAGTACCTGTAACAGTTTGACCTTGTACTAATGCAGTTTTGCCATTTAACATATCACTAGCACTAGCAGTGCCTACCGATTTTAGTGTATTGTTTTCTTCTGTAAGTGTATTTACTTCTGTCGTAAGGCTTGCTACTTGAGTAACCATTGTATTAAAAGTATCAATTGCTTCGTTTATATTGCTTTTATCTGTAACATCAAGCAATTTTGTCTTTAGCAACCCATAAGCATTATCTAACTTTTGCATATTGCTATTCATTTTAGTTAGAAAAGCATTTTGTATGCTGTCGGTTGTTTCTATTGTGTCTAATCCTAAATTCGTTGTACTCATACCACACCTCCTATCAAACTATCAAGATAAGTAAAAGCCGTATTAAATGCTGTAATGCTACCACCAACATCGTCAAATGTATCTACTTGTGGCAATGGCAACGTACTTGTATATTTACCCGTGTATGTTGTGTTGGAAGTAGTAAGCAAACGTACTGTGTCTGTTACTAAATACTTGTCTATTGGATATGTTGAAGTATAATCTTTAGGGCGTCTAAATCTTTGTTGCCATAATCTACTTTGACCACAATTAGCTACTCCACAATGTATGAAGTTTTGTGTCATGTTGATTATGATTTCATTGATTTTATAAAGTATTTCTTCTATATCGTTTGCTTCTTGTATACTTTCATATTTTATTGGATTAGGTGTGACAGGGCTTACTAAATAAGGATAAGCATTTCTCAATTTGTCTATATTGTCTTTTAACCTTGCCATATCCTCATTCTTTCTAAAATCCGATATAAGCCATTTTTTCTCTTGGGTAGTAGAATTATACCCATATTTAGCTAGGAGCTGTTTTAAGTACGTTATTGCTTCTTCTACTCTGTTCAAATCCGTGTATGATATGTAAGCTTTATCGGTATCTTTTGAAATGTCCGATTGTGTTCTGTCAAATATCAATGTATCTATAACACTCATCTTACTACCACACTCCCCGCTAACTTATTATTGCCTGATATTTCTAATTTTTCAATTGTACCTGTTAATTCCCCTTCATAGTCGGTGTTTATTGTTACTTTATCGCCTAAATCATTATCGCCTAATATTATTTTAGCATTTACCTTCTTTGTTTTCAAATAATAATTTAATACTCTTGTCGCAATTTCCTCTACATTGCTGGAAGAGATAAGTGTACATTCGTTTAACTCAATTACATTCTTAACATCTAATGCACCAACATTTGGGTTGCTTTTCTCTACTACTCTTGTTGATACATTATATTTTTTACCTGTTAATGTAACTGTTTCCCCTGTTCCTGTTATTATCGCATAATTTGTCGAGCTTGTCGTTATCGTTCCGCCTGTTATAGCTAAACTATGCAACGGCTCTGTAAACTCTATTGTTGTGCTCCCATTTAACACCTCATTAAAGACTTGAACATATTCTGTACCTTGTGAATACCCATATGCTGTTACTTTTACCGATGTTACTACCTGTGTGTTCTCAATTGATGTCCCTTCATACTGCTTATCTAGTCCAATAGTTCTAACAACTGTATCACTTAATCTATATATGTCTACCTTTTCACTTCTTGTTGTATCGCACACAGAACCTGTCGCTATACATACCCAACATAAAGCCTCTCTTTTAGTCATAATCGGCATATAACCGCTTATAACCTTAGCCGATGTTATTTCATCTACTGTGTATTCTACCCCACTGTCGGCAAATATTGAGGCTAACAAGCCATCCGCCGTTACGTTGGTATATATCCCACCTGTAAAATTAGTCTGCTCTAATATCCCTATTGCATCGTATGTATTTATATCGTAACTATTGCTTGATAATCTATTAGCCGTGTCAAGATAAAACGAACCTAGCAACCCATTGCTATCATACAATTTTAATTTCTGTTGCTTTTGGAACAAGAATTGTGTGTTTTCCCTTGACACTAATGTAAATCCAAACGTGTTGATAGTTAATTCCTCACTAATCTGCGACAATTCTGACAACAAGTTTACCCTCTTTAACTCACTATTGCCATAAGTTCTTGTTACTCCGTAAATGATACCACCTAGAAATACATATCTATACGGCTTTGATGTTTTCTTGAACTCTATTATTATCTTATTAAACAATTCTACATTATTCATACAAGCATAATCAGTTGAATTCGGTGTGAAATCTTTATCCGACAACAATGTATCATCTGAATACCATTTAATATTTACTGAACTTGCATAATCTCCTGAATACGGATTAAATACTAAATTTAACCCGACAGATGTATGCTTTTGTGTAAATGTTATTGTTATCTTAGGATTATTTTCAAATTCTCCATTTTCATCGCTTATACTGTTGCTTACATAGCCCATTCCCGATGTCGGCAAAGTGTTAGGTGCATTTACATATTGCCCATTTAATTTAGAATATCTTGGTAAACACAATGCGTATTCAGGGAACGTTGTTAATACGTCGGACGATAAATCCGACATATCAACAAATTCTCTCTTGTCATCGCTTGTGGCGGTACTATCTCCCTTAGCTAGTGGAGATAAATCTTCATACACTAATTTTACATCATTTGCCATATCTCCACCTCCTATGGTATCCTATCAGGTTCCATTGCAATAAATTGTATTGATAACCCTGTCCAATGATAATTTGTACCATCTGAATAATACAATTCATCTTGCCCACTTGTTACATAAGCCTCAAATACTTTCCTTTGGTTTCTCCCATAAGGCACTTCTATAATATGGCTATCTGCTGGAGCGGATAATACTTCATATAGGCTATCGTATACTTCTTCATTATCTGCTTCAAGCTCCCAAGTATAATTATAATAAGTCCCTATAACATCTCTTTCCATCTTGCCATTCATAAGACGTCCAGCATTTTCGCCATCTAAAACTTGGAAACTTCTTGTTATTTTTGAGTCATATACGTTATATTCTACATCATCTATCTTAATCAATTTCATAACCTATATCCCTCCTTTTACAAGCCTTGAACCACGTCTTGCTTTTACCTTTTCAACCTGCTCATATATCTTCTCGCCATTCCAATATACTGGTACAGTAGCCGTTAAGTTCTGTTGTCCCATTTCCGCCATTACTTCTCTTACTGCTTGTTTCATTGTGCTAAGAGGTGATACAATTTCAGTTTCTTTATGGTTATCTCCTAACATAGCCAAGAATTCTCCATTGTTTGGTGGTACTACTGTTCCATTTGCTAAAGCTAAAAGCGGTAATGTTGCTCCCCCAGTTGCTATTGCCGACCCAACCAGTGCAACTGCACCTAGCCCCATTGCGGTTGGAATTACCCAATCCTTTGCACCACTCCACCAGTTTTTAATCCTTTCTCCTGTTCCTTCCATAAAGCCTGTAAAAGCTTCCCACGCACTCGTCAAAGCAGATGTAAATGTTTCATACCAAGATTTCATAGTTTTCCCTATATTGTCTATCATATTTGTTCCCCAAGTAACTATATTTTTACTTGTCTCTGTTCCCCAAGTTGCAAAATTATCACCTGCCTGTTTTAATGCGATGGCTGGGTATAACATAAAAGCAATAGCTACTTTTTTAACATTATCAATCATATTTGTTGATAATTTTTCTGAATTATTCTCTAAATTATCATATCCAATATTAAGGTTGGTATTTGCATCGTCTACCGCTGGTGATAAATCTGTATACGCATTTTTCATCTCATCAACACTTGTTTTTACACTATCTTTAGTGCCTGACAGATTTTCTATTAATCCTTGGTTTGCATTTGCTATGCCATCATTTGTTGTTTGGAAAGTCTCTTCCATACCATTAAGTGCATTACCCACTGTTTCGTTAGCTTGTTGTGTTTGGTCTCCAAATGCATATACCCCTTCTCCTGCTATACCTAATTGGTCTCTAAATCCTTCTGCATCTATGCTAGGTGTCTCCATAGGATTTTCATTTAAATTTCTAATTCCATCTCCTAATGCCCACGCACCAGCACCAGCACCAGCTAATTGAGGTATTAAACTCTTTAAGGCTTCTCTTTCTAATTTTGTGTCTTTTGTTTGTTCTTCTAAATTGCCATTCTTATTCTTAAATGCTCTGCTTAATAAATATGTAGCCGTTGCTAATAATGCAAGTAAAGGCAAATTCTTTTTAATTACTTCAAATTCTTCTTTCATCTTTTTTGCATTATCTAACACATCTTGTGGTATATCTACTGTTTCAAACATATCTTGAACATTAGAACCAACTCCACCGCTAGACTGAGTTAATCGCTCTATCGTGTCAAAACTTGCTAAAGCTTTGCCAACTTTTTTTACAGATGAAGCATAATTATCCGCACTCTTTTTAGCTCTTATATATTGTGTTGAATTGGTAAACAATGCGGTTGTATACATTGTTACTGTTTCCATTAATTTTGAAAATGCATCGGTTATTTTTATGATAATAGGTGCTAATGCCTCTAAAATTGGTGCAAAAGCAGTTGCAATTGAATTTCTTGCTTGTGTAAAAGATGATTTCATTTCACTTATAGTTTTATTAAATCTTTCTGAATATCCTGCTAAATCTTCAAACCCTTCTTTTACCGCCCTAATTGCTCCACGCATTAGCATTGCAACTATTAATAGTCTAAACCTTCTAGCCAACTTATTAATAGCTTTCCCTAATGAGTTAGACTCGGCTTTTACTTCTCTGTAATTTCTTACAACTTGTTGCGATTTCCTGTTAGTTTCTTCTACATTTTTATTTACCTTTTTTATCTGCTCTGCTGAATTTTTTAAGGATTTTATATAATCATTTACAACATTTCCAGTTTGATAATAATTCTCTCTCTGTTGGCTTAGCTTACTATTTAATTCGTCATACTGTACTAACAGCTTTTGATAATCTTTATTTTTTGCCAATGTATCTTTTGTCATAGCCGACAAACTTTCCTCGTAGCTTTGTCCACTAAACGGTGCTACTATCCCTTTTAGTCCTTCTTTTGTTCCTAATTCGATAGAACTAATCTGCCTTTTTAATTCTATTGCTTGTTGTGTTGTCTCATCTAATTGTGTTTTTGCTTTTCTAAAATTATTTACAATTCCTCTGCCTGTTTTGTCCGATACTGCTTCAACTTTTGCCAATGAGTCTTCTAGTGACGTTCCAGCATTCTGCCCTTTTTCATCTATTTTTTTAACACCATCGTCAAATCCTTTTGTATCAATTTTGGTATCAAATATCAATGAGCCGTCCAATTATTCCACCTCCAACCCCACTTTCTTTAGATACTCTTTTTCTTTATCCGAAAGTTTAGTCTTGATTTTTATTGCATCTATATTTTGTTCATATATTTCTTTTTCCCATTTTTCTAATTTTTTCCCTTTGCTTATCTTCTTTCGTATATTCACATATGTTGAAAACACACTTTCTCCTATGCTTTTGAAATATCCCATAAATGTCCACCAATGCATATATTCTACTTCTCTAACTTCTTTGTTGGCTACTACATTTATTGCTGAAAATATCAACTGCTCGTCTTGCTCCCAATCCATAAGCTTGGCATTGTTAGGACTTTTATCCCATTTTTCACCACATTCAATAAACCATCTCGCCTTTTCACAAGCTATTCGTATATCAACATTTCTGCATATTTCAAACCAATTGATAAATAAACATTCTAGCATTATCTCTGTTTTCTCTATATCATTTAAATTTACATCATTAAAAGCCTTTATAATTAATAAGACGGTTCGGTAGTCCGTTCTTATTGGATATTCCGTTCCGTCTATTTCAAGAGTTTTGGGTAATCTACCTATCATTTTGTATCTCCTGTGTATATTTCTTTATTCTTTCCATGTTTTTTTCATAATTATCTTTTATGCTTTTGCTGATGTAAGGTAACAATGCATCTTCTAAAAAAACTTCATATAGAAATCTGCCATTTACTGTTGCTATTGGTGATATATCGCCAAAGATTTTCTTACTACTGCCTTTCCCTAACATATCGTCAAAATGTTTGCATATCATTTTTTCGTAATTCTCAAAATCTTTATCAGTCTTTAATCCTTCTGCTTTTTCACTAATTTCTTCGCCTAATTTATTTATTTTATCTAGTATAGAAACATCTGATGGATTAAATCTTATTACTCTTTTTTCATCGCCATTTATAGCTAACTCTTTGTATCCTTCATCAAAATTTAAACTTTCCATTTGTAACATCTCCTTTTATTGCTATTCTTCTGTTGCAGTAAATGTCTTTGAATTGGTGTCAAACGTACCCTTTGTAATGACGCCTGTTCTGTGTAATGTAAATGGCAATTGATATCCACTTGTGTCTCCACCATAAGAAGATAATTCAATTACTGCGTTTTCTCTTATTGCTGGGAATGTTGTGTTATTTGTAGGTGTTTCCCACATATGCACATCAATTACAGTTGTATTCAAATCATCTAATACTTTATTTTCATCAGCAATACTTTGTAATCTCTTAAACATATTACTGTCACTATTAGCTTTGTAAGGTTCTACCGCTTGTGATTTTTCATATCCATCAATATATGTCTTTGTCTTTCCTGTTATATCTCTAGTCTTTTGCACGTTAGCACCCATTTCGATGCTCATTTCCTCAATTCCGTCTCCTAATTGTTCATAATCAGGTGTACTGTTCATACTAGCATCAACATAATGACCCATAAATTTACGTTCTAAATCTGCCATTTTATTTGTCCTCCCTTTCATATTGTACGAATATTTGTATCTGATATCTAACACCGTCCATTATATCCCCAGTTGGGATTTCATAAGCCATACCGTTAGACGTCCTAATACTTGTTATTCGCCCTTCGTCTACTTCTATATTTTTCTTATCTTTTAACCAATATCCTAATTCTAACAAGAATGTACTGTTTGCAAGTCTCTTAAATGTATTAAAACTGTCTTGGACTGCATACAATACGAAATTATGTTGCCTTAATTCTTTGCCAGTCACATATCCTCTTACTAATTCATCGCCTACACTAGACAAACCATAAGATACAGGGTTATCGCTTGTAAAATCTATGTCTACTTCATTTGTAGACATAGATATCTGAGGATAACTGCTTAATATTTCTTGAACCTTTTCTATTATATTCATTTTGCTTTACCCCCTGTTATCCTTTCTAACCCTCTTAATATCTGCCCTTTTTCTGCCGAAGCCATACGTTGAAACCAATAAGTACCTCTTAAACCTGTATCATTATTTCTGACACCTAAAGTATAATATTGCTTCCTTGCATAAGGTGTTCTTTGAACTATCTTACCACTTCCGATAGTTGTTTGAGTAGTAGCAGACTTAATCAAAGCTCCTGTGTCTCTTTTGGTGTATTTATCCATACGTCTTATGCATTCACTATCAACATACTTTTGTGCTTGTTGCATTATATTTAGGTTTCTTTCTGATTTTAATTCTAAAATAGGTTTCATAACAAAATCAGCCATTATCTACCACCTATCTCCCAATGACGCATATTCTCGCTTCCAAAGTCTTTCATATCAACTATGCTTATAGTCATTACATAATCATAATTGTTCTTTAGGTATGATAAACTTTCAGATATTTTCTGGCTGCTAGAATTATCGATTTCATAATCTATTATTCCTTTTACTATCAAGTCTTGTGAATTAGCTGTAAATGTAAATGAATTGTCTTTGTCTATTGAATTTAGATATTCTTTAGGTGACTTGTATGTTTTTCCTTCGGTATCAACGTCAAACGGTACAGATATATTTACACTTTCAACAGACGTCAACCCACTTTTAAGTACGTTACTTTGTTTACTGTCGTCCCAAAATACGTTTCTTAAATATGTGCGTCTGTATGTTACCTTACCTGTTGTCTTATCTCTATCATAGTTATATAAAGTTGCTCCTGTATTAGTATACAACGTCAACCCTCCTATTGTTCAATAAATTCTTGTTGCCTAGCCACGTCCTTAATATAGAACTTATCTTTACATCTCTGTTAGTTTGCGAATATTCTTCACTCTTGCTTGTTGCATATGATACTAAATATTCTCCGACACTTTCAGATGATATTCCTTTAGATGATGTTTTGGTAACACTCTGTTCTGCAATATCTTCTCTATAAAAGAACTCCGCTAAGTCACAAGCACAATTCTTTACATCTTCGTCTATTATGATTAAAACATCATATATTCTTGCTCTAATCTCATTTGTAGCTTTCATTGAATAAAAACCAAAGGAGGCAGTCGGAATAACTGGCTCTCTACCTTGCAAGTAATTATTCGTATAATAATTATAGTCAACATAGTTGCTCATTCCCTACTACCTCCATTATGTTATTTCTTCTTTGTTACTGCCATTACAGATGATGTCTTAACTGCCTTGTTATCTGCTCCAGCTTCTGCAATTACAATTTCAGGATTTGCTAAAGTAGTTGTGATTTCTTTTCCTACTTCTAATGCGGTATAACTAGAAATGTTTTCTCCAAATGTTGGTGCATTTACAGAACCTGCATTGTTAATTGAATACTTTACTGCTCCAGTTCCTTCGCCATCTAATTCACTTACGATAAATGTATTAGTATTTGCTCCTGGAACCAATTTAGCTCTTAATCTTCCAATAGTAGCAGGTGTTACTAATGCAAATGGGAATCTGAACGATGTATCATTTAATGCATTGATAGGGTTTGGAATTTCCCAACCAAGTCTCATTACGGCACGAATACAAGCCATATCTTGTTGTAATAGATTGTATAAGATTTCGCCTGATGAAGGGTCTTGGATAATACCTTCTCTAAAGATATCAAATGTAATATCTTGTCTTATTGCATATACTGCTTGAGAGAAGTCGCCGATAATAAATTGTGCTAAACCACTATCCCAAGAACCATTATCAACATATCTTCTTGGTAATTCATCAATTTCAGTACCCTTAATAGGTTGGTTTGTTGTGTCAAGTAGCATTCTAAATTTAGCCTTTACATCAACACCACCAACTAATGCGGTAGGATTAAATCCACTTAATTCTACTTCAGACATAGCATTGTTAATGTCAGTATACATTGAGTCTGTACCTGTGATAGTTGCTCCAACGTCTTTGATAGAATTAATTAAATCTGTTCTGAATTGTGCTGGTTTGTCTGTTCCATTAAATACTGCTTGGTCAAATTTCTTACCAAAAGCTTCAATAAGTCTTGGTCTTACTTCTGCCCAAATGTCATAATCAGAGTCATCAAGTGTTGATTGAGAAATAGGCACGATAACTGCTAATTCCTCAGCATAAATATACTTGTTGCTCCATGCCATATTAGTTAATTTCTTCTTGCTATCAGCACCGTCTGTGCCTTGTGTTTGCCAGTAAGCAAGTGGTAAATTATCTAATACTCTCATCTTTGTTACTCCAGCGGACATATTAGGTAATCTTCTAAATAAATTCATTGCTACTGATTGTTTTACTACACCTTCAATAATTTCCCTAGTTTCTTGCTCAGGTATTAATGCACTAGCATTATTTCTTGTAATCATTGTCATTATGGTATCCCCCTTTTAGTTTTCGCCTCTTATTAAAGCATTCATAAAGTCATTATTACTTTTTGTGTCTTTGTTTGTTCCTGTCATATCAGGCATAGAAACAGCTTTGAAAACTTTCTTTTCTGTTTCTGTAAATTGAGGATTTTTAGCTTTGTATCCTTTCATAGCCGTTTCAAAATCTACTGTATCGGATACATTCTTGTTAATTTCTGAAACAACAAAATCTGCAAATTCTTTCTTGAACCCTGCACCTGTAACCTTTTCTCTTTGCAAGTAATGGTTATGGTCTCTGTCCAATATTGTATATTTATCGTTAGCATCTCTTAATTGTTTCTCTAACTCTTCAATTTTTTTCTTAGAAACATCATCTGTTTGAGAATTTTTCTCTAATTCTGTGTATTTTGTCTGTAAATTGGACAACTCTGTTGCTTTATCATCAAACTTTTTCTTTGCAACATACTCTCCACTCGTTAAATCTGCTATCTTTATTCCATTATCATCTACTTTTTGTGTAAATTTCTTGTATTCTTCTTCATTCTCAAAACAATTTTTCAAAAATTCTAATTTCTCTGACATAACATCTCTCCCCTTTTTATGTGATATACACCTTTGATTTTTTAATTGTGCTTTACTGCACTACCGATTTTTTAAACGTTGTTATCTCAACAATTAAATGTTAGCATACATTTTTTGGTTTTGCAACTATACTCTTCCTAACATATCTTGATAAACTCTGTTTTTTTGAGTGCTTAACCCCATTTTTTTACTAAACATTACATAATCATTCATCAAGGCTCTATATTTTATTCTTTCCTTTTGTATGTTTCCTTTTTCAATATCTTCATTTTGTTTTAGCAAATCTATTCTTCTTCTTAACTCCCTCATTTTGGCTTCCATTTGCCTTTGCTTTTGAGTTTGCTCATATCGGTTGAGTTGTTTACCCCTCCACTCCTTAGTTTGCTTTTCAAGGGCATTTAATCGCTTTAACTCTGCTTTTGAATATGCTGGTTCAACTTCCTTAAATGTTGGATATACACTATGACGGCAGTTGTAATCTTCCATAGTCCCTCCACCATTATTGGCATATACTTCCTCTTTGGTAGGATAATCTTTGCCTGTTGTATCATATCTTAACCCACCCCAACCATGTGTTGGTCTGAACCCACTGTGCCAACTAAACTCAAATATAGTAGTGCCTAATTCTTCCGCATTGTGTTGTGTTATCTGCTCTTGCATTTGTGTTAACCCTGTCATTATGTTTCTTCTTACTGCAACATCAATTCTTGTTGTGTTTCCACTTGCATAATCTACTATTCTTAATCCACTATTCGACATTTTGGCAGTTGCTTCTCTTACTGCTTTATCAACTGTGCTTGTTCCATTATATACAGATGTAAAAACTCTGTCCATTTCCTCTTGATAGAACTTTGCCGTCTCCTTAAATGTAACTTTTCCATTGATAATTTCTGCAAATCCCATACTTTTGGTAATATTTATCATTTCGCCATTAGTTCTCTCAAAAAAGGCTTCCATAATTGACTTTACAGCCTCGTTTTCCTCATAGGGTATATAATTAGTATCGGCAATATCAAAAATCGATTTATCATAGGAATATGTTCGCTTAGAAGCCTCTTCATACATTTTGCGTATTTCTTTATTACTCAATTCTAAATTTTCTTGTATTTTCTTCTGAATATACTTCTTTGACATGCCTAACTCGGTAGCTCTAAAAATTAAATACTCGGTACTGCTTGTTATTTCTCCAGCTTTTCTAATTCCTTGTATAATTCTATCCATTATGTCTTGTTGCATTTTAGCTAACATCTTGTTAGACATAATCTGATACTTTTCTAATTGCTCAGGTGTTAACATTTTATCCCTCCTTTATATAAAATCAACCTGTACCGCTCTCATTAGATTAGCACAGGTTGTTGTAACTCAGGAGATGTTACAGATAAATAATAGCATACTTAAGCTAGACTTTCAACTTCAGGTAGCTTTTTCAATGCTTCCTCTTCTGTCTCCCCATAATATTTTGCTCTGTATTCTTCTCTTCGCATTATGCCGATACCCATATCTGCCTTGTCTATTTCCCTTTGCTTTTGCTTGTCTTCGATAATACTATCATCAAAATCTATGATAACGTTTTCAAATGGCATAGGATTATTGCAAAACGTTGTTTCAATGTACGATATAATCTTTACTAAATCGTGTAAGTTCGCCTCTAATATAATTTCGTGTTTCTTTAAAGTTCTAAACAATTGGCTGTTTTGAGAAACAACTTCTGTTGCCGTTGCTACAGTTCCATTGTCAAATTTGTAATAAGTCTGCCCAAAACCTGTTTTGGTCGACAACAAATTCAACATAAATTGAATACCCTCCGTATGTTCTGCTATTCTAAGTTGTTGTGTGCTATCTTGTAACCCTATTGAGTTACTAGCATTAAAATCACTAGGCAATGCATAAAAGGCTATGTCGTTTACATCAAAAGTTAAACTTTCACTGCCGTCTATTGAATTAATCTTGGTTAATTGCTTGTCAATAAATATTCTCTTTTTGCCTAATAGGTATTCGTTGGGAATACCATCATAAGCAATGTCCAACCCTTCTAGCACATCTATACTGTTAGCAAATATACTTACACCATATGGACTGTCTAGGTCTATATTGTTGCATACATTAGGTTTGTTTATCTCAAACCACGGTATATCTCCTAAAGTATTAAACGTATAATCTAATTCAGGTAATGGCTTTAGGTTATTTCTGTCACTACTGTAAAACTTGTTTACTATAACATACTGCCCATTTTCATCTTTCTTGTGAATACTAACTTTGGTTATTTTGTTTCCCTTTTCTGTTTTAGTATCAACAAATGCACACTCGGTTATACCTTTGTTGTCCCACGTCAATGGTATAATCTTGTCAGCCGTTAAGAATTGTATCGTTGTTCGTGCCTCTCCATCATATATAGCATTACCTTCTTCATCTATTGTTAAATTATCTACTGAACATACAAAAGCTCCAGTCCCTAAAGCGAACGTCTTCTCAATACCTTGATTACACAATATCCAAAAATCGTTGTCTTCTAAAACCTTTTGTAGTTTCTTGTTAGTTTCCTCATTGTCTGTTGTAATGCTAACTCTTTCGTTGAATTCTAAATCTGCCCAGTCCTCACAAACCTTCTTTGCCATTTGCAACGATTTCCTTTTCACATTTACCTTCCTTACACCATTATACACTTTATAATCGTGGAAGGCTTTTACTTTCCCTTTATACCAACTACCCCACAATTCAAAATATCTAGTAAAATCTTTAGTCCAATCTATGTCATATCCTAATTCCTTAAATAGTGCCGTTAATTCCAAAATCAACACCGCCCTTTCATTTATATTGTACCACATTTATTTTCTTATTCAAATAAGCTTGTTTTTCTCTGTTATGTCTACCATTTACATATTTTAACACTTGGCTATTTCAAGCCATAAAATGGACTTGCTCTCCGAGACGAGTATCAACTTTTCAAAACAATTTTATGTAAATTATGCAACCTTTCTGTTTAATGCATCTATGATGTTCTTAAAGAATGGTGTAATTGAATACTCGAATGCATCTAAACTGTCTATATCACTTGTTCCATCGTCTAACCTTACGTTGTCTTTACCTTCTTCCCATACTGCCTCTCTAAAAGCTTTTCGTAAATCTTCATTCTCGCCCTGTATAATGTCTAATACACGTCTACCCATTACTTTTTGTGTAAATAAAATCCTGTCTATAATTTCAAGTTTGTCACAATCCTGTATCTGCACATTGATGTGGTGCGACATACAATATCTATATAATCCCCGTGTTATAACTTGCCCTAAACCGCCCCAATCTGCAAATACATAGTTAACATACCCATATTCTTCTTCAACGTCTCTAACGAAATCCTCGAACTCTCTGTATATATCTTCAGGGTCTTGTATCCCACTAATCTTCCTCTGCTTTAATGCTACTATACCTTTATATCCTTCTTTTATGCCTGTTGCTTGGAACACTGTATCGCCTCGGCTTGCTCCATAGTCAATGCCAATGCTTATTACAGATAACCTATTCTGCAATGAAGGAATTATAAACTCTTTTTCATTGTTGGCAAAATCCATATATATAAGTCCTTCTGCCCTTACCCATTGTCCTAAAATGAACCTGTTGTAAAATACACCTGTGTATTCCTTAGATATTTCTTCAATGTATTTCTTACCCATAAACTTATTATCGGATAATATAAAGTTCCATACTGCTACATCTAAATCTTCTCTGTCCATATACTCAGCCTTTATATAATGACTAGGGCTGTCAGGGTTACAAGTCGCTATAAGAAAAGCTTCATCATAAGATAATCTTGATAATAACATTGTAAAGAACGTTTCAGGAAATAAGGTTACCTCATCGCAATATGCTCCGTATAATGTCATACCTCGTATCTTGTTTTCAGAATTATTATCGTTTGCACCTTCTAGCCATACTTTATGCCCAAACAATATGCCTTCTTTTTCACTCATTTTATAAGTAAAATTAGCTTCCCCTACTAATTCAACTAATAAATTCAAACAATTCCTCTTCAATGTTGTTAGTGTTTTGCCACATATAATAAACTCAGTACCTTTAGGAGCAGACTTAACACTTAAAGCAAATTTCTGTAATGATACATACGTTTTCCCACTTCTAACACTACCACTTAAGAAGTTCAACCTCTTTAATTTTGTACATAAAAACAAGAACTGCTTTTCTGTTAGTAGTTCTTGTGTTGCTATGTTGCTATTATAGTATTCTATCAACTCATCTCTTGTCTTCCTCATCATTGCACAACCCCTCTAAAGCTGTTGCCAATTTATCTAATACACCATTACTTGTTTCATCTTTAACAATGATATTTCTTCCAAACTCTTTAGGATATGCTCTTTCTAATAGCCAAGCCGACCCTTGCCAACTTCCCTTCTTACTAGCCTGTTGTATTAAATTAATGTGATAAGCCTTGAATTTTGATATGGATTTCTTAAACTCCTTGCAAAATTTGGTATATATTGTTTCTTGCCCCATTTTTTCATCTGCTTCTCCTCTGTTAAGATACTCATATAATGTTGTTTCGTTTATACCTACATAATCACAACAAGCTAAATTAGATAATCCGCTCTCTTTAGCTTTACATAACTCTTTTATTAGTTCATCTGTTAGTAAAGTCTTTCTACCTGAGTTTTCATTACCTGCCATTTAATCATCTCCTTTAGAATAGTCCCCACTCTGCGAACTTTTCAAATCCGCCTATTGAGGATATATACTCTCTTGCTTGTTCTACTATCTCACTGTACGGTTTTCCATCTACCTCTGTATCTCCTATTGCACAACACAATTCAACTGTTTCCCCTGTCTCTTGTGCTTTCCTAAATGCATAAATATTAACTGATACATCTGCTTTAGATAAATCCTTACCGTGTAACCCTCCGCCTGTTACTGATTGAGCCATATCGCTTCCGAGCTTTCTGTTGGTTGCTCCACTGTCTACATCAGTCCCGCCTGTCCAATCTCCTAATGGGTTTATAACGGCGGTAGGGTATATTGCTTTTAATTCTCCTGTACTTGCATTACTTTGACATATAATAGCTTTGTTGGTCTTTTGGTCTAATATGTATTTACCATCACTTTTATATTTGTTGTATATTTCTCTTGCTAGATAACTTATTTGTGCCTCTTCCTCTGTAAGCGGTACTCCTTTAAATATTCCATTATCCCCACATCTTACTTCTACTGCTTGGTTTCTTGCTAAATGTTCGTCTTGTTTTGCCAATATTATTTCTACTCTTATGTCTTTTGTTTCTGTAATTCTGTATACAATATCGAATATATCTGTTTCATTATATACTACTGAACTTTCTATAATTATCTTGCAATTTCCGTGCCCTATCAATACTTCTACTGCTATCTTAGGATTATCCTGTAATTTATACCCTAAATCTACTATTGCACCAGCTATTCTGTCAGCTATTTTGTCGGGGTGAGAAGGATTGCATTTTTCAATCATTTTTATCACTCTCTTTCAATAATTTATAAATTTTTTTAGTGCTTATATTCAAAATTCCCATAGCACTTGTTATGCTTTCATATTCAACACCATTTATAATTATTTTTCTTTCCCTTTTGCTAGGTTTCCCTAATTTTGCATTTCTCATTTTCTGTTTTGTGTAAATATAAATTCTCCGTTATTAGCGGTTTCTTTTCTTTTTTATTGTTTAATAAAGACATTTTGCCAAAACTTGCTATCTTCTCAAATGGGCAATTATACTCACTTATAAATACATCATATTTTAATTTTCTAACCCATTCGTCAAATTCCTTTGGATTAAAATCGGTTTCTTTGTACTCAGCCGTGCCTCTGTATGGTGGGTCGCAATATATAATGACTTCATCGTTGTCATACTCTAGTTGTTGTAAATACTCTAGTTGTTGTAAATACTCTAGTTGTTGTAACCTTTCTAACTGTGCTAACCTACTACAACATTCTAACTGTGCTAAGCATTGCATACTTGTTAGGCTCCCTATACCTCTAGTGCACCCTTTTACAGATTTTATTTGTTTAGAAAAGTTTAACCTTCTATCGTGCATATTTTTCTCTTTAGGCATTGTTAACTTTAATCCTGTTATTTCTTGCAATTGTTTCAAGCAACTAACATCTTGGTTAACTATTACTTCAAATGCAAGTCTTTTTAATTCCTCTATATCCTTGCCATATAAATATGCTTGTCTGCTGTTCCCAAAACTCCATACAACAGTAACAAATACCGAATATGGGTCATCTTTGCTCAGGCACTTTTTGAATTCTTCTCTGTCTATCCATTTAATCCATTCTTTGGGTATCTTATTATCTTTTAAGAAGTTTAGTAGGTTCACTATTCCGCCATCTTTTTCGGTGTAATATACTTTTAATCCAAATTGCTGAGCCATTAAACTCATACTTGCACCACCGCCAAAAATATCGAAAAAATATTTTGCTTTTGGCTTTTTTTGTGCAATCGCCATCATTATTGAATATGCGATGTTTTGTTTACTCCCCATATAAGGTAGCCTGTATGGATATACTTTCCTAGGTATCTTCATAATATTTAAACGCCTTCTCCTCGTTAATATGCCCACATACAGGGCACTTTAATATTTTTTTATTTACTTCTTTTTCTTCATTTTCTTCTTTCTCAAATAATGGCTCGTCATCACTCAATTCAAATCCAAACTGTTCCATATCCAAATCAATTTCACTTAATTCACTATCTAATAATTCCAAATCCCATTCTGCTATTTCACTAACTTTATTATCTGCTAATCTAAATGCCTTAATCTGTTCATCAGATAAATCATCAGCTATTATACAAGGTACTTCTTTTAATCCTAACTCTTTACTAGCTTTCCATCGTGTATGCCCACACACAATAACATTATTTTTATCTATTACTATCGGTACTTTGAACCCAAACTCAGCTATACTGTTTTTAACATATTCAACCGCTTTATCATTTATTCTTGGGTTGTTTTCATAAGGAATTAACTCACTTATCTTTTTATTCTGTATATTCATCATAACATCTCCTATTTCTGATATTTATACCATATTGACTTTTTACTTGCGTATTTTATTTGTTCTTCCTCAATAGCATTCAATTCTTTCTGTGCTTTTTTATAATTCCCATCTAATATATTTCTTGTTGCGTCATATATCCTGTCGTAAAATATTCCATCTCTATGATATCGTTCAAATGCAAATCTTATGTATAGGTCTACTTCTCCATATAACATTTTTGCCATTTCAGGTTTAATATTGATTTTCCCTTCTTTAGAAGCACGATAAATAACCCCAGCTTCATATTTTGTTATTTGCCCTCTTTTATACGGCTCATAATTTATACTAGGTTTACTTCTACCACTGCTCGCACCACGTCCACCCATATTATCGCCTCTCTTCAAAACGTTCTATGTTTTTATTTTTATAATATTTTACTCCTATATTCCCAAAATTATAATCTATTTCATTTCCATATATTAATATCTTGCTAGGTTCTATCCTTCGTATGCACTCTTCCATTCCTTTTTTCCATAGCTCTTTTGCTTTATTATTTTTCATAATTCCTAATGTTGATACACTTATAACACTGTTCTTTTCAATTCCTTCAAAAGCAAAATCAAACGTATCTTCATCTCCCCACGATAGTGTAGGTATGCACTTAATACCTCGCTTTTGGTAGTATTGTCCAATATATCTGCTTCTATATGTATTCCAAATCTTCATCGGCAACGGCATATCTAAATACAAACTAAAATCAGGGCTTAATATACACTCATATTTGCTTAACATATCTACATATTTTGATGGTTCAACCCATATTCTTTCAAATTGGTAATCATCTATGTAAAAATGTATGCCCAAATCTTTATTTCTGCTTGTTTTCGCATAATTAAACCCAATTAAATCTTTTGGTATTATGTCATCTTTGTATATAATAGGCATTTCCCACTTGCCTGTTAAATCTGTATCCATTATGTCATTAAGATTATACTGTTTGATAGTCCTAAGTGCCATATCAACATCTCCCTTTGCCTTAATCTTATCAAAAAATAACAGGAAATGCAAATACATTCCCTGTTTTATAATTATGCTTTCACTAATTTCCCATTTACTACATATATGTTATTCTTTACACCATCTGTAAAATCTATTCCGTATACATCTCTGCACATTGTTTCAACATCTTTTTGGTTTATATGTCCACTTGTCATACATTGTGCATTTTCATAAACTTTTTCCATTATTTCTACAACTTTTTCCTTTTCTATGTCACAACTGTCTAATGCCAATATAAAAGATAATGTGTAAAGATGTATAAATGAATTAAGCGACAATGTTTCTTTTATTTCTCCTTTTATTCCTTCTTTGGCAAAACGTCTTCTATCTGCTCTATTCATAATATCCTCTCCAATAATCTAAATTTATATCACTTTCATAATATGTTCTTCCTATTGTTTGTTGTGGTAATTCTCTGTATTGATGTCTCGGTGGTAAGGGGGCTGTTTTTGCTTTTTCTCTGCAAAACATACATTTATCTTCAAGCGATGTGTACCGTCTCCCACATTTACTGCATCGCCAATATGGGAAATAAAATACCCAATATGGGTTTTCAGGTTCTTTTTTCATTGTCTCCCTCCAAATAATGCTCACAAGTTGCCCATACTCCAACACTTACAGGCTTATCTTTTGGAACATTTTTTAAATGTCTTTCACACTCTGTATGCTTGCATTTATCGTTGTTGCAAAATGTTATATCGTAACTCATCTTTATTCCTCCTGTTATTTTTATAAAAATCGTTAAAATATAGTACATTTTTTATGGCATTTTTTCAAAAAATCGTACATTTTGTATCAAATTTAATAAATATATCTGCAAAACTTCTCATATTTTCTCGCTATGTATTCCTCAGCGACACAACCTCTGCTACTTTCCCAACATAGGTTGGCTTATCATAACCTTCATAATCCTCTTCCTCCCTCATTGGCTCAATGCGAAATTCTTTAATATCGGCTAAATCATAATAAAATCTCCAATGCTTTCTCTCATCGCCAACATCATCAAATCCTTCTAAAACTAATTGATTTTCTATTTTTACAAACCTTGTGCAATTATGTCCACTATTCCTATTGCCATTTTTATAAAATATGTCATAATAAAATCTCATATAATCGCTCCTTATACTTCACATCCACATTTTATACACTTGCTAATTACCTTATATCCAGCCAATGTGTATCTTGATGTAACCACAAATTCGTGTTCACGCGACTGGGCTTTGTTATCTATTTTACTTTCTTGCTTTACAATAAATGGCATTACTATATAACTTACCAAAGTTACTACAACAAAAAGTAAAATTATGATAGCAGCTTTATATTCCGTATTATTCATATCTATATCAACTCCATTCTTAATATATCCTCGAAGTTATCTATCATATATTGCGTATCTTCTTTGGTTTTAAAATATATTGTCCCAACACGGTTAAGAGCGTTACAATAATCTGCATAAAATTCTCTGTTTGCTTTCGCAATATAATATTTATATATCTCTTTATGTTCCCACTCTTCTTCTGTAACAATCCACCTACGTTTTGCTAATTCTTGCTTAAATTCTAAATATCTTTCTACCTCTGATTTTGTACGGAATAGTGGCATATTTGCTATTTTATATTGGTCAAATTTATTATTTTCCCAATTACAATTATATACTTCCCCTATGCTACTAACATACCAATATTCATCTCCTATTTTAGGTATAAATCTTGAACATACCGTCTTTTTTTGTTGGTTTTTCAACCATTCGATTCCTTCGACAAGTTCCTTTACTTTTTGTTTTAATTCTTCTATTTTAGTCATTATTTATCTCCTCCCCACACGTTGGGCAAAAATTGAGTGCATTTATTCCGCTTGTCAGCGACCCATTTAATTCGCCATCTTTATACTGTACTCTTCTTATAACGGCATATAGTTCAATATCATTGTCAGTTTTCTCACTATCTTTTTTGTATCTTTTAATTAATTCACACGTATTGCACATTTATTTATCCCTCCTAAATTCGAATATCCCCCATATAGCTATTAGATTAAATTCATAATAAATCCATCTTTTCAAGTTTTGCTATCTTGTTTTTGGCTTTTTCTAAACATAATTTTCCGTTCGTAAGAATTTCTGCCTCATTATCTGCTCCAATACTTTTTAATAACACTAAATCAACTAATTGTGAAAAAGTATCTGAATTCTTCACCTTTCCTTTTATAGTCAATATTGCCTCAGTCATTTCGCTTAGTATCTCTGTGATGTGTCCTTCTATTTCTACATTGTCTTTATTTACTTTTATCATTTACTCTCCCCCTATTTTATCTTTGCAAACATTCAAAGCTTTTTCCACTTTATCCATTACCATATATAAATCTGTTCCGTTAAATTTTGCATATCCTTCTCCCCTATCAAATATAGCTTGATTTCCTTCGAAATCATCACAAAGGTAATGCAATATTTCTTTTTTTAATATTTGAATATCTTTGTTTGTCATTATTCTTCACTCCTTTACCATTTGCTTGGCTTTAAGAAATTGGTGGCTCAGGCAATTCTGCCCAATGCGTAACTTCCCTATCTGATTCCAATTCAATTGGTCTACCAAAATAACTATCACGCCACCAACCATCGTCTAAATAGGCAACATACATTATTGGTACACCACATATTTTCTCTATTATTAACACTTGTACACCTTCCTCAGGCAGTCTATCTTTTGTACTTATCCATTCTACTTTATTCATTTTTCTCTTCCTCCTCTATACTAATTTCATATTTTTTATATTCTCCATTATGTGCGGTGTCACAAAACTTGCCTAAATTTCTTATCATAATTTGTTGATTGTATATAAAACTAAAATTATCTTCCATATTCATTCCCCTTATATTAATCTGCCGATGTATTCTAGTGCGGTTAATTCAGGCAAAAATATCGCTTTTGGTATAAGAATAAAACTGACTATAAACCCTACCACTGATACAGTAAACAATGCTACAGTAGGGAAAATCATATATTCTCTATCCTCGTCTTCATCAAAAGAACTTTCAAAGCTTTTTGCACAAATTACAGTTAAAATTGCACTTACAATACCTACTATTAGCCATATAACCCCATATGTAAGTTGCAAATTAGCTATTCTTTGTATTAATTCTTGTACATATGGCAGTATGTTTTGATCGCTCCAATCTATTGCTAAGCCAAACTTTTCACATAGATTATCTAAAACTTTTATAATCTCATCAGGTACCATAATCCTCTTCCCCTTTCTTTATAAATCTAAATCCTCAAGTGTATATTCCTTATCTATCTCCATACCTTTATACATTGTGCCTAGCTCAAAAAGTGGCAACATTACGGCTTGATAGTTTTTTTGTGCAATAAGAATGAACACGCTAGTGCCACAGAGTTTACATAATGTAATACCTTTTACTTTATCCCTCCAAGGCTTTATTACTGCTCTTAAATATCCTTTTTCTACATCATCTAGTATAGATTCTTGATACGGTTGTTTTAACCATTCTTTGCAATCATCACAATCCCTTTCCGCACAATCTTTTTCTCCCTTTATTGTATGAATTGAAGCACAAAAAATAGCATTATCCAATGTATCCGCATTCATTCCTTTTAGTACTTCTTTTACTTCTTCTTTTACTTTATCCCAGTTCGTGATAACTGGTTCTAACATTTCGTCTGTCCAATTATATGGGCATATATTTTTGCCTCCTTCAACACGATAAAAACTATACGTTACACATTTTATGGTTACAATTTTACCTCTTAATTCCACCATATCGTCAACAAAAACTTGAGTCCCATATTTTTCACCTACAATTAAATCTTTTCTTACCCTAACTTTATCTCCAACTTTATATTTCATTTTTATCTTCCTCCTATATAAATTTATTTAATTCCCTTTTGTCTACATACCAATTACCACATTTTACTCCTCTTATTTCGCCACTTATAACTTTATCTCTTATAGTCTTTACGTTTTTTCGGACTATTTCCGCGAATTCTTTTATAAGCATTGGCTCTTCAATTCCTTTGGTGTATTCCAAAAAATTTTCTTCTGTAATCAACCACTCCCCTTTCTGTTTTTTGCCTTTAATAATTCCTTTCTGTAACCTATTCATAATCATAACTTTATTGCATTTTAATTTTTCTGCTATTTCACTTACTGTATATACTTTCATTTTATTCTCTCCTTTCTCCTATATTTTACTAAACTATTTTATAAAATTCAATAGGCTTTTATACCTATTTTTCAATATATGCAAAATCTACAAATGGTTCAGGATAATACACTTCTTTGTCATTAAGATAAAAAGCCAGTCTTTCCTGTCTCCCAAGTTTAATTTTTTTATGTGCTAAATTAAAATATTTAGCATAAACTTTGGCAGATATTCTCCCTTCAAAAACCATAACTTTTCCTAAAACTTCCTCATATACCTTTTCCCCATACTTAAACTTTGCTACCTTTAATTCACACTTTTTCATTTTTTATCCCCCCTATGCTACTTTTTTCCCAAACCTATCATATTTTATTGTTTTCTTATTTGTTATCTCATATACGAATTCTCCTTTATCTACCATTACCATCAAGGCACTTTTAGGTATCCATCTCTGCTCTTCAACGGCTTCATAACCACGAATTACACCAATAGTTGCATAAACAGCTTTCTCCGTTTCTTTATGTATTTCTAAAATTCTTGAGGTTAGGTTTCTATTTTGGTCAGCAAACCAATCTTGTATTCTAACCTTTGTCCCTTCCTCTATTAACTTAATCCACTCGTTGTTTCTTACCATTGTTTCAATTTCCATTTTTCATTTCCCCTTTCTTTATCTTATATATTTATTATATATTCATATAATATAATTGTCAATAGTTTTTTATAAATTATTTTATTATTTTATAAAATAATGTTACAAATATGGCTAGGGTCTTATCCTAGCCTATATTATTCGTTAGTTGTATATACTTTATATTTTCTACCACATTCTAAGCATATCTTTTCTTCGGTTGTCCCTTCTACATAATCTGTTCTTCCCATACAATACGGGCACTCATAATCATAGTCAGCAACAAATGTTACTTCCATTTCTTACATCTCCTTTTCTATATATATTTTAACCAACTTATTCTTGCTTTTTTGGGACTCTATATCCCAATATCTTTTCTTTACACTTAATTCTACTATCTGCTTATCATCTACAAAGGCTACACCATTTAATGCATCTAATACTAACTTAGCAATGTTGTCTACATCAGGCTTAATCAACGGCTTTATTTCATCATTTGCCATTCCTACTTTTACACTTTTTGTAACACCTTTAGGTATATTTAAAGAAACCTCTATACTTACTTTCAATGGGTTTCTGTCCACCAACCAACGTGGATTTTGTACCATAAATTCTTGTGCTATTATCTTTTCATTATCTTTTGTTTTCTTAGGTGTATATACTGCTCTTGTGTAAAAATTAGTTCTCGGTCTTTCTTTTGTCAACGAATTCATTTCTATAATGGTAATACTATTTAATTCATTATTCATATCTAAACCTCCATATTTCGGTTTTAACCGATTTTTATTCCTAAGATATAAAATTATACCAACAATAATATTAAATCAATTCTACCTCTATTTATTCTTCAAATTAACACATTTATTTCCCCAATCAAATTCAAACTTTGTGCAATCATATACAAGTATGACATTTCTACGTCTCATTCTATCAGCTACTACTTCAATTGAATATTTCTTCATAAATCTTTTGTCTATTGCATTTAATGTATGCCTTACACAATTAAGCATATGCTTACAAGACCCACACAAACATACTTTGCCCCAATTTCTTTTTATGTACTTATATTCTAATCCTGTTTCCCTATTTAATTCTACCGTTTCACACATACATTCATTTATCTTAGGGCTTTTTAACAAGAAAGCCCAACTTAATGGTATAACTTTCCCACACACTAAACATTGGCAATCAAACATTGGCATATGTCTACTACTCTGTTTATTAGGTACCCCTTTAACTTTATAAACACCATAAATCTCCCCAATACTTATAAGCTTCATAAAGATTCCTCTTTTCTTATGTTATTATTCGTGCTTAAACCTTGAAAATGGGAGCAAATATTCATAATTACGTTTATCTTTAATACATACCCAACCTTCTCCTGTTCCACAATATCCATTGTCTGTTCTAACTGTGGTTTCTACTACATTTTTTACAATATATCTTTTGCTCTTCTCGTCTCCAAATCTAACTATTGCCCCAACTTTAGGAATACAACTCGGTATCATATTCACACTTCCTTTAACTTAATAATTTCAAATCTTTTTTATCAACTAATTCTAATGTGAATTTCTTCACATTTTCAGGCAACACATCATATTCTTTTTTCTGCTTACTTGCCACTTTATAGCTTCTCATCACATTACTTTGTATAACTGTTTGCACTTGTTCAATATCTAACTGTGCCCACGATTTTAGCATATCAGCACTCCCAACAGCTCTTTGTATTTCACTTGGCAACTTATTAAATTCTTCTACTGAATTATATGCCGAATTACATATTGCTTTATATACCATTCCCCAAGCTTCTAATTCTGTCTTTTCTTGTTCCTTGCTTATGTTATTAGCTTGGTCTATCAATTGCCCTACTACTGGTGGAAAACCTTTAGTATCTTTTGCAACAAATGAGATTACTGCATTTTGTATAACATAATAATCATAATCTTTTAATACTAAATACCATGCTTCTACTTTAGTCATTAAATCTGTACTTGCAAAATCTTTTGGATAATATTCTTTTAGTGTTGCTATTATCTGGGCAGTTTCCTTTTTATTCATCAAATACACCCCCTTTTATCATTTCTAATAATTTTTGCCCTTCTGTTTTTATATGTGTATCACTAGTTGTTATTTCTATTTCATCTTCCCATCTCTTTTGGTTTAACCATGTTGTAGGGTTTGGTATATATTGTCCGTTGTCTTTATTCCAATTATAACTCTTTTTAAATACTTCTAATTGTTTCATCATAAGTTCAAATAAATCATCTTTTGGTTTGTTAGACTTAAACCAAGATAATACTTTAGTTTTAGCAACTTTCTTTGGATAAGCCTTGTAGAAGATGTTGAATTTCTCTTCATAATCTTTTACAGGTTCTGCTTTTTCAACACCATCGGGCATATATATATATTCATATGTATTATTCATTGTATTATTAATATATGTATTATTATCCTTTAACTTTTCTTCAATAGGGGTATTTAACTTTTCTTCAATAGGGTCTTTAACTTTTGTTAAATAGGTATTTAACTTTTCTTCAATAGGGGTATTTAACTTTTCTTCAATAGGGTCTTTAACAATTCTTAAATACCTATTTAATATTTCTTTACTACCCTCTTTATATATAATTTCACTTTGCAAATACCCTTTATCAATTAACAAACCTATCCATTTTGAAATGCTAGTTTTAGATACACCATATAATTCTGCAAAATATTCATTGTTCGCCCAGCAGAACCCTTTTTCATTGCATAATGCGGTTATTTCACCATACAAAAGTTTCGCATTAGGTGTTAATGTTTTGTCATATCTTACATTTGCTGGTATAATAGCATAATATGCTCTTTGTATTCCCATATTTTATCCTCCCATCTTTATTTATTCCATTACTATAAGTTCCTGAATTTTTAAGGAACTAGACACTAAATTTTTTAAGAACTTGTTCCCCTAAAATGTATAAAAGCCTTTGACAAACATATACAAGCATTCGAGGTTGCTTGTTGTGTCTGCCAAAGGCATTTTATCTATATTGTTTGATATATTTTTTGTAAGTCCTCGAATTCTTACTCTTTGATATTATAAGAATTTTTATCATATGTCAATACTAAAATGGTAAATTGCTATCTCCCTCTTCTTGTTTCGCTTCTTGCTTTTCGAACTCATTCACAAACACGGTTGGTACTGTTTTGCCATCTTTGTTCTTATAAAATGATAGCCAACCATTCATTACTGTAAGCCTTGTCTTGTCTTCTACATATATTCCTTTCTTGAAGTTACACTCTATATATCCGTACTCATATTTTTCGCCGTTTTTCTTGGCTATCGCTAAACTATATCTCCTAGTTTTCTTACCATCTTGCCTTTCAAAATCTTTCCCATATACTGTTGTTTTCCATTCAGATATTTTCATTTTAATTCCTCCCATTTATTATATTTTAACTTCTCAACGTCTAATTCTCCATAAAGTTTCTCCAAATATCTTTTAGTATAATTATACATCGCTTTATATTCATATCCATTGTCATATCTTCTATGGCAATCAGGACAAGCTGTTACGATATTCTGTTCTATGCCCATTCCACCTTGCGACCGTTTTATAAAATGACTATTGCTGAAATTATACGGCACATATCTCATACAATATATGCACTTATGCTTATCCCTCTCCCATACTTTCATCTTTACTTCCATACTTATGCTTGTTGCTTTTGTTCTTTTGTGCATATTCCCCAACTCTCTTTCATAGCTTTTAGTTGCTCAGGTGGTAGGGTTTCTATCCCTAGTCCCTTCGCCTCATCTACTATATAATCAATCAATCTGCTCATCTCAACAGTATTATACGTTGAACTGCCATAATATGCAAAAACATTCTCGTAACCTTCTAACTTGCTTTTACCTGTACTTTCACATAACCACCCATATCCTTTTGAATTCCACCTATTTATAAAAGTCTGCACTGCTTCTTTTCTTATTGGCAATACTTCAAAAACTCCAACCTCTCTTATTGCTTTTCTGTAAACTTCAACTTTGGTTGTTTTCCCTACCTTTTCGGCTATTTTCTGAACTAACACCCACAAATATGAATTGCTATCTAGTGACCTCTTTTCTTTATGTGGCACAATGCTAATATCTAACTTTTTATTCAATAACTCATCTATTGAATTCAAATCTGTATTCACATCTAATTCAAGTGTTAGTTTTATGCCATCTGTAATCTGCACACTATTAAATGCCCCTGTCGTTTCCATATCTGCCTTTTAACCTCTTTTCTATATGGAGGGTATATAATTTTATACCCCCCATGTTAAAATTGATTTTAGCCTTGTTTTTGCTTTAATTTGCGTAATATATTTGCATATTGTTCATTATTTAAATCTTGTACAGTGTTAACTCCCATATTAGCAAGTGATTTTTTTACATCTTCTTCTGCAAGGTTCAAATTCTCAAATACTTTTAATAAAACATCTGCTTGCTCTTTAGTAATTTTTTTGGATAATTCTTCTTGTTGGGTTCTAGCATTTTCTACTTCTTCTCTACTTGCTACTGATTTTTTAATCTCAAATCCTAACATCGCTAAAGCTCTACCAACAGCCGATGTTTCACAATTCTCAATGTGTGAAGTCTTATTGATATAAGTGCTCCCTTCTCTTTCCATCGCATGCCCTGTCGCTGGTCTTGTGTCTTCTCTGTCTCTAAAAGCATAAGCCTTGAATATTACCTCGCCATTTTGGTTAGAAATAACCTCCGTTTGAATACTTCCATCAGGATATTTCTCATAAAACTTTTCTATCCTCTCATTTACTTGTACATAATCGTCTAAATTAAAGCTAGCCATTTTCGTTCCCCCTTTTATATTATTCCATACGGGGTTCTGCACAACCCCACTCTTTCATATTCGTCTATGTACTCTTCCTCATCTTCCTCTGTCTCCTCTATTTCCTCACTCTTAACCTCTAGGAGTTTCAACCTTTTTAGCTCCTCTTCCTCTCTTTTATTCCTTTCTTTTGCCTCTAGCTCGAATATTCGAGCAAAGATTTCATATTCGTTCATCTTTCTACCTCCTTTATAATCTCATCTAATTCTGATGAAATCTCGTCGAACATTACTATCCCTTCCTCAAGTTGAATGTATTTCTCCAATTTTTGTATTTTGTCCGCCACTTCTTTTAGGGCTGTGGCAAGTCCTATTTTTTTAAAATCCATTTTTATTCCCTCCTTATGTATTTATTATACATCATTATTTTATAAAAGTCAATAGTTTTTTATAAAACGATTTTATTTTATTTTCTTTTTTCTTTTTTGGAAATACTTCATATTTAAGCTCATCACACAAACATTTATGTTTCTTCTCTAATGCTTTTATCTTGAATATTGCACTATCTACATAATCGACTTGTGCATAATCTAAATCTTGCCAAGCCAACTCTAATTGGCTTCTGCATTCTCTAACTTCTGACATTAACTTATCAACTTTATTCATATCCATTAGAACTTATCCTCCCATTTCTGTCATTATTCTAATCAAATTCCAACTTGCACAATTACTGTGCCTTATTAGAACATCTATATAACTTATTCCACAATAAGCCGTAACTATTCCCCCTAATAATTCACACCAACTTACTAACATCGTTTCTAAACTCCACTTTAACTTTTTCATGTCTTTTCCTCCTTTGTTTTTTCTTACACTAATATATTAAAACATTATTCTGTACTTGTCAATATTTTTTTATAAATTATTTTATTTTTTTATAATTAAATTGGACAAAAAAACACCTATTTTAGCAGGTGCTTTCTATATTTTTCTCTGTATTCTTCTATTGGTATTGCACTCTTTTGTGTTCTTTTTGCCTTTTCCATTGTTATTTTTACGGGAGTATAAAATTTTCGCTCCCCCTTGTTTAACCATTTTATCCAAAATCCACACTTTTTACAGAACAAGCCCCACTGTGTTTTGTTTATTATACATTCCAACTCTTTACACCCACATTTTTTACATCTATACATAGCTTTTGCTTACCAGCCTGCAGAAGTATAGCTATTTCCGTTGCCCATAGCACTTCTACACCCCATTCAACGTTGCCAACCTATATAATTTATATTGCGGTTATATAAATCCGCCTGACGATATACTTTTTGAGACTGGCAAAAGTATACCGAGTGAACTCTCTGAATTGGCTTCACAATACCTAGCAGTTTAATGTGTTGCTTCTGCACAAATAAAAAACCCACTCAGGATAATGTCGTGCGCCAAATCCTAAATGAGTTTTTCTCACTACCAGTATGACGACCATCAGAGTCGCACGACACTGATAGTGTTTTGTGACATCATAATACACTATGTTTTATCTGTTGTCAATAGGTTTTTATAAATTATTTCACTTTCCAAGCACATCGCATTATTCTATGTGCTGGGTTAAACGTATCATATATTACACCATCAATAATACACGTTATATGGTTTGGCATTGTTACTAGATACCTTCCTCGCCTATGCTCATTAGCAAACTCTTCGACTGTTTTAGCCGTGTGACATTGCCTATCATATCGTTTGTCTAAATATTCCTCGACAAATTCTACACTATTAAGCATTAACCCTTCATCTATTGCTAATCCCGATAATTCTCGGTATGTTTCTCTCCAGCTTTTACCCTCTGCTAGGCTTATGCTACGGAGTACACAATCCTCAACATCTCGTCCTATTGGGTTTTTATTTAGATACTTATACATTATATCTCCCTTAATTTGCGAATATAATGGTTTACTACTTCTTTCTCTTCCATTTGCTCAGGGTCATTTTGGATATCCTCTACAAATGCAACTATTCCATCTAACATCTTTTCAAGGCTTTCTACACTTTGACCTTTTCCATTATAGTTGCCTCTTCTATCCATCTCTCGACCTTCCATATATCCATCATAGCCGTCCATTACTCTATCCCAATACATATCAGGCATACGATTTCCATATCTTCCACCATCTCTACCTTCCATATAACGTCCTCTACTATCTCTACGTCTTCTACCATAATCATCATAATATCTCATAGTATTTTCCTCCTTTATATCTTTATAATATCCAATTTTAGATACATCTTTCTTTATGTCTATAAGCTTACCTAACGTATCTATTGTTTGAGGATTTAAGTCTCCCTCTGTTAATACACATATCTCTTTATCAACTTTTTCAAGTAATTTATCCATTACTTACCACCAACCTTTACTGCTTGTGTTTGAACAGTAGTTGTTATTGGTAATCCTGTCGCAGGTGTTGTCCCTGTTCTTGGCAACGAACAATCCCCAATATACTTAAATACTCCTGTGCTTATTCCTGTATTTACTCTCACAGAATATAATCTTCTTGTCCTAACTTGTGAAGCTAATACAGGTGTGCAATCTTTATTCAAGAACGGATATCCTACTGTTGCGTCTCCATTAATAGTAAATACTACTTGGGCATTAATAGTTGTATCTGTTGGGATTGTTTGAGTTAGCACTATGCACTTCTTCTCACAATTGAAATATGTACTAGCAGGTAGGTCAACTATTAATTGATTAACAGTTGAATTATACACAATACTATTACTTGTGATAAACTTAGGACAGAGACGGCAATTTTTTACACATTCCATATCTATTCCTCCTTTACATTAAAAGAGAGATAGTGCGACCTATCTCTCAAAATCACACTTTTACGTGGAAAACTTATTCAATTAGTAATTTCCGCAATTGCAACCTGAGTTGTATCCGCATCCAAAGCCGTTAGTGTATGTCTGCCCTGTGTATGGGTTACACGTTAAAAAGGCAGGCATCGGCACTTTCGGTGCTAATTGGTCAATTAGGAAGCTATTTTGAGCTTGCTGGCTAGCTGATAATCTTAAAGCATTGATTTCATTCTGCTGTGCCGTTATTTGTGCATTCTTATCTTCAATTCTGTTTGCGATTATTTCATCATGTAAGCTCCTATATGAGTTATTTACGGCATCTACTATATCTCTTGTGTTTAAGCACATAGAGTTTTGCAATGTGTTTGTATTCATTGCCATGTTATAGTTCACTCCGTCTATCGCTCTTTGGGTGGAACATGATGCTTCTGCTAACTGTTGTTTTAAGTCACAACAACAGCTTGATAGCTGACTAGCAACGTTATTGACTGCATTTCTTGTTTCATATCCACTATTTGTTATTGTACTGTTTACTCCACTAAACCCTTGGCACAATGCACTTTGCACACCACTAAATCCGTTTAGTATACCTGTGTTCATTGCATAAAATCCGTCACACAAGCCTTGCTGTGTTGCATCTGCTTTTCTTTCTAATGTTGCGGTTGAACTATCAATTTGTCTTTGTAATGTGGCAAAATCTGAAGCAAGGGTATAATTGTCGAATGTCCCGCCATTTCCTCCGTTTGCTCCATTTCCAAATCCTCTTCCAAATCCACCAAATACTGCGAAGATTAAGAAAAGTACAATAAACCAAGCACCAGAGTCTCCGAACATTCCATCTCCATTGTTGGCTCTGCCATTATTACCAGTAGCAGCAGCAATGTCTGATAGTGAGTATCCGTCTGAACCATATGTCATAAAACATTCCTCCTTATTATTTTTTAATTCCTCTTTACTTCACGTCACACGTGTGTTATAATCGAAACGTGAGTTAAGAAAAGGAATTTATATAAGTGTGCTATCGTGAGTTTCTTAACTCACATTAAATTCTTGCGATAGTACATTTGTATAAGTTCCTTTTCTTTTTACAAGAAAGGGGATGATTATATGCAAGAAATATGGAAAGATATAAAAGGATATGAAGGGAAATATCAAGTGTCTAATTTGGGTAAAATTAAAAGTATGATTTATTCTAAACCAACTATTTTGAAAGCAATCGTTGATAATCACGGATATTTGAGAGTTACGCTTTACAAAAATGGCAAGAAGAAAGCTGGTATAATTCACAGGTTGGTAGCACAGGCATTTATGCCAAATCCAAATAGTTTCCCAGTAATCAATCATAAAAATGGTATTAAAAGCAATAATAGCGTTGCAAATCTTGAATGGTGTTCTCAATCTCACAATGTTAGAGAAAGCTATCGGCTAGGTCTTCAAACAATAAAAAGTAGAAGAGTAAATCAATACGACTTGTCTGGAAATTTGATTAGAACTTGGGAAAGTATCAACGAACCCAGGAAAAAATATAATGCTTCTCATATTAGTGATTGTTGCAGAGGGTTACGAAAATATACTCACGGATATATATGGAGATATGCTGATTAGTATATCTCTATCCTTTTAATTGCTGCATAAAAGCCTTAAACTCTTTATCAAAGTCAATTCCCTTTGATTTACATATATTTCTTGCGAATTGCTCTATATTCTGTGTGTTCCCATTTTTAGCTAATTGCATTAAATTACTTAGCATGGGATTATTTCCACTCATATTTTGTATCAACTTCTCAACCATTTGTTGCGGGTTCATTTTTATCATTCCTTCCCTTTTATCTTACTTACTTGTGCTTTTATTCCTTTTAATTCTTCCATAATGTCTCCCAAAGCTTCATATTTCCCTTGTAAGGCATTTTCTAAGTCTTCCTTAGTTAAGTAATCGTCTCTCTTTTTTTCTTCGCTTAAAACGGCTTTATACACTACCACTTTACTTGTACCGTCTGACTGCAATTGCTTAGTCGCTATTGCCGTACCATCTGCTATTGGGAAATAACTTATGCTACCATCTAAATTTATATCCATTGACTTAACAACATCTACACTATCAACTACTTTACCTTGTAATTGTGGGTAACTTTGTGTATTCTGTGGATAACTAGTTTGTTGATACTGTGGATAATTCTGTGGATAACTAGGTTGGAATTGTTGGAAATTTTGCTCGTTTCTTTGATACTGCGGATAATATGGATTAAACATACTAACATCTCCTTTATAAATATTTCTTTAATGCCATTACAATATCGGATATTAAAGTTTGTATTTTCTCGTCATCACTGCCTATCTGTATAAATACCATTTTCAGCACCTCTCTTTCATCTTCATGCTATCCATTTATTAAACTTTTAGCCATACACGAATTATCTACAAAAAATACACAAAAAAGAGAGACAAAATTGTCTCTCTTTCTGAAGGAGGTATAAAACATTAAAATAATACTTTTAATATTTTTCTTTTTACTTCTTTGCTAACTTTATTGACTTTGCCTACTGAACATTCCCACATCTCAGCTATCTGCTCTATGGTATATTCGTCATTCCTGAGATTAAAGAAATCTAATTCATCTGTACTAAAATTGCAATTCGCAACGAAATAATCAATCTCTTTTTGAACAAAGCCTTTTATTCTCATTTCTTTTTACCTCTTGTTCTTTTTCTTCTTCTATCTCTACGTCTAATCCTTTTTGTTGTCCTCTCGATTATCTGTATAGCCGACATTATTATCGCCTCCGATATAAGAATTATTACCATTGTCGCATGCTTCTTGATAACATTTATCACTTGTTTCAACATGGTCAACTGGTAAAGATAAATAAATTAAAAAACCAGCTACTGATAAAATATTTGTTACTATCAAAGCAATAATTACCTTTATAAGTCCTTTGATAATATCACTTGCCAAATTCTCCATACAACATCTCCCTTATTTGGTAACTAATCCAATAAATACTCCAATTGCACCTGAGACTAATGCAGATATGCAACTAATAATTATTGTATCCCATCTCTTAGCAGGTTTATCTTTTAGCTCTGAAACACTGGCTTTTAACTCTGAAATCCCTGTTAATATCTGTTTAATCTCAACACTTGTCGTGGCATCGTTCAACTGGCAAATTTGGACTATCGCCGTCAAATTCTCAATATTCTTATCATGTCTATTTAATTCAATCTCTAATAGTTTAACCTTCGACTCCAAATCTTCTCCCATGTGAACACCCCACTTGCATTTTTAATCTAACATATTTTTATTTATTTTGCAAACAATTTATTAGCTACAATATCCTCAAACTGTTTAATTGTCAAAGAAATAGGTTTTGAAAATATTGACATCTTACTTTTAGCCACTTCCTCGTATGACTCTAAAAATATCTTTTCTTCTATCTGCTCTTTTGTGAATACTCTCTTATAATACCCATATACCCATTCCATAAATTCTTTATAATTTACTCGCTTATCTCCCCATCTTTCTAAATCCAAATAGAAGAAATATGTTGCGATAAATACATTACATTTTAATCTATCTAATTCATTTTTAGGGACTCCTATTCTTCTTATCTCTTGTACTGCCCACTCCATGTTGTCAAGATAACCTTTTATCCCAGTAAAACGATATATACCCCCATCTCGCCTTGTTATACTATCTTCTTTATAATGCCATATGTAAGTATTGTCGTTCAAATAGCCCCAATTTCCAACAAAGAAACATACTGTATTGAACCCTGTATCTTCATTGGCTCTTGTGTCATTAAAATATATGCTATTTTTTTCTAAGAACTCACGTTTATATATTTTCCCAAATACCCATATACTGTCTTGTTCGTGTTTTATAAACTTACCATTGCCCAAATCTTCAAGGAAATTAGATGTTACACAATCATATTCATTGCTTTTTATGAAATCATATAACCTTCTTACTGCAAATGAATTAGTAAATGTATCGTCTGCATCCATAAACATTATGTATTCATTAATACCTTTTTGCATACCTACACGTCTTGTGCAACCCGACCCACAGTTCTTTTCAAGCCTTATAATCTCTAGGTCTAAATCATTAAACTTTTCTTTTAGATAATCATAAGGTTTATCTGAATTATCATCTGCAAGTATTATATGTATATCTTTACACATAGTTTGCATATACACACTGCATAAGGTTCTTTCTATCGTATCGTGTGCATTATAGCAAGGAATTATTAAATCTATCATAACATCTTCCCCCCCTGCTTATCTTATAACATATTATGGTAAATTATGCAAATAAAAAGAAGCACTTGGAAAAGAGTGCCTCTTTAAGTTATATGTTTACAAGCCTTACATAAGGCTTATTTTTATGCAAAGAAAAAAGAGGTGTATAACCCTCTTCTTTCTTACTATTGAGTTTGCCCAATAGTTAACCCTATTAAATTCTTAAAAAATACTGGTACTATTATATTATCATTATGGTTCTTGCTTGTCAATAGGTTGATAATCAAGTGCCTTTTTAGTTTCATCAAAAACTAATTGTACAAAACTTGCCACTGTCTCAGTCGTAATAAAAAGTCTTACTGGTGTGGGTAGAATTTTTTTAATAAAGGTATCTACTACATAATCAAATTTCTGTCTATTTTCGCCCTTTTTGAACATAGTTTCAGCAGATACTATTAAATCGACCACAGTTGCCCTTAAACCGTCTTTCTTTACTCGGTATAGTAAGTATATTAAAATCGAAATACAAGCGAAAGCAAGTATCAATATGCACATTGTATTGTTATCCATTTTCACTTACCCCCTTTCAAATATTTTCTTTGCATAGATTGCCATACGGCACATATCGTCTGACATATCTAGCCCTAATTCTCCTCCACGTCCTGCTATAATCCCTTTGTCTACTAATTCTTGTATATCTTTTTGGTAATACTCCGGCATTTCCTCAACCGTTTTGTATCGTTTCACATTTTCCACCCCCAAT
>CAZYWC010000021.1:0-2122 GCA_964651125.1 uncultured Vampirovibrio sp.
GAAGAACTTAAAAGTTCTTTTGGTGAGTTTAATAATGTTTTTTTAACACAAAAAGAACAAACAAAATTAATCACTATTTACGGCAATAAATTTAACGAAGCCGTTGAAGTTCTTGGTGCGTACAAAGCGGCAAAAGGCAAAAAGTATAAATCAGATTACGCCGTTTTAGGCGAACATAATTGGGTTTTTAAAAAGATTTTTCCTAACGGGAAAATACAAAATCAAGAAACCCAAGCCCCTCAAGGTGGTAAATATGCGAAATGTTATGAAACGGGGGTTTGCTAATGTCGGATTTGTTAAATAAGATTGCCTTAACTTTACAATCAATTTTGTTTTCCTCTTACGGAAAACGTGTAATTAACGGCAAGTGTAATTTTTGTAAAAACGAAATCGGAAAAGGTTATTGTTCTTGTGCCGAATCCGAACAAATTAACAAATACACTCGCAAGGCTCATAACTTCATTGAGTCTATCTCTTGGACGGTCGGGTTGTACGGTGATGAGAGCGTTAATATCAGAAGAAACGACGTTAAAACTCCTCTTAACTTTGCAGGCATGCGTTTTAGGGATTATAAGGTTGAAAACCAAAGCCAAAAAAACGCTTTGCAACAAGTCAAGATTTACAATGACGGAGCGTTAGCAAACTATTTGTTCGGCAAAAATCTTTTTTTGATTGGCAACTATGGAACAGGGAAAACGATGTTGATGTCAATTCTTGCGAAAAACATCGCAAGCGAAACTTTGGCAAACGTTTTATTTGTGAACGCCGTTGATTTGATGAACGAAATTAAGAACGCTTTTAATCCAAGCGTAAAACAAACGGCTCTCGGAGTTGCCGACAAATACAAAAAGGTTCATTTTTTATTTTTGGACGATATCGACAAAATTAATCCGACCGAGTATGTTAAAGAATTGCTTTATTCGGTGGTAAATTACAGAACCGAACACGAGTTGCCAACAATTACGTCAGCAAATCATAACCTCGAAGAACTTGAAAAATTGTTTGGCGAAGCGACGGTTTCAAGATTGGCGAACAAAGACAAAACATACGTTGTTCAATTCAATCATCAAAATTGGAGGGTTGAATAATGGTTAAAAACGAAGTTTTAAACATCAATCCCGATGATTCGGATAAAATCGATTTCGAAACAAAGGTTATTATTGACGGACGAGAATATTGGCGTTCACCTGCTCAATATTTGGCAAACTACATCGTAAAACAACAATACGACGGATTCCGTTACTCGGCTGAATATGATTTTTCTTCAGCAAAACTCTTTATTGAGATTTTAAAAAGACCGGGTTCATTTTTTGAGAGCGAACTTTGGAGCGAAAAACGTTGTTTGGGCGTGTTACTTTTTGATGTCGAAAAGAACCGAATCACATTGAGAAAAACAATGGTTGACGTTGACAAACACGAGTTCCACAAAGACGAAAAAAGGCAAATGGACGAATGTTTTGGCGTGCAATACGACATTTTCCGTTATTTGCGAGATACGGATTTAATCGAAATCCACGCTATCGAGAGAAAAGTTCGTCATAAAGAAGAACTCGTTTATATTATCTCGAAACTAAAAGCCGTACGGTCGGGGCGTTTCCTACATTTTAAAGGTTACGGAATACAGTTTTTTATTCCCAAGACGGCGTTTAAATGTTTCAGCAAAGGCAAAGTAAACGATAAAAAAAGAAAAAGAACAAAGGAGAAAAAGTAAAATGGATATTATTGAAAAAATAAAAAATTGCGAACCGATTGAGGATTGTGAGTTTAATAATTGCAACGAATCACCAATCGAGTTGTTCAGAACTTACGAGAGCGTAATTCGTGAACTTAAAGCAAGTAACGACCAAGCCGTTACTCAATACGACGAGGTTGTTAAACAAAACAAAAACTTACAAGGCGAAATTAACGCTCTTAAAAAACAACCGTTTTTCCCATACAAATTGAACTCGGGACACAATATGGACTTCGGCGAGTTTGTTTTAATCTCGCATGCGTGGTTCACAATCTCGAACTTAACCGAGCAACTCGGAATAATTGAGGTTGAATGGAAAAGTTCGGGCGAACGCAAAATGTATCTCGGTAAAGGTGATTCCAACGGGGTAAACTTCAAGGCTGATGTTTT
>CAZYWC010000021.1:2222-32081 GCA_964651125.1 uncultured Vampirovibrio sp.
AAATGTATCTCGGTAAAGGTGATTCCAACGGGGTAAACTTCAAGGCTGATGTTTTGAGTATTGCTCAACACGGGCAAAAGTTGAGAGGTTAAGAATGAAACTTGATGTTGTTACAAGTTTATTTGACGGAATCAGTTGTGGACAATACGCTCTTAAAAGTCTTGGTTTTGAGGTTGGCGAATATTACGCATGCGAAATCAAAAAAGAAGCGATTGATGTTACAATGAGCAATTTCCCGAACACGATTCAACTCGGGGACGTTCGCAAAGTTGATTTCAAAACCCGAATCGGGGGGGGTGTAACTTGCTAATAGGTGGAAGCCCCTGTCAAGATTTGAGCCAAGCACATTCCCAACGCTTGGGGCTTAAAGGAAATAAGAGTTCTTTGTTTTGGGAATATGTGCGAGCGTTAGACGAATTACAACCCGATTATTTCCTGCTTGAAAACGTTGAAATGCCGTCAGAGGATTACGAAACAATATCAAAAACGCTCGGTTGTTATCCCGTCAATATTAACTCGAGTCTTGTATCGGCACAAATGAGAAATCGTTATTATTGGACAAACATCGGTTCTAAAAATTATAACCTTTTCGGATTTCCGACTTGTGCAATTCCACAACCTCACGACCAAAAAATTTATTTGCAAAATATTTTAACGAGTGGATTTGCCGATAGATTAAAGGCGAGATGTTTGTTAGAGAGCGACTCAAGACCTTTAAAAAATATCGACCGAATGTTACATCGCTATTTTTCGACGGGTTTTACAACTCTTGTTTTTGAGGAAAAAGACAACAAGCGTTCGGCAAGATACTTAAATCAAACCGAATTGGAACGATGTCAAACGTTGCCCGACGGTTACACGAGGGTTCTCGACAGAAACAGGGCAGCAGGAGTAATCGGCGATGCTTGGACGGTTGAGGTTATAAAACACATATTTAAGTTTATGGAGGATTAAAAATGGCAAAAAATAAAAACAAAGGTAAGAAAATAAAAAACTTTTACGATGAGGTTTTTGGCGAATATTCCGATTTTTGCGAGAAGTGTTGTGCAAAAGGCAAATGTAACGGCTCTTGCTGCTACGAGCAAATAAAGGAAAAGTTCGAGGTTGATTTGGGGTTTTGGGATATAAACGGCGTTTACCACGAACAAAAAGAAGTTATTAGCGAAAAAGATATTTGAGGAGGATTGATGTCAATTATTGAATTTATTGAATGGGTAAGTCGCCCCAACAATTACGAACAAGCGATTAAATCTTGCATTGATATGGTAAATAGAATTTTTAAGGAGTTATAAAAATGGAAAAATTAACTAAAAAAGAATATGAAATACTTGAACTTATCAGACACGGCAAAAGCAAAAGTTCAATCATTATGGAATTAAAAACAACGCCGAATATTATCAATCAATATTTTAGTACAATTTACAAGAAAACCGATTTTCTTGTTTGCTACCATTCGGCAAAGAACAAGTTTGAGGAATTGCAAGGCTATTTAAGAAACAACCCAACGGCGTTCTCGGTTGTATCTAACGAATCAAACGAAAAGGATTTAAAAGAGATTGAGCAACTGAAACAACAAACCAAGTCGCTCGGGAATACGGTCGAAATCTTGACAAAAGAAAACACGGATTTAAAAAAGAAATCTGAAGCCAAAAGCAAAGAAAAGGTTACTACCCCCCCCGTTGAAACCCAAAAGAACGAAAACAAAGTTGATATTGATTTGATTCTTGATGATTTAAAAATCAAATACGATATGGAAAAATACAACGCTCACATAAAACTGCAGGTTTTAGACGAGATAAAAGAAAAATTAAACGGTAAAAATGGAGTAAACAACAAAAATGAAAATAAACAATAACAAAGAGTTCTTTTGTGGCGATGATTGGATAAAAGAAACGCTTAAACAAGTTGACGACCTTTGGTTGAGAAAATTATGTTTATTGGTTGTTCAAGAGTTCACAAGACGAGGAATTGCCGACTTGAGCGACGAGGATTTTAAAGAAATTTTCTTGAATTATTTTGACATCAGCCTATTAAACGAATCTCAACTTTGCGACCTTATGGAGAGAGTTGTTGAAACAATAAACAAGAAAAAGACTGAAACAAAATTTGGGAAATGGATAGACTGGAGGATTCAAAATGGCTAAATATATAATTTGCGACATTGACGGGTGTTTGGTCGATACATCTTGGTTATGGGGTATAATTAACCAATTAAAAACCCGTTTTTTCGGCGTTAATCCTTTTGAGATTTTTAACAAGAACGCCAATTTGAGTTTTTGCCCAGTTGATTCAATGTTGGTTATTTATCTTAAACAATTGTTAGAGCAACTTTATGATAATAAAAACCCGACATTATTATTGATGACGGCTCGCTCGGAATCAATCAAAGATGAAACAACGGAGTTTATTTTGTCAAAATCAGACTTAAAATATTTCCACGTTAGTTTTAGAGAATCGGGGGATATGACAAGCCCGAGCGAATCAAAAAGAAAACGTCTTGAACGCCTTTTGGAATGTGGACACGAAGTGGTGCTTGCGATTGACGACGACTTGGAAAACTTAAAAATGTTTGAGGATTACGGAATCGAAACTTTACAATGGAAGTTCGGAATTATTCCCCAAGTATTAATCGAAAAGCCCTCAACAATCTTTGGAGGTGTTTAAAATGGCAAGAGAAGAATTATTGTTTGATTGCAATTATAACAAACTTCAAGGGCAAAAGACAGCGACGTTGGTTGCGATGTTCCCCGATGTAACGGGCGAACAGTTGACGGCTCATTTACCTTTGTTGGTTGAGTATGATTGCCGTCGCCCCGACGGTTCATTTAAGCCAATAAATAACGGGAATTATTTGTTATTGTTCTTTGTGGGCGAAAAGGGGGCTTTATTCTCGACATTAAGAAAAGCGACGAACGAGAATTATTGGCATTACAAAAACAATATTGGCGAAACGTTCGATATCGTAATCAAGGAGGGTTAAATGGCAAAAGTAAAAAGAGAAACATTAACAAAAATAGTAAAGTATATTTTAAAAGACACTCCGACCGAAGTTATCGCAAGAAAAACAAATTGCACAATCGGAACGGTGAGGAACGTAATCGAGGAGTTAAGAGTCGAATACGGCGTTAAATCCAAAACAGGAGTTGCAACGGCTTATTTGTGTAAAGAGTTAGTCAAGATAAGAAAAGAAATCGACAACTTGCTTGATTTGGTAGCAAAGGAGTAAACAATGGTAACTAATCGAGAACGTTTAAATAAAATGTCAAATGAAGAATTGGCTCAAGTTCTTGTCGAACTTGACTCAACTTGCTATTTTTGTGCGTACTACAACAAAGAATCAGATATTTTATGCGTTTGTCCAGATAAAAAAGATTGTAAAGACGGCGTAATTGAATGGTTGAACCAAGATAGCGAGGTGAAAAATGGCAAAATTTAAAAAATTAAAAAGAAAAGATTTTGTTTTGTTATCCACTTGGGGCGATTTTATTATTACACATCTTGACGGCGATTTAAAAATACATAATAAATGGGAATATGATAACGGGCTTTACATTGTGGACGGTTGGGAAACCGACCCGTCCACTTGGAAGCAAGTAAAAGAATTGTCCAAAAATAAAAAAGAGGAAAAGATTATTATTCTTATAAGCAACGGGCGTTGTCCTCGTTGTGGTTGTAAATTAACTCCTCAAAATTATAAAAACGAAATAGAAAACAGTTTGGACATTTATTTTGAGTATGACTTTTTCTATTGTAACGCATGCAAACAAAAACAAATTCAAGATTTCGAGGAATTTGTGCAAAATTATGATGAACAGGAGGGTTTATGTTGAAAAAAGAGAGAATAATTGCTGCTTTACATCTTGCCGATGTTTGGATTGCCATAATTAAAAGAGAAATTAAACTTTTAAAAAGTTTAAAAACTAAAAACAATTTTAAAATAAAAGATAAACGACGGCTCGGTCGTTTGATTCGACAAAGACAACAAGCAATAAAAAGATTAATAAAGGACGGTAAGTAATGGAAAAGTTTATGGAAAAAGAACTATGCAAAAACATTGAAACGTTATTAAATACTTACTCTCTTTTTAAAAAAGGTAAAACCGAACAAGTATTGCTTAATTACGATAGTTTTACAAATAGAGAAAAACAAGTCATCAGCCTTGTTGCTCACGGTTTGTCAAACCAACAAATCGCCGACGATTTGGGGATTTCAAAAACAACGGTTGTAACATACTTAAAAAACATATATCAAAAAACATATTTTGAAATAAACCCCGATTCTAAAGATACCGTAATCCAGCGAGTAAAGTTGATTTTGTATTATCTGAAATTTAAGGGAGTATTAGACCCTAATTGGAGTATAGAACTTTAAAAAATAAAAGGAGGATTAAAATGGATAAAATAAAAGATTACACATTAAAACAAATGACATTGTCGGAATTTAACAAATTAAACAAAAAGAACGAAGTTTGCCTACTTGTAAACGAGGGCGAAGTGTCGGATTGCATTGAGGACTATTTGGAGCAAAACGCCAATATTATAGAAAAAGATTTGGTTAATGATGTTATTGAAAAATCAAAAAAAGTTCCCGTATTTTTAAAAAAGTTTTTTGATTTAAAACCTAAAGATATTATGAATTATATCGAGGAACGACTTTACGATAACGACTTTCTGGAATTTGACGACAGTTTAGAAAATTATGTTGATTTTCATATTTTCGATAACGTTTGCAAAAAGTTTAACAAAGAGTTTAACTCTAAATGTTATCATTCGGGTATTCAAATCGGCTTTGTTGATTTGTCTAAAAAGGTTAAAGAGTACATTGAAGAATATTTTGGAGGATAAAAATGTTGACTTTAAATCTAAAAAAGGAATGGTTTGATAAGATTAAATCGGGCGAAAAGACGCACGAATACAGAGAAGTCAAAGACTATTGGACAAAAAGAATATTTTTATACTCGAAATTAGTTTGTCGTCAAACAAGTTTGCCTTTACACAACAAAATTATTTTTGTTTGTGGTTATGCCCCAAAAGAGGACACGAGCAAAAGGCTCAAAGCAAAAATAAAGAGTATTACAATAAAAAATGGCAAAAATACCGATTTAAAAATAGATAAAGATGTTTACGACATAGAATTTGAACTAATAAAGGAGGATTAAATGATTAAATTTGTAAAATGTCCACATTGTGGCAGTCAGCAAAAAATGAAAATAGATACAACTTTGGTAAAGTTCTACCCCGAAGAATCTGAAATTTTGCAAAAGGAATGTTTAAAATTTCTTAAACGAATCGAGAAGTTGCAATACAAACACGACTTCGAGGATTTGCCGAGTTGGAAGTTGAACGATGTAAACAATCAATTATCAACTTTAGAAAAAATACACGATATTTTAACGGAACATCTTTAAATTTATGGTGTAATTTTGCACCATAGCGTAAAACCTGCACAACTCTGCGTTTGAGCCGAATTTTTGAGCAAAAAACGAAAAAACAAAAACCACACAAAAAGCATGCCTATTTTAGTTATGGCATGCTTTTTAGCGTTTTTCTAAAATGGTGTAATTTTACAAGGTGTAATTTTGCACCATACCGTAAAACATGCACAATTCTGCGTTTGAGCCGAATTTTTGAGTAAAAAACGAAAAATCAAAAACCACACAAAAAGCATGCCTATTTCAGTTATGGCATGCTTTTTAGCGTTTTTCTAAAATGGTGTAATTTTACACTTATGCTCGCAAAAAAAAAGTTTTATATTGGTATGTGTTAAACAGGTTGCCTTAATTGGTAGGCTTACCGAGTTTACCCGATTGGGGCAATGCTTTGCGTGTTGTAGGCGTTGGGGCTGATAGTGATTTTTTCATTATTTGATAAACCTCCTTTCTAAAATGTGTAACGTACAAAACTCAACGCTTGCGATTCGCAAAAGATAAGGGGACAAGTTGAAGTCAATTGTTATATTAGATTGTTGCGGCTATGAAGTCAAAACAAATACAAAAAGTTATGAATACATTGATTGTTATAAAACAAAAAAGGGGCATTATTTCAAAAAGAAATTAAAAGACGGGCGAATAATTCAACGAGAAGTTTTATTATTGTCGGTTTGTCCGATGTGTAAACATTATATCTTGAATTATTTATGGTACGCAAAAGCGAACGGACGTTTTCAAGATTGGGACGAAAATAAAATCATTCGAGGTAAAAAAGCCGACGAGATTTTCACAAGACGAATTGAGGATTATGTTTTGGTTGATTTGCCGAATCCGTTTAAACCAAAGGCAAACGTTAAACAGTCAATGAAACTTTCTTGGACATATTACAAAACGGTCGATAGTTATTCACAGATTCCAAGATATTTAAACGAAACAGGCGATTCGGGGTTAAAGGTTGTATGTCCGATAAAAGTTACCAAAATTTAATAAACAAAATCACTCTTGGCGATTGTTTGGACGTAATGAAATCGTTACCCGACAAATGTATTGATTTAATCTTGACCGACCCTCCGTACGGCGAGAATATTGCAAAAAGAGGAACTTTGGGTTCAGCGAACGCAACGGCTCCGGGACAATATGAAAAATCGGATTGGGATAACAAAACTCCCGACAAGGAAGTTTTTGAGGAGATGTTCAGAATTTCCAAAAATCAAATTATTTTCGGCGGCAATTTTATGCAAGTTGAAATCGGCAAAAATACGCCTTGTTATATTGTTTGGGATAAAGACAATACGGGCAATTACGCAGATTGTGAACTTGCTTGGACATCATTCCCGACGGCAATAAAAAAATATACTTGGCGTTGGAACGGAATGATTCAACAAGATATGAAAAACAAAGAGGTTCGTATTCACCCGACTCAAAAACCCGTTCAATTAATAAAAATGATTTTACGAGATTATTACAAAAAACTTGGTTCAACGGGAATCGTTATGGATTGTTTCTCGGGCTCGGGTTCGATAGCAGTTGCATGCGACGATATGGCAATTCCTTTTATTGCCGTTGAAAAAGAAAAAATATATTGGCAAAAATCAAACGAGCGACTTGACGATGTTCGCTCACAATTAAAACTTTTTAAATTACGATGAATATTGAAGAACTAAAAAATAAAATAACTCTTGGCGATTGTTTGGACGTAATGAAATCGTTGCCCGACAAATGTATTGATTTAATCTTGACCGACCCTCCGTATGGTATTTCGTGCGACGGTGGTTCTTACGGTTTAGGGGTTAAACCAAAACAATTAAAACAAAAATCTTGGGACGGAGCGATTCCTTTAAAAGTTTATTTTGACGAGATGTTCAGAGTTTCAAAAAATCAAATTATTTTCGGTGGAAATTATTTTACCGATTTTTTAAAACCGACTAAGTCTTGGATAATTTGGGATAAAATCGGAAGTTATAATTTAAAAAACAATTTTTCCGAATGTGAAATGATTTGGACGTCGCTCAAAAACGTAACAAAGAAAATTACATTTATTCAACAAGGTTTTATTAATTCAGACAAAGACGAGAACAAACATCGTTTTCACCCAACGCAAAAGCCGTTGAGGTTGGTTGAGCAAATTTTAAGAACGTTCGCCCCCGAACTTGTCGGGGGGCTTGGTAGCAGATTTTTATTCGGGTTCGGGAACGACGGCGATTGCGTGTCATAATCTCGGCATTGATTTTATCGCCGTCGAAAAAGACCCCGAATATTTTGAACTCTCAAACGAAAGATTGCTCGATGTTAAGGCTCAATTAAAGTTGTTTTAAGGAGTTGCTTATGTTTAATATTGACGACAAAGAGTTTAAGCAATTAGAGGAAAATTTAAACAACGTCGGCAAATACGCTCTCATCGATACGGCTCGTTCAACTTTGAACCGTGAAGCCTACGAAACAATGACTCAATATAAAAAGAACGTAAAACAAGAATTAACGATTCGTCAACCGAGTAACAACATCGTAACAAAATCAATCGGTTACGACAAAACAAACTATTCGGAACACGACATCGAAAAACTTGAAGCCAAAACGGGGCAACGTTCCTCAATGTTTGGCAAACCGACCGAGCAATTAAGAAAACAAGAGTTCGGCGAAACAATGGTTTCAAAAACAAAATACACTCCAAAAGCGACAAAGATTGCTCGTGGAGGAAGTTATAAAAAACTTGTTGACCGTGATAAGTTAATCGCAAGGTTAAACACAAAGAGGATTGATGATATTGCAAAGAACCCGATTCACGGCTTGCCCGAAAAACAATTTCGACAAGTTGTAGCCGTTGTTCACAATACGCACGAAGCGATTAACTTTATTCCCGATAGTGCAACAAAACGAGGTAAGTTTGGGATTATACATTTTAAAGATACGGGGACAAGAATAAACAAGAAAACAAAAAAGAAAACAATCAAGGGACATTCGGGTAAACTCCTTTATTCGTTTGAGGATAAAACTCAAGAATTGCACGAACGCCCGATGTTGAAACCTGCAACGGATAAGACAACGGGTAAAGTTGGCGAGATTTTTAAGGAGGAAGCCGAAAAGAGAATTTCAAAAGAAATGTCAAAAGGCTTAAAAAAATAACTTACTCGTCCCCAAAAGGTTAAGAGTAATGATATTAACAAAAAAAGAATTTGCTGAACATTTTGGATATAAAAACGAGCGTTCTCTTTTTACCGTAATCAAAAACGGCTCTCTCGTACTTAATTCGGACGGTTTGATTGACACAACCGAGAACGAGGAATTTTGCGAACAACGTAAGGAGTTGTTAAAAAAACGAGATAAGAAAAAAGCAAAGGTAAAAGAGAAAAAAGAAAAGCCCGAAAAGGACTCTCATCAACTCTCGCTTCAGATTGACGAATTAAACGCCAAGTTGGACGAGCGACGTTTAAGGGGCGAACTTTTAAAGTTAAAGATTGCTAAAGATAAAGGCTCTGTCGTTGAAACTTCGGTTCTTAATAACGTTATAAAAATGGCGTTTGAGGATATGATGAAAACGCTCGTTGAGTTCCCGAATATTTACGCAAACGACATTATTAACCTTGTTAGAGCAGAGGAAGAACCGAAAGAAATCCTTGTTGAGTTTTTGACGGACAAAGTAACGGAAGCAATAAAAATGGGCTTGGCAAACGCCAAGCAGGCAGCAAAGAAATATTATAAGGGATAACGATGTTAAACACGTTGAGCAATAGCGAACAAATAGATAATATTTTCGACGTTATTAACACTTACATTCCACAAAATACGCTTATCGCTTGCCCCGATTGGGCAGAGGATAACCGTTATATGGACTCAAAAATCACGGGTCGAAGTGGACAATTCTCTTTTAAGAACGCTCCGTATTGCAAAGAGATTTGCGAATGTTTTTCAAAAAACAACCCGATTCAACAAGTGGCAATTATGAAAGGCGTTCAATTAGGACTTACAACGTCCGTAATTGAGAATGTTATCGGTTACACGATTGACGTTTGCCCGTCGCCGATGATGTTTGTTTTTCCGAATGAGAATGAGTGCAAATCTTATAAAAAAACAAAGATTGACAACTTGGTTGATAATTCGGGCTTGCGTGAAAAAATTGCTGCTGAAACCGATAACCGTAACACGAGAAGAACAGGCGACACGGCGTTATTATTAGAGTTTAAAGGTGGTTTTTTAAAACTTGCTTCAGCAGGAAACCCAAAACAATTACGTTCAACGGCGATAAAGTTGTTGTTTTTAGATGAGTTGGACGGTTACGTTGATTCAATAAGGGGTGAGGGCGACCCCGTCGAGATTGCCGAAAAAAGAACGGACTCTTATATTACGTTAGGTCGCAAGATTTGTTATAACTCAACTCCTTTGTTGGCTCACAAATCCAAAATAAAAGTTTATTACGATAAAGGCGATAAGCGTAAGTTTTTTGTTCCTTGCCCGATTTGTGGCGAATACCAAGAACTCGTTTTTTATAAATCGGACGGGGGCGAATACCCCGACGACAAAGCCGTCATAAAAGATAAAACAAAATCAAAACCTTACGGACTTATCTTTGACGTTGCTCAATGTAAAGAGGGTGATTTTTCAAGCGTTCGTTATCGTTGTTGTCATTGTGGTAATGATTTTAAAGATTATCATAAAAAATCAATCGAGTTAAAAGGCGAATGGCGACCGACAAAGAAATCAACCGTTCCGAATTATAGAAGTTATCACATTTCGGCTCTTTATTCTTTGACGAAGTGTTGGGAAAACATTGTGTCGGATTTTATTAACGCAGGGAGCGACCCGAAAAAGTTACAGTCGTTTTTTAACCTTGATTTGGGCTTGCCTTTTGAGGATAGAACGGGAGGGGTTGAATATCAAACCGTTCACCGATTGAGGGACGAAACGCAAGAGAAAAACGTTGTTCCAAAAGAAGCGTTATTTTTGACTTGTTGTGCCGACGTTCAAGACGACCGTATCGAAGCCGAGATTAAGGCTTGGGGTAATCGTTACCGTTGTTGGGGGATAGACCATAGAGTATTTTACGGCAACCCGAACGATATTTACGACAAATGTTGGCAAGATTTCAAAGCCATAAAGGACGAAGTATTTACCGACAAACGTCAAGTTGAATTGATGTTGGTCGATTCGGGCGACGGTGAAAAACGAGATGTTGTTTACAGTTTTTGCGACACGTTTGGCGACAACTTGATAATGCCGTTAAAAGGCTTTGTTTCAACAACAAGAACAAAAGAGAAATTTAAAATTGTTGATGTAAAAGAATATGAGGATATTTTCCTTGTTGAGATTTACGTTGACTTATACAAAAACAGTTTAGCAAGATATTTGAGTCAAGAGGAGCGAATCGATGACGATTATCCCGACGGCTGGTTTACTTTTGCTAATTCTTATAAAGATGAGTATTTCAGACAACTCACAACCGAACAAAGGGTTAAGGTCAAAACTCCGTCGGGTGTTGTAAAACTCAAATGGGAACAACACGGGCGAAACGAAGCGTTCGACTTGAATGTTTACAACTTGGCGGCAGCTGACATCGTTATTCAACAATATTCGGCTTACTTGGGTTATGAATCCTCGAACCCGAGAGAGGTTTTTGAGTTTCTGAAAACAAAAAGACAAAATGAGGGAAATTAAAAATGTCGTACTCAAAAGAGGAAATTAAAGAAACGCTAAAAACATTAAAAGAAGCGTACAAAAGGGCTTCCGAGTCGGGTGGAGTTGTTTCATATTCCATAAACTCGGGGCAAGGTTCAAGTTCCGTAACGTCGGCTTCGTTAAGCAGTTTAAGACAAGAAATTCAATATTGGGAAAACCTTTTAACCGAGATTGAACAATTTGAAACAGGCTCGCACGTTACGGCGATTAGGGGGTTAAACGGACTATGAATATTTTTCAAAAAATGTTTAGTAAACGCACACAAGCCCCAAGAAGTGAGCCGTTGGGTATGATTTATCCGACGGGGTCGCTTATGGGTTACACGTTCGACGGTGAGTTAGAACCCGGTGCGTTAAACGATGTTTATATTTACGACGTTGATTATTACACGTTAGCCCGTCGGGCTTATACGTTGGTAACAACAAACGAGTTCGCTCGTATTTTGATTAAAAGGTTGACGACGTTTATTGTTGGACAAGGCTTAAAACTTCGACCTTTACCGATGAGAAATTTTTTAAAACGTGTTTATAAAATAAACACTCCCGAAGATTTCTCGAAACAAATCAAAGAATATTGGAGTTTATTAGAGGACGATAAAATAATTTCGGCAACAAAAGACTCCGATTTGCACGAGTTGGCAAATATTGTTCAATATAACGGCTTGATTGCTGGTGATGTTCTCGTTATTAAACGGGTAATCGACGGAAATTTAGAATATCAAATCGTAAACGGTTTAAACGTTTATTCTTCAAGAAGTTACGGCGAGGGTAAATCAAAAGACATCGACGGCAAAGAATACAATAACAAAATCGTTGACGGCGTAGAAATTAACAACAAAGACGAACCCGTTGCTTATTATGTAGTCGATAAAAACGGCAAGGAAAACCGAATACCGGCGAGAGATTCCAAAGGGCGTTTAATTGCTTGGCTTGTTCCAATCGGGACAAAAAGATTAGGTTCGCCAAGAGGTTATTCGGAACTCGGGGCAATCTTGCAAAAGTTACACAAGATTAATTCTTATACGAACTCCGAAGTTATGGCAGCCGAAGCGAACTCAAAATTTGCCGTTGTGGTTGAGCAAGAAAAAGAATCGAACGGTATAAATCCGATAAAAGGCATTCCGGGTCTTGCAAGAGGTATTCAGTCAGACATCGCAAAAAAGCCGACAGGCGACGGCGAGCAATCAAAAGAGATTAGCAATCTTAAAAACACATTCGAGCGTATTGCTTCAGCGTTAGCGATATTTATGCCAAAAGGTCAAAAGTTGAGTTCATTCGATACTAAACGACCTAACGTAAATTATACACAATTCGTTGACGGTTCGATTAAATATGTTTGTGCCGCTTTTGATATTCCGTTCGAGGTTGCTTTGATGATGTTCTCAAACAACTTCTCGGCATCGAGGGCTTCGCTCAAGATGTTTGAGGTTATCCTTGAATATCGACGTAAAAACGGGCTTGTTGCTCATTTTTACCAACCGATTTATGAACAATTCTTTGAACTTATGGCGTTAAAAGGAAATATTATTGCTCCGGGTTATTTACAACTTAAAAACGATAATACTTGGCTTGATAACGCTTACACAAAAGCAAAGTTTGTAGGTTTGAAGATTCCTCATATTGACGAAGTTAAAGAAGTAAACGCCGTGATGTCTAAAATTAAGGCAGGTTTAACGACGTTTGAGAACGCTCTTGAAACGTTGGGTATTCAAACCGACTTTGATTCGTTAATCGAGCAAAGAAAACTCGAGGAGGAAAAAATCAGAAAAGCGGGATTAAACTTTGAAACGTTGTTTGCCCCCGACGGTGGCAATAATAACGACGACGACACAGAACAAGACAAGACATATAAAAAAAGGTAAAATAGGAGATTTAAAAAATGGCAAAATTAAAAGTATCGGAACTTCCGATTGAGGAACAACAAGCGTTGATTCAAGAAGCAAAAGAAAACGGAATCGGCGGCTTATTGACAAATTACGGAGTTGACACTCTTAAAGAAAAAATCGCAAAAGCAAAAGCCGAAAAAGACGGCGACCAAGACGGCGACAAAGAACCTCAAGAGGGCGACAACGCCGACGAAACTCAAAAAGACGACGGCGACAAAAAGGAAGAGTCTAAAAAAGAAAAGGCAAAACCCGTTTCAGAGGAAAAAGCAAAAGCCGAAGCAAAGCACGACGTAAAATACAAGATTTGTCATATTTGCCGAAGTAAAGTAATTGACGGAGTTTGTACGGGTTGTGGTTACACATTAAACCCATAGGAGGATAAAATGGCAATCAAAATTAAAGGCATAATCGGTTGGGACGTGGACGGCGACGAGTTCGCCGAACGATTAAACCGTTTGGACGGTGATATAACATTCGAAATCAACTCACCGGGCGGCTCGGTTTTTCACGGAATCACGATTTATAACGCTATTAAAAACTACAACAGGGGCAAATGTACAATGCACGTTGTCGGTGATTGTTCTTCAATGGCTGCTTACATTATGTTAGCAGGCGACGGCGACGTGTTGTTTGAACCTAACTCAATCGTTGTTTTGCATAATCCTTACAGTTTTACTCAAGGCGATTATAAAGCGATGTATAAAGAGGGCAAGGTTCTTGAACAAATGGCTGAATTGTACGCCAACGCCTTTGTAAAACGTGGATTGTTTGAAGAAAAAGAAATTCGACAAATTATGGACGAGGAAACTTGGTTTATCGGCGAAAACGATTTGGGGCGTTTAGGCAAAGTTTTGAACGGTGAACCAAAAAACGGCGACGACAACCAAGACGACGACGAACAAACAACTTCCGAAATTAAAATTGCAGCATTAAAAGAACGTATGAACCTCGCTCAAGAAAAGTTAAGAGCGTTGAAAATTGATAACGTTGAACAAATTGCTGCTTTGATTTCAAAAGACAAAATCGAAGCGAGAGTTACAACAACTCAAGCACAAACACAAGAACAACCAAAAACAGTAGATAAAAAACAAAACCAAAAAGGAGAAAGAAAAATGGATTTACAAGAATTACAAGCAAAAGAACCAAAACTTTATGCAGAGATTTTCCAAATGGGCGTAAACGCTGAACGTAAGAGAGTAACAAACTTAAATAAGTTTGCAGCAATTAACCCTCAAGCCGTAAGTAACGCAATCGAAAAAGGTTTGGGAGCAAACGACCCTGACTTTACGACTGAAATCTTAATGGCTCAAGTTTCTAAAAAGGAAATTCAAGGCATGCAAGAGGAAAACCCAAAAGACATTCAACCTCAAGTCGAAACACACGAACCGGAGGGAAAAGTAACAGACCCTAACGCTCAAAAATCCGATAAGGATAAAGAAAAAGCCGAAAAGGAAGCGTTGGCTAAAATTACAACTCGCATGCGTATGCAATAAATCAACACGAAATAGGGCTTAATTTAGTCTAACTTTTTAAAATCAAGTTATTACAAAAACCAAAGGTTGATTTATTGCTCCACACCTACAAGTCGCTCGCTCTATTTCTCTAATCAAGAAATAGACGCTCACTTTTCCGGTGTTACTTCGGCGTTAGTTTGCCGGAGGCAAACGTCAGCCTACGCAAAAATCAAAAAAAAGGAGAATAAAAAATGGGAACAATAGATAATTCAAAAATCTTTTTAGAGGGTGATTTTACCGATATGGACGTTACTCTTGCAGCAGGACAAACATTACAACAAGGAACAGTCTTGGGACGTAATTCAGACGGAAAACTTGTTGCATTTTCAACAGACAACAACACAGATTCGTTCACAACCGAACCGATTTACATTTTGGCTCAAACAATTACAAATCCGTCAAGTTCGGCAGCGACTGAAATGGATATGGTTAGAGTTTTTGACGGTGGCGTTGTAAACAAGGACAAGTTAGTTTTTGTTAAAACAGCCGATGCGACAAACGTTACAGTTTTAGACCAATTACACAAAAACGGCTTTGCTCTTGAAACCGTACAAGAGTTAAGCGAAAAAACTTGTTTGGCTGACGACTAAACAAATTCCGACATTGTGTCAATGATTTTATAAATGGGTAATAATAGGGGCTTAAATAGGCGATGTTAAATCGCTTGTTTTTGCTTGCAAAAATTTAAGGAGATTAAAAAATGACAACATTATTGAAAAAAGCAATTCAAATCGGTTTCGATAAAAGACAAAAACCAAGTTTGTTTTTGGCAAACCTTTTTGAGAAAAAACAGTTAAAAACAATTAAAACTCAAATTCAAGGACGTTCAATTAAATCAGTTTACGCCGTTGATTCCAAAATCGGCACGGGTGGTCGTAGAGTTGATATTTCTCAACACGATTTTAAAGACTTTATCATTCCCGAATACAATATTAATACGGAATTGACCGAAGAGGATATGTACAAAGTACAATTTGGCGAAACTGAAGAAACTCAAGTTTTGGCAAATGTGGCAGATTTAATTAACGACCGTCAAGAAATCATTTCGGATATGATTAGACGTTCTGAGGAAAAACAAGCAGCCGACTTGTTCTTCAACGGAAAAATCGTTTTAGCCGACGGAACAGAAATTGAGTTTAACAAAAAAGAAACCCATAATGTAGATTTAACATCTAAAAAATGGACAACAAACACAAACAACCCTCTTAAAGATATTGAAGATGCTTGTCAATTAATTATCGACGACGGCAAAGTGTCAGCGAGTGAGTTCAATGTTATTATGGGACGTTCTGCAATTAACGCTTTCTTGGGTAATGAAAAAGTTAAAGGAAGTTCAAATTGGAACAATGGTATTAAGAGAACCGACATTAATATTCCGATTGAAAAAACTCCGGGTGCGATGTTTCACGGTCAAATCTCTTGTGGCACATACCGAGTAAACTTATGGTCTTACGCTGAAAAATACGAAATTCCAAAAGGTTACAATTTCGCTAACGAAGGAACAAGCGTACCATATATTCCGACAAACGGCGTTCTTGTCTTACCGACCGAAGTTAAATATACAAGAAACTACGGTTCGGTAAACAACACAGGGGCAACGGCTTTAATCGGTGGTGCAAAATTACAACCCGTTGAAGTTGAACAATTACAATACAGTTACGACAAGACAGAGGGTGGTTCAGCGTTCACAATCGCAGGTGTTAAATCAAGAGTATTGTTAATCGCTAACGATGTTGACACATTCGTTACCATAAAGAATGTTGCGTAGTGATTTTTCGGCGTACCCGAATAAATCAAGACATTATTTTCAATGAGGGGTAAATGAGGGGTATTTTACCCCTCATTTTTCAAAGGTTAAAAAATGAGTATAAATGATTTGTTTAAAATACATAAAAAGGTAATGTTTTCAAAGCACGGAACGGCAATTAAAACGGTTTTAAAACCTTATCCGTCGCATAGTGGGTTCGAGGTGGAAGCCTTGACAAGCTTTGTCGGATTAACGATTGACGAATCGGGTTATGGTTGTTTTGCCGATTCGTTCGATTTAACGATTAACTTCGACGATTTAAGAGAACAAACAACATTGATTCCCGTTAGAGGTTGGGTTTTAGATGTGGAATTTCCTCAACTTAATAACAAGGTTGTTTCATTTTACATCGAAGCCGTTGCGACCGATAGAACGCTCGGCATGTATTTAATCAAGTGTACCTCATCGACGAGCGAGGGCAAGGGTAAACAAAACATAAGAAACAACGGAGGGATTTAATGTTAGATTCGATAATTAAACCGATGAAGTTTACGCTCGTCCGTGATTCGATTTGTCAACATATTGCAAACGTCAGAGATTCGCAATTAGAGTTAGTTAAAAACTTAAACAAAGAGGATTGGGGCGAACAAAACGTTGATTTTACGATTTTCCCAAAAAGGTTTCGTTTCCCGAGTGCCGATGATTTGCCGTGTGTTTATGTGTATTTTGATGAGGGAGTTTTTCCGAGCGATGAACAAGATATTTATGAGAATGTTTTTCGTTGCAATTTGCAAGTCGAATATTACGCAGGAGGTATAACCGAAATTGACCCGAGTCAAGAGGAAATCGACGAACAAATTATTATAACGGCAGACGGTAACGCCGAAGATAGACTTCAATATTTAACGGCTCAACTTTATAACATACTTTGTTCAGAACCTACGAACATTTATAAAGCGACGGGAGAATTGGTAAAAGGATTTAAACCCGTTAAATGGAAGCGAATAATGACCCCGAGAGATATAAACTCGGTTGAGAGTGTATTGGGGGCGATGTTTACGTTTGAACTTGAAGTTAATGAGGAAACATATTACGCACCTACATTTAACATCAAAGAGTTTTATACTTCGCTAAACATCAAAGACGAGTATATTGACCCGTTCGTCAAGTTTCAACTTGAGAACGAATCAGACAGTTAGTAAGAATAGAAATTAGCAATTTGTTTAGGTTGGTTTATTGCTTCACGCCTGCAAGCCGTTCGCTTTGTTTTGCTAATCGCAAAACGAACGCTCACTATTACGGCGTTACTTCGGCGTTACGCTAACGCTCCAGCCTACGCAAAAACCAAAAGGAGCAAGAAAATGGCAATTACAAAATCTCTTGACGTTTCGGCGATTGCTTCGGCAACGAGCGTAAGCGTTAAGCAAAAGAATCAACAAAATTCAGCAAATTTAAGACCCGAAATGATTGTTTGTATCGGACAGGCTCAAACGGGGAAAACAGTAACAACAAACGAGTTATTTTTAGGCAGTGGTAACGCCGACGACGTTGGAACGTTGTTTGGCTACGGCTCACCACTTCACAGAATGGCTCGTAAATTATATCCAAAAGCAGGCAACGGCTCAAAGGTTGACACTTATTTTATGGCAGTTCCAGCCCCAACAACTTCAAGTGCTGAAGTTAAAACGTTGACCGTTGCTGCAGCAAACGGGGTTAAAAAATCGGTGAACGGCTATGTTGTTCTTGATGATTTAATCTTTGAAGCAGCCGCCGACGTAGCGGGTAAGGTTGCAACGATTTACCATAACAACCCTGCAAAAGACCCTCGAAACGTTGCTTTAAATTCGTTCGAAAAAACAGCGATTCCGTTCACTTTGATTAAAGGTATGACGGCAAGTGAAGCAGCAAGTGCAATCAAAGAAGCGTTAGAGGATTATTTAGAGATTCCGTTCACAATGGAACTTGCTGATAATGTTTTAACAATGACGGCAAAATGGAAAGGTTCAGACTCTTTATTTAATCTTAAAATTGTCGGCGAGGACGGTGAAACGATTGACTCAAACACTTACGGCGTAACGTTCACGATTGCTCGTGAAACCGAATCGGCAGGGGTCGGAACGATACCCGATGAAGCGTTAGCAAAAATGGACGAAGAATTGGGCGTTACAAGGGTTGTTTCTCAATACGCTAACGATACGGTTTTAGATGCGTTAAAAGAAAAATTTGAGGGCTTCCACGACGGTTTGATTGCTCAATACATAACTTGTTATTCTGCAATTCAAGCCCCCGAAAGTTCGACAGTTTCGGGAACGTGGGACGTTCAATCTTTGTTAAGTCAAGGCAACGCTCGTCGTGATGATTCGATTAACGTTCAACTTGTCGGCGATATGGGTAATTTAAGAAAACTAACTTACGCCGAAAGAAACCGTTTAGCAAAAGCAGGATATTCAAACATCGTTAAAAAATCAGACGGTTCACATCTTTTAATGGATTTAATCTCATTTTATCACCCCGTTGGTAAATCAAATCCGTTATTTAGGTTTGACCGTGACATTACGGTTGTCGGGAATATTGCGTACGACTTTATGTCAACATTCAGAGATTCCGACGAGTGGAAATCCGTTATTCTTGTTGGGGCGAACGATATTACAACAAACCCTGCGGCACGCTCGCTTAAAGATGTTAAAGCAGCCGTCAACACAAGGATTTCTTTGTTGGGCTTAGCCGGTTTGATTGCAAATTATGCCGAAGCACAAAAAGAAACCGAAGTTGAAATCGATTCTAACAACCCGAACCGTGTAAACATCAATCCGAAGTTTGACTTGACGGGGGTTGGTAGAATCTTCGATATTACAAACTTTATCGGGTTCAACTTCAAGGGTTAATTCAGTTATTACAAAAATGTTAGGTTGGGGCTTTTTGCTCCAGCCTACGCAAACATAAGGAGATTAAAAAATGGGAAAATGTGGCGACCCAATATCATTAACGTTAAACGGTGTTAAATTTGCTATCCCAAAAGATACAACGCCCAACGTTATTAAAGGTGGTCTAAAAATTACAGATACGCAAGACTACGGCGACGGAACATCTGATGCCGTAATGTCAAATGTTATTGCGAAACTTACAGGCTTAAAAGTTAAACTTTCAGAGGATAACAAGGAAGCGTTCGAAACGGCGTGTGCAACGCCCGATATTCCCGTTATTTACGAGTGCGTTTCAAAAACTTACGAGTTGACGGGAAATATTGTCGCAGGTGAAACCGAGATTGACACAACAAGAAACATCTCGGGCGAGTTCGAGGTTCGTTGTTCCGACGGAACAGGAATTAGAGAATCGTAGCGATTTTTCGGTAGGGTGAGCGATAGCGAAACCCGTAAGAGCAAAGAACACGAAAACGGCGACAAAATCTTAACGAGATTTTAAAGCCGTTGTTAGTGTTCGGCGTACCCGAATAAATCAAGACAGCGATTTCAAAACAAAACGTATAAAAAACAGTTGATAAATAGTAAACATAAAAAATCAAAAGCCCTCATTGATTTTGAGGGCTTTATTTAATTTGGAGGAAAAATAAAATGGCTATTGAAAAAATAATGGAAAAAGAATCAGCCTTAAACGTGATTGACGATATTAAAAACAAAATTTGCGAGGTTGATTTAGACTCAATTTGTGAGGAAGAAACAAAAATTATCGGTGGGAATGAACTGATTTACAAAAGATTAGTTCAAGCCGTAATGTGTGGGCTTGTTTATTGGGACGAGGAAAAGAATTGTTTGGTGCAAAAGTTAATTAACCCTTTAAAGTCGGGCGAACTTATAAGAGAACAATTGGAGTATAAACGCAAAATTTCTCTCGGACAAATGAAAGTATTTAAAGGCGACAATTCAATCGACTATGCTATCGAAACGTTGGCAGCAATTACATCAGCCCCAAAAGTTTTAATCGGGCAACTTGCAGGACAAGACCAGCAAATCGCAACGGCATGCGTTGATTTTTTCTCATAGTTTGCTTCATTGTATCGTTACACTATTGCGACATCTTGCTCTCGTGTAATTGGGAAACCGTGAGAGGGGCGTTGGATTTAACGCCCGACGATTTAATTTTATTCGGAAAACGATGTTATTTGATGAACAAAGACCAATTTAAACGAGGGGAATAAAAATGGTTGCTAACTCATACAGCGTTTACACGTCTTTTAAAGCAAAAGACGGAATGTCAAACGTGTTTAAAAATATGAAAAATCGTGCGACGGGCTTCGGTGGACAGTTGGAAAAACTGAAAGCCCAAGCCCAAAGTTCGGGCGAAAAAATAAAAAATTCGTTTTCAAGCGTTAAACAAGTAGTTGTCGGAATTGGGGCAGTTGTTGCAGCGAACACGGTTAAACAAACTCTTGATTCTTGGGTTGAAAAGGCTTCAGACTTGCAAGAAACTTTAGGTAAGACAAACGAAACGTTTAAAGCCAATTCAAACGAAGTAATTGAATGGTCTAAAAACTCAATTAAATCAATGGGGCTTGCTCAACAAACGGCTCTCGATACGGCTGCTTTATACGGCGATATGGGAACAGGTATGGGAATGACAACCAAGCGTGCGAGCGAAATGGCAACAAGTTTAACCCAATTATCTGCAGATATTGCTTCATTTAAAAACGTTGACCAATCTTTGTCGGCAAACGCTTTAAAGGGTATCTTTACGGGTGAAACCGAAGCCCTTAAAAATCTTGGTACGGTAATGACTCAAGAAAACTTAGAGGATTACGCCAAGAAAATGGGCTTAAACAAAAAGTTTAAAGATATGAGTCAAACGGAAAAAATCGAACTTCGATATAAATACGTTATGGCTTCCAACAAAAACGCACAAGGCGACTTCTTGCGTACGGGTGGCAACTACGCCAACCAATCAAGAATGTTCGAAGAACAGAAAAAACAACTCGAAACAAATCTTGGTTACATTATGCTTCCAAAGTATAACGCCGTTATGAAATCGTTGAACGCAATATTGATTAAATATTCGCCGATGATTGAAAAAGGTTTTGGAGCGTTGTTTAAAAACTTCGAGGAGGGCGTTAAGATTTGCTCGCCTTTATTTGAACGTTTTAAAAATATGGTTAAAGTTTTTGCAACAACAGTAATGCCGTTAATACAATCCTCAATGCCGATAATAAAAGGATTGCTTCAAAATTTGGTCGTTCCTGCTTTGATTGTTGTTATCGACACAATAACGGAAACGTTCCGAATTATAAAATGGGGATTTGTTTTTATTAAAAACCTTTACTCATTTATAAAAGATAATTGGCTTCCGTTGTTGCTAGCGACTCCATTGGCAATTATGGGAGTTGTCGGAGCGATGAGAGTTGTTCAGACGGCTATCGATATATGGCGTTTGAAAATGGCGTTGTTAAGAATGGAGGGTGGTTTGTTTGCTATTCTTATGCAAACAAAATTCGTTCAATCAATCTTGACGACTACTTCGGCAATATGGAAATCGGTTACGGCAACTGCTGCTTGGCAAAAAATAAGTTTGGCTACAAGTAAAACAATGGCTTTTATGTTTGGTCCGGTGGGACTTGCAATTATTGGGGTTATTAGCCTTGTTGTTCTTTTATGGAAGAATTGGGACAAAGTAACGGCAACATTTAAGAAATTTGCTCAAATGTTTGACAATTTCAAAAGACGACACCCGAAAATCTTTGGCAACAATACCAAAAGCACAATCGAGGTACAGGGAGCAAACGGAAAAGACGTTAAAAACAAAACCGTAAAGCAAAACGAAAAGAACAAAAACGGACGAATCGACATCGGAGTAAAAGTTGACAGCCCGAACGCCAACACATCAACAACGCTCGAACTTGAAAATCCGAGTGGAATGACGTTGGTTCAGCAATAAAAAAGAGGAGGAAAAGTGGTTGATTTGAGTAATGAGGTTATTTGGATATCGCCAAAAGGAACTTCGTTTGATTTAAAAACAGTAGAAAACGAGTATTCTCGCAAGCACATCGGCGAGGTTAAAGAAAACCCGAGAACCTCATATTCTTCGGGGCGTAGCACGTCGGGTAAAAAATCAAGTGGTTCTTCGACCTCAACACATTCGAGCGTTTCAACCTCAAGCAGTAAAAAACGGGTACAGGATTCAAACGATACTTTTACGGATTTGGGGCTTGGAGGTCGTGATATTCCTCTCGAATGTTATTTTATCGGGGATAATCATTACACAAAAGCCGAAACATTTATTAAGGCGTTGGGCGAGATTGGAAAATCTCGCTTACAATTAGCCTACGGCGATATGTTGACCGTAAACGTTATTGATTTTAAGGTTCGTAATCCTCTAAAAGATAGCGTAAATACAACCATTGTTTCGGTTAATTTTCACGAAACATCGCCGACAACTTATCCGAAAAGTGAGCAATCCAAAAAGAAATCAATAAAAAACGCTGCTGAAGTTGCAAAAACAAACATTGCCGAAACTCTTGATTCAACCGTTAAAAGTATCTCAAGTCCGACTCGTTTGGCTTCGTTTACGGCAAGTTTTACATCGATGTTAAATAAGGTTTCAAGTGGTTTAGATACGGCTTCAAACATTTCTTTAAACTCGATTATGTCGGATATTATGTCGCAAACGCCTGCAAACAATATGTTCACGATTGCGAAACAACTCGGAATCGTAATGTATAAAGCAGCAAGCGTAGTAAATCACATCAACAACGAAATTTCAGACTTTTCCATTGTTCCGTCAAGCAGTGTTTTCGGTCAATGGCAATCGCTTTTGAGTGGGTTAATCTCAAGTTCAAAAACCGTAAAAAGCAAATTAACACAAGAAGAAATTGACAATTTGTTAATTAACGATTCGTCGGCTTCGATGTCGTTAATATCTTTGAGCGAGAGTTTGATTGAAAAAGATTACGAAACAAGAAGCGAAGCCGTTGAAGCGGCAAAAACCTTAAAGGATATGGAAGCCGAATGGACGGAACACGTTGAATCCGAATTGGATAAAATCGACGAGTTGGAAAAGTTCATTATAAGAGATAACTCGTTGACGGATATTGTTGATTCGGCAGCAAGTGAAATTTTGGAACGCTCGTATCGTTTAAAGGTTGAAAAAACCATTATTCTAACAGAGGACACAACCGTTATTGATTTGGCGTATGAACATTATGAGGACGATTTTAATATCGACCCCGATGAAACAATCGATTATTTGATAAGAACAAACGGGTTTTCGGACGATAATTTTTATCTAATCCCAAGAGGTACGGAAGTTAAAATTTATGTATAAAGTTTTCACCAAAACAAAATCGGACACTTACGACGACATCTCTCGCCAAGCCTACGGAACAACGGCGAACGCCGGAGATATTGCAAAGTTAAACAATAACATCGAGGAGGGTGAAGTTCTTGCTTACATCGAGGACGAGGAAGAACCAAAAGCCCCCGAGAGCGGTAAAATCTTAATTCAGATTAACGGCGTTAATTATGATGATTTTGCCGAGTATCGTTTAATAAACATTTTAGACGGGGTTCGAGGGGCGATTTTTATTTTTAATCAAACCGAAAAATCCTACGATTTTAAAATGGGCGACGAAGCGTTTGTTTTTGATGAGGACGGTTTATTCTTAAAAGGCAGAGTTACAATAATTGACGGCAATTTAGACGGGCGTGCAAATTATTTTCAAGTTGAAATAAAATCGCATGCAGGCGAATTGTTGGATAGTGATTTACCTTATCCGAACGAGTTTAATCATTCCTCAATAAGAAACATTTTACAACGAGTAGCAGCCTATTATAACCAATCGATAACGTTTTCGGACGAAAAAGAACTTGACGAGATTTTTACAAACGAAATCGGGACAAGTTTTTCGGCAAACAATCGAGAAAAGGCGTTTTCTTTTATGAAAAGGATTTGCGATTCAAGAGGGTTGTTAATCCAGGACACGGGGAACGGTTTGTTTGTCGGTCGGTTTAAAGCAAATACGGAAGAAAAACTTAACTTGATTGACGGCGAGTGTTTGGGCGTTAAGCGAATAAGGTTGTTGTTCAACGGTGATAATTTAGCCCGATATTATGAGTTAAACTCACAATATCCCGAATCGGCTTCTTATACGGTTCAAATTCCGTTCCCGATTCCGATTATTAAACGTTTGAACTCAAACGATTATAACGCTTCCGATTTGCAAACTATTGCCAAAATGATTGCTTGCCAAGAAATCGGCAAAAATATAACTTTGATTGTCGAATTGAGCGAGAATAAAAACTTAAAAGCAGGTTCTTTTGTTGTTGTTAAAAACGAACAAATAAAAATCAACAAAGAAACCGATTTTGTAATTAAACAAGTTGAGCGTAAGCACCCCGATACGACCGTTATATTAATGACGTTGCCGTGTGCTTATACGTTCGAAATACCGGAGGAACTCCCGTTATGTTGAACAAAATAAAAGTTTCGCAAATCTTTAAAAATTTCAATTTGCGTTATTTTCAATCATCGATATTAAGCCGACAAATTTCAAAACTTGTTCAATTCCATTCGGGGGGCGATGATTTTTGCCCTTTAAAAGATATGGAGGGACTTGGTGGCGCTATCGGTAATAATCCGGCGAACGGCTTTGTTTTTGCTTGGCGTGATGATGTCGAGCGTAAATGTGGCGAGGGTGAGAAAAGACTTTACGCAATAAAAAAGAACCCCGATACGGGCGAAGTTCTTGCATGCAACGAAATTTATTTAAAAAATGACGGAACAATCGAGTTGAACTCGGGCAAGGATTTAAAAATTGTCGTTGCTGAAGCCGTAACGGTTGAATGTCAAACGGCAAGCGTAAAAGCAACGTCAAGCGTTAATATTGATTCACCCGTTACAAATTTAGGCGTTGGAGGGCAACCGATTGCGAGATTAGGCGACGAGGTTAAAGTTCAAGTTACTTCGGGAAGTTCTGCAGGCGAGTGGACGGGGACAATCACCTCGTCGGGCGTTAATACATCAATATAAAGGGTTTTAAAATGAATATTATGTTACAAGACAACGGGGACGGTGGCGAACTTATCCTTGACGGTGGCGACATTAAAGAGGATAAAACGCTTATATCGGCTCTTTATTTGTCTTTGTTTACGGGTGATAGTTTTTACAACGTTTACGAGGATTATAAAACCTCAAACGATTTTGAGGATTGTTTGGCGTTGCCGATAACGGTTGAAAATTTAAAGAAAACCGAACGTGCCGCAAAAGATTTAACCCAATGGTTTATCGACGAGGGCGTTGCTGATTCGGTTGAAATTAAAGCAAAAGGAAATGCTCAACAAAAACAAGACGTTTCGATAACAATAACAGAACCGACGGGCGAGGTTTCAACTTACGGCATAATTTGGGACAACGAACGTCGTGTATTAAAAAGGGTTTAAGGTATGGCTAATTTTACAACAAAATCAATAAAAGAAATTTACGACGGCTTTATCGCTTCTTATTCGGTTATGCGTAGTAAATACGTTAAGGACGAAACGCCGTTATTGGATAAATCGTTAATAAAATCAATCGGTTACGCTTTGTCGGGCGTTGCCGGTTGTATTTGGAAACAACTCGTTTGGTCATATAAACAAGTTTTTCCTCAATCTTGCGATTTGGCAGCGTTAAAACTTTGGGGAAACTTGGTTGGGGTTGATTATAAAGACGGACAATCGGCAAATTTAACCATTGTTTTAAGCGACGTAACGGCTCAATACTTGCAAACGGGGACGGTTTATAAAGACCTTGATTCGGGCTTGATTTTTAAAACAATTTCCCAAGCGAACGCCGTTGACGGAGTGATTGAAGCAACGGTTGAATGTACGACATCGGGAACGGTCGGCAATTTGTCAGCCGATACGGTTTTAAATATTGCTAACCCATTTGACGGTATTCCACAAACGGCAACGGTTAAAGCCGTATCGATTCAAGGCACGGAGGACGAGGACGTTGAATCTTATCGTAAAAGAGTTTTGTATCGATTCAGAAACAAGAGCCAATGTGGTTCGCCCCTCGATTATTACACTTGGGGAATGGAAACGTCGGGAATTGTTGACATTTTAGTTTATGTTTTGAACGAGGGCGTTGTTTCTTTGTTCCCGATTGCTTCGGGTTCGGGCAAAAGTAGAACAATTACGGGGGATTTGTCGCCCAATCCTTATCCCGTTTGGGAAAACGGACAGTTTACGGAGTTGACGGGTTCGGGACAAATGTTAGAACTTGCCAATAAAATCGAGGGAAGTACGGAGGGCGTACACGATAGACGACCAGCAATGGCAAAAGTTAAGATTGAGGATTTAAAATATACGGGGTTTGAAGTTGAGATTTCGGGCTTGAGTTCCGAAAACTACAACGAACAAATCAAAAATGTTTTAATTTCTCTTTTAGATAAAAAACGACCTCATAACGTCGTACTTGGTTATTCGGAAGCAAACGGCAAAATAAACAAGTTGCAATTATCGGCTTCAATTACGGACGTTATCGAGGGCGAAACGTTTACGTCGATTTTATTAAGAAATTCAGAGGGCGAATCAATCGACGAAGCAACGCTTGACGTTGGTTGCGTGGCTTATCTGATGAAATTAACAATAAACAATCAAGAAACTTACAAGGAAGAGTCAGAAAATGAATAAAAACGTTGTTCAAACAACTTTTAAAAAATTGCTCGGTAAAGGGCGAGCGTTTTTATTTCCAAAAGGTTTCACGTCAGATTTTCACGATGTTTTAATGGAATCTTTTGAGGAGTTAAAAAATCGAGTTATCGCCTTAAAATTTGTCCACTTCCCGACAAAATATGTAAACAAAAACGACATCGTAAACGGCGAGGAGTTGTTTGGTTTAAAAGATGTTGAGGGGACGGACGAGGAACGAGCAGCAAACGTCGAGGGTCAATGGTCGATTTTTGCAGGAACTCAAAATTATAAACAAATTGAAAGAATCTTGCAAAAAAAAGGCTTGCCCGTTCGTGTTATTGAAAATATCCCGTTGGGGGCTTGGTCGTTGTACGGTTCAAGGGTTATCGGCAACGGACGAATTAATACATCGGGCGGCAAAGTTGACCCGATAGTTATTAACAAGGGCGAGAATACGTTTATTGTTCAAGGCGAGGACTTTATGTCGGACGAACAAATAAACATCTTGATTGAAACCGTTGTTAAAAATAAACCAGCCCAAAACGGCGTTTATTATTTGCCGAGATTTTTAAGGAAAAAGGAAATTCACGGCAAAATGACAAAAAATGTAATGCAAACTTACAAAAAATCGCAATATTGCGATGTTCGGAAAAACGGAGGATTTTAAAATGGCAGGACAACCAACGGCGAACGTTGATTTATACACAACAAATATGCAAACCGACGGCGATGATTATTTCGATTTTGGACGTGATTTAGACAATAATTGGGAAAAACTCGACAAGCGTTTCGGTTGCGTTGATATTACGATTTCGCCGAATGATTGGGTTGGAACGGAAGCCCCGTACTCGCAAACAATCACGGTCGAGGGTATGACGGCAAAATTTAACCCGACGGCAACGTTGAACGCTTCGGCTGATTACGAAACGGCAACGGCTGAACGTGAAGAAATGGCAAAAATTTTAAACGGAAAAACGGAGGACGGCTCGGTTACTTTTTACGCCAAAAATCCAACGTCAATTCCGTTAAATATCAAATTAAGATTAAGTTAGGGGATTAAAAAATGGGAACAATCTTTTTAAGTGGAGGAACTTCGGCGACGAGCGTATCGGGAGCAAGTGGTATTCCTCCGTCAAATTGTTATAAACTAAAAATCGAAAAAACCGACGTGGATTTTTACGCTTGGAAAAATACGGACGGCGACATTGTTTTAACAACGTCAGCAACTCCGACGGCAAGCGATAAAACATTCGCTCAAAGTGGCGATGTATTTACGCAAACCGATAATGTAGTTACTTCTTACGATTCAGAAACAACCTCAATCGTTGTAAATGAAGTTACATACACAAGAGAATCAGCAAGCGACAAGTCAGCCGTTAAAAACGAGTTGAGTTGGTGCGACCCTCAAGATACGGTTATCGAAAATCAACTTTGTTGTACTTGGCAAGGGACAAAGTTAGTCCGTAAAAGTGGCGAAGCACCAAAGAACCAAGACGACGGCTTTTTGGTTGAGGATTTGCAAACAAGAAACAAATATGCAAACGCACCACTTGTTGAGTATTTGACAGCCGATTCAAATTATAAATATATGGTATTCCCATATTCAACAAACGGCGTTTATTGTATTTCATCAAGAAATCAATTCGATTCGGCTTGGGTTTTCGGGTTTGAAATCAACACAAACTCAAACCCTAAACAAGCCGTTAAGTATTTGGAGGATAACGCAAACTTCACTCCTGCAAATATGAACTTTACGACAAACGCTTTTGATTATAACTCTTGGTTAAATTCACCGTTGTTTGATAAGTTCGCTCCCGTTATGCTTAAAAAGGACGGTACAGTTGGCGAATATTTATTGCCCGACGATTACACGTTGCAAATTGACGGCGTTACTCCGTCGCATATTGCCGACGATACATACGACGGCGACGGTATGTGTCAAGTCGGTCAATTATGGGTAAGTCGTAAAAAATACGGTGGCAAATATCAATTCAGAGTTTCAAACAAAAAAATAAACAATTCTTACGAATGTATAACTCACAAACGAGCAGACGGCTCATATACTGATTATTATTATCGTTCACTATACGATTGTGCGTTGATTAACGGCAAAAACCGTTCAATTTCGGGTAAATCGCCTAACGTTAATACTACAGGTAATACTCAAATCGCTAACTCCAAAGCGAACGGGGCAGGTTATAACGTCGACGAGTTAAACTTCCGTTTATTGCTGAACGATTTACTTGTCTTGGTTGGTGGCTCTCTGAATACACAAGATGTATTCGGTACGGGTCGTCATTCGGGAGGTTCTTCAAGCAGTCATAACCAAGTTGTTTCAGGTACACTCGACAAAATGGGTATGTTTTACGGCGACAATAACAACGGAGCCGTTAAGGTATTCTATATCGAGAATTGGTGGGGTAATGTTTGGAAAATTACAAACGGTCTTTTGTTAAGTGGTGGACAATATTATTACAAAAATTGCGAATCCACTCAAGACGGCTCAACTATTGGCGAATATCCTCAAACTTCCGTCGAGGGTATGATTCCAACAGGAATAAACATCGGGGCAAATACCGAAAAATATATCAAAGAGCAAACGTTTATCGACGGACTTGGCTTATTGCCTTTGGCGACAACGGGTGGTTCTTCAACCACTTACTTTGCCGACGGGCTTTGGTCGGTTGCTTCGGGCGTTACCTTCGCCCGTTTCGGGAGTAGTTCCTACAACGGTTTTCTTGCTGGTGCTTTTGCACTCAATCTGAACAACGTTGTGTCGCACTCGGTTTGGAATTACGGCGTTGCCCTCTCTTACAAAGAGCCTCTTTCGGGGGGATAACGGGGGAACTCCCCCGTGCTTTGTTTAAGAGCATTTTTAAAAATTTAGGGTTGTGGTTTGTGGCTTCGCCCGTTTCGGGAGTTGTTCCAACGACGGTTTTCTTGTTGGTGCTTTTGCACTCAATCTGAACAACGTTGTGTCGAACTCGAATTGGAATTAC
>CAZYWC010000021.1:32181-38797 GCA_964651125.1 uncultured Vampirovibrio sp.
AAAAATAATTTAAAAATCTTATAATGCAGACTACAATCCTTGCCACTCGGCAAAAATTAAGCCGACCAAGAGGTATGGGTTAGTAAGATTGCCGAAAATCCATAAGGCTTATAAGTAAGAGAACTTCTTGGAAAAAATGAATATGAAAACGTGGAATCACTTAATCGAAATTGCCGTAAGTGATGAATGTATGGACACTTCTTGGAAAACTTGTGTTAAAGGCAAAACCGACCGTCCGAAAGTCAAGGAAATAATTAAATATTATGACCTCGCAAAACGCAAGTTAAGAGAGAAGATTTGGGAGGGAGGATTTAAACCCCTTGTACATAAAGCCCACATTGTAAACGACGGATTCAAACAGAAAATAAGAAAAATCATACAACCTTATTTGTCTATCCGTCGCCCCGAACAATGGATTCAACACATTGTAATTTACGTTCTAAAACCAATATTAATGCGAGGAATGTATAAATATTCTTGTGGGTCAGTTCCTGAACGTGGGGTTCATTACGGTAAAAAATATATCGAAAAATTTATCCGTAAGAACCCCAAGAAAATCAAGTATGTTTTAAAGTTAGATATTCACCATTTTTACGAAAATATTAACATCGAACTTTTAAAACAACGTTTTCGAGATACAATAACCGATTTAAAGTTTTTAGAATTGGTTGATTTTGTTTTAGATTCCAACGTTGGAATCTTGCCCGACGGAACGGTTCTCAACAAAGGACTCCCGATTGGGTATTATACGAGCCAATGGTTCGCTAATTGGTTCTTACAACCCCTCGACCACTACATAAAAGAGGAATTGAGAGCCGTTTGTTACGTCCGATATATGGACGATATGGTTATATTCGGCTCATCGAAGCGAGAACTACATAAAATGTTTATTAAAATTCGAGAGTATTTAACGACTTTGGATTTGGAAATAAAAGATAATTGGCAAGTCTTTTTATTTGATTATATCGACAAAGACGGCGTTCGTCGTGGTCGCCCGATTGATTTTATGGGGTTTAAGTTTTATCGAGATAAAACAACTATCAGAAAATCAATATTCTTGAGGGCGATAAGGTTAGCAAAGAGAATTAGCAAAAAATTAAAAATTTCTTGGCGAGATGCATGCCAACTATTGAGTTATATGGGTTGGTTCTTACCGACCGACACGCACAAGGCTTACGAAAAGTATATTAAACCATTCGTAAACCCGAATGTTTGCCGAAAAATCGTAAGCAAGCACAACAAAAAGAGAAAACAAATGGAGGAAAACAATGCAATTAACTTACAAAACGGCTCAATCTAACGTTAAGCCCGATTTAATCGACAATACATCTTGTCCGGGTTATGTATATATTCGTCGTGATTTGCAGCAAAAAACAAGAACCGACGACAACGGGCAAAAGTTGACATATTGGGAATACTCCGAAGCCTTTATTACGGCTAACGAGTACGAAACTTTAAAGAACCAACTTGTCGCCGATGAGGTGAACGACAATATAAATACGGCAGCGTTTGAACATTATCAAGAAAAACTTAACACGGGCGTTCTTTATACAAACGGGTTCAAATATAAACCAAAATACATCGACGATTATAAAAAAATTATGTCCGATATGGAAAACGCAGTAAGCTTAATCAAAATTTTAGGCGGCGACCCGTCAGCCATTATAAGTCAACAATATACTATTTTTGACGAAACGGGCAAGAGTGAAAATATGGTTGTTATGACAGGCTTGGAAGTTATTAATCTCTATATGTTCTTATACGCTAAAAAAGAGCAATATTTTGCCGAGTATAAAATCGAAGCCGAACTCAATTAATGAGGGAAAATGGACGTTAATATCGAAAAGTTAAAAAATCAATTCATAAAAAATAAACAAATCATTGAAGCGTTAAAGACTGAAAACCTTTTAATCGCTTCTTTTTTAGATTTGTTTGGGATAAATACAGAGGAACTTACAAATGGTAACAAAGAAAACAACAAAGGTCGTCAATATGGACGAGAAAAAACAAGAAAAGAAACAAAAACAAAAGGTTGATTTTAACGGCACAATTTCAAAAATCAGAATCGACAAGAAAAGCGATTTACCCGAAATTGTGTTTACCGAACATCGAGCAAGTGGTAACGCAAGCGTAATTTTTACGGGACAAGCAAAACCTCTTGATTCATTTTTGTCAGCAATGCAAAAGTTAAGCACGGTTTTTTGTGAGATTTGCGAAATGGAAGAAAAAGTTGACGATACGTTAATTACAACGGTCAACTTCTCGCAAAAAGGAGGAATAATTATTTCGGGTCAAATTGAACTCGCCAACGGTATTCCTCAACCACTTTGTTTAAATACTCCTCACGTTCTAATCGAGAGCGAAAACGGTTACGAATTGCCCGATTACGCAAAAGAACAAGTCGAGGAGTTGAAACGACAAGCGATTTTATACGCTAACGGCGAATCAGCCGAAAAACAACAAACGCTTCCGTTGGACGGAACGGACAATTAATAATTTAGTTCCTCCAAAAGGGTTGGATTTCGCTTTGAGATGTCAAAGGTAAACCAAAAGGGAGGAGGGGAGTTTTAATTGGGCGAGTTCGACGAGTTGGACTCGCTCGTTAAAACCCGTAAAAGTTGGAGGATTTTAACAATAAAATAATTTTTGGAGGAAAAATGGAAGAACAATCAAGAGCCGACGAGGTTCGGCAACTTATCGAGCGAACCGATGAGGGTTTAATCGAATTGATTTTATCGGGTGAACCAAGACTTGACCCGTTATTGGATTTAAAACAAATATTTTGCCCGTTGTGTAAATCCGACACAATACAAATAATCGAAACTTCAGAGGGCGACAGCGAGAGGGTTTATTTTCAAATAAAATGCCTTGATTGTGGTTGCGAGTTCGTATTATTTGAGGATTTTGTCGATTCGGCACGTCGTGGAATCGAAAACGCAAAACGGGAAATCGAGTACAACAAAAACAAAATTAACTATTTTGAAAGTAAATTAAAGGAGGGGAATAGATGAGCGTTAAAGGAATTGCGATTAAAATTTGCGTTGCTTATGTTTTGCCTTGTTTGGTAAAAATCGGCAAGTCGCTTATTTCAAGAATCGGAAAAACAATGTATGAAAAATTGTACGATAGGTTTACAAAAGCCCTCGCAAGTTTAGAGGAAGCCTTGAACAAAATTTTCGAGGTCGAGAACGACCCCAAAAAACTCAAAAAACGAATTGTTTGTTGTAAGTTAGGGTTCAAGTTCTTTGAAAAAATAAAAGATGTTTTGGACGACGTTTTGTGCGACTACTCGGCAGCAATCGGAGAAGCCGAAAACAAATACGAAACTCTTACGGGTGAATGTTTGGAAGATTTGGACGATGATTAAATGGTATTCGGACGAAAATTTGACCGTTATTTTTTCTAATATGCCCGACGTGGATATTCTTTACCCGACGCCAAAAATGACCGACAAAGAAAAAGACGACATCGCCCAAAAACCGTTTATTAATAACAAGACGATTGATGTTTTGCTTTACGACCATACAAAAAACAAGCGTTACATCTTTGCAATAAATGAGGGTTATCGTTGGGACGGGGCAACAATTCCCCGTTTCGCTTGGCGAATTATCGGCTCAAAAACCGATTCCAAGTTCTTAATCCCGTCAATGGTTCACGATGTTTTGTGCGAAAACAAAAACCTCGTAAATTACGACCGTTACTTCGCCGACAAAGTTTTTGAACGTTTATTGAGCGTTTCTCACGTCGGGGGCTTCCGTCGTTGGCTGATGTTTCATAGTGTGGATAACTTCCAAAAAACTCAAGGCTGGAGCAAAAAGGAGGGCAAAAAATGACGGCTTACGAACTTATTACAATCGCCGTCGCTCTTGTCGGTGTATTTATTACAACTTTGGTTAATCTGATTTGCTTTTTTTATAAAATGGGACGTTTTGAAGAGAAACTTCAAAACCTCGAAAAAAAGCAAGAAAAACACAATAATGTCATCGAACGTATGGCAAAAGCAGAGGATAAACTCGACTCGGCTCATCACCGAATCGACGATTTTAACAATCAATTCGCAATATTAAACGAAAAAGTTGACGATTTTAAAAACATTTTAATAAATAAATTGAGGTAAATATGGCAAAAACAATTTTTATAAACGCCGGACACGGTGGAACGGACTCGGGAGCAGTTTCAAATAATGGCAACAAAGAAGCCGACGTTACAAAAAACGTTTGCGATATCCTTTGCAAACGTCTTGAATTAAACTGGTATCCGTTCGTATTTTACCAACAAAAGCGTAATTATTACGAAATTTCTCGCAAGGAAAATAACACAAAATCCTGCGTTTTTATAAGTGTACATTGCAATTCGGTCGCAAACCCCGAAGCACACGGAATCGAAGTTTTATACAAATCAAACAGAGGAAAAGAGTTTGCAAAAATCACGCTTGACGAACTCGTTAAAGCAACGGGTTTGACAAGTCGAGGGGTTAAGTATCGAGAGAACCTCCACGTTCTTAATCGTACAAAAGCCCCAGCAATTTTAATCGAGTTGGCGTTTTTATCAAACCCGACCGAAGAAAAACTTTTGACAGAGCAACCCGAAACGTTTGCGAACGCAATTTGGGAAGCGATTAAAAAGTTCAAAGAGAATAACTTGATTTCTCTATAAAATAGCGTTTTCAATGTTCATTATGATGTCGGGTGAATCCTTGTTTTAGGGTTCACCCTTTTTTTGTCCAATTCCGTCCCAAAATCTCGTCCAGGAGCAAAGCAAAGTTTTTGAGTTAAAACATTGATTTTATTGTGTTTTAGAGATTTACTTTTAGTTTTTTGCTTTGTTTGAGTCCCACATTGTCCAACGATTTAATTTTTGTCCCAAAAATATTCCGTTAAAATATTCCACTTTGAACCTCGTCAAAAAATTAAAGGATTGCCCGTTAGAATAAAAATTAAAGTGGGTAAAATACATTTTTTGGTATCTTAACACATAAAAACGTCTTAAAATCGATTGTGCATGTTTTGAGTGAAAAATGTTTGTTTTGCTGCAGATGTTGAAAATTTAAAACAAAATTTGTAATTTTAAAAGCCGAATCCGTTATTGGACTCGGCTTTTTTGTTATGAATTGCGTTCTCTAAACTCTTTTAATTGTTGCGTTAGAAACTCTTTTTCTTCTTTGGTTATGGCTTGCGTAAAGCGTTCAGTTCGCTCCGTTTTTGGAGTTGTTTTAATAGAACCTTTTGGTCGCCCTCCGTTTGCTCTCGCCCCTCCGTGTGGATATTCCGTTTTATAAAGGTTGGCAATTTGCTCGTCAATCTTTGCCCAAGCCTTTAAAACTTCTTTGCGACTAATCTTTGTAAATCCGATTCTTTGGTTATATTCTTCAAGAACGTTTAATTTTGCCGATAAAACGTTCTTTTTGGTTGAATCGAGTTCGCTTGTAAAAAAGCAACATTTATGTTCGTAAAACTCAATCCTTACACGGTTGCGACCGTAATCATTTGTAAATTCAAGATATCTTACTTGCATAACGAACCTCTTACTTTGCCCATTCGATTGAATCTAAATCGCTATTGCCCTCTGCTTTTGCTTTGTCAAATTCGTTTTCGAAATCTTCAAAACTTTTGCTTGTTTCGATTTCGTCAATTCTTTTGATGTTATAGTTTTTTGCTGCGTTGTCGGCTTGTTCTCTTGTTTCGTAAACGTTACCCTCAAAATAAAAATATTTGTTCATAATTTGCCTTTCTTAATTTTTCTTTAAAATACACTTGAAAATTTTTGGAAATAGTTTAAAATAAAAATAAAGGGCGAGCCGAGTGCGAGTCGGCTCTTTGATTTACTAACCCTTGCGAATGCTGATTATTATTGCTAAAATAATAATCAGTTCGGTTGCGTTAATTATCACGTGGCTACCTCCTTTCTTGTCGTGATAATTGTATCCCTTTATTTAATTTTCAATGTTCTTTCCGTACTTTTATTATAACATTATCTTGCTTTTATTTCAACAAAATAAATCAAGTTTGATATAAAATATTTACAATTATTTACATCTTGATAAAATAAAAACATATTTTTTCAAGATGTATTTACACGTTGAAATTATGCACACAAAATGACATCATTTTTGAAAATTTATGACACTTGTCCGATTTGCTTCCGTCTTTGGCGTGGGGTTAGTTGCTTTTTTGCCGTTTTTCCTTGATTTTAAAGGGTTTCAGCCCTCGTAGGTACTGTGGGGCGACCATAAAAAAACGAGGGTCGTTGTCCTCGCTTGCCCGTCTTTTTTAGTCCCCGATATTTTTTGTTTCAACAAAATTTTTATGACTCATTATACTTAAAGCATTATACATAAATGATTTGAGATTGCAATAATAAAAATTAAAAATGCACATTTTTTAAAAAATTAAATAGGTTTAAAGTTTAGATTAGATAAGATTTTTAACAGAAAAATTCAAAGTTAAAAAATATTAAATTTCATGCACTTTGCAGCGTTGTAAAAATTAAGCGATTTTTAAATTTTCTGCAAATGTTTCTAATTGCTTGAACAATAGTACGTTTTCGGGTTTTTCTAACTCGTCTAAATAATTTTTTATTGGGATTATAAAGTTCGAACACTGCAACTTAACGCCCA
>CAZYWC010000022.1:0-36761 GCA_964651125.1 uncultured Vampirovibrio sp.
ATATATTACCTTAAAGCGTTGAAAGAAGTTTGTGAAACAATAATTTTTGTTTCAGACTGTAATCTTGAGCCAAATGAAACCAATAAACTCAATAATATTGCGGATTTTGTTATAGCGCAAAAACATTGTGAATATGATTTCGGTTCATATAAGAGGGGCTTTTTATTTGCTAAAGAAAACGGTTTGCAATTTGAAGAACTTCTATTAGTAAATGATTCTTGTTTTGGTCCATTTTATCCTCTAAAACCTATTTTTGACAAAATGGACAAAAATAAATGTGATTTTTGGGGGTTAACAGACTTTAATAAAGTTCCGGTAAAACAACTCGGAAGTTATTATTTGAAAACAGTGACAGAAAGTCATATTCAAAGTTATTTTTAGATTTAAAAAAATCTGTTTTGGATAGCAAAAAATTTATAAATTTTATAGAAGGTGTGCATAAATTAAATGATAAAAATGAAATAGTATTAAAATACGAAATAGGTTTAAGTAATTTATTGCACGACTTAGGTTTTAAGTCTGAAACGTATATGAAAAATGTAAAACTGAATAGTAAAAATGCTTCGGAGCAAGCTTTGGAATTGCTGATAAAATACAGATATCCTTTATTCAAAACTAATCTGTTAAAAAATCCTTATGAAACTAATTTTGATTTTATAATACAACAAATAGCAGAGAATACTACTTATGATACAAGTATGATAAGTAAACATGTTCTAAGAGTACGTGAAAAATATACTAAAATTAATTTTTATAGACAATTACGTTATAAGCTTTTAAAAAATCGGTCTGAAAATCTGCGTTTTGCCGTTATAACATCAGAAAAGTTCTTGTACAGAGTTTTAAATTCACTCTTTTTCGGAAGGTTAAAAAAGTTTTAGAGATTATTTTATTTTGTCGGATATAAATTCAACAATCTCTGAAGCGCACTTTTCCCAACTAAAGTTTTTTGCTCTTATTAAACCTCTTTCTATGCAGAGTTCTCTGAAAAAGTTGTCATAATACATTTTTTCGTATGCTTTGATTAACTCTTCATCGTTTTCAGGATTAATTTGAATCCCTGCCTGTCCTATTACTTCTGGCAGAGAAGAAACATTCGAGGTTATAACGGGACAACCGCACTTCATCGCTTCTAATACAGGAAGTCCAAAACCTTCGTACAAAGAAGGATAAATAAACATTAGCGCGTTTGAATAAAGCTTTGGCAATTCTTCGTCTTTTACGTAGCCTAAAACTTCTATTTTTGATTGGTCAAAGTTGCCGATAGTATTTGTTAATTCTTTTTTGAATTTATCCCAAACTCCACCCGCTAAAACAAGTTTAAGGTTATCAATTTTATTTTTTTCAATAAATTTAAAGAAATTTCTAATTGCAAATATCAAATTTTTGCGTTTCCCTAAAGTGCATACAGAAAAAACATATTTTTCAGTAGTAGTATTTTTTAATTGCTTAAAATACTCATTTGCACCCAAAAGCGTTGTTTTTATATTATTTTCATCTAAATTAAAATATTTTAAAACATCTTTTCTCGTGCATTCGGAATTTGTCACATAAAAATCATTTTGGTTAATCGTATTATAAATCCTGTAACACCAAAGCCTTTTATTAGTAGGAACTTTTCCTGCTTCTAAAATCGGGATAATGTCGTGAATCATTCTGAAGCGCTTTAAGTGTTTAGAGTTCAAAATTTCATCAGATGGCGCAGAAAATGGGCTGAAATATATTTCAAAATCCTTTAGCTGCTCAAGATTTCTTTTGTTTTGTCGGTAAAAAATATTTTCATAATATCTAGTCAGGCTTAGAATCCCGTATTTTAGTTTGGTGGCAATCCATTTTAAATTTGATACATAATTCAATTTCGCAAACGTCAAATTTATTAAAGAATTTTCTTTAAGTAGTTCTATTCCTTGAAATTCTTCGACTTTTTCAATCACTTCTTTCAAAAAATAATATCTTTTAAAGTTGCAGTAAAAAACAAGCTCTACATCTTTTCTTTTTTTTAATTCTCTAAAAAGATTAAGCGCAACAAAAAACACTCCGGCTCTGTGTCCTGATTCTTCTAAAAAATATGAAAGCTCAGTTGCATCAAAAAGAATTTTCAATTTTTTATTCCTTTACAAATTTTTCTTAACCTGTTTTTAACTTTTCTCGCGAAAATAAAAACTGAATATACAGTATTTATAGGAAACTTATTCATATCTTCTGCTATACGCTTATAAATATCTCTATCACGCCCTGCAACAGATAAATATTCCGCAAAAGGATATTTTGAATAATAGTAATTCCTGTTTTTTTCTAAATTTGAATCACAATCCTTTGATGTTATTGAGCCAAAATGGAAAAAACAAGCTGTGTTTACTACATAAATTCCATATCCCGCGAGTACGGCTCTATATTTAAAATCATTGTCTTCAAAAAACGCAGGAGTATAGTTTTCATCAAAATAGCCGATTTTATCTAAAACTTCACGTTTAGTAACAGCGCAAGAAAAAACACATTCATCAAAATTCTTTTCATATTCTTTCTTGTATTTGAAATTTTTTTTAAAAAATCGGATATAATTATTTTCGTTTGCATTATCATAATGCGGATTTATGTGTCTTGGCCCGACAAAAGCTGCGTTCTCTTTAATGAAGACTTTTTCACATTCTTCAAACCAATTTGGATAAAGTAATATATCATTGTTTAAAAAAGCAATGTATTCACCTTCTGCAATAGTTAAGCCTTGATTATTCCCCTTAGAAAATCCAACATTTTCATCGTTAAAAATTAATTTTACATTGTTCAATGATTGCAAATACTCTCGAGTTCCATCAGTTGAACCGTTATCAACAATTATCAATTCAAAATCTTTTGTATATTTATACAAACTATCAATATATTTTTTTGTATATTTAAGTTTGTTGTAAGTTAAAGTTATAATACTTAATTTCATAAAACTATTTTACCTTAAATTTATTTTCAGGTAAAATTTAGTAATGAAGATTTCTATTGTTATGGCAAGTTATAATTACGCATCAATAATTGGTGAGGCTATTGAGAGCGTAATTAATCAAACTTACAAAGATTGGGAGTTAATTATTGTAGATGACGGTTCAACGGATAATTCGGTTGAAGTTATAAAAAAATACCTGAGTGATAATAGAATAAAGCTTTATATAAACAAAAAAAATCTTGGTCTTGCAAAAACTGTTAGAAAGGGAATTCAATATTCAACGTCAGACTGGATTGCATTTTTGGAAAGCGATGATAAATTTTTCCCAAATGCTTTAGAAGAAAAAATGAAAGCGATATCAACCGAGGCTGATATAATTTTTTCTGATTTAGAATTGTTTGGTGATAAAGAGCGTGCAACGCAATTTCAAAAACATTTTGAAGACTTAAATAAATTCATAGTGAATCTTAAAGAAAGCGGTTTTATAGATGATTTTGCAAAGATATTACCTAAAATAAATGTGATACCAACATTTTCTGTTGTTATGACAAAAAAAGAGCTGTTAGAAAAATGCGATTTCAATCCCCTTTGCAAATCTGCGCTTGATTATTATTTATGGGCACAGCTCGCTTGTTATAAAGTTTATTATATAAATAAAAAACTTACATATTGGAGAATTCACAAAGACAGCTATATTAATAGAGATAAACACAGTTGGTTAAAGAAATATTTATTCAATGTAAGTATTTATGCCTGTACAATAAACAATAAAAGTAAATTTATCAAACCGTTTTTAATAATTAATTATATGCGAGCAAGATTGATTTATTTAAAATTAGATAAAAAATCAATTAAATTAAATTTACTAAATAATCGTTTTATTTTTGAAAAGAAATTTAAATAAACAATTTAGAATACACATTTTGTCCATATAATTTCAATAATTCTTCAAGCTGTTTGTCATTTTGTCCTTTTGAATTAATATTATAAAGCGTGCGTTTGTTTTGCATAATTTGCCTGAAAATATCCGTACAATAAATCCCCGAATTATGATTTTTTACAACTCTGATTTTCCTGTTATGCACTAATGCCATAACCCAAAACCAAATATCGTCTGCATAAGGAGCTTTTACTAAAAAAACATCTTCTCTTAAAACTTCATTAGAAAAACAATTAGGAGGATACAGGACTCCGCCGACTCCCGTTAAAAAATTGTCAAATCTTGCACTTTCCTTTTCAACATGCTTTGTCCAAGTTTCATACGGCGCAATTTTTTTATCTTCAAGCCTGATTCTATGTGCGCGATGTACGCTGATATCCTTTGGATTGGTTATAAACGAATAATAAAGCTTAGCAAGCCAATCTTTCGGATAATAAATATCATCGTCAGCAGTCACAATTATTGAGTTTGGAAATTCTTTAAACGCATAAATAGCTTTTGTATAAGAGCCGATATCTTTCACAAACCTGATTTCGAGTCCGTTTTTGATAAATCTTGTTATGTCATACGGCAAATCATTCAAAGATAATTTATTACTTAACCACAAAATAATTCTATCAGGCTTTACAGACTGATTTAGAAGCGAATAAATGGAAATCGTTAAATCATCAAAACGTTCTTCATAAGAAGTTAATGAAACAACAAGCGGATTTTCGCGTTTTAGTTCATTAACACCCGAATACGAACCCAAATTATCCGCCATATATCTGATATATGGATTTATAACAAATCTTAGATGGAATTTGCAGTTTAAAAGTTTTTTAAGCACACCTTACCACCTTTTATTTGTTATTAGACAAAAATAGTCTGTTCTCTATCAGGGCCTACACTGATGATTCCGATTGGCGCGCCGATTAAATCTTCAACTTTTGCAATGTATTTCTTTGCATTTTCAGGCAAATCTTCGTATTTTCTTATGTCGCTCAAAGATGTTTTCCACCCAGGCATGGTTTCATAAATTGGTTCTAAATACTTGTGGATAAATACATCTGTCGGATATGAAGTATAAACTTTATCATTTCTGCAATCTTTGTAAGCTGTGCAAATTTTTATTTCATCAAATGTATCAAATACGTCAATCTTAGTCAGTGCAACTTTTGTAATACCACCAACAAGCACTGCGTATTTCATAATTACAGAATCAAACCAACCGCATCTTCTTGGACGTCCTGTTGTTACGCCGAATTCGTGTCCGATATCTTGAATACGTTTTCCTGTTTCGTCCGTAAGTTCACTTACAAACGGACCTTCGCCGACTCTTGTAACATAAGCTTTTGAAACACCAACTACTTCATCAATCATAGAAGGACCGTAACCGCTTCCTGTTGCAGCACCGCCACCGATAGGGTTTGAGCTTGTTACAAACGGATAAGTTCCATAATCTATATCAAGCATAACACCTTGCGCGCCTTCATAAAGAACCGTTTTATCTTTATATCTGTTAAGCATGTCTTGCCAATCAAACGCAACAAATGGTCTGAATAATTCTGCGTAAGTTTCGCATAAAGACATAATGCAATCTTTTGTGTATTCTTCCAAACCGTAAACGTTTTTAAGCATTTTATTTTTTATAGGAAGAATCATGTCTAATTTTTCACTTAAGGCTTCAAAAGAATACAAATCTTGGATTTTTAATCCGATTCTTGCCATTTTATCTGTATAAGTTGGCCCGATACCTTTTTTTGTTGTACCGATTTTGCCTTTTCCGGCTGTAGATTCGCAATAACCGTCAATTTCAATATGATATGGCATTGTAATAGAAGCTAGTGGAGATATCTTAAGATTTTTAAAATCAACACCTTCAGCTTTTAATTCTTCCATTTCTTTTTTGAAAGATTCTGGGTGAATAACTGTTCCTGCGCCGATAAAACAAACTGTTTTGTCGTACAAAATCCCTGATGGAATAAGGTGAAATTTGTAAGTCTTTCCGTTTGTAACAACTGTATGACCTGCATTACAACCGCCTTGATAACGGATAATTAAATCAGCTTTTTGAGCAAGCAAATCTGTAATTTTAGCCTTACCTTCATCTCCCCATTGTGCGCCAATAACAACTGTATTATTCATGTTTCATCTCCAACTTCAAAAGGAGCGTGAATAATATATTTCGCTCCCTCACCCTTTCCCTCTCCCACAGGGTGAGGGAGTTTTTATTACTAACCGTTATTTTGTTGTGCTTGTCTTGCCTTAGCTTGTTTAGCCTGAACATCAAGCATAGAATTATGCGCCATCATGTAAACAGAGCAAATTTTGTAGTTTTTCAAATACCATGCGCAATTTTCTTGCATACATACAATTTCAACTTGTGAGCCTACGCTCATAAGAGGGCATAAAGGTATTGATTTTTCTTGATCACGAGGTGCCATTTCTATCTCCTATATTATTTAGCCATTTTTAATAAATTACAATTTTCTGAACGCTTGCGTTCTTGGTCTTTATAAATCTTTGTTCTGTTGATAACTTCATCAAAATCAATTTTGTGAGCATCAAAATCAGGCCCATCAACACAAGCAAACTTAGTTTCTCCGCCGACAGTTACTCTGCAAGCTCCGCACATGCCTGTGCCATCAACCATAATAGGGTTCATACTTGCTTCAGTATAAATTCCTTTGTCGCGTGTCATGTTTGCAACTGCTCTCATCATTGGCATTGGACCAACTGCGATTGCGTAATCAACTTTTTCATTGTGCATTATGCGTTCCAAGACTTGTGTTACAAAGCCTTTTTCGCCTAACGTTCCATCATCTGTTGTAATAAATAATTCCGTACAAGCATCTTTCATTTTATCTTGCCAGAAAATTAAATCTTTTGTTCTTGCACCCATAATCATGTAAACTTTGTTGCCTGCTTCTTTAAAAGCTTTAGCAATCAAATAGCATGGTGCTGCGCCATAACCGCCTGCCAAGCAAACAACGGTTCCGTATTTTTCAATATGAGTAGGTTGACCTAAAGGTCCGACTATGTCTACAAGTTCATCACCAACTTCTAGCGTTGCAAGTTTTTTTGTAGAATAACCGACAGCCATAAATACAAGAGTCAATGCTCCTGTTTCTTTATTCACGTCAGCTATTGTAAGAGGAACTCTTTCTCCATCCTCTTCCGCTCTAAATATAATAAATTGACCTGCCTTTGCGTTTCTAACAACATAAGGCGCGTCAACAGTGATTTCAAATTGATTTGGGCAAAGCTCTTTTTTTGATAATATTTTGTAACCCATTTTCTTAAGCTCCTCTTTACTGTGATATCATATCACAAATATCTTGTACACTCAATATATATTTTTTTTACTAAAACATATTTTTTTGCTATAATCAAATTTGAGCTTATGAAAGATTTTTTTAAAAATTTATTTTATCAATTAAAAAACATGAAATTGCTTGACAAGTATATCTTGAAGCAAGTTATAGAAATGTTTATTATGGGCGTTTTGGTATTTACTTCCATTATTTTTGCCTCTGATACTTTCATAACTCTGATTAAACAGATTTCAATGTACGGCATTCCGTTTAAGATTGCATTCTTAATTATTATTTTGCACTTGCCTGCTGTTTTTGTAATGACAATTCCAATGGGCGTTTTGTTAGCAACAGTTATGACATTGAACGGTTTGAGTTTAAGTTCTGAAATTACCGTAATGCGAGCATGCGGTATCGGTTTAAATCGTATCGCAAAACCAATTTTTATTTTCGCAATAGTTATGGCATGCGTAAGTTTTATTCTTAATGAAACAGTCGTTCCTGTTATGACAAAGCAGTCTACCGATTTGGCACTGTATGCATTCAGCAAAAAGAATATTCCTGAAGGAAAGCATAATTTTACGTTCAAAGAAGTTAAGGAAGGCGGTTTGTTGAAGCGTTTATTCTATGTCGGAGATTGTACAAATAAACAATTGCATAATATTACCGTGCTTGATGCTTCAAAAGAAGGTACAATTCAGATTCTGCAAGCAAGACAAGGTGCAACAACAGCCGAAGGCTGGGAGTTCCAAAAAGGTGCAATTTATACAGTAACTAATAGCGGAAAAACTCTTGATACAACTTTGTTTGAAGATTCAACTCTTAAATTCGGTATGGATTTATCAAAAGAAATGAATCGAAACTTGGCGAATGAACATAACTTTATGCAGTTGTGTAAATTTTTAGCCAAAGCTGATGTTGAAAATAAACACATATTAAGAATAAGTTTATATGATAAAATTGCACTGCCTTTAACAACAATTGTACTTGTGCTAATTGGTGTGCCGCTTGCAATTACACCTCCAAGAGTTCGCTATAACAGAGGTTTCTTGTTTAGTATTCTGATTATTTTTGCGTATTATTTAATCAGAGCTTTATCAATTTCTTTTGGTGAAGCAGGCTCACTTGCTCCAATATTAGCAGCATTTATGCCAAATATTATTCTTTCAATAATTGGTGTTGGGCTTTATTATAGAAAAGTATTTACGATTTGCTAGGCGGTGTTGCTTATGGAACGTTTGATAGGTGCAGCAGTAGTCGGATTAGTTTATTGCTTCTTTATGTACCCGATTCCTGCAATTATAATTTCTGTTATTTTAATCATTTGTTATTTAATTTATATAAATATGCGCAAAAAGGCACACTCGCCTGAAGAAGAAATGAGGCGCCAAATTGCGTTAACAACTGCGAAAATATATTTATCTCCATATACGGACATTTGGAGAAACTTAAAACTTTCCAATAAAAATTGTTCTTTATCTCTTGGAACTGACGGAGTAACAATAACTTGTAGAGAAAAATTTGGTAGTTATAGAACTTTTAGAATTGTATCTTCAAAAGTGCATAATGAAGCCGATGTTTGGAATTTATTTTGCAGGAATTTTGACCATACAAAAACTTATGATGGACTAAAAAATGACTGCAGATTATATCAGCTAACAATAATAGAAAGCCAAAGTAGTATTAAAACCGTTTATTCAAAAAATGAAAATACAGTAAACAATATAAAACCAAAAGAAAAAATTGATATCAATAATGCGTCTGAAGTAGAAATAACAGCACTTCCCGGAATTAGTATTGTTATGGCAAAAAAGCTTATTAAAAAGCGCGAAGAAATTGGCGGATTTAAAAATACACACGAAGTGTTTTTGTATTTGAAACTCAAACCTCACATGGAAAATCAACTAAGAGATTTGATTTGTGTTAATAAAATGCAGGGTTCTGTTAAAATCGAAAAATACCAAGAAAGACATGTGGATTTATGAAGCTTCGCGTTTTTAATATTTTAAAAAATACAAAAGTCGAAGGTCCTGAAACTCGTTATTGTATTTGGGTTCAAGGTTGTTCAAGGCATTGCAAGGGCTGTCAAGCCGTTCACACTTGGACACATTCAGGCGGTCATTTGTATGAAGTAGAAGATTTAATTTCAGATATAAAAAAACAAAAGAATATTGAAGGTGTAACGTTTTTAGGTGGCGAACCGTTTGAACAAGCCGAAGCATTGGGAATTATCGCTAAAGCCGTAAAAAAAACGGGACTTGGAGTTCTGTGTTTTACAGGCGGACTTTTAGAAGAGCTGCAACTAAAAGAAGAAAATAAAACTCTATTGGAAAATATTGATTTATTAATTGATGGTGCGTTTGAAATTGAAAATGTTGACTACTCTCGTCCTTGGTGCGGTTCAACTAATCAGCGATACCATTTTTTGACTGACAGATATAATGAAGAGATTTTTGAAAAATACAAAAACAAAGTGGAAATAAATATCTCAAAAAACGGCACGATATTTATGAATGGAATGGGTAACTTTGACGAAATACAGCATAAGATTGATTTAACCAAGATAATATAATGTTACTATATTGTATGAAATGAGGATTTTATATGAGTACATACAAACTTTCAAATCTTATACGTGCAAGATTTCCGATGATTTATATCACAACATTTGAAGAAGACCGCGTTACAAAATACATTAAATCTGTTGTTACAGATGTTAAACAGGTTAAATATGAGCGCGAAGTTTTTATTTGGACACAAACAGCAGGACTTTATAATGACACACTAAAAAAAGCGATTCCTGACACAACTTGTCCTTGCAAAATGCTGGAATTCGTTCGTAAGTATGATAAAGACGCTGTTTTTATAATCTACGATTTTCACGTTAATTTCGGGCCAAAAAACAGAACACCTGATTACAACGTAATCAGAAAAATTCGTGATATTATTCCTGATTTAAAATTAGGAACAGTTAGAAAGACTTTGTTTTTTATAGCGCCTGAATTACTTATTCCTGAAGCTTTACAGAAAGAAATTACAATCTACGATTTTCCGCTTCCGACTCTTGCAGAAATCAGAGCAAAGTTTGATAACATGCTAAGTCAAAATGAAAGTGTTAAAACAGAATTAAACGAAGAAGAGAAAGACAAGCTTTGTAAAGCTGCGCTCGGTTTAACGCTTCAAGAAGCAGAAAGCGCGTTTGCTCTAGCTATGGTAAATGACGGCAAAATCGACATGCAAGATTTGCCTGTAATCTTGGAAGAAAAAGTTCAGGTAATCAAGAAAACAGGTATTCTTGAATTCATAAAATCAGAATATTCAATGAAAGACATTGGTGGCTTGGATAACTTGAAAAGTTGGCTTCTAAAGCGTAACAACTCTTGGTCTGAGCAAGCTAAAAAATATTGCATCCCTGCTCCGAAAGGTGTTTTAGTAACAGGCGTTCCGGGTTGCGGTAAGAGTTTAACAGCAAAAGCCATGAGTACAATTTGGCAATTGCCTTTACTAAAGCTAGATTTCGGGAAAGTATTTTCAGGCTTAGTAGGAAGTTCCGAAGAAAATATGCGCAGAGCATTAGCAACCGCAGAAGCCGTAGCACCTTCAATTCTTTGGATAGATGAAATTGAAAAAGGATTAAGCGGACTTGGTTCAAACGGTGACAGCGGTGTTTCCTCAAGAATCTTCGGTCAATTCCTAACTTGGATGCAAGAAAAAGAATCACCTGTTTTTGTAATTGCAACTGCGAACAACATAAGTTCACTACCGCCTGAACTATTAAGAAAAGGGCGTTTTGACGAAATCTTTTTCGTAGACTTACCAACATTTGAAGAACGAAAAGAAATTTTCAAGCTTCACCTGGAAAGACGTCTGAAAAGCAAAGAAGTAGCAAATGAAGTCGTAGGTATAAAAAATCTGTGTTCAGAGCTTGCAAAAATGACTGAAGGTTTCATCGGTTCAGAAATCGAGCAGGTTGTTATCTCATCATTATGCGATGCGTTCTTTGAAAATAGAGCACTAAGTTTTGATGATTTATCAAGAAACATAGCGAACACAGTGCCGTTGTCAACAACTCAAAGAGAACAAATTCTATCTCTTAGAGCATGGGCGAACGTTAGAGCCGTTTCCGCAACAAAAACCTCTAACCTCAAAGAATACGCAAAAGATATTAACGAAAACAATATCTCTGCAAGCCGTGGCGGACGCACCCTCGACTTCTAATACTACGTATGTAGACATTTGGTCGGCTGACAATTGTAATACTACCAGTTTTAATTAGGACTATAAGTCAGCCTCTATTGTAAGATTACAAGCAGGTAGTGGGTTTTAAGGCTACGCACGTAGACATTGGGTCGGCTGACAATTGTAAGAAAATTAAAAGAAGAAAAATAGGAGAAATATATGTCTTGTACAGTTTTGGCACTACCTTATGCATTGGCATGGGTAGTTGCAATAGTTATAACAGAAAACACTTATGTTGCGGATATAATTGCAGAATGCGGACGTCTTCACAGCATTTGCGATGATGTTAATGTAAATGATTACACCAGCACTTATGATACGGATAGAATAATTGAAGAATACGGACGTCTTAACAACAATTGCGAAGATGTGCATGTAATAGACGAACAACACTTCATCGAAAAAACTTTTGAAACACCGTTTGTTGATAAAGACCTTTTGATGAAAACTCTGGAAGAACACGGTGTAACCGATATTCACGAAAATGAATTTGGGAGAATAACAGGTAAAGTTGACAGTTACAGTTTAAACTTTGAAAAACAAGAAGCTGATAAACCTTATACTCTTAATATTTCTTGTCTTGAAACAGATAATGCAGAAGAAAAAATCGGCGATTTGAGTTCTGAATATGCATTAAATGTTCAAGAAGATGCGTATTTGAACATTGTTGAAAAACTAAAAGCAAACAACATGGAAATTGAAGATGAAGAAGTGATGGACGATAACACAATCGTGTTAACGGTTAATCTTGAGTAAGGAGTTTTTATGAGCGGAAAGAAATTAAAAATAAAATTAATGCCAAACGGCGAAATCCAAATGGAAACACAAGGTGTAAAAGGTAAAAAGTGTTTGGATTATATTGATGTATTAAAAAAACTTGTTGACGTAAAAATCACAGACACTCAGCTTTCGCAAGAGTATTACGAAACAGAAAGTGAAGTCACAAATACGGATAATGCTGAAATCAGATTAGATTAATTGAAAAAGTCCCTATCATAAATGGTAGGGACTTTTTTATTTGTAAATATTAATATTTGTAAACAAAAGGCAATTTATTCTTTGTTGATGTTTTTATATATGTATAGTGTGGAGGTCTTCTATGTTTGAAGTTAATAATGGTGTAGTAAAAATTGACGGTTCTAAAGGTAAATATGATAACAAAGTTACAGATCCATCCGTAAGATACGGCAGAAATGCTGTTGAAAACTACTATACATATTTAGAAAAACCTATAGTAGAAGATAAAATGACTACGGCTCCGATTTTAGACTTCGGTTTAAATCCTGATGCTGCAAAAAATAATGAAGACAAATTAAACAAATTTTTAAAAGAAAATGATGAGTATTTAAGTGCTTTACCTCCTCTGCAATATGAATATCGTTACATGCCTCAAGGCCCTGTAAATACTAAAGCTGTATTGGGTGCGGCTTATGAAGAAATGGGAGGTAATAAAGAGCTTTCCGTAAAAGAATTAGATAGCAGATTCGCACCTGATAATAATTTTACATCAAAAGCGTTGGACTTGAATAACGATGGTAAAGTCGATATTGCAGAATACGGTTCAAGTATTTTAGCTGCTGATATGCTTAGTAAATCAGAAACACCAAATCCTGCAAATGTTGATGGTACAATAAATAAAAAAGGGTTTGATGCAGTATTGGCTTACACACAAAAAAGTAATGCAGCCGCTGCCGCAAAATTATATTCAAACATTTACAATACATATAATTTAGGCGAAGCTCAAAAAGGTTTTAAAGCAGAATAAAAAAATCCTGTTAGAAAATTTTTCTAACAGGATTTTTTTACTATTCTTGAATAACTTTTATCCAACCTTTAGGAGCTTCAATTTTACCCATCTGAATTCCTGTTAAAGTGTCATAAAGTTTCTGCGTTATTTCGCCCATTTTTTCCATGCCGGAAGGTAATAAAATTTCATTTCCATGGTCAACAATTTTACCGACAGGAGAAAGAACAGCAGCTGTTCCGCACAAAGCGCATTCTTTGAAGTCCTTAACTTCTGTGAACGGAATTTCTCTTTCGGTAGCTTTCAAGCCCAAAAAATGTTCTGCAACATACATCAATGAGCGTCTTGTAATTGATGGCAAAATTGTGCTTGATTTTGGTGTTACAACTTCATTATCTTTTGTCACAAATATAATATTAGCTCCGCCTGTTTCTTCAACTTTTGTTCTTGTAGCAGAATCCAAATACATGTTTTCATTATAACCTTGATTATGTGCATCAACGATTGCATGAAGGCTCATTGCGTAGTTTAGACCTGCTTTTACGTGACCTGTTCCGTGTGGAGCGGCTCTATCGAAATCAGGAACTCTTAATGTAATAGGTTTAGCTCCGCCTTTAAAGTAAGGTCCAACCGGTGAAACAAATATTCTGAATTGGTATTTACTGGCAGGTTTAACACCCATAACAGGATTTATACCAAACATATAAGGTCTGATATAAAGTGCTGCACCTGAACCAAACGGAGGAACATATTCAATATTCTTTTTAACAACTTCAACAACTGCTTCTACAAATTTGTCTTCAGGGAAAACAGGCATTTCTAATCTTTTGCAAGTATCAGCCATTCTCTTTGCGTTCAAATCAGGTCTGAAACAAACAACTTTTCCATCAGCAGTTCTATAAGCTTTCATACCTTCAAAACAAGTTTGTGCATATTGTAAAACACAAGCACATTCGTTCATTACAATGTTTTCATCAGTTGTAATAGCGCCTTCATCCCATTTGCCGTCTTTATAATTTGCTACAAAACGGTAATCGGTTTTCATATAACCAAATCCTAAATTAGCCCAATCAATATCTTTTGTCATAGCTCCTCCTTAATCTACATAAATTATACAACAAAAAGGATAGAACCAAGCCTATCCTTTTTTGTATTATTCAAATAAATCGTACAATCTTTGTCTGATTTCTTTTTCCGACATCTCTTGAGTGATTTTGTTCAAATCCAATGTCATTTGGAAATATTCTGCTGAAAGTGCTTTTTCTCCGATTGCCTGATAAGCTCTGCCTAAATTGAAATATGCTAATGTGTAATTCGGATTAATATCAATTGCGTTCTTAAAATATTGAACTGATTCTTTAGGGTCGCCAATACCGTCAAGGTAAACAACACCTAAATTGTTTTGTGCGATTTCAAAATTAGGATTCAATTCTATTGATTTATGGAAAGCTACGATTGATTCTTCCAAATAATCTTTTTCCCACAAAGCCAAACCTGTTTTTGCATAAGTTAAATAATTTTCAGGCTCAACTGCAATTGCATCGCAATAAGTTTTGATTGCTCTATCCAAATCGTTTTGTGCCATGTATAAATCGCCCAAAGAAAGTTGAATGTCAACGTTATTAGGGTCAAGCACAATACCTGCATTGAATGTAGCTTCTGCTGCTTCAAAATTATTTTTTATTTCCGCGTAGATTGCACCGAGCGCGTGACATACAATTGAAGTCCATTCTGCATCAGGATTTAATTTAATAGCCAATTGGTAATATTCAATTGCATCATCATAAAGTTCGGCTTTGATGTAAGCATAAGCTAATGAGTTGTTATAGTATGGATTTTCAGGGTTCAATTCTTGCGCTAGCTTGAATGCTGTTACAGCATGGATTTTATCAGACTTGTTTAAGTATAAATGACCTAGTTCATAATAAATTTTGTCTAAATCTACGCCAAATTCAAGCAGTGAGTTGTAATAATCGATTGTGATATCTACATTTTCAGGGTAGTAAGTTTGGTTAATTGTTGCAAGTTTAATCAAAACATCTCTATCGTTTGGATTAAGTTCATAAGCTTTTTTGTAACATTCTAAACTTGCATCAATATCGTTGCATTCCAATGACAAGTCGCCCATTTTTTGATAGAAAAGATTTCCTTGTGAAGTCTTTTCCAATCCTTTTGAATAAGCTTCTAAAGCAGATGGGAAAAGCTTCATTTTTTCGAATGTTTCACCTAATGCTTTATAAGAAAATACTGAAAAATCGTTTGCTAAAAATTTGCAAAACATTTTCAATGAAGGACTGTCCCACATAATCATCATGCTTCCTGACAAAAAATAATACAAAAATTTCATGACATCTTTAACAGAATGTTTGTTGTTTTTTAGACGAGAAAATAATACTTTTGACAAGAACAATCTTGGTCGAGCTGAATTAACACCTGCATTTTCTACTGCAAGGTGAAATTCCTTTTCTGCTTCATCAAAATTACCGTTCAGACATTGAAAATAGCCGGAGTAAATGTGCGCATTAACGTTATTAGGCTCTAAAGTGATAGCAGTTCTGCATTGCTCCAATGCACCTTCTACCGAAATTTGACCTTTAATAAGCAATAAGCTTGCCAATCTATAATACGATTCAGACAAAGACGGATTAGTCTTGATTGCATCAATATAGCATGCAATAGCCTTTTCTAAGTCTGCGTCTTGTTGTTTTATTAAAAATTTCTCGTGTGCTTCGCGAGCTTCTTTTAAAAGAATTCCTGCATCATTTGCCAGTGTCATTGTAGGGGTATTTGTCATTTTCTCTCCAAACCAAAATTGTCTATATTCATGTTTTCGGTGAAGAAAATTTTTTCTTTAACAATTTTTAAATGAAATCATCTATATGGGGTAAATATTAATTCAAAAATTAAAAAGGCATGACATAAAAAATAAGTTGCTTGATTATACTATCAAACAACTTATTTAAATATTGTTTTATTTTTTATTAAACTTTCATTTCTTTTTCAAATCCGAACAAAGAACTGATAGATTCGTCGTCATGGATTCTGGAAATTGCTTGACCAAGTAATGGTGCAATTGATAACTGTTTAACATTGCTTGGCAAATCTTCTGCTTTCCAAGGGATTGTATTTGTAACAATACATTCTTCGATTGGAGCGTTTTTTAGTCTTTCGATTGCAGGGCCTGAAAATACAGGGTGAGTAGCGCCAACATAAACTGCCTTTGCGCCTTTGCTCTTAAGTAATTTCGCAGCTTCACAAATTGTACCTGCCGTATCAATAATATCATCAAACATCAAGCAAACTTTGCCTTCAACATCACCAATGATGTTTGCTGCAATAGCTTCGTTGTGTTTATCTCTACGTTTATCAATCAATGCAATTGGGCAATCCAATTTTTTTGCAAAATGTCTTGTTCTGTTTGCGCCACCCATATCAGGGCTTACTGCAACCATTTCATCAGGGTCGATATTTAATGATTTAACATAATCAACAAGAATTGGTGTTGCAAAAATATGGTCAACAAGGATGTTGAAGAAACCTTGAATTTGACCTGTATGTAAATCTACTGCTAAAACTCTGTCTGTTCCTGCAGTTGTTAATAAGTCTGCAACAAGTTTTGCAGTAATAGCTTCTCTACCTGAAGTTTTTCTGTCTTGCCGAGCATATCCGTAATAAGGAATTACTGCAGTAATAGTTTTTGCACTGGCTCTTTTGAATGCATCAATGATGATTAAAAGTTCCATCAAGTTTTCGTTTACAGGGTTGCAAAGAGGTTGAATAATAAATACATCATCGCCTCTGATACTTTCTTTTACTTGAACATAAATTTCGCCGTCTGCAAAATTCTTAATTACCATCGGGCCAACAGTTGTGCCAAGATAATCTGCGATTTCTTGCGCTAATTTCGGGTTAGAACGACCTGCAAATAATTTAATGTCGTGAGTGGGGTTTACTGCTTTTTCCAGCTGTGGATAAGTCATTTCAAGAACCATTTGGAAAATCCTTTCATATAAAAATTGTTATAGTTGAGTACGTTTATTCTACTACTAAAACGTTTTTTTCTAAAGTCTTTTTTACGAAATATTAAGCAAAAACAATAACTTATTTTCCCGTTATTTTTGTGCTATTCTAATATTACATTTCATTGTATATACTAGCGAGGATTTTTTATGACAGAAACAAAAATAAAGGTAGAAGATTTACCTACTGTTTATGACGCTAAGTCAACAGAAGAAAAAATGTATAAATTTTGGGAAGACGGCGAGTATTTTAAAGCTGACGCTCACTCTAAAAAACCGCCTTTCACAATCGTAATTCCACCTCCAAACGTAACCGGTGTTTTGCACATGGGTCACGCGTTAGACGGAACTTTACAGGATATTTTAACTCGTTACCACAGAATGAGCGGTTACGAAGCTCTTTGGTTACCGGGAACAGACCACGCAGGTATTGCAACTCAAGCTGTTGTTGAAAAACAATTGAGAAAAGAAGGTTTAACTCGTCACGATTTGGGACGTGAAGAATTCTTGAAAAGAACTTGGGCTTGGGCAAATGAACACAAATCTGCGATTTTGAACCAATTCAGACGCTTAGGCGCATCTTTTGACCGTTCAAGAGAAAGATTCACGTTTGACGAAGGCTGTTCAGAAGCCGTTAAAGAAGTTTTCGTAACTCTTTACAATAAAGGTTTAATTTACAAAGGTGCATACATCGTAAACTGGTGTCCTAGATGTCAATCAGCTATTTCTGATATTGAAACGGAATACGAAACAGAACAAGGACATTTGTGGGAAATTTCTTACCCGCTTGTAGGCGAAGCTGGCGCAATTATCGTTGCAACAACTCGTCCTGAAACCATGTTTGGTGACGTTGCAATCGCTGTAAACCCTTCTGATAAAAAATATTCAGAATTAATCGGCAAAACAGTTATGATACCGCTTTCAGGTCGCCAAATTCCTATTATCGCCGATGAATACGTTGATAAATCATTTGGAACAGGTGCTGTAAAAATTACTCCGGCGCACGATCCTAATGACTATGAAGTAGGCAAACGTCACAACTTCAAGCCAATTTGGGTAATTGATGAAGAAGGTAAGATGAAATCTTGCGCAGAAGTTCCTCTTGATTACCAAGGTTTGGACAGATACGAAGCTCGTAAGAAAGTTGTTGATATGCTAAGCTACAACAATTTCTTGTTGAGAGTGAAAGACCACGAACACAACGTTGGTAAATGTCAAAGATGTAATACAACCATTGAACCGCTTCTTTCAGAACAATGGTTCGTAAAAATGGGACCTTTAGCAAAAGAAGCTATTGCAGCTGTAAAAGACGGCAGAATTACATTCATCCCTGAACGTTGGGAAAAGAATTACTTAGGATGGATGGAAAATATTCGTGATTGGTGTATTTCTCGTCAATTGTGGTGGGGACACCAAATTCCTGCTTATTACCATAAACAAACAGGTGAAATGGTTGTAGCAAAGGAAAATCCTGATCCTGAAAATTACGTACAAGATACAGATTGTCTTGATACTTGGTTCTCTTCAGGTTTGTGGCCATTCTCAACAATGGGATTCCCTAACGCTGAAACTGATGATTTCAAAAAATTCTACCCAACATCAGTTCTTGTAACAGGTTTTGATATTATCTTCTTCTGGGTTGCAAGAATGATTACAATGGGCTTAGAATTCACAGGTAAAGCTCCGTTCTCTAAGGTTTACATCCACGGTTTGATTAGAGATGAAAAAGGTCAAAAGATGTCAAAATCTAAAGGCAACACAATTGATCCTGTTCAAATTATCGACAAATACGGATGTGATGCTTTGAGATTCACAATGACTTCACTTTGTACTTACGGTGGTCAAGATATCAAGGTTTCTGACGAAAGATTTGAATACGGCAGAAACTTCGCTAACAAGATTTGGAACGCTTCAAGATTTGTTATGATGAACCTTGAAGGTGTTGATAATAAAGCAATTGATAAATCTAAATTGACTCTTGTTGACAAATGGATTTTGAACCAATTGAACGAAACTGCTAAAACAGTAAACCAAAACATGAAGGAATACAGAATTGGTGAAATCGCTCACACATTGTACGATTTTTTCCGCAGCGAATACTGCGACTGGTACGTTGAAATCGCTAAAATTCAACTTCAAGATGCGGAACTTAAGGCTAACACTCAAAGAGTTTTGAGATACGTTCTTGATATGTCATTAAGAATGCTTCACCCGATTATGCCACATATTACGGAAGAAATTTGGCAAGATATTAAGGCCATCAGCGGATTTGGAGCTGATGAGGACGTTCCAAGTGCTTTAATTATTGCAGACTTCCCTGTATACAAGGAAGAATGGGCGTTCCCTAAAGAAGCAGAAGAAATGAATTTGGTATTTGAAACAATCAAGTCATTAAGAAACGTAAGACAAAGCTTCAATATTCCAACTTCTGCTACTGTTGATGTTGAAATCAGAGCAAACGGCAAAGAAAAAGAAATCTTTGGTGAAATTGAAGCTTATATTCACAGACTTGCAAAAGTTAATAATATTACTTACGCAAATCTTGATGCTCCTGTTCCTCCAAAATCTGCAACAGCAGTTGTTTCAGCTTCTAAGTTGATTGTTCCGCTTGCTGATTTGATTGATTTAGCTGCAGAAGTTAAACGTCAAGAAAAGAAATTGGAAAAATTAACAAACGAAAAGAATTCTTTGATGGGCAGAATGAAAAACGAAAAATTCGTTGCAAACGCACCTAAAGAACTCGTAGAACAAACAAATGCCAGAATTGAAGAAATCACTGTTCAAGAAGGCGTTATCAAGGATTTAATCGAATCTTTGAAATAGATATTACAAAAGAATAATTAAAAAAATGTGCGCCTATATGACGCACATTTTTTTTAATAAGTAACTTTTCCTAAAACTACTCGTTTTTCGGCACCTGTGCAAGATGGTAAATTATTTGGAATATTATAATAATTACAATAACCAAGCAGAGCAAATGCCATGACTTCTTTATAATTATTGGAAATTCCGTAATCTTCATGAGTTTTCAGGGCAATATGTTTTGGCAAATAACTTCTTAAAAATTTCATCATTGTTTTATTGTAAGCACCGCCGCCGCCGATAACAACCGTATTGTATCTGTGATGAACAAATCTTTCATAAGATTGTGCAATTGTTTTAGCCGTTAGCGCAGTGAGTGTTGCAATAATATCTTTTGGATCAGATGGTGCAAATTTTAAAATGTTTTCTATGTATTTGTTTGAAAAATATTCACGTCCCGTTGTTTTTGGCGGATCTATAAAATAGTATTCATCCTGTAAAAGGCAATCCAACCAGCTTTCACAAACATTACCTTCTGAGGCTATTTTCCCGTCTTCATCATATTTTTTGTTGAAGAATTTTTGCATGCAATAATCAATCATAATATTTCCGCAACCGTTATCAAAACCATAGGTTTCGCAATCATCAGAAATAACTGTTACATTGGAAATTCCACCGATATTTTGAACAAGAGCGTTTTTAAACCATTTGTCATCGGCAAAACAAACTAACGGTGCGCCTTGACCGCCGAATGCGATATCTTTTTCTCTGAAATTTGATATAACCATACAGCCTGTTTCTTTTGCTATAACAGAACTTTCGCCAATCTGTAATGTGCTTTTTAAAGAAACTCCGTCCAAAGTTTCATCAAACGGATAGTGAAAAACCGTTTGACCATGACTTGCAATAAAATCAGGTTTTCCAAATTGTTTGATAAGGACGTTAGAAGCTTTTGCAAAACATTTGCCGACTGCAAAATTAAGCTGACACAATTCTTTTATAGAAATTTCACCTCTAAATGCTGAAAATATTTTTTCTCTAATATGTTCGGGGTACGGAAAATTAATCCCTTTTAGAAGTGAAACAGACATGTCCGGATAAACTTCACAAAGTCCTGCATCTATAGAATCGCAGGATGTTCCTGACATCAAACCGATTATTTTTTTAGGCTCTTTTTCTTCCATAGTTTAAATTATAACATGAGGGATTTGTTTAAAGAAAATAGTTATTAAAAGGCTGGATTTCTCGGTGCTAATCGCACCTCAAAATGACGCCAAGTCGGTAATGTGACACCACGTCATTCTGAGAAACTGTGTTTCGAAGAATCCAGCTTTAATATGATTAAACCCTTACGGGAAAACACCTCACCCTAACCCTCTCCTGTAAGGAGAGGGAATGACCACAACTTGTTAATTTAAATTTTTTCAAATAAAAAAAGGTTTCTTAAAGCATAAAGAAACCTTCTTAACCCAATAATCTCCAACCCCAATTCAATACTTTCCTCAAATCTCTCCTCAAAGATTTGTCAATAAAATGATTTGTGATTAATTTTGTTTTTCGGTAAATGTTTTGGTAAAAATTTTAAATCTTTTTTTTATCTTTGACTCCCCCCGAGCCGTGTAGCCATCACTCCTTTCAGGTATGTTTATATAGTATAATTTTCCTATCTTTTAATCAAGTAAATTATTTAAATAAAAGTTTTACAATAGACCATGCTCCCCAAGTTTATTAGAGAAAATCCAAGTTTACAAAACTTAATATTTACAAAAGCATGAAAACTTATTGACATTGCGTTTTTAGTGACAAATGCAGTATATAGTATAGATTGTATGCTTATGATATTATTAGAAAAAAGGAGTCAATATGTATACAATCAAAGAAGTTGCTGAAAAAATGGAAGTATCAGAACATACGCTAAGATTTTGGGCTAAAAATGGTTTTTTCCCTTTTATTACAAGAAATCAAAATAATATAAGATTGTTTTCAGAAGATGATTTGAATTGGGTTCGTATTGTAAAATGTTTACGTTCAATTGGAACAGAAACAAAGCTTGTTAAAAGATATATTGATTTGTGTATAATTGGTGACTCAACAATTCCTGAACGTTATGAGATTATTAAAACTACAAAGGAAAAAGCTCTTAAACAAATGGAAGAACTTAAAAATCAACTTGCGCTTTTGGATTATAAAGAAGAACATTATAAAAATTTAATTAAAAACAATTTAAATGATAACTGGAATCCGATGAACCAAGTTAAAAAAGAAGAAATTGCCGTGTAAAAAAGGGGAATGATTTAATTTTGCCTTTTTATAAAATATGACTATAATATAAATATGAAAAAGTTTTTAATTTGTCTTTTACTGTTATCAATTACATTACCTTCCAATGCTGCTTTTTGGAATAAAAAGAATAAAGCCTTAGAACAAGAACTGCAAGGAAAAGGTTATGCGGGTAATCTTCCTGATATTGGAGAAAAAATAGAACGCTCAAAGACAAAAGTAACAACTCCTGTTTTTGAAGCGCAAGAAGGTTTTGATAATCCGGCAGATCTTAAACCTGTTCCTAAGGATAATCCTGCATTTATCAATATTATTCAGAAAAAAGATAAAACTTCACAATTTGTACAGGACGCAAATGAAGTTATTCCAATGCTTGAAAAACTTGTAGATTGCATAGAAGATAACGAAAGTTTGCAGTTGTTTATAACAAAAGCTAATCTGTTGACTTTGAATATTGATAATATGGCAGAAAAATATGATGGCAAACCTGAAAGTTATTATGAATCTTTTAGAAAATTGCAAGAAGTTAACCGATATGTTAAATCAATTTCATTATTGAGAAGAGAAGCCGTAACTTATCAACGATATCTGGCATATTCTGAAAGCGGTTCTATTTATAATCCGGAAAACATTAACCAACAATTGCAATACCTTTTAGAAGAATTAAATACTGCGATATTGCTATTAAGAGAAGAAGGTTAATACATGCTCTTAGTTAAATTTTATGATAAAATTTAAATATGGCTATTATATCAGATGATGAGGGATTGGAAAAAAGGGTTAAAAAGAACCCTATTATTAAGCCCGAAACAATTGAATACGATAATACTTTCGAAAATTCAATCAGACCAAAAGATTTCGACAGCTATATAGGGCAAGGAGCTTTAAAAGAAACTTTAAAGATTACTCTTGAAGCTGCCAAAAAACGCGGTAAACCGCTAGACCACCTGCTTTTTTACGGACCTCCGGGGCTAGGTAAAACTACAATTGCAGGCGTTATAGCATCTCAAATGGGGGTTGAAATTCGTATTACGTCAGCTCCTGCTTTAGAGCGTCCGCGTGACATTATCGGGATTTTAATGTCATTAAAAGGCGGAGAAATTTTATTTATTGACGAAATTCACAGACTTAATAAAGTTGCGGAAGAAATTCTTTATCCGGCAATGGAAGATTTTACTCTTGATATGACAACAGGTAAAAGCCAAACCGCAAAAACATTAAGAGTGCCTTTGCCTAAATTCACGTTAATAGGTGCAACAACAAAAGCAGGTGAATTATCAAGTCCGCTTCGTGACAGATTCGGTATGATTCACAGACTTGAATTTTATACAGTGGAGGAACTTGCTCAAGTCGTTATGAGAACCGCAAAAATTCTTGAAACAGAAATTACGGAAGAAGGTGCAAAGGCTATTGCTATGCGTTCTCGCGGTACGCCAAGAATTGCGAACAGACTTGTAAAAAGAGTATCTGATTTTGCTCTTGTTAAATACGATGGAATCATTGATAAAAAAGTTGCGAACGAATCTTTGGATATTTTAAAAATTGATGAATTCGGTTTGGATAATACTGATAGAAATTTATTGAATTTGATTATCGAAAAATATGATGGCGGGCCTGTCGGTATTGAAACAATTGCAGCAGCTTTGAGTGAAGATGTCAGAACGATTGAAGATGTTTGTGAACCTTATCTTTTGCAAGCGGGCTTGTTGCAGAGAACACCGAGAGGGCGTAAAGTTTCGCCTGAAGGTTACAGACATTTGGGAATAAAAATGCCGTCAGAACAGAGAAGATTGTTTGAGGATTAGGATGAAAAAACTTGTTATATTTTTAATTATGATATTATCAATTATCCCTTGTTTTGCAGACGAGGGAAAAATTTTGCCTTCTGAACTCGGTTTGGTGCAAAAAGTTGAATATGTTGATTTGACGGATACTAATGTTACTCAAACAAAACAGGCGATTGAGGTTAAACTTTTAACGGGTCAATTTAAAGGCGAAACAGTCGAGCTTGATAACATGCTTACGGGAAATCCTTATTATGATATAAAATTGCAAAAAAATACTAAAGTTATTTTGCATACGGAGGATAACGGCAACGGAGTTGAGTTTTCTATTGAAGATATCAAACGCTCAGGCACTCTGGCATGGCTTTCTTTGCTGTTTTGCGGTTTGTTGGTTTATGTCGGAAGAAAAAAAGGATTATACAGCCTTATCTCAATTGGTGTAACGGTAATTTTAATTACGCATTTGCTTTCACCGATGATTTTGCATGGAATAAATCCTGTATTCGCATCAATATTGGTTTGCTTGCTTTCAACGGCTGTCACTATGTATTCGGTTGGCGGATTTAATGCAAAAAGCACATCGGCTGTTGTTGGTGCTGTTTTGAGCTTGGCATTTGCAGGCCTTTTGTCTTTTATAACAATGAGGACCGCACATTTAACAGGATTTACGGAAGAAACTTCAATGTTTTTGTATACTGCGCATCCTGAATTGGATTTTATCGGTATAACAATTGCAACAATGATTTTAGCAACTTTAGGAGCTGTAATGGATGTTGCGATGTCAATTTCAAGTACAATTAACGAGATTTATGAAATAGATAAAACAAAGGGAATTAAAGAGCTTTTTGTTTCCGGCATGAATGTTGGTAAAGATATTATAGGAACTATGGCAAATACTCTTATTTTGGTTTATATGGGCGGTTCTTTGCCGTTGCTTTTACTTGCGGAAAATATTGATATGCAGAAATTTATCAATTTAAATCAAGTTGTAACGGAAACAGCGTCTGCACTAATCGGTAGTATTGCGATTGTAATTTGTGTACCGATTACGGCGCTTGTAGCTTCGCAGATGATTAAATGTGCAAAGAAGAAGGACGAAGATATAGATTTAAGTTTGTAGTGCTTATCGTACCCTCTCCAAGGGAGAGGGTAGAAAATCAAGTTGAGCTGTGCGAAACTTAGATTTTCGGGTGAGGGTTCAAGCCGTAGGCTATTTGTTAATTTTTGTTTTGTAAACCCCTCTCCCTAGCCCTGTCTTGGATTATTCGAGCAAGCATAACATTTCAATAACAACAAATCCTTATGGATTTTCTTGTTATTTACATGTTATTTGCTCTTACGGGCTTACGCCCTACCGAAAATCCGTTCTCCCAAGGAGAGGGAATAACCACCAGTGTTTGAATTTTGTAATTCCAAAATAAATTGATTTTCACTAAATAATGTGCTATAATTTCTCTCTGAAAACGCCCTTGGGTTTACCTGTCCCTTGAGGTAGGGGTGAAATTTTAGATTTCGGAGTGGGGTAATTACGGAGGAGAGAAAATGAAAAAATTACTAACTATATTAATTGCAATGTTTTTAGTTTCAAATACAGCATTTGCAGGTGCTTTTAAGGCTGATGCGAGAACAAAACGTATTCCAGCGGGAACAGTTTTTAAACTTGAATTTTTGCAACCTGTAAGCACTTTTTCAGGTTGTGAAGGTGATTCGTTTGTTGCAACAATGAAAAATGAACTTTCAACAGGCACAAATGTTATTTTGCCTTCAGGTTCTGTTGTTAGAGGTAGTGTTGCAAAAGTGAATACCGCAAAAAGATTTTCACGTGGTGCAAAACTTTATCTTGATTTTGACCACATAGTAACACCAAACGGAAGACAAATTCCTTTAGATTTGGCGGTTTGCCAATTTGAAAATATTTACAACGATGGTTCTTTGTATAAAGACTTAGGCTATGGTGAAGCTGTTCAAAAGAATTATGAACGAGCTGTTGAAATTACTAAAAACTCAACAAACTATGGATTAAAAGCAGGTGAATCTGCTCCGGGTATTCAATATTTAACAGTTCCATTCTGTGCAGTCGGCGGATTTATCGGCGGTGTCGGTTATTGGGTTGGTGATAGCGTAGCTGATATGTTTAGAAAAGGACAAGATGTGTACATCAATAAAGGTGATGTTTTGACTGTTAAACTCTTAAATCCGATTGACGTACCTGTATATTAATAAATATGTTTGTGGTATTATTACTATGCCTAGAGGAGGGTTTAAATGATTAATGTAGCAGTATGTGGTGCTAACGGCAAGATGGGGCAGGAAGTTATTAAAGCTGTAGATGCTGATAATAACATGTCACTTGTTGCAAAAATTGATATTAGAGATGGTGAATTCGCAACTATCAAAGATGCAAAAAATTCAGTAAAAATTGATGTCTTAGTTGATTTTACACAACCGAAGTCAATTTATGAAAATGCGCTGTACTGTTTGAATAACGGAATCAATATTGTAATTGGTACAACAGGTTTATCTGATGAGGAAATCGCAGAATTAAAGAACCTTTCTCAAAAAACTGGTTTTGGTTGTTTAATTGCACCAAATTTCTCAACTGGTGCAGTTTTGATGATGAAATTTGCTCAAATGGCATCTAAATATTTTGATAATGCAGAAATTATTGAGTTACACCATAATCAAAAGAAAGATGCGCCTTCAGGTACAGCGGTTAAAACCGCTTTGATGATGGCGGGTGAAAATACTAATTTTACGGCAGGAAATTGCGCGGAAGTTGAAACGATAAACGGCGCAAGAGGTGCTAATTCTTATAACAATATTCATATTCACTCTGTTAGAATGCCGGGTTATATAGCTTCTCAAGAAGTTTTATTCGGCGCTAGCGGTCAAATTTTAACTATAAGACATGACTCAATGAACAGAGAATGCTATATGGATGGTGTTTTAAGAGCAGTTAGATTTGTGAATGAAAATAAAGAATTTGTTTACGGATTAGAAAATATTTTAGATTAAGCTTAAGGGAGCATGTTTAATGAAAAAAGCAAGAATAGCTATTTTAGGTGCAACAGGTGTTGTTGGAAGAGAAATTACAAAGATTACGGAAGAACTTGGCGTAGAATTTGAAAGTATAAAATTCTTATCAAGTGCAAAGAGTGCAGGTTCAAAAATTACTTTTAAAGGACGGGAGTATACCGTAATTGAAGCTACGCCTGAAGTTTTTGACGATGTTGATATTGTTATGGCATCAGCGGGCGGGTCTACAAGCCAAAAATTTGCACCGGAAATTGTTAAACGTGGTGGAGTTATTATTGATAACTCATCAGCTTTTAGAATGGAAAAAGATGTTCCGCTTGTAATTGCAGGTGTAAATGATGAAGATTTAAGAAAACATAAAGGTATTATTGCGAATCCTAATTGCTCAACATCTCAATTGATGTTAGTTCTTGAGCCTTTAAAACAATATGGAATAAAAAGATTAATTGTTTCTACTTATCAAGCCGTTTCAGGTGCAGGTTTAACTGCCATTAACGAATTAAAAGAAGATACAGTTGCAAATTTGGAAGGCAAACCTTTTGAAAACAAATGTTTCAAGAAGCCTATTTCGTTTAATGTTATTCCGCAAATTGATGTATTCTGTGAAAACGGTTATACGAAAGAAGAAATGAAAGTTGTTAATGAAACAAGAAAGATTTTGCACTTGGATGAAAGTACGATGATTTCTTGTACAGCTGCTCGTGTTCCTGTATTTAACGGACATTCGGAAGCTGTTGATATTGAATTTAATCAAGAAATTACGCCTGAAAAAGTCAGAGAAATTTTATCTAATGCTTATGGCGTAAAAGTTATAGACAATCCTGCAAACTTTGAATACCCAACAACAAGGGATGCAAGCGGAGTTGATCCGGTATTTGTCGGAAGAATAAGAAAAAATTTAGCGTTCAATAATGGTATATCTTTATGGTGTGTAGCTGATAATTTAAGAATAGGTGCTGCGTTGAATACTGTTAAAATATGCAAAAGAGTAATAGAAATGGGGTTATTTTAGATGAACGTACAAAAAATAGCAAATTTAAACATTAGACCGACTGACAGAAAGATGAGAAAAGCAAAAGAAGTGGTTGATAATATTTTGCCAAAAGAACAGCCATTAGAAAAAACTTTTAGATACGTTTCAGAAGCGGATAGATTTGAAAGAATTAAAGACTCCATTCAGATTTCTATTGATAATTTAACAAGAGGTTAGGCGTGGGTAAATTAGTTTCACAAACCGAAATAATTGAAATCGTAAGACAAGGTCAAGCAGAGGGAAAAACTTTTGCTGCAACAAACGGTTGTTTTGATATTTTGCATGTAGGCCATGTAAGATATTTACAAAAAACAAAGGCTTTGGCTGATTATTCAATCGTTATGCTTAATTCTGATAAATCTGTAAAAATGATTAAAGGCGAAGACAGGCCGATTAACAACGAACAAGATAGAGCAGAATTGTTAAGCGCTTTGTCATGCGTTGATTATGTGGTATTATTTGAAGAGAAATCTCCGGCAGCTTTATTGGAAGCAATTAAGCCGAATATATATACCAAAGGTGCTGATTATACGTTAGAAACTCTTCCTGAAAGAGATATAGTAATCAGAAACAACATAAAAGTTGAATTTATCGACTTTGTAGCCGGAAAATCAACTACAAACGTAATTAAGAAGTGTTTAGGATAATAAAAGGAGTGTATTATGAAAACTTTTACATTGGAACAAATTGCACAAATTACAGGCGGTATGCTTTCTAAGGCAAAAGATGTTGCTATCACAAACATAGCTCCACCTCTTTTGGCAGACGAAAATACATTGGCTTTAGCTTTAGGCGAAGATGAAATCAACAATCTTTCTAAGACAAAAGCTCAAGCTGCACTTGTTCCTTTGGGCGTAAATATAGACGGTTATTCAACAATTGAAGTTGAAAGACCAAGACTTGCAATGATGAAATTGATTACAATGTTCTATGAAGAACCACACGTAAACTCCGGTATTCATCCGACAGCAGTAGTTCATCCGTCAGCAAAAATCGGTCAAAATGTATCTTTGGGCGCTAACGTTGTAGTTGGTGAAAATGCCATTATCGGTGATAATACAAAGATTTTGGCAAACGGTTATATCGGTAACGGTGCGCAAATCGGTGCAGGTTGCTTCTTCCATCCGGCAGTTTGCATTGGTGATAGAGTAAAAGTTGGCGATAAAGTAATTTTACACCACGGAGTTTCTCTTGGTGCAGACGGTTTCAGCTTCGTTACGGAAAATCCAAACAACATTGAACAAGCAAGAAAAGACGGTGAAATCAAAGAAAACGACGTTCAACAAGTTATCTTCAAGATTCCTTCAATCGGTTCAGTTGTAATCGGAAACAATGTAGAAATCGGTGCTAATACAGCAATTGACAGAGGTACAATTGAAAATACTGTTGTTGGTGACAACACAAAAATTGATGACTTGGTAATGATTGGTCACAACTGCCGTATAGGTAAAGGTTGTATGATTGTTTCTCAAGTAGGTATCGCAGGCAGCTGCGTAATCGGTGATAGAGTTGTTATCGCAGGTCAAGCAGGTTTGGCTGATCATATTTCAATTGGTGATGATACAATTATTGCGGCACAAGCAGGTGTTACAAAGAGCTTCCCTGCAAAATCAATCGTTGTAGGCGCTCCTGCCGTTCCAAGAAAAGAATTCATCAAACAATTGAAGATTATGAAAGATGCAGGCGATTTGATTGCTAAATTCAAAAAATATGAACCGCTTCTTAAATCTTTTGAAGAAAGCGTAAGTGAAGGCGAAAGTAAGTAGTTTTTATAAATACAGGTTTTGGTCATTCCCTCTCCTGGGGAGAGGGCTAGGGTGGGGGCTTATCTCCCCAAGGAATAATTGGTATGGGAACAATAAAAACAGAAATAAAAACATCAGGCAAAGGATTAATGAAAAACCGCGAATGCGAGGTTCTAATCAACCCTTCACGCGGTGGTAATATTCGTATTTTTTCAAAAGGTGCGGATGTGCCGTTTAATGTTTGCATAGAAAACTTATATTCAACAGACCATTGCGTAACTTTGTGCAGCAAAGAACACAGAACTCTGTTGGGCGACTATAAATACAAAGTAATGCTATGCGAACACTTTATTGCAGCTTGTGCAATCTGCGGAATTGATTCGATTGATGTTTATTTGTCTGAAACCGAAATGCCGATTTTTGACGGCAGCTCAAAAGTTTGGGTAGAATTGTTTAAAAAAGCGGGAATTGAAGGTGTTAATAAAGATGCTTATACCGTTTCTGAACCTGTTTATTACTTGAATGGCAAAACAAGCCTTGTTATTCTTCCTGATAAAGAACTTAGAATTACTTATGCGGTAAACTATGACCACCCTGATTTGCGCGGACGTTGGGTTACAATGGATAACAAAAACTTGGAAGAAATTATTGAAGCCAGAACTTTTGGTTTCTTTAAGGATTTGAAAAAGTACCAAATGCTTGGATTTGCAAAAGGCGTAACAATTGATAATACCGTTGGTTTGAAGGATGAAGGCTTTACTACGGAATTGCGTTCTGAAAACGAACCGATTAAACATAAAATTTTGGATTTGATTGGTGATTTGTATCTGACGGGTGTTTCACCACTCAATTTCAAAGCGCAAATTTTGGTGAAAGAAGCAGGACATGCCGTTCACACAAAAGTTGCTCAAGTATTAAAAAATAAATTAGTAAAAATATAAGGAGAAATTGAATGACAGAAGAATTAGGAGTAAAAATCGGCGAAACTGAGAATGGTGAAGATATTTTATCATTTGACGTTATGCAAATAATGGAAATGATTCCTCACAGATACCCATTCTTGTTAGTAGATAGAATTACAGAATGTGTACCGGGTAAATATGCTAAAGGTTATAAAAACTTAACTATGAATGAAGCATTCTTCCAAGGTCACTTCCCCGGTAACCCTGTAATGCCAGGAGTTTTACAATTGGAAGCTTTGGCTCAATGCTCAGCACCTGTATTGATGTGCTTACCTCAATACAAAGGCAAATTGACTTTGTATGCAGGAGTTGACAATGTAAGATTCAAAAATATTGTAAGACCTGGTGACAGATTCGAAATGCATATCGAATTAATTAAGGCAAAAGGCCCTATCTGCAAGAGCCACGGTGTAGGTTATGTAGACGGTAAAGTTTGTATTGAAGCAGATATGACAGTTGCTTTGAAATAAGCTTTGGTTATATGTTTTTAAAAGGCGGTGTTTAACACCGCCTTTTTTATTTATTGTTTATATCTTTTGTAAAAATAAAACAGAATTAGAAAACCAATGAACGCAAAGCAGGCTCCGGGGATTGCGGTATAGTTATAATCAAATCCTTTTTCTATCGGAATACCACCAATGAATGCGCCAAGCGCGTTACCCAGATTAAAAGATATTTGTGAAAAAGATGCACCAAGCATTTCTCCACCTTTTGCGCTGCTAATTAATAATACTTGTTGAGGAGCTGATACTGCAAACAAACAGCCTGTGCATATAATCATACAGATAATAGATACGATAGGATTGCGTGAAAGGAAGAATATGAAAATTAACGATATGCAGGCTAATAATTGAGTTAAACTTGCCACTATGGATGGGGAATATTTATCTGATAACTTCCCGCCAAGGAAGTTCCCTATACACATTCCTGCCCCCGCTAATATCATTATAAGGGATACAAATTGAGGTAATATTCCCGAAACTTTAACAAGTAGAGGATTTATATAACTATACCAACAAAAAATTCCACCGTTGCCCATTATTACAGCTACAATTAATAACCAAGGTGCAAGATGTTTCATAAAACGGAACTGCCCTCTAAAACCAGTATCAGGAAGTGGTTTTAAATTTGGAATAAGTTTTTTTATTGAATACAATATCAAAAGTCCGAATAAACCAATAAACAAGAATATCAGACGCCAAGATAAGCTATGGCTAATCATTGTTCCAAGTGGTATGCCGAGAAGGTTTGCAAAAGTCATACCGGAACACATCGTTGCGACAGATTGGTTTTCTTTTCCTTTTTCACAAAGCTTTCCTGCTGAAATTGCACCAACACTAAAGAAACATCCATGCGGAAGTCCGGCAATAAACCTTATTAAACAAAACACATAGTAGTTTGTTACAAATGCAGTTAAAAAATTTGCAATCGTAAAAATTACCATAAGCCACAGCAATATTGTTTTCAGAGGTTTTGTTCTAGCTACAATTACAAGCATTATCGCTCCAAAAACAACACCCAGTGCATAAAATGAAATGAAATTTCCTGCTTCAGGTATAGAGCAGTGCATAGATAATGCTGTATCGGGTAGTATTCCCATCATTACATATTCCGTTAATCCAAGCCCGAGTGTTCCAAGTGCCAATGGTAATAAACAAAGACTCTTTCTCATAATTTTCCTTTTGCTATTTATATTTATTCAAAAAAAGTATAACATAAATTAGCTTTACATTTCGACACAAAAAAGCAATTTTTGCAAAAAATAAAACTTTATTAATATATAAGGTTAGAAAAAAGGTTGTAGAAATTTAAAAGCCGGCAAATGTCCGGCTCTTTCTTTTATTTGGTCAATTCTTCTTTTATGCAATTCGCAACTTCTTCTGCAGAATACTTATCGGAAAGTTTTTCTTTAACTTTAACAAGCTCATTAATCATCCACTCTCTATGATTTTTATCATACAGATTCTTTTCTGTTTCGTAACAAATATTTTCAACACTGAATTTGTGCTGAATTAATTCAGGCACGATATCTTCATTCATAATAATATTTGGTAAAGAAACTCTCTTGATACATCTTACAAGCAAATAAATCAAATAAAGCAACCAAGGACCACGATATGCAATTAGCATCGGGATTTGGTACAAGCTTGCTTCTAAAGCTACTGTTCCCGAAGCTAAAACTAAAGAATCAGAAACGCTCAACAAAGCTTGGTTTTCGCCCTTAATAACTTTGAAATCCGTATTTTTGATATATTTATCGAAAATATCATCCTTCAAATTTGGTGCATGAGAAATGCAGACTTGCAATTCAGGATGGTGTTTTTGTAGTACTTTCGCTGCTTCAATAAAACGTTCTCCAAAGAACTTAAGCTCTAACGGTCTTGACCCTGGGAAAACCGATACCAAAGGTCTTGTAGTGTCCAATTCGTGCTGTTTAAAGAATTCTTCTTTATCAGCTTTTGGAGGCAACTGTTTAACGAGCGGATGCCCGCAGTAATGTACGTCAATGCCTTCTGCTTGGTAAATTTCAGGTTCAAACGGGAATATGCATAAAACCTTGTCTACATATTTTTTTATGCCTTTTATTCTCCATTTGCGGCTTGCCCAAATTTGTGGCGGAATATAATGGAACACTTTAATTCCGCTGCCTTTAAGTCGTTTGGCAACTCTTAAATTGAATGTGCCGTAATCAATTAATAAAACCAAATCTGGTTTGAAATCGTTTAAAATATAATCCGCAACTTTTTTTTCTAATGACAAATGATCGACAATCATTTTGAAATTCAAGCCAAAACCTGACATTTTAGAATGGTCGCAAAATATCTTAGCTCCCGCTGATTTTAAATTCTCTCCACCGATACCTTCTGCCACTATATCAGGCATAGAGCGTTTTAACATCTCTAAAACTTTGCTCGCATGGATATCGCCTGAGTATTCGCCAGTAATAATAAATATCTTTTTCATAAAATTATACAGCCATTACAACAATATTATGTTTGTTTGCGTACTTAATAACTTCTTCTCTATCAACGATAATGGTTTCGCCTGCTTCAACCGCAATCAAATCAGCTTTGTATTTATGCATTGTTTTTAGTGTTCTTAAGCCGATTGCAGGGATGTCAAATCTCTTGTCTTGAGAAGGTTTTGCAACTTTAATAACTCTTGAATTCCTTTTAGCGATTTTGCATCCGCGTTTGATACATTTATCTGTGCCTTCAATCGCTTCTACTGCCATAACCATTTTATCTTTAATAATTACAGACTGGCCGACATCCAATTTGCCTGTTTCCTTAGCTAACCAGTAACCGTAGTTTACGTCTTCAACTTGTTCTTGAGTCGGTTGAACTTTTCCCAAAACGCCTGATGGAATCATCAGGTTTTTGATAAATAGAGTTTGGTCTAAAATTGTGATACCAATCTTTTCTAACTCTTCAATAATCATTAGCATTACTTTATCATCGTTTAATCTTATAGCTTTTTTGATAAAGTCTAATGCTCTTGCATCAAACTTAGGACGTTTGATTAAAATAGTTTTGCTAACTTTGCCTAAAAATGTAATTTGTTTAATACCTTCTGCTTTAAGAGTATCTTCAATCTTTTGAACTTCTCCCGGACAGAAAGAATAAACTTTTGAGCAATATTTTTTTAGTTGTGCGTAATTATCATTTGATAAAGAAATCGCAACAACATCAAAACCGTTTTCTTTAGCATATTGAGCCATTTTTACAGGTAAAAGACCATCACCTGCGATTAAACCTTGTTTTTGTTCTAATGCTACTGACATTATAAAATAATCCCTCCAACTTTTTTCTTATAATACTATAAACATGCCAAAGTTAGAAGAAAAGTGTTAAGTTTGTAAAAAAAATAAGGTTATCAAGAGATATGATAACCTTATTTTTTTTATATTTTAAATTTCTATTCTTCAAACTGTTCTGCGATTTCAAAAGGTTGTTCAGAAAGCTTAAGAGTTTCTCTATCAATGATACCTCTTTTTAATTCTGTGAAAGAAGCCTTTTTAGAGTTAAATTTCTTTTTCAAAAATTCATAAGCAACTTTAGGGTCACACTTTGTGCCGCAAGTGAACAAATCAACAGCTGCATAACCTAATTCAGGCCATGTGTGAATAGCTAAATGGCTTTCGGAGATAATTACAACACCGCTTACGCCGTAAGGGCTGAACATGTGAAAGCACTTTTGCACGATTGTAGCACCGCATTCGAGAGCCGCATCTATCATGTACTTTTCTACTTTATCATTACTGTTAAGAATGTTTGGATCACACTCAAAAAATTCTGCAAGGACATGTTGTCCCAAGTTTACTTTGTCCAAGTTTTGCTTTTCAAGCTCTTCGATTGATGATGATACAATTGTCAATTCATGTGCCTCCTTTACTACCGGTGCTTTTTGCACCAATCAAAATTTTACTAACGATTATATAATACTATAAAAACAAAAAACATGTAAATTTTACACTTTTTATTTTATGTATTAAGAAATTGTTACAATAATTTTATCAAAATAAAATTATTCTCTTTTATTTACACACAAAACGAACGACAATCGCGCCGCGAGCGTGCAGCGTTTAGCTGCGATAGCGAGCGAAAGAGTGCAGGCTCTGCCTGCTAATAATCATCCATTTTATCAACGCTCGTAAGAGCGTAGGAAGCGATAGCGTGTTTTCTCTTTCTTTTGGTACTTTTCTTTCTCTTTTTATCGCAACAAAAGAGAAAGAAAAGTACATTTTAAAAAAACTTTTTTATATCAAAATAGTTCTTACTTTTTTCTTTTTTGTTGCGAAATAAAAAGAAAAAAGTAAGCAAAAAAGAAAAATAACGCACTGTTTTCTACGCTCTTACGAGCGTGGTTCAAATGGATGTAGCAAGCAGAGCTTGCACCCTCTCGCTCGCTATCGCAGCTAAACGCTACACGCTCGCGGCACGAATGTCGTTCGTTTTTTATATAAAATAAAGTTTTTATATAAAATTAAAAATCTTTACATCGATATTAAGATTATGTAAGGAAATCCTGTTTTTCAAAAAATTTAGTCTATAATAAAAATGCTTAAAGAAAAATATGAAGGAGAATGATATGCAATCAGTAGAAGAAATGCTTGGCAAATTAGAAACAGCAGACAACACAACTAAAAACAAAATCGAAAACATTTTAGTAGACAAAGGTACAGCTGTTGTTCCTGAACTTGTTAACCAATTACAAACTGTAAGAGGTGTTAAGCGTGGCGTTGCTGCTATGTCATTAATCAGAATTGGCGAAGCTTCTGTTGAATATCTTAGAAAAGCTGCTCATGATAATAAAGACTTTGAATGGATTGCTAAATACCTTATTTCTGAAATCAAAGGTGTTGCTGCATAATAGTCTTTTTTGAGAATTAAGAGTGGAAGAGAAAGTTAAAGTAAATATTTATACAGATGGGGCTTGTAGCGGAAATCCCGGGCCGGGGGGATATGGCGCGGTTCTTGTTCATGTTGATTCCAATGGTGTTAAGCATGAGAAAGAGTTTTCTGCCGGATATAAGCATGTAACAAACAACCAGATGGAACTTATGGCTGTTATTGTTGCTGTAGAAGCTTTAAAAAAGCCTTGTAGTATAGTTCTTACATCAGACAGTAAATATGTTGTAGAAGCCTTTTCTAAGAACTGGATTGACGGTTGGATTAAACGAGGTTGGAAAACTGCAGATAAAAAGCCGGTTAAAAACGTAGAGTTGTGGCAAAGACTTTTAAAAGCCTTAAAACCGCATGACATTGATTTTGTATGGGTTAAAGGTCACGCAGGTCATCCGTATAATGAGCGTTGTGACCAATTGGCTGTAACAGCTTATAAACAAGATGATTTAAAAGAAGAATTATTATAATAAAAAAAGATGAGCCATGAACTGAACCCTAAAAACTAGACAAAGTAAAAAAGGGTGGTTCACGAAGCAAT
>CAZYWC010000023.1:0-35956 GCA_964651125.1 uncultured Vampirovibrio sp.
TCATATTCCAAAGATTTTTTTGTTGAAGTGGATTTAATACCATTTCAGACCCATGTGCCACAATCGGCATGCGTTACGCTTTACCGTCAATGTCGGCTGAAGATAAAAAGGCTATTGCCAAATATCCTTTTGAAAACAAAAAACATTTAAACGTGGAATTGCACGACTATAAAAAAGGTGTAAAACACTTCTTTATGATTCCGCGTAATTATTGTTGGGATGGGGCGACTATTCCTAAAGCTTTTTGGCGCTTAATCGGCTCAAAAACTGATAGCAAATTTTTAATACCGTCAATGGTACATGATATTTTATGCGAACATCACGAATACGTAAACCACGATAGATATTTTTGCGATAGAGTTTTTGAACGTCTTTTATATGTTTCGGGCGTGCCGGCATTTAATAGGTGGTTAATGTTTCATAGTGTGGACAACTTCCAAAAATTCTGCAAATGGGATAAATCAAAGGAATTTAAGGGGGAAGTACAGGCATGACAGAAGTAAAGACCGATATAAATTTTATACAAATGGCTAACGATATTGCAAAAATCAAGCAAGCAGTATTAGGCAACGGTGTACCCGGATTATGCCAACGTGTAGAAAAGTTAGAAAAAACACTTGAAAGACAAGGCTGGATTAGCGGTTTTTGCGCCGGTATCGGCTTTATTTTTGGCGGGTGTATAACTTATGTAGCCGTTTTTATGATAAAATATCTAGTATTGAGGATAGTATGAGTAATAAAAAATATGAAACTTTTAATATTTTCTATGAAAAAGGATATTCGCTTGCTGAAGAAATAAAACAACTTACACAAGGTCAAATCCGCAGGAGAAAGAGTGAATTTTGCAAGAACATATATCCCTAAAGATGTGTTAAATGGTTGTATTAATATTGGCAAATTATCTATAGATGCAATAAAAGAACTTGAAAGTACCAGCTCTACTTTAAAATTTTCTATTGATAATATTGTAAAAAACTGTATCACTCATTCAGATGTTAAATTAGAGGATTATTTAAAAATCCCTCAAATTGCAGAAAAGCCTTCAAAAATACTTAAATCTAAAAATGGATATGATGTAATGTTATTTCAAGAAAATGAAAAATATTACAAATTAGTTGTAAAAACTACTAAAAACAAAAATGAAAATTTTGTAAAATCATTCCATTTATTAAAAGAAAAACGATATAATCAATACAAATAGGCAATAAAAAAGATAATTCCGATTGTGTGGACTTAGCTTTCCCACTGTCACCTGTTGGTCCGGTTGCAAGATTTACCGTATCAGAATTATCTATTTATATTATAACCGATAATTTCATTTTTTCAACCCCAATAGACTAATTTTACTGAAATTGAGTTGTTTTGTTATTTAATCAGATGCTTCAACTAATATTTTTAGAGATTAAATAATGCTAACCCCAGTTTTTGAACTATTCTACGAGAAGAAAAATATAACCAAAGACGTATCACTGTATGTTACTTCAATCAGCTAATGACATTTATGAAATATCCAGCAGAAATAAGACAGTTAATATATACCACAAACCCTATTGAGGCATTTAATAGAGGTATTCGAAAGGTTACCAAAACAAAAACTTCATTTAGAACTACAGATAGCTTATTCAAGCTCCTTTACTTGGTATCACAGGATATTGAGGAGAAATGGACAATGCCGATTCGAAACTGGGGCTTGATATTAAATCAGCTTATGGTATATTTTGAAGGAAGAATTTGATGGCGAAACAATAAAAGGTATTTTCGCTTATCGCTCAAATACCTTTTATTGTTCAAGTTACTTTTTTAGTTTCATTAAAATTCGTTAAACTCCCAAGCATTCCTAGAAAAATTCAAAGAATAAAATAACTCACTTTTACATAATAAAAACAGATTTTCCACTCAACTTTTCAAAATATTATCTTTTTCAATAAAAAAACGGAGTTTTAACTCCGTTTTTTTTGTTTCTATTTTCTTGAATATTATCTCTTCTAAGCTTTGCTTTCGCCTTTGTCCTGTACCTTAGCCGCTTCTTCTTTTTCTTTCTCTGAATTAACTTCTGCTTCTTTATCTTTTTCTTCAACATACATTGTTGCAAATTGTTCGTACAAATCCTTATCGTCTAGAATTTCATCTAAGTCCAAATAAGCATTTTCATCTGTATTTGCTTCTGTATATTTATCTGCATCAATATCATATCTTTGTGCTTGAGATTGAGTTAATTTTTCAGCACCAATTGTTTTTACTATAAAATTCTTTAGAACATTTGCATTAATATTAGTTGACATAATTTAGTCTCCTTATTTTTATTCATCTTACACTTATATAAAGTAAAAAAAAATATTTCAATTTCAACAAAAGAATATTTCGTTACAAAACTTAACATCATTTTTTAAGGCTTTTATTTATATGATATCTACTTGATATATACACCTTAATCCCTCTAGATATAGTATTTTAAGGTTTGTAACAAGTTAATTTAAAAAAGGCAATTTTTGAAAATTGAAAAACTTTATATAAATGTACGTAATGATTAAAACAAAGGAAACAAAATAAATAAGGTTAAGCAACTGAAACATTAAGTTAATTAACCTAAAAGAAATTTTCTTTTTATACTCTCTCTTAATATCCTCGTGTTTATTTAATGTTTGCCATTTTCAAAACGGCAAACTTTTTTTTGCTTGATTTAAAACTAATTGAACAGCATCATCATGAGTCGAAATATCGCCATTCAATTGAGCTTCGTTTATTGCATTGATTATTTCACCCAATTTTGGCGAAGGTTTTATATTTAAAAGCTCCATAATTTCTCGCCCGTCAATAAGCTTAGGTAACGGCGCAAGAGTATCTTTTTTGCTTAAATAAAAATCCAAAAGTTTATCTAATCCGCTAATATTCGCGTTTACGATTTCTTCCGTTATATCAACGCCTCTGGCAGATAAACGGTCAGCCTTGGCTAAAATTATATTATCAACAACATTATCACCCATTTTGCGGACATATCGCATCATTACTTTGTCATTCAAACTTGGCGCAACTATTACATTAGAAGGGTAAATATGATCTTTAATCATGCAAGATACGTATTCTATTTGCTTTTTAGAAAACTTCAAATCACTAAGTAGCGGTACAACCATTTTTGAGCCGACATCATCGTGTTTAATAAAACGATGTCGTCCGCTCTCTTCGATTGTCCAAGTTGAAAACTTACCGATATCATGCAAAAATCCTGCAAGTTTTAAATGATTTATGCGAGGGAATCCGCCAAAATCAACCGCATCTAAATGCTCTTTTTCAAAGCCAGAAAGCTCATTGTACATGATTTCAATTTGTCGAACCGTTTCTACGACGTGATGGAACAAATCCAAGTGATGATGAGTATTTGGCGGCACTTTTTTCATCTCTTTTACGCAAGGAAAAATATTTTCCAAAAGTCCGAATTCATCCATCTTTAACAAAGCGCTTGATGCAAAATCTCTGCCAAAAAGTTTCATTATTTCATAATTAATTCTTTCTTTTGCAGGATTTAAAGCCATTGGCATATATTTTTTTAGCGCTTCTTCAAGCTCTTTTGTCATAGAAAAACCCGTTATGGCATAAAATCTGAACGCCCTCAAGATTCTTAGCGGATCGTCTTCAAAATTCTTATCATCAATATGGCGCAAAACCTTGTTTTCTAAGTCCTCTAAACCGCCCGTTACATCGATAAATTTGTCATTGGCTAAATCATAAGCGATAGCGTTTATTGTGAAATCACGTCTTTTCAAATCTTCTTCTATCGAATTACCTTGTAATTCAGAAATATCAAGAAAATTGATTTTGTCAGGCAAAACTACTCTGTATATCTTGTTTTCGCTATCCAATTCAATAAATGTGCCGTCCCATTTATCGGCAATTTTTCTTGCAAAATTTTCAGCACCTTTAATACTTATATCTCTATCGCAAAACTCGCATTTTTTTGTAAACAAATCTCTAATTGAACCGCCAACAAGGTAGCCTTCGTTTATTTCTTTTAGAACAAAATCATCCCTGATATTCATAAACGATATCTCCAAGTGTCACAATTACAGCAGTTTCGGCTTTTAAAATCAAATCGCCCAAGCTTATTAAAGGCAAATTTTTGCTTCTGAAATAATCAAATTCTTTTTGTGAAAAACCGCCTTCAGGCCCGATTATAGCAAGAATTTTTTCACCTTTTTTTGTCGGATTTTCACTTAAATATTGTTTTAAGCTTTTTTCAGTTGAGCGTTCAGCCAAAACAATTATTTTATCAAAATCTTTTTGCAGAAGTTCTTCAAATGTAGTCGGAGCAAAACAAGTCGGGATTTTTGCACGCTCACACTGCTTGGAAGCTTCAAACATAACCTTTTGCCACTTTTCTTGTTTGTTAACTTTTAGCGCGCAGTTGTCGGTAAAAACCGGATAAACTCCGCGTACGCCAAGCTCTGTTGCTTTTTCCATAATAGTTAATTGAGCATCACTTCTCAAAGGCGATTGTGCCAAATACAAATCAAATTCTAAATCACGTTTTGATAAATATGATTTTTCTATTTCACAAACAACTTCTTTTGAATTGATTTCTGAAATTTTTGTTTCGTATTGAATTTGGTTTTCATCGATCAATAAAAGCTTTTCTCCGCATCTGGCGCGTAATGAGCGTGCAATATGACGGTAATTGTCAGCATCTGATATAACAATTTTGTTATCTGTTTTGTCGTTTGAATTAATAAAAAAATGTGGCATAAAAAATCCTTATCAGTTCATTTTTTTGAATTTTATTAACATTGTTGTAAACATTATAGAACATAAAACTATTGCTGCGCAAACTAAACCGCACCAAAAACCGAGTAAATCCATTTTATACTTGAATGCCAATAAACAGCCTAATGGGATTGAAACGAGCCAATAGCCGACAAAGTTTGAAATCATAACGATACCTGTTTGTTTTAAACCTCTAAAGATACCCGCCAAAGCAACTTGTAATCCGTCAAACACTTGGAAAAAGCAAAGTGCAAACACAATCGGGATACAAACATTTATCAGTTCTTGGTCTTTTGTGAACAGACTTACTAAAAATTTAGGGAAAGTTCCTACTACAACGGCAGAGCAAGCCATAAATACTACCGCCATCGTAATCCCTGTAAACGCATAAGTTTTAAGTGATTTATAATATTTTGCACCATTTGCAAACCCTACTTTTACAGCTGTTGCATTAGAAATCGCAAACGGAATCATAAATGAAACGGTAGTTAATGTGCAAACGATATTCTGCGCTGCTGCGTAAATACCAGAAATTCTGCCCAAAATAACAGTTGTAGCATTAAAGCCGATAAATTCGATAACAACCGCTAATGACGAAGGAGTTCCGACTTTCAACAAATCTCGATAAAATTCTTTATTTTTAAAGTGTTGGATTTTAGTTTTATGGAAACAGTACCAAAATAGAATTCCGCCCATCAAATATCTTGTGATTAGCGTTGATAGAGCCAAGCCTTTTGTTCCCAATTCAGGAATCGGGCCGTAACCAAACGCAAAAATTATGTTTAAAAACAAGTTTACGAATATACAAAGAACTGTCAAAATATTCGGGAAAACAACGATTTCAAAAGCTTGCAAGTATTCTTTTGACATGCAGTGCAAATACGCACCAAAAATAGAAAACGAAATTATCCAAAAATAATCTTTTACAAGCTGTGCCAAATGCGGTTCAAATCCAAGTTTATCAATTACGGGAATAAACGCCATAACGGCAAGTGAAATTACAAGCGAAGCAATTGTTGTAAACTTTAAAGCTGGATAAAAATATTTTTCAGCATCTTTTCCTGCGCCTCTGTAATTTGAAAGTATGGCTGACAAACTGCTAATAATCCCTATTCCAACCATCACAATACAATTTATGATTGCATTTGCAATACTAACAGACGCTAACGTTTCTGTCGAATGCCTGCCTGCTACGATTACGTCGCCAACACCGATTAAGATAAAACCGAGGTTCCCAAGCATAATTGGAAAAGCGATATTTAAAATATCCTTAATATAAAAATTTCTAACTAGCATAATAAAATAATTGTACTACAAAAGCATAAATAGAAATTTTTCGTCACTGTTAGACACAACATTATCTAATGCATAAAAACCATTTTTCAACTCTCTCTACGCTATTTAGATGATTTTTATTTTTTCTCTTAAATAATATTTATAAAAATACCGTATAATATTATTATAATGATTGACTTTTTTATGTATCCCATTAAAACAATCATGAGAACGTAACATAATACGGGCGACGACTACGTCCGAACCCTCTAAAAAAGAGGGAGAAATAGGAGATACCGCTTATGGGTATGGCAGCATCACAAGCCAGATATTTAGCTCTGACTGCAAGAAAATCAAATTGCGAATATGAAGGACAACAAATTAACCAAGCGCGTCTTAATTTGTCAAATCAGACTGCTAATTTGTTCAACCAAATGTTAGGATTGAATGTCCCTGTTCCTCCCAGCACACAAGATTATACAAAAGTTCAATATTCATTCACCGATGGCGTAAACAATATGACAATTGATAGCTGGAATCAGCTTGCTACACCGGAAGAAGATTATAACTACGTAATTAATTATCACTATAAATCAAATGTATACACAGGTTCTCAAAAGAAATTGAATGACCCGCAAGTACAATTTACAGGTGCAATTCCTACAAGTTCAACCGATTATGCAGCACAAATACGAGCTATTCAGAATGCTCAAAAAGAAATTACAGAAGCTCAAGCGGATTATGATACAAATTTAGCAAACTATAAAACAAAGCTTTCTGAAGCTTCTAAGTTGCAGAATTATGCTGATAGTTCATTGAATTCTAATGTATTAAACCATACTGTTGATTCAGATGGAAATTATAATTTAACTTTACAAGAAAAAACTGATGACGGATATCCGCTTTTTACAGCTGCTGATGGAACTAGAATATATAAAAATGGCAATGATTATTACACTGAAGATGGTAGTAAGTATGAAGGCAGCATTGACGGCATAAAAGTTATAGAAAGTGCTGATAAGCCTCAATACAAACCGTTAAGCAGTACTGACATAGATGATACTACTCGAACAGAAATTGCAAATGCCATTCAACAGCTTAAAGATTATGGAGCTTTAGACAAAGATAAGTTCGATAATTCTGAAATCTACTATGATGCAACGTCAAAGACTATTGCTTTCAAATCAGACTTAGATGCACTTATAAGTTCAAATGGCAACGGAACAAGCACAATTCTTCCTTCATACCATATTGATAATCCTACAGACAAGCCGGAAAACGCAACTTGGAAATCTATTAATGAGATGAAAGGGGAAGTGGATTCTTTAAACAACCTTGCAAACGCATCAAAAGCAAGATTAGATTTAGCAGAAGCTACATTTGACGCAATGAGTGTTCCGGGATATATCGGCAACTGCAAATTGACACCTTTGAGTGCGCTTTCTGATGATCAGATGGCAGAAATATCTCAAATTATAAAAGATATGAAAGCTCAAGATGTAGATACTACGATTACTAAATGCTTTAACACTACCGATGGTACTTATGATGCAAGCACTTATTCCGGCGGACTTTACAGCTTTACAATGAACGGTGTAACATATTACACTACTTATTATGATTTGGCTGAAACCGCAAATAGTGGTGAAGGCATAAATCACATTGATAATCAACAAAAGCTTCCATATTACAATGCAACTTATGTTTCTACTAACATTGACAAGACAGATAAAGCTTTGTTAGAAACGGACGGAAACGGAAGATTTGTTTCTGTAAGAATTGGTGATGACACAATCAAATATACACTTAATGCAGAAACAATTACTGATGATGCAGCTTATCAAGATGCAATGAATCAGTACTATTACGAAAATGCACAATACGATAAAATGGTGCAAGATATTAACGCTAAGACTTCTTTAATTCAACAAGAAGACCAGCAGTTAGAATTAAGACTTAAACAGCTTGATACGGAACAAAACGCGCTTTCAACAGAAATCGACGCTGTATCTAAGGTTGTTAAGGATAACGTCGAAAAATCATTTAAGACATTCGGCGGATAGTAGATTAGTAGCGTAGCTACTAATAGCAGTTGAACAGTTGAAAGGTTGAAAAGAGAAAAAGTTTGTTAAATTCGCAACGCTCATAATTATTTATACAAACCATTCAGCTATTCCACTTTTCAACTGTTCAACTCAAAAAAAGAGGTACAAAATGTCATACAAAAACGATGGATACTTAGTAATGGCGAACCGCTACGGCGCAGCATCAGCTGACGCCAAGGTTATGTTGTACGAAACTTACGACAGATTAAGAGATTTGACTGTATCAGGTTCTGCTAGTTCAGGAACAGGTTTTGAAGCTGCGGGCGGTTTCTTATATCAATTAGCAAGCTTATTCGCTCCATCCGCTTTTATGACAACTTTAGGCGGAACTTCCGCAATGAACATCCCCGGTACATCTTACTGGTCACAATATACAGGTGGTACTGGCGGAACAACCGGAACATATTCTTCATTTGGTGTAAACAGTTTGGGAAACTATTCGGGCTTCCCTAGCGGTTACGCCTCAAACTTTGGTTATCGTCAAAGCGGTACAACAACCGGCGGAGCATCAGGAATCCAAAACCTTTTAACAGGATTCGGCTCATCCAATGGTTCTACAACAGGTTTTGCATCAGGTATCGGAAGTATTGCCGATATCGCAAGTACTGCTGCTTATGGTATAGGAACAGCGAACGGATACGGTATCGGAGCTTCTAATATATTAATGCCGTTAGCAGGACTTGTTTCAGGATGGGGCGGTATTATGACAGCAGCAGCTCCTTATTTGGGTGAATTCGGTTTACCTGCCGTTGTTATGGGTAACTTGATGCAAGGAACAACGTCTGCAGCTTTATCAGCTTATCAGACAGTTTCAAGCAACATTGTATCAAACGCTGATACAATACTTTCTCAAAAAGTTGCAAACATTGAAACAGTTTGCAAAATGTTAGATACACAAGGTGACATTGTAAGAAAAATGCTTAAGGATGATATTGAGTCTGCAAGCAAGGATATTCAGGATTTATAGGATGAGAGGTTGTTAAGGCATTAAGTCTAATAAACGCATTAGACAGAACTGGTATTTAATACGAACTTAACGTCTTAACAACCTAGACTTAACGACTAAAGAAAAGATGCAAACACGAACATTTGTACGAAAAATTTTAGATCTGTTTTTTGATAACGCTATAGTGAAAACGATAGCGTCATTTGTAAATTTTTGTAACGAACAGCGCTATTATAACAACAAAGAATTAAAGTTTTTGAAAAAAATGCCGTTAAATAATAATGTAGTTAAAGACGAGTATTACAAAAATCGATTTATTTTCAACAGTATTACTTCAAATAGGACCGGCTCGAAATAAAATGTTAACTAATGTAACAAATATCCTTAAGAATAGGCAAGTTTTTGGTTTAACATGTTTTATAATACATGTAGGCTTAGAATGCATAGGAGAAAATGCTTATGCGTGAAGAACTACAAGATAATATGAAACGGTTAGTGAACTTTATGAATTTTGCCCGTTCGTTTTTCAAACGGAAAAATCCATTAAAGGCATTGGCAGTAAGTTTAATATCAAGCCTTAAGGATATGCTTACCATCAGACAAAAGTTGAAAATGGCAAAGTATAGGGTTAATTACCACAAGCATCAGTTACACAAAATGGAAAGCTTGATTGCAGAAAGTAATGAACACACATTCCTGAAAGGTAAGAATTTAAACGAAACAAGATAAGGAACGTGTTATGGGATTAATTGCCTCAAGTTTCAGAATGATGTACTTAACAGCGTACAAGATATCGCTGGAAACAAAAGTGCAGTGGATTGCATCTGCCAAAATGGAGTTGGTTGCATCTTCTGATGAAATTATGGCTCTTGGCAATGACTTAGACCCTGACAACCCCGCTGTTAAACAGTTAGAGGCCAGACGAGATAAGCTCACTGTCTTAGAGAAAAAATTAGATTTACAAATGCAAGAATATCAAACAAGGTTGAAGATGGTTGATACAGAATTACAATCAGCTCAAGGTGCAGTTGATTCGGCTATTCAAAGTTCATTCACTTATAACTTTGGCCGATAGGAATAACTTTTATTTCACACAATAAATAAAACTCTTCGTCAACAAGGCGAAGAGTTTTTTGTTTATTATCAATTGATAAAAAATATGTTAATTTTTGTAACGATTTCTCAAAATTATTAAAGTTTTCAACTAATTGTGCCGATATATATAATACAAAAGGGAAACTATAAAGGAAAGCGGACAAATCATGGGAATGGCAGCATCACAAGTTAGATTATTGCAGCTTACCAGCCGAAAAAACACAATCGGCAGGACGCTTGAAGATTTGTCTTTACAAAAGACTTCTCTTTCCAGAGATATGAAAAGAGTTTCTAAGGATTATCAAGACGCACTAAGCACCAAAACATTAAAATGGTCAAACAATTCAGGTGTAACTTATGTTGATTTAAGCTATGGAAATTTGATGCGTCCGAACACATATAACAACAATACACCATATTTGCTGACAAATGCGAACGGACAAGTTGTATTGGACAGCAAATATGAAAAATACGCTGAAATGTTAGAATCAAACGGCGGGAAATATGAAGGTGATACAAGAATTGCAATTTTATCAGGCTTAACTGGCATTTCTAAAGATGCATTGAACAACGCTGAAAGTACAAGCGCAGCTGTTAACAGTTCTGTAACAACCGTTAATTCTTTGCAAAATGAGCTTAGTAAAATTGAAGGAAATGAGCCTATAACAAATAGAAATGAAAAAGACTTTATATCATTAGCCGGTAATATCTCACTTAATTCTCAAAGTTATGATATCGGTAAATTATACTCACAAGCTAATGGAACAGTTACTCTTGGTAATTCAGGCACTGCAAGCTCCGGTTTAAAAACACTTTTAAATTCAATTTCAACAAATATTAGCAGATATTTGTCAGAAGATGATGCAAACGCTTTTAAATCTGCATGCGAAACTTATCAAACCTACTATGAATCTACTTTCAGCCTAACATCTGACCAATTAAAAGATGGTGGCACAGGCTTTACAAAAGATGGTGACAACTACAAAGTTAACGTTGCAAGGATGATTGGTGAAATTTTAGGTTCTTATTGCAACAAAGGAGGAACAAAAACTACCAGCAGTTCTTTATACACAACCAGAGATACGCAAAGTACTGAATGGAAAAATTGGAAAACTGAATATGACGCAAAAGAAACAGAATTAAATAATGCAATATCAGAATACAAAAGTGCTGTCAACACAGACAACCAATCACTTACTGCGGCTCAAGAAAGTGAAATTAAATTCTATGACCAATTGTTCACCGCAATGGTTGCAAATGGTTATGAAATCAACGCAAGCGTTGAAGACAATGACTATTTAAACCAAATGTTACAAAACAATCAATACTACATAACTACAATGACAGCAACGGAGGATGAAGATGGTAAAACTCAATACGAATACGATAGCAATATTGCTTCTAACTTTGATAATATTTTCTCTGTAAATGATACAAATGCTCAAAATGAAGCTCAAGTTAAATATGAGTATGAAAAGAGTGTAATCAATGAAAAAGAATCAAGAATTGACCAAAGAATGCAAAATCTTGAAACTGAACAATCTGCAATCAATGAAATGATTAAGGGTATTGAATCCGTTAGAGATAAAAACGTTGAAACAAACTTTAGCATATTCTCATAATTTGCAGGATTAACGGTTTTGATTAAATAAAAACTGTTAATTATAGAGCGGATTTTTGTATCTTCTTGTTTGTGGTACAATCCATATAGTAAAATCGTTAATTAAGGATGTATCACAAATGTTTGACTCATTATCGGATAAATTACAGGATATTATTGCAAAAACAGCAGGTCAAAAAGAATTGACTCAAGAAAACATGCAGGATGCTTTGCGCGAAATCAGACGTGCATTATTAGAAGCCGATGTTAACTTGAGAGTAGTAAAAGCTTTTATTTCTAATATTAAAGATAGAGCTGAAGGTGAAAATGTTTTAACGGGTGTTAATCCGTCACAACAACTTGTAAAAATCGTTCATGACGAGTTAATTGAACTTTTGGGAAAAGAAGTAAAACCGCTCGATTTTTCAGGACATCCGAACTTAATTATGATGCTTGGTCTTCAAGGTAGCGGTAAAACAACATCTTCTGCTAAACTTGCCGTTAAACTTAAAAAAGAAGGCAGAAATCCTCTGCTTGTTGCATGTGATGTATACAGACCTGCTGCGATTACACAATTGAAAGCTTTAGGTGAACAAATCGGAGTTGAAGTATATTCGGAAGGCGAATCTAAAGACGTTCAATCTATCATCCAAAATGCAATCAATTATTCAAAAGACAAAGGTTTCAATACGCTTATTTTAGATACCGCAGGTCGTTTACAAATCGATACTGATATGATGGCGGAATTGCTTCTTATTGATAGAGTTTTCCATCCTGCCGAAAAATTGCTTGTTATTGACTCTATGACAGGTCAAGAGGCTGTAAACGTAGCGGAAAACTTTGATGCACAATTAAATATTACAGGTTTGGTTTTAACCAAATTAGACGGCGATTCTCGTGGTGGTGCAGCGTTAAGTGTAGTTTACTGTACACATAAACCTATTAAATTAACAGGTACAGGCGAAAAACTTAACGCGTTAGAAGATTTTTATCCCGAAAGAATGGCTACAAGAATTTTAGGAATGGGTGACATTGTATCACTTGTAGAACGCGCACAAGAAGTTTTTGATGAAAAGACTGCAAAGGAAATGGAAAAGAAAATGGCGAAGGCTGAGTTTTCTTTCAACGATTTTCTAAAAATGCAATCGCAAATGAAAATGTTCGGTTCTATGGATCAGCTTTTGGGAATGATTCCGGGGCTAAAGATTTCTAAAGACGACAGACAAAAGCTTTCACACGAAAGCGAAAAACAATTTAAACGTATTGAAGTGTTTATCCAAAGTATGACGCCAGAAGAACGCGAACATCCCGAACTTATGAATTCTTCACGCAAAAAAAGAATTGCAGAAGGTTCAGGTCTACCGCTTCATGACGTTAACGTTTTTATCAATCAGTTTGAGCAAATGCGCAAGATGATGAAAGGATTTTCTGACGTTAAAAAGAATATGGGTTCTATGATGGGCAAAATGGGACAAGCCGGCGCTAAACTCACTGCTCATCAAATGATGAAAAACATGAGAAGGTTTAAATAAGGAATAGGAATAAAAATAATCGGCAGGTGTCGGTTATTCCCTCTCCTAGGGAGAGGGGTAGGGTGAGGGAATTTTCCTCGAGGAGTATCAAATCGTGAATGTATCGCCAATCACAAGTCAAATAAATAGCACAAATTTTAAATCAAAACTTCCACCAATAAATTATAAATATCCGGATGGTTATAAAGATTATTGGAATGAATTTGCGGAACAATGCTTTAGAGAAGGAACGGGAAGTCGTTTGAAAAATGCATTAGATAAATTAAAAGCTAATTCCGATAAAAATTTACTGGTACTGACACACAGCAAGAATGCAGATAAAAATATAAATGAATACACATTTTCATTATATCCGGAATCAAAAACGAATAATATTTATATGGATAGAGCAATTAATCCTAAAAATATAGTTATTAAACAATCAAATTATAAAACTGAGGTAAATTGTAATATCGGTTATATAAAATCAGATTCTTTAGCCACAGTAATTTTACGAACTTTAGAAAATATTGTGGACCCAATACTACCTGCAAATAAAGCAATATTTGGGAATCAACAAAATGTAGTAACAAAATTCATAAACCAATATAGGGGATAATAAAGTACAATGAAACTAATCGCAGGTTTAGGAAATATAGGTGACAAATACGTTTTTACAAGGCATAACGCAGGTTTTATGCTTATAGACAGTTTTGCCTTGAACGAAGGTTTGAATTTTAGAGAAAATTCACGTTTAAAATGCCTTATGACAAACTTAAGAAACGGACATGAGGATTATCTGTTAATAAAACCGACTACCTTCATGAACTTGTCCGGCGAGGCGGTGCGCGCGGTTATGGATTATTATAAAATACCGATTGAGGATGTTTTAATTGTGTATGATGATTTGTCATTAGAAATCGGTAAAATACGTTTTCGTCCAAACGGTTCCGATGGAGGACATAACGGCATAAAATCGGTTATTCAACATCTTGGAACAAAAAATGTTGCAAGACTGAAAATCGGTATAGGCCCACAACCAAACATTCCTTCAGAAGTATTTGTGCTTCAAAACTTCTCAAAAGAAGAATTAGAAACGTTAAAAGGCGCGATTACAAAAGCAAAAGAAGGGATTGCTTGTTATTTTAAGGACGGTATGGCAGTTGCCCAAAATAAATTTAACTAGGAGAATAAAATGAACTTAGCAGAACAACTTGAACAAGATGAAAAATATGAAGAAGCTTATGCGGAATACAAAAAACAGCTTCCGCACAAACAAAACGATGTCGAATTATTGACTAAACTTGCGCACGTTGCATTGATTTTAGATAAAAAAGATGATGCAAAAATTTATTATGGCAAGATTTTGGAAATCGACCCGCCTAATATTTTGGCACACGAGCAGTTAATTGACATTTTCTGTAACGAAGACAGATTCAAGTATTATTTGCTAAGAGGCAATTTGCATGCGCTTCAACAGCAAATGAGCCATGCCAGAAACGACTACAAAAAAGCGATTGAACACGCAAAAGATCAACAAGAAGCACTTCCTGCAAGATATTTGTATGCAGGACTTTGCGAAGGTCAAGGAAAGATTAACGAAGCTATTGATGAATATTTAAAAATTTCTGATTATGACGATAAAAACCCAGTTGTGTATCTTAAATTAGCAGAACTTTACGAAAAAACAGAAGGCATAATTTCTGCAATTCAAATTTTAGAACGCGGAAGAAAAGATTGCGGATTTAAGGATTTTGAAGAAATTTTAGCGGGTTATTATATCAGAAATTCTCAACCTGAAAAAGCGTTGGAACTTACTCAACACGACTTAACTAAAGCAAGAGCGTTGTTTGATTTGGGTAAAAATGATGAAGGGTTTGAAATACTTAAACGTAATCAAGAAAATTACAAAAATGATAAAACTTTCCACGCTCTTTTGGCTCAATATTATTTCCAAAAAGATATGGCAGAAGAAGCTTTTAAGGAAATTGATGAGTACGCAAAACTTGATCCTAATTCACCTTTGATTTATCAAATGCGTGCATTGATTTATGAAAAGCAAGGTGATTCATTCAACGAACACGTAAACTGGGGTAAATATAATATTGTTCGCGGAGATAAAGATGTTGCTTTAAACGAATATTTAACCGCTTACAGATTTGATGATACAAATGTTGATTTAATTGAAACTATTGCCGTTTTACTTGAAACAGAAGGCGACAAAACAAAAGCAAGCGAATTCTACGAACGTTTGGTTGATATTGACCCTAAAAACAAAAACGCGTTGCAAAAGTTAGCAGAATTTAGAGAATCAATCGGCGATAATTATGGCGCAATGGAATATATGGACAGATTGAAAGAAATCGATCCAAGAAACCAATTTGTTGCCGAAAATTATGAGAAATATAAGAATGGCTCTGAAAACGGCAGTTTTGGTGCGTTCTTGAAGAAAATTTTTGGAAAGAGAATGGGATAATTAGCTTTATGCTTTTATATCCCTACCCATCAAGCCGGGTTCAGCTTCTGAACCCGTAACTTTTTTGCGCAATATAAATGTTAATTTTGGAAGTGCAACTGCTAACAAAAAGCTACTTAATGCAACATTTGCCAAAATATTTGCAGATTTCGCAACAAGAGCTTTCTTTGCAAATTTATCCACATCACCACTTGTAGCTGCTTGTTTGGCAAATTTCTCAATTTCTTTTTGGAAATTTTGAATTCGACTTTCATCTACAAATGCTCTAGGGTCGCGAACTCTGTTTTTCAAATATTTTACACCACAATATTTTTCCGATAATTTAGCAAACTTCGAATTTGGATTTTTATCCAAAAATTCGATTACATCCTCTTTTGGCAATTCTAATTTGTCAGACTTAATCTCTGTTAAAAAGTCCTTGTCATTCAATAAATTTGGATCTAAATTCACGTTTGTTTTAAAAAGTTTATTTGACAATGAATCAAAACCTTTTGCAAACCAAATCGGTGCAACAAAATTCAAAAACATCATCATTGACATCTTGAAACCGTTTTCCAAGGCTTCATATTTGTTTCTAGAAGTTCCGACTCTACCAACCGTTAAACCGCCATCGGTTAAAGCCATTTTGTGAACGGTTGACATATTAGCGAGTGTTGCAGATATACCTTTAAAAGCAGGTTTTGTTGCTTTTTCTTTTGTAGCAGGTTGAATTTCTTCTTCAATTTCATTATATAAAGGCTTCATTGCCTCTTGTTTCTTCCTTAATTTATCAGTCAAAGCAAAATTAAATTTTGGCAAAAAATATCCCATTACTGCAACAGGAAGAGCTGTTGATAAGACGAATTTACCGGCAAGCAATTTTTGGTAAGTTGCTTTGTTTTTAAGAACCTTTTCCGTCGCCTTAGCTTCATCCGGAGCTATTTCTTTAAATTTATCAATATTATATTTTAATCCTTGTTTAGAATTTTCTTTTAAAAGACTTACATTAACATTTGGGTCATAGCCTAATTTCTTAATGCCCCAATCACAAATCGCACCCACTGCAGGAATTCCGCCAAGCCAAACAAGCGACGTACCGTATTCGTCAATAAGTCTTTCTCTTGTTGCATTATAAGCCATTTGCTTTGAATCTTTAAGATTCTGGTTATAAGTCATCGCAACTTTTGAAGGCACTTCGATTCCACAATCCCTTACAATAAGCGGGTATATGCTTGAATTATTACCGATTGCCGAAATTATATTTACTAGTGACATTTTAAAAATTACTCCTATTTATCGTACTCATTTCTCTCTTAAATATCCCGAAAGAGCCGATATATGGAGTTAAATCAGAGATGCAACAAAACTCCAAGCCCTTTCGGGTTTGTATGAGTATGATGATGAAGTTTTGCGCTAAATAATGCCATACCGTGTCCTTTTCTTCTATATTAACATGAAGGGATTGTTTGTAAAGGGATAAAGAGTATATAAAGTTTTTAATGGAAAATTGAAAGTGGAAAATGGAAAATTATTTTAAGTAATTTTTAATTATACATTGTTCATTTTTTTATTTAAAAAGTTAATGGTGCAATTTTTTGCACCATTAACTTTTGTTATTTAAACTTACTAAACTCTTTTCAAAATTACAATACTATTTGGAGCTAAAGACAAATTTTGGTTCATATTTGTTATAGCTTCTCTACCCTTATTTGAGTAACCGGAACCGCCATATTCTTTAGCATCACTGTTAAAGACTTCTTCCCAATTACTATTTTGTGGGAAACCATAGTATTCATAATTATTGTAGTGGAAGCCTTGACCGAAATTCTTAATAATAAGAGCTTCATCATTGCCGAGTTTCAAGTGGTGAATATGAACATTATGGTTATTATCTTTATAAGTTTCTACGATATCGCCTGATTTTAAAGCCGGAATTTCTTGTAACAATTCTGCCAAATCTTTGCTGAATGTTTCAATTTCACTTGAAATATCTTTAAACATACCTTCAGGTTTTACTCTACCAAGTATTGAATCAGGACGTGCAATTGACTCTAAAGTATCATATCCTTTTTCTGCAACAATTCTGTTTGCAAAATCAGGATCTTTTGCCCTTTGTTGTTTTTCTCCTGAGAATTCTCTAAAAAATTTGAAGTTTGACAAATCGGCTTCGTCATCACCTTGGAAATACATTTTAGGTCCGGGGATTGTCATAACAGTGCCTAAAGCCAACTTCTGTTTGGCAATTGCAGTCATAAACGCATTTGTTAAATCTTCTTTGCTTATGAAATCATTTATACCCAAATTTCTTTCTGCAAGCACTAGTTTAGTATCATCCATTGTTTCAAAGTCTTTTGAAACAACCAATTCTGCCAATTTTTGACCTGCTCTTGCTGCATTTTGTCCTTTTTCAGCATCACTGTTGCCTTTTGATTTTACAAATAAATTCAGTTGACGAACCATTACTTTAGGTATCAATCTTGTTCCATCCTCATTACCGATCTCATCGTGACTCATTACATATTTAACACGGTGTTGAGAAGCTTTTAATCTGTTATCCAAGTCATCCAACAAGTTTGCCCCCGGAGCTAGTACGGCATTTTTTATTGTATGCATCAATCTAAAATCCCATTCGCTATCAAAACCGATATTTACCGGAGTTGAACGCCATCCTTTATTTGCAATAAAATCTACTTGAGTATCAATAAAATCAAGTTCTTCTTTATGTGAAATAGGAGTTTCAACATATCTTGTTACAGATTCTTTGTTTTCACGTCCGTCTTCTGCAATAATAAATACATTCGGATTGTGTTCATTAACTTCTGTTACTATTTGTTTAAGCAAATAATCTGAACCACAAAGTTTAGTCATATCAAGTCTTAAGCCATCAACTTTAAATTCATTTGCCCACCAAAGAGCCGCATTTGCCATCCAATCTCTAACGTATCTGTTATTTTGACCTTCATAGTTGAATTCACCGCCGAACTGCCCCGAACCTTTTTCATAAGGTCCTGTTTGAGCCAAATAATCACCATCAGGCCCCATGTGGTTTGGAACCATATCCATAATTACGTTCAAACCTTTACCATGAGCATAGTCTACTAAACTCTTTAATTGTTCTGCGCCACCTAATTTTTTATTAACTGCAAACTTATCGACGCCATCATAGCCCCATTGCTTAGAAAAAGTATTTTCTACCGGTAAAAGTTCAACTGCAGTTGCGACACCACGTTTTGCAATAACATCAATTCGTTTTTTAGCAGTTTCAAAATCACCTTTTTCTGAAAGTGTAGGAATATTTATTTCATCAATAACAAGCCCTTCCAAACCTCTTTGAATCTCATCAGGTTTTCTTACAATTCTGCGAGGGTCTTTACCTTCAAGCCAATCAGTATTTTTCCATTCATAATTATTTGCGTCGTAAATTGTACTCCAGCCGTTAATATTTTCTTGTTTCTTAGAATAAGGATCTTTTACAAGATTAATATTATTGTCCTTATCTACTACGATATATCTGTACGGCATGCCCGGTTTCGCGTCAACACCAGTTTTTTCGTAAACTCCATCACCTTTATTTTCCATAGGATAAACCGCAGATTTATCATCGTCAGGCAAAACATTTTTCACAGTCAAAGCCGTGCCGGCAGTTGCCAAAATCTGAACAACTCTATCCCTTATAGCACCAAAACCGTCACTAATACTCTTACCGACTTCTACAAAAACAGCCTTTGCATCAGGAAAAGAAAATAATTTAAAATTAGTTTTTCCTGTTTCCTTGAGATAATTTGCACCCCAGCTTACATGCTCAGACCAGTTTCTTTTGAATGTCGGTCTTGTCGGATTGTTTTGTAAGTTTTGTTTTCTTTGAATCCCTGAATTAATTTTCTCTATTCTCATTTTTACTCCTAATACACACTTATTTGTTTTTATTTGTTGGGCTGAAAGCCCAACCTACCTTTGTTTTAAGGGATGATCCCTCCCCCGAATTTCTAAGTTTCGCGTAGCTCAACTTGAAATTCTACCCTCTCCCTTGGAGAGGGGCAATAAGATAAAAACTCGTAAAAAATTTTTTTGCTACTCTTTTTCAGATTTGTAACCAAAATTCTTTAGAATTTTATCTTTCTTTCTCCAATCCTTTTCTACTTTCACTTCCAAGCCTAAAAAGACTTTCTTTTCAACAATATTCTCCAATTCCAAGCGAGCATCCGTTCCGATTTTCTTAAGCAAATTACCGCCTTTTCCAATCAGAATTCCCTTTTGGCTCTTTTGTTCACAGAATATTGTCGCATAAATTCTATCAATATCTTCTTTTTCTTCGTATCTTTCAACCTTGATTGCAACAGAATGCGGGATTTCGTCCTGCGTATTCAAAAGCACTTTTTCACGAATAATTTCTTCGGCTACAGAGCGCATATTTTCTTCTGTTACAACATCTTCAGGATACAAATACTCTCCCTCTGGGAGTTTTTTGAAGATATTTGAAAGAAGTGTATCTTTGTTTCTACCTGTTTTTGCAGAAATTCTAACAACAGGAATATTTTCTTCAAACAAAGTTTTGTATGAAATCAAATTTTCCTCGATTTTTTCAGTTTTCTTTACTTTGTCGACTTTATTCATAACAAGCACCACCGGAATTTTACTTTGTTTCAAGATATTTTCCACTATCCACTTGTCGCCTTTGCCGGCAGGTTCTGAACCGTCAACCAAGAATAAAACCAAATCAGCGTCAGGAACCGCAACTTTAGCTTCGTCCAGCAAAAACTCACCAAGTTTGTTCAAAGGTCTGTGAACCCCAGGAGTATCAACAAAAATAATTTGCCCCCTATCCTCGGTTAAAATCCCTTTGATACGTTTTCTTGTTGTTTGCGCCTTATCTGTTGTAATAACTATCTTTTGACCTAAAATTTGGTTTAAAAGAGTTGATTTACCAACATTGGGACGACCTAAAATTGCTACAAATCCACACTTCTTCATATATTCAGTATATCAAAAACAAAATCTCAAATTGTATTTGTAAAGCTTTGTTAAGAAGAAGTCAATTTTTTAGAGCATGGAAACTTTATATAAGTAAGGGATATTAAATTAAGGATATTATTATGGGATTTGGAATTTCTAACACTTGGAACACGCCAAATTGGGGCATGTTGAACACACCTACATTCGGTAGTTTTAATAATACATTCGATTTTTCAAACGGAAACATTTGGACAATACCAAGTAGTACTAGCTCTGTAACTACGACATCACCTGATAATGAAACTTACGAGCAATACAAAATACGCATGGAAAAAGAAACAAAGGAAGCAGAAAGCAACTCTAATACTGCCGAATTGAATACAATTAAAGAAGATAAAGTAAAAGAATTAAAACTTGATACTCAAAAAAAGGCAATTGAAGAAACAAAAGCACAAGTTGAAAAAAGTAGAAAAGCAGACGGTTCTTCTTCAACCAGAACTCCTTACAAAAAACAAAGTTTTTGGGGGAAAGCCGGACGTTGGCTTTCAAATGCCGGAACTGCCGTTGTAAATATCGGTAAGCAATTCATCGGCATTGATAAAGATGGCAAATGGAATTGGAAGAAATGTCTTAAAAACGTAGCCATAACTTCAGCAGCAGTAGGCGCTTGCTTCATTCCGTTTGTAGGTCCTGTCATCGGCTATGGTTTAGCTGCAACTGGCGTTGCAATGGGTGGAATCGGAGTTGCGAAAGGCATTTCTCACTTAAATAAAGCAAAAAGCAATGATGATGAAGCAATAGATAACGCTCAACAAGAGATAATGACCGGAGCTTTTGTCGGTTTAACATCAGCATTTGGTTTAAGAGGCATTGGCAAAGGAGTATCAACAGCAAATGCATCAACTGCCGCAACTCGAAGCGGAGTATTGGGTAAAGCAGTACAAAATACTTCTCAATTCGGGTGCGACATTACAATAAATGCTATACGTGCAACAGGAGAAGCTATGAAAGCTGACAGAGCACTAATTGCAGCACAAAACGGCGGAAAAGTCACAAGTTTCTTTAAAGCTTGGGGCAATAAAATGAGTGGAGCTACTAAAGGAGTCGGGGATTTAGAAAGTGCTTATAAAGAAAAATACGATAATTTAAAAACAGATTTAGAAACTAGAATGAATGAAATAAATTCTAAACTTGCAACCGAAACAAATGCTTCCAAACGAGCACTGTTACAAGAAGAAAAAAGTATGTTAGAAATTAATTTAAAAGAATTCAATTCATTGGGTAATACTGTCAAAACAAAAGCTGATTTTGATAAATTAGTTAAAGACAATGCATCTCATTTTAACAAGGAGTATGCTGCTAACTTAGACAATTCAGCCTTCAACACAAGTATTTCAACTAAACGACTAGAATTATTCAACAAATCAGTAAAAAAATTCCAAAACAGTTACTCTAAAAAATTAGCAGAACTTATAAAAGCTAAAAATAGAGAAATGTACTCAAAAGCAAGCAATCCTGATAAATATGCATCACAATTAAAAACTTTTGTACCCGAAAAAGATGTTAATAAAAGTTGGCTAAAACCGTCAACATGGAGAAAAAATGAATATCAATTAGCAATCGGTAATCAAGGCAATAAAGGTTATATAAAAACTACACTTACTCATCCGGCATCTACCGCGCCAAAAGCATTTGCTATATTTGAACCGATTTATTCAACACCATTTGGTTTTGGTGAAGATATCTCAAGTGAGCAATATGACGCTACAATTGAAAGCCTTACTGCACAGGCAACAGCAATTGATAATGTAGAAAAGAAAATCAAAGATTGCAAAAGCATTGAAGAGCTAAACGCTTTAGTTAAATCTTTACAAGAAGAAACAACTCAAAGCGCAGAAGAATCCACATCTTCTTCAAAAAAAACAGAGGAAAAGCAAGTTGCATAGTTACCTGTTCATAACAACCATTTCACAGTTTTTACAATCAAAAATCAGCGGATAGGTTTTACCGTGTTCATCTTCTAATACTAACTTTTGCGGTGATTTGCACATATTGAGTGCGTATTTTATACAATGTTTTGTACGCATTAGTTCTATCGGATGTTCTGGAAGTTTTCCTTCCATTGCAGGCTCTAAAACATTACATTCACACTTGGCATAAAATTCTTTCGCCTCGTTATTAAAAACATTGGCTCTATAATCAACTTCTTTTTTGTAATAAGGTATATAATTAAGCGGTTTTTGAATATCTCGCTTATATTGTTTCAAACGTTCTTGCATAAGCATTTCAAATGCTTGACGACGAAGCTGGTTTATTGCGCTAAGAGGCAAGAATGGAAGTTCTGCGGCGATTTTTATATCGAAGATATAAAAATCGCTTTCACCTGTTTTTGAAAACTGTTTTACAAAAGTTTCTTTCATTTTTTCAGGATTTTTTGCAGGTTCGCCTTCTAGTGGCAGAGTGATTGAGATGTTGTTTTCGTCGGTTAGAGTTAATAGAACCCTCTCCCTAGGAGAGGGAATGACCTCAACAAGTACACCGATTTGTCGTTTTACAGGTTGAGAGAGCAATTTTTCAAACTCAACATCAATGTTTCTGTAAACCTCGTTACCGATCTTTAACTTAATTTTTTTGTTAGGATAAATCACAAGCATGACGCCATCTCTTCGGTGGATGGTTGGGGTAGGGGCTTTTCCCGTTGGGGTAACTTTATTCACCAAACATCCGTCGCTTCCCACAACAAGCCCATCTTGCGCATGAACTTCTTTATCCGTTTTTATCACAAAACAATCTTTTTTTACTTCTACAATCTTGCCCAAATATTCACCCTTGGATTTTGGCGAAACAAAATTAAAACAGTCCTTGCGTTTTTCTAAGAAATAATCCGTAAATCCTCTGTTAAAACTTTTTTCAGGATTTGGCACAAACGGATAAATACATTTTCCTGAACTTATTTTTTCGGAACATTTATCCAATTCTTGTCTGTAATATGCTGTAACATTTTTAACATAATTGGTTTCTTTTAATCTGCCTTCAATTTTGAAAGAAAAAACACCGGCTTCAACCATTTCTTTCAAGAGTTTTGATGCGTTAAAATCTTTTAAACAAAGCGCGTGGATATCTTTTGCAATTATTTTACCATCTGTATTTTTTACTGTGTATTTCTTACGGCAAGGTTGAGCGCATTCACCCCTGTTTGCAGAGCGCCCGCCGATAAACTGACTCAAATAGCATTGACCACTATAAGATACGCACAATGCTCCATGCACAAACGCTTCCAATTCAAGATTTGGGTTAGCTTTATGTATTTCTCTGATTTTATCTAAGGAAAGTTCTCTTGCTAAAACAACTCTTGAAGCACCAAGCTTATTGAAAAATGAAAACTTTTCTACATCGCGGTTATCACATTGTGTACTCATGTGTATCGCTAAATTAAGAGAATTTTTTCCATTATGGTGTGGTACATTTTGCAATTCCAACAGCTTGTTAAGCAATCCCATATCTTGAACGATAACCGCATCAACGCCGATTCCATCAAGTTTTTTGACCAATTCAACAGCTTCATCTAATTCTTTATCATTCAGAATAGTGTTTACAGTAATAAAAATTTTTGCCCAAAATTTATGCGCATAATTAACAACTTCTTGAATATCTTCAAGTGAGTTTGGCGCATTTCTTCTCGCACCAAAACAAGATGCACCCATATAAACAGCATCTGCTCCGCAATTAATTGCTTCAATAGCGGTTTGTTTGTCTTTAGCAGGTGATAGAAGTTCTGATTTCATACAACAAGACCCGGATAGCCCTTTCATTTATGTGTTTATAGATACTATTGTAACAAAATATATTATTAAAACAATTATTTTTTTAATGAAACATAGTACTTGATTTTTCATTTTATAATGTTTTTTCTAATTTTTAAATATCTAAAAGCCTTTTGCATTAATAAATAATTTTTATTTTTAAAAGAAAAATCAATAATATCTTTTCTTAAAGTTCTTAAACGATTATCTATTTGCAACTTCTGCTCTAAGGATAGATTTTGGTAATTTTTCTCAAATAGATTTCTATAACTCTTTGCTTCTTGAAGAGTATATTCCAGCCATTTTGAATAAGTTTTTTGAGGTAAATAAGCTTCATTTTCTTTGCAAAATTTTGTTAATATGAATGCACATTCTATAGCTTTTTCGTAAAAACAATATAATACAAACAAATACAAAAACTATTAATGACCATAATAATATAGAGATAAAATCTTTAAAAATCGGAAAAGCAGACATAAATGACTCTATTAAATGAAAAATTTCAGATAAAAGTAATATAAGAAAAATAGCCCATATATTCAAAATTAATTTAAACATAATTTACTCCTTTGAATTATTTATTACATAACGAGAAATTATTGCAATACTCTTTTATCACGCATTCATAACATTTTGGTTTTGCGGTGCAAATTTCACCATATCCTTTGGAACAATAATTCCATAATAAGTAATCCATTTTTACCTGACTTATACCAATTTCAGCAGAAAGTCGCCTAAATTCTTCGATTATTTTATAATCAGATTTTGATTGAATTAAATTTAACCTATCTACACCGACAATTCTTTTTATATGAACATCAGGCTTAATTATATCTATACCTACATTTCTTAAATATTCACATATTAATGCAACTCCTGCATATTTTAATTTATAGGTACTATTACTATCAGCAAGCAATTTGACAATGCTTGCAGGGGCGCTATGCGTTATAAATTTATCTAAACTACCATATTTTTCTTTAATTTTTTCAAAGGTCTCTATATTGTTTTTCAAAAAAGTCATTTGGTTCTTGGTTGTATATGGGCTATAACATTTTAATTCTCTAATTTTTTCAATTAAAATTTCAGGAGCAATTTCTTTTAATCTATCTTTTTCAAAATTACAGAACAAGGAATCTAGCTCTGATTGATGTGATTTAATATTTTTCCAAGATACCAAAGCACTTAATTGAGCATACACAAACCCTTTTAGATGTTCTTGAAAACTAAAACTTTTACCATTATTTCTGGCATTAACAGCTTCAATAATTGTTTGGTCAATATCTTCAACTTTGTCTTTTAAATAATCATTCAAAGTTTCAAACATCCTTTTATAGTTTTTGTTCATTACACACCACTCCTACTATAAATTCTGTAAATCAATTTACAATAGGTTAACTCTCTTGTCAATGTGTGTAACTCCTACTCAAAATATATTAAGGTGGAATTATGTCTATAAAGAAAAATTTAGGAAATAGAATACGAGAAATAAGAATAAGCCGTTCGCTGACGCAAGAAGCATTGGCTGAGAAAATTAATCTTTCGGCTAAAAGTTTAAGCCAAATAGAATTAGGCAATAATTTTGTTTCTGCTGAAACATTAGACGAACTCTGTTCAGCATTAAATATTACTCCTAATGTACTTTTTGATTTTAAATATTCCGATGTTGCTGAAAATACATCCTTAGAAGAAATTGTTAAAAGACTAAAAAATAATCCAACATTATTAAAAACGATTTATAGAATTGTTTTAGCATTAGATTACTAAAAAATTTTTTCGGTAACTTTATACCTCACACCACTAAAACATTTCATCATTCACCAGAGAATGCTCTCATTCTAAATTATTTAAACGGGGATTTTTAAACCGAGAAAAATCTCAAATTGGGAAAACTTATATCTGCGCCCACGAGACCTCATCACACAATGAGAGGGGCTGTATGGGGAGGATTTTGTGAAATATAAAATTACACCGTTTATTTTATAGGTAGCTCGTTGGCTCATAAGAGGCTTTTTGTTTTTAACTTAATCTGCTTGATTGATATAATCAGTGTTATTGGTATTTATAAAATACTTACTATAAACTAAAATACAAATATTTTTCGCCCCAATGGTCTTTTTATTTATCTTCCACCAGTTTTATAAAAAATCATAACTAAAAAATTTATGATGGGTAAAACTTATAATTCCCCTATAATTAATTATGGGGGTAAAGTTTTTTAAATAAAAATTCAAAGTACTTGATTTTTTATTTTTACGGAGCATAATATAGATGTTGAGTGTATTTGCTCGACATACAAATTAAATAACGCGGGATGGAGCAGTCTGGTAGCTCGTCGGGCTCATAACCCGAAGGTCGTTGGTTCAAATCCAGCTCCCGCAACCAAGTAAATAAAAGGCTTTTGAAGATTTTTCAAAAGCCTTTTTTAATGCAATTTTTTAATTCTTCCCCACTATTTCCCCACTCGTGATTATAAGGACTTACAAGAATTTAAAAGTAACAAGTGGGGAAGTTTTGATTTTTGCATAAAAAAAGCCGGGTTTTATCCCGGCTAAAAATACGTTTTGTCCTAAAAGAAAGTTTAAAGTTTTCCGATAAAATCAAACAACGCATAAACCCTGTTCAACCAACCATGTAAATATTTTATATTCACCGGTCGGGCGGTTACTAAATCATTATAGTAACGGATTCTTGCAATAAAAAATAAATTTATATCATTCCATTTGGCCGCTTTTAAAAAGTCGCCAACTTTACCCACGCCATGGTTTACGGCCGAATCAAAACAAGCTACGGCAAATTTTTTACTCATAGTATCACACTTGGCCGCCATCCAATATCTTCTATGGTAAATTTCTTTTACTTCCGCGTCTGTTATGTTCTTAACATCTTTTGCGGGCTTTCCAACGGATTTTAACCAAGAATTATAAGTATTTTGTGTAATTCCTTTGTTGGTTGCTCCGCCTTTGTCGTCGGGGTCATTCACATAGCCGCCCTCACGTTCCAAAACAAATTTTAAAGCTAATTCAAACTCTTTACTATACACTTCTAGCCCCCTTTGAATAGATTTATTACATAAGTTATGCACCCGCCAAAAATAAAGCCGATACCGGCGCAAAAACCGCTAATCCAGCCTTGTCTTTCAAGTGTTTTTTCTAACTTTTCTACACGTTGGCATAATCCGGGTACACCGTTGCCTAATACTGCTTGCTTGATTTTTGCAATATCGTTAGCCATTTGTATAAAATTTATATCGGTCTTTACTTCTGTCATGCCTGTACTTCCCCCTTAAATTCCTTTGATTTATCCCATTTGCAGAATTTTTGGAAGTTGTCCACACTATGAAACATTAACCACCTATTAAATGCCGGCACGCCCGAAACATATAAAAGACGTTCAAAAACTCTATCGCAAAAATATCTATCGTGGTTTACGTATTCGTGATGTTCGCATAAAATATCATGTACCATTGACGGTATTAAAAATTTGCTATCAGTTTTTGAGCCGATTAAGCGCCAAAAAGCTTTAGGAATAGTCGCCCCATCCCAACAATAATTACGCGGAATCATAAAGAAGTGTTTTACACCTTTTTTATAGTCGTGCAATTCCACGTTTAAATGTTTTTTGTTTTCAAAAGGATATTTGGCAATAGCCTTTTTATCTTCAGCCGACATTGACGGTAAAGCGTAACGCATAATTACGCATGGTTTTTCGCTAAAATAAATTCCTATTTCTTTGTCTTTATACCATTCTAACATTCACGCCCCCTTACTCAACTTCATAGGTGCTAGTTAGTGGATTAACTTTTACCTTACCGTTAATTTGCACATACACACCAAGCCAATTACGTTTTAAAACGATTTTTTGGTTTGATTTTTCATTTAATGGTTGTTTCATTACGATAACATTTATTTTGTTATCTTCCATTTCGATAATCTGTGTTGCTTTGTCTGAAACAATATTATTTGTGTCAGCCGATTCTGCCAAATTTTCAGTAGCAAAAACAACTTGACCGCAAAAAAACAAAATCCCAAGCAAAAAGCCTAATTTTTTCATTTTTCACCTCTCTTTGTTCCTCTTACACCAAACTTGAAAAGAAGCGCCCAAAATGAGCGCTCCAATGACCTAAAAATCAACATTTGATAAATAGGTTATGCCCTGCCCGAACTTCGCCGAACTATGTGCGCCGTTCTTTGAATACCCAACCTACCCAACCAAATTTTTATAAAATACTGTTTAAAGCTTCGCGATATTCGTTATACAATTCTTCTTTTTTGAAATACAAGAAATAATATAATTTTGATAACTCAAAAATATTCATGCTAACTTTGTTATTGTATTCTCTTGTTGCGTCATATACATTTACCGTTTTGCTTGCAATGTCCGGCACTATGCTTGAAATATCCCCGCCACAAATTTGGATTAATTCCAACGGCGTTTTTATATTGTCCATTTCACGCTTATAATCGCTTATGTAGCTTGGCATATATACATGTCCGTTTGCCGGATATTCTACCGGCGTATTTAATGCCAATTCATACAAAACCTTAGCGTCTGTGTCGCCTAATTCTTTGTATTCGTCTTGCGTTATAATCGCTTCATCATAAACATATTTTTTGACGGTTTCGCCGTTTTGGTTTTCTTCTTCGGCCACTTTTATATTTTTTCTAATATAAACGGCCGTACTTGAAATTGTTGTATCAAGCGCACGCGGTGCTACAAGACTTTCCGATTTTTGCCATGTTAGATTCATTTTGTAACCTCTTATTTATTCTTCTTTGTCTTAAACTAACTACCTTTTTACATTCCCCAAGATTTACTAACGGTTTTATGTATCGTTCAAAAACCTTGTAGGTATCAGAATATTTAAACCAACCCAAATAACATAATAATTGTGTGCATTCGTACCAGTTTAAATTTACCTTTTTACTAATTTTTAAAGCTTTTCTAACCGCGCGTAGCATAATATTGCGTCTTAAAATTGTTCTATCGCGGTAGAATTTGAAGCCCATAAAGTCTATTGGTCGGCCCTTTTCTTTGCCGTTCTTATCTTTATAAGCCAATCTAAATACTTGATGATTAGATTTTAGTTTTAAATCAACATTGCCTAAATATTCCGCTATTGCGTTCATTGCTCTATGTAATTCTTTTTTATTCGGGCCTAATAAAACAAAATCATCAACATATCTTACATAACATTTGATTTTTAATTGTTGTTTTACGAAATAGTCAAAATCTTGTAAAAACCAGTTGGCTATCCATTGACTTAGATAATAACCAATAGGCAAACCCATGTTTACATCTTGACCGTTGTATGTTGCAATGTTGGAATCCAAAACCAAAAATACAACTTCTAAAAATTTTTCATCATGTATAATTTTCTTGAATTTTGCTTTTACTAATTCTATATTTACGGTTTGAAAAAATTTTGTTATGTCGCCTTTTGCAACATATTTTATTTTCTTTGGATTCTCTCTTATATATTTCGCTAAATATCGCTTGCCATACAAACCACCACGCCCCGGCAAAGACCCGCAAGAATAAATATACATACTCCGCATAAATATTGGCGTTAAGACTTGTACTATTGCATGGTGTAATATCTGCTCAAAAATATAATCGGGTTTTATTATCAGCCTTATTTTGGCATTAATGCCGTCGTTAATCTTGACGGCATTATGTTTTCTAATTCTAAATTTTTTATTTATTAATAATTCTTGAATACGTTTTATGTATTCGTCTTTATGTTGAATAACTTTTTTAACGTCATGTCTGTCGCGCTTGCCTAAAGATGATTTTTCTATTGCTTCGCTTAGATTTTCATAACTTATAAGTTTTTCAAAGAGATGATTATAAGACTTCATGTCTTTCTTAGTAACCTCGCCGGTGTTCAACTATTGCTACTAACCCGCGCCTCTTTTTCGGTTAATTTTTGCCAAGGGGCAAGGGATTTAGGGTGCATTAGAAAGTATTTATTTTAACTAAGAATTAGCCGCGCCAATGTTCCAGTTCGCATTAGAAGCCGCATTGTTGGAATTGAAACAAGACACCCCGCAAATCGCCCCATTGTTGGAATTGCCACCACGATACGGGCGCACACTAAACCCCTAAAATTTAGAATTAAAAAATTTGTATTATTTTCTTACACTTGGGGGAGTGTTCCCCCAAACCCCCTAAAGAGGTGTATAAGAAAGAGCCGCGCCAATGCCCCAGTCCGCAAGAGAAGCCGCATGGTTGGAAGCGAAACAAGACACCCCGCAAAGCGCCCCACGGTAGGAAGAGCCACCACGATACGGGTAGGCAACAATACCGTTATTAAACCATGTGCCGTCGCATAAGTACGTTGTAGCTGACCCGCTAATAACCGTACCAAAACGGCCGTATTGATTTTCTACGGATTGCGAAATATACCCGCCTGAAGTTCCAGTAGCTGCCGGCACGTCGCTTAATTGTATATATCCGTCGCCGGTGATATTGTAATCATCTGCTGTTGAGCCGTCAACGGTACTTTTTGTCATTTTTACATAGTGAACACCGTTTTTAACGATATGCCCCCTATATCTACGCCATTGTGAAGCGTAAAAATTTTCTATATATAAGAATTTCACACCTACGGCCGTTGAGCTGCTACCGTACATAGGGCCTTTAGTGTTCATTGTGCCGGTTTTCAAGCAAGCGCCGACATTATCGCCGCCATTACTTTTGCCTTGACCTAATACCGCTTGGCTATTTGCGTTTTTAAATAATAGCTTAAATAGTCGTATTAAGTATTGGTTTGCGCTAAATAGTTCCGTATCCCATCCGGGGCCGTTTTGTCTTGCATAATCTATTTCATTTTGCGCGGTTTTTGAACTAATAACAGTTTGGCCCGATAATGAACGTAAAACCCCGTCAATTAATGAGCCGTTATAAATTGGTACATAAAAATATTCGTTATATGTGCCGTCTGCTCGTTTGCATTGATAACATTCAAAGCCGGAATCTAATTTCACGTTACTAAAATATACATAGGTTCTACGGCCCTTTTCGTCGTTTTTAGTAACAATTTTTGTAAAAACCTTGCGAATCTGCACCATTGCATTACCGGCAAAAGTTGTATTAGCAATATCACTAGCAACATCACTATTATAAATTTTAGTAAAATCGTTAGGATTCAAATAATATGCAACTTGCCCGTTTTGTCCGCTTGAATTGTTATATAGCATACAAGGTTTTACGTTGTTCCAAGATACAAGCGGGTTATTTTCCCAAGACCCCCAATTAAACAAATCGCTTGTAAAATTCATATAACAAGGGTCAAAATTCTTGTTTTCTTCTAAATATTCGTAACGCTGACCGGGTGCGCCCTCATTATCCAATTCACAATAACCATACAACCAAGCGCCGAACATATTGGCGCTAGACATATTGTAAACCTTGTTTACTGTATAAGGGAATGCTCTATAAAAATATTCTACCGGGTTTTCTTCGTCGGGTTCGCCTATTTCGTCTTCAAAACCCGTTACCGCATATTGATTTCTTACGGTGTTATTGCAAACTATTGTACCATCCATGTAATCTTCGGGATAGCTTCCCTCTTTTCTTACAATTAACGTACCGCCCCATGTAGCAAGTTCAACCCCGCTTATTATACTGTCGTCGGGGTCTTGCCAAGTTAAAATATTTTTTGTTCCGCCGTTTACAATTTCTTTATTTTTAATTGCCATTGGCGGGATTCCGTTACCGCTCGCCGCATTATAGCGTAAATACATCAAACAATCGTTTAATATATCCGGGTCGCATTCTGCTACGCCTGCTTCGGTCGGGTTGTCCACCCATTCGTGGTTTTCATCATTTGCCATTTTCTTTAATCCTTTCTTTTCGCATGCCGGTGTTAATACCCCGAAACGCTAATATTTACCGCGCCGGTAGTTTCTACACCCTCATTTGTGTATAATTTGATTACGCAATAATCGGGCTTTGATTCTATTACGTCGGGGTATGCGTTTGTGTTATAAGGCGTAACAAGTACATGCGGTTTTGCCTTAATAAAATCCGCCTTTATTTTGCTTTGTTCGTCGGAAGCATAGAAGATTTTTAAACCGTCGGGGGCGTATGTTATAACCCTGTCGGTGTAATCTTCTTTTCGGTCGGGTACGTCAACCGTCATTACTAAATCACTTAGCCACATCATAGCCCCGTTAGGGTTATTTAATGTTACTTTGACTTGATAATATCGGAATTGATACGCCCCAGTAGCTCCGACAAGCCATTCAGACCAATTTAAACCGTCTTCACTATACCGCCATTCAATATTAATACTTTGGCTATCATCTGTTAGGTATGATGTATAATCAAAAGAAATAATGTTATTAAGACTTGCGCCAACGTCAAATATTTGTGATGTATAATTACCGCTCGTTACGGTAGTTGTACCCCATTTATTATTAGAATCCGCATAATAGCGCGCGCCGTCTTTTTCCCAAAATTCGCTTAGCTTGCGCCACTTCATAGAAGATTTAAGTTTTAGTTTACCTCTATAAATTTTTGCATTTTCAAAAATGCCGGCCGGATTTTCTAAAATGTTACATGATATAACTTCGTTTAATTCCGGGATATATTGAACATTTAAGATATCGCTTATAGCATTTTTAGAATAGTTATATTGATTTTTGGCCTTAATCCAATATTTCATTACACCTTTTGAATTAAGGTTAGTTGTATAAGTCGTGCCGCATAAATTTGTTGCAACTATTTTTGAAGTTTCCCAAGAATCGCCTTTGCGGATTTCATAGGTGATATTTACACCGTCTACGGCTGTCCATGCAAATTCTGCTAATTTCTGATTTTGTACCACATTGAAAGCAGCCACATCATCAGGTACGCCGTAAACGTCTTTTAAACCTGAAATTAATACGCGCGGTTCTTTGCTTCCTAATTCGTCGCTATATAATCGCTCGTCATAAGTTCGCCAATTTATAGTAAAAGTTCCTGCGCCGTCGTCTACAACACTTGTAACCTTTACTAGATAATTTTTAAGACCCATTAACAAACTATCAATTTGGATTACGTCGCCAACCTCTAAATCATAGGCCCTATAATCAGTTTTGAATGTTCCGAAATAAGGGCAAAGAATTTTAGAATTAACATAATACCAAGCTAAACGGCTTGCCTGTTGAAAATTGGTTATAGAATAGCAATTTACACTATGTTCTATTGGTGCGCCGTCGCGATATTCCGGGATTTCTGCAAAGGCTTCTACTTTTTGCCATTCGTGGTCGGGTGAAATATAAACTAATTTTAATATGTCGTAATGTTCTTCACTTGGTATTGTTTGAAAATTTTCCGACCCTTTGACGATATCATCAGCCGTAAAAACTTTGCTTACTGGTTCGGCCTTATCTATCTTAAATTGCAATTTGCCGTTTTTTGTAAACAAACCACCGCGACAACTTCTATAAATTTCGTCTATCAAATCGCGGGCGCTTGTTTGGCTATCAAATATCATATTAAAAGTAAAACGCGGGCTATATTCCGTTTCGCCTTTACTGTTTGTATATGGTATTTTCTCATCACAAAATGCGGCCGCTTCTATAAAACTATCAATATCAAACAATTCTGATATGATTCTATCGCTTATAGTTCCATCGTTATTTAGAGCAAGGCCCAAGCCATTATATGAAGTTAGAAAATCTAACATAACCCATGCCGGATTTTCTGAATATTGCATAGTGTAGCTTGATAAATAAGAAGATGTATAAACCCTAACTCTACGCCCTTTTACGATAGTTGTTAAGTTATAATTTACATCTATATCATTGCTTCGCGGTACAGAAATAGCCAAATAAGCTACATTTTTTAAACTTCCTACTTTTTCTACTCGTTCAGCTTGATTTTTACCCCCAACAATAGAATCTACTAATTGTTTTGAAGTGCCTAAATATTTATTAATTTTTATACCGCTAATTTTGCCGGATTCAATATCATTTAATCTAATATCGGTAAAATCTGTTATTTCGCCCTCTGCAAATCCTACGATACGTTTAATAGTTTTGCTGCCGTCGTCGTCTTGCCAAATTCTATTACCTGCAAGTTTAACCGTACCGTACAACATAGGTATTGGTAAATCTTGGTTGGTTTGTGTTTGCAAAACCGCATTGCCGTAGGTTGCGGAAGTATCGCCGTAACTTGCCCCCTTTTTTCTCGATAACATAGATACGGATAAAGCAACGCCACCATATATTAAAGCCGCGCCTACATAACCTACAATAGTACCCACCGTAGCTAATGTTGCGGTTGCTAATGTAGCCCCCATAGCTCCGGCAATCGTAAAAAATGCGGAAGTTATCGCGGCTGCTAATGCTGTAAAAATCGCCATTATATCACCCTAAAACATAGAAAATTTTTGAATATTTTTAATCTGCTAATCTGCAAAGTATGACCTTTGAAGACGTGTATAATTTTGCCAAATTCATAGTATACCGCTACATGGAGTTCGTCGCGGAATCTTGTAGCGATAATGTCGCCTTTTTGCAATTCATCCGGGCTTATTTGTTCGCAATGTTTTCTAATTTTTGCAAGGCCGTACAAATAATTTTTATCATCATCATTTGACCTTAATTTATACTTAGGTTTGTCCGGGTATAAAAATTGCACCGGGTAAAAACAACCCTGATATGTACCGTCTTTGTTAAACATTTCATAAGGTCGGCCGACTTCAAGCAATAAATTATTAAAGTTTTCCATAGTTACACCTTTACTACTAATTCTTTGTACATTGTCGGGAATCCTCTAAAGTTATCTTGGTTTCCCAATTCTTTGCACCGGGCAAAAGTTCTATCGCATTTAGTTTCGTCGCCTGTATATCCACATCTACAATCTTTAAATCGTCTTACTTGGCAACTTGCCCTATATTTCATTGCCGGACACTGCTTTTCATACCCGCCTAAAGGGGTTTCTATGTCCATGCTTGCACTCTCAAAATCTAAATTTAGATTATTGCATTTTCCGGCGTATAAAACTTGTTGCATGCCGGGAATTAAACTATTTGTATTTATATCCAAGAAAACAAGCGTAAAAATAGCATTTGAATTTGTGATTACATCACCGCGCGCACCTACAATACTTGAAATTCCTAGCCCAACATTTGAAAGCGATATATTTAACTTTGATACGCTACTGTTATCATCTCTTGTAATATCACCATGGCTAAGCGGTGCGCCTAAATATTGGTTGCCGTTATATGTTAATTCGGCCAAAGTTTCATTATCAATAATTCTTATACCACCGTCGGGTATATCAATATTAAGAAGTTTACGCGGTATAATCTCATCTTTTTCAACTTCTAAAAGCGGGTTGGCGGTTGGGAATACCTCTTTTAATTGTATTTGCAATGTCGCATAGCCTAAGCGGTCTACATCCATTTGCAAAGTATCGGAATCAAAGCGCACATGATAGGTTTTATCGTCGCCCCCGCGTTCTT
>CAZYWC010000024.1:0-33857 GCA_964651125.1 uncultured Vampirovibrio sp.
AAATGGAGCGGGAGACGAGGCTCGAACTCGCGACATCCTCCTTGGCAAGGAGGCATTCTACCACTGAATTACCCCCGCTCGGTATATTTCTATCATACATGCTGATATTTTAAAGTCAACTGATTTTTTCAATTATTTAATTATTAATTAAATAATTAATTTTTTGTTTATTTTTTAAGGTTTTCTTGAAAATAATGATTTAATAATAATGTAGTTAGTATGTTTAAGAAAATTAAAAACCTTTCTAAATTACTAATTAACCTTTAAACCGATAGACTTATTGAAAAGGAGATATAAATTATGGCAAAAACAATTGGTATTGACTTAGGTACAACAAACTCAGTTGTAGCAGTTATGGAAGGTGGTAAACCTACCGTTATAGCAAACGCAGAAGGTATGAGAACAACTCCTTCTATCGTTGGTTTTTCAAAAACAGGTGAAAGATTGGTTGGTCAACTTGCAAAACGTCAAGCAATCTTAAACCCTGATAAAACAATCGCTTCAATCAAACGTCACATGGGCGAAGATTACAAAAAGAACATTGATGGAAAAGATTACACTCCACAAGAAATTTCTGCAATGATTTTGAGAAAATTGGCAGATGATGCAAGCGCATACTTGGGTGAAAAAGTTACATCAGCCGTAATCACAGTTCCTGCTTACTTCAACGATGCTCAAAGACAAGCAACAAAAGACGCAGGTAAAATCGCAGGCTTAGATGTTTTACGTATCGTAAACGAACCTACAGCAGCAGCTCTTGCTTACGGTCTTGAAAAAGATAAATCAGAAAAAGTTCTTGTATTCGACTTAGGTGGTGGTACATTTGATGTATCTATCTTGGAAATCGGTGATGGTGTTCATGAAGTTCTTTCAACATCAGGTGATACTCACTTAGGTGGTGATGATTTCGATAAGAAAATCATTGATTGGATTTGCGAAGAATTCAAGAAACAAGAAGGTATGGACTTAACTAACGATAAGCAAGCTATGCAACGTATTAAAGAAGCAGCTGAAAAAGCTAAATGTGAATTATCTTCAGTTGTTGAAACAACAATCAACTTGCCTTACATCACAGCTGATGCTAACGGTCCTAAACACTTGGAATTGACTCTTTCAAGAGCTAAATTCGAAGATCTTTCTCACGACTTGTTAGAAAGATGTAAAAAACCGGTTGAACAAGCACTTAAAGATGCTGGCTTAAGCAAGAATGAAGTTGATGAAGTAGTTCTAGTTGGTGGTTCAACTCGTATTCCCGCTGTTCAACAATTAGTTAAAGAATACACAGGTAAAGAACCTAACCAATCAGTAAACCCTGATGAAGTTGTTGCAGTTGGTGCAGCAATTCAAGCAGGTGTATTGGCAGGTGAAGTTAAAGACATCGTTCTTCTTGATGTAACTCCATTGACATTGGGTATCGAAACATTGGGTGGTGTTATGACAGCTCTTGTTCCTCGTAACACAACAATCCCTGTAAGTAAGTCACAAGTATTCTCAACTGCTGAAAACAACCAAACAGCTGTTGACATTAACGTACTTCAAGGTGAAAGACCAATGGCTTCCGATAACAAATCTTTAGGTATGTTCAGACTTGAAGGTATCGCTCCTGCAATGCGCGGCGTTCCTCAAATCGAAGTTACATTTGATATCGATGCTAACGGTATTGTAAACGTATCTGCTAAAGATAAAGCTACTAACAAAGAACAAAAAATCACAATTACAAACTCTTCTAACTTGTCAGAACAAGATATCGACAAGATGGTTAAAGAAGCTGAAGCTAACGCATCAGAAGATAAGAAGAAAAAAGAAGAAGCTGAAATTAAAAACAACGCGAACTCTTTAATCACATCTTCTGAAAGAATCGTTAAAGACTTCGAAGGTAAAATCTCTGATGAAGATGTTAAGAAATTGACTGAACATAGAGAAGCTTTACAAAAGGCTTTGGATGAAAACAAACCATCAGATGAATTGAAGAAGTTGTCTGAAGAATTGCAACAAACAATGTTCGCAATCTCTCAAAAGGCTTATGAAGCTGTTCAAAAAGAAGGTGGAAATGCTGACGCAAACTCTGCCGGAAACGAAAACGCTTCTTCTGACAAAAAAGACGACGACGTAATCGATGCTGAATTCACCAAAGAATAGTGCTACGCACGTAGACATTTGGTCGGATGACATTGGTTAAACTACCGGATGGTTTAAAAACTATCGGTCATCCTCAAAGTGAAACTACAAGATTATATTAAAACTACTAGCTCCGCATCAAAGTGGGGCTAGTAGTTTTTTGCATAAAAACTTTAAAGTAGTAAAGTAGAGTGGGAAAAGCTAATTTCAGCTTGTAAAAGTTACATAAAGCATTGTATGCTCTCCCACTGCTTCAATTATGTGAAGTAGGTTGGGCTTTTAGCCCAACAACAATACTTCTTGCTTTATTCACTTTAAAGAATTATTTTAATAATTCTTTCATTAACAATTTATCGAAATAGTAAAGTGTCATTTGAACAAGTTGATCCATATCAATATAAGATTTGTCATCTTTACGATTATCTTTGTCGCCCCAATTTTTTTGAGAATCTTCTACTCTACCGCCATTATTACCTGTGCCGTAAGGACAATCGTAGGTGCTGTTTTGAAGAGCTGTCAAGGCTTGTTTTTGAGCATTTCTAAATACAGATGTTATTGTTTTTTCATCAATGCTTGAATATTTTGTAATTAGATTTTTTAGGACACCGGCCATTGTTGTTTGATAATCGTCATCATCGTCGTCGTTGCTGATGTGAACCGTTCCGTCTGCATAAGTTGTTACATTGCCTTTGTAGTTAATTGTTTCGTCATTACCATAAGTTGTTTTTGTGTTATAGTGCTTAACATCTTTTGTAACACTGTTATCTGCATAAGATGAGCGTTTTGTGAAAATGTTTAATAATTCAGGTTGTGTTTGTAGTTTTTCCAGCATTTTGTCTAAATTAGACATTACCTTATTTACGAATGATGCTAAATTGTTAGACTGTGACGAATTAAAATCATTGTATGTTGTAATCCAAGCAGATTGTAAAAGTTGTTTCAATGCTGTTTCACCACCCAGTTTTTGAAGTCCGTCAGAAGCAAATCTCGAAATTTTTGTTTTTAACTTATTAAATATTGTGTCATAAACCTTTGTAGTATTTGCATCTTGGAATACAATGTTACCGGAACTGTTCATACCAAATTCTGTATGAATACTGCCATCGTTACCCATGCCAATTTCACTTTTACAATTTGCAACTGCATCATCAGCTACATCGTTAACCCAATTTTTGATAGCCTTTGCGCCTTCTTTTATTTTTTCAGCATCATCGGTGCTTATGTTACTTTTTTTAGTCTCATTGACAGTCGTTTCAGCTTCTCGTGCAGGGAATGTTGAATTTAAACATTCAGTTTTGAATAATTGATCAAATTTGTATAACACAAGTTGAACCATTTTTTTGACGGTTGTTTCGTATGTTAGATTCGTTGAAAAAGCATCTGGAATATCTATATTATTTTTGCCAAAAGGGACTTGAGAAGCGGCTTGTGCAGCAGACGTTAAGGCATTGCCTTGTGCCTTAATGAAGATTTCTTTGATTTTAGCTTTGCTAATATTTGGATATTTGTTATAAAGTTTTTCTAATACTCTATCCATTGCTTTTTGGAAATTCTTATCCGAAGTATCGTCGCTAAGATGATATTTGCCGTCGTAAGATGCTTTCCTATAGTTTTTGAAGTTTATTTTTGCATTCTTTGTTAGCATAGAAAAAGTGCTTGTTAGGTTTGAATCTTTGTAGCAATTATCCGTTAAATATGATAAATTATCAGGATTATTTTGTAAGTTGTTAAACAATTTTTGTAAGTTTTCCATCACTTTGTTAACAAACTTTTCAGTATCAGTAGTATCTTTTGCTGCATAAGTGCTATAAGTCATTACCCAAGCAGTTTGTACAAGTTTTGTTAAACCATCTTTTCCGCCAATAGTTGTAAGAAAATCTTCTCTATTGTCATTTGAAATTTGGGCATAAATCTTATCTATGACAGTACTGTAGATGTTTTTGGTGTTTGTATCTGATAAATTTATTTTTCCGTTAGTATCAAAGTCAAAATTTCCTTTAACTTGTGCAGAGGTTCTTGCCATTAGCATACCAAGCCAATTTGCAGCACTGTTAATACTTTTATTAATTTCTTTATACGCAGCTTTTAACGTGTCTGTTTTTTCGGTATTTGTTGTATCAGAGGTTTCTGTTGTCTGGGTTTCAGAGGTAGTGGTTGGAGTTTCTATTACAACAGGTTTAGGCTCAGTTGTAGGTTGTGCTGCAGGAGGATTAACAGAGCCGGTTTTGTTGTAATTGTCTATCATGTCTTTAACTTCGTGTCCATCTGCACTTACATAATAAATATTAGGCAGTTCAACCATTTTGCGGTTTGTTTTATCCCAATAATAGTGACGTTGTTTAGTATAATTACCTGCAGGCATGTTAGGGTTATGCAATTCACAATAAATATCCTGAGCATTAGTTTTCCTTAAGCCCATTTCTTTCATCGCTTTTGCTAATGCTTCAGCTTCTGTTTCAGTTGTAACAGTATTATTCGAATCGTCTTTTGGAGGTTCTTTAACATCAACTTCTTTTCTGCAGATTACATTGTATTTACTACCGTTATAGGTGTATTTGACAACAAGTTGTGTGTATGTTTTGCCATTATTCGTAAAAGTGGTTTCTTTGCTGCTAAAATCAGTAACACCTTTTTCATTTTGCAATTCTTCCAGTGCAGTTGTGTCGCCTTGCATAATTCTTTCATTAATAGCCTCAGGGTCAAATTTTGTATTAGTGGTTGTTGACGTATCTAAAATCCCCTTTGGTACGTCATCTAAAGTGAGTAGTTGAGGCTGTAAGAATCTCAATGTTTGTCTAATTTGATTTTTAATCATGAAAGCTCCTTTTTAGTTATTGTAAAAATAAATTGTATTTTCTTTATCGTGTTCAAATCTGATTTCAAAGCCGTTTTGACTTTCTTTTAGATTAAGGATAAAATTTGCACCAACAGGGTGATTACGAACGACGGATGAGATGTTCCAAGTTTCTTCAAGGTAACTTTTTGCTCTTTCAATGTCATAAATTTCGTCAAATTGCTTAATTAGCGTTGAAACTTTTTCAAAATCCTCGTTGTTAAGATTCTCGGTTCCGACATTTTTGGAATAAATGCTGTAACTATTGATGTCCATAAATATTTCTCCTTTTTTCGAGATTATCTCCAAGATGCGTATTTTTTATCATATATTGTATAACGGCATTTTTTTCTAAAACTTTAATGTGACTGGAAATAAACGTGCGTTACTACTATTACTACTACTATTACTACTACTACTACGCTTGCGCCGATTATAACAATTTTAGAAAATGCTTAACAATTGAACACTTATGAAAAAATGTAATAGTTTGATGTGTGTTTTATGTATTATTCATAAAACTATAATGAAAATGGTTGATAATCATTAAAACAAAGCAAGGTGAAAAAGTTACTTAGAACTTGGCAATTTTGCGCTAAATGAGGTGTGCGTTCCCACCTTTTAATCTAACAATTAAGTTTTTTATAAAAATCTGTTATGCTCTTTTTCCCATTCAACAGAAGTGATTCTGCCATGCCCCGGGTAAATTGCTGTTGCAGGTGGTAATGTAAAAATTTTATCTTTAATACTTTCTACGATTTGGTTAAAATTTCCGCCTTCCAAGTCACAGCGACCTACTGCTTCTCTAAAAATTGTGTCACCGGAAAATAAATTTCCGTCAACCAAATAGCAAACTCCACCTTGAGTATGTCCAGGAGTGTGCAAAACTTTGATTTCTAAAGAACCGAGTTTTATTGTATTACCGTCTTCTACAAAAATATCAACCTTAGGAATTGTTATTTCCGGCATCCCAAACATCGGCAAATATTGGTTTGCATTGTTTAACCAACCCAAATCAGCTTTGTGCATAACAACTTGCGGATTACTTTTGAAGCGGTCGGGACGAATGCCTGCAATGTGGTCAAAATGTCCGTGCGTTAATAAAATATATTTTAAATTTGCGCCTTGTTTTTCAAGTTCTTCATCGATTCTGTCATCAATAGAAGAACAGTCAATCAAAGCTGCTTCTTTAGTTTCTTCATCAATTATCAAATAATTGTTGTTATCAATAGGTGGTTCTACAAATGTTTTTATAATCATAAAGGTATTTTAGCATGAAAAAGCCGGTATAATAACCGGCTCTAATGTTATTTAATGATATAATGTTTTAAGTTTAACATTTTTAAAGATGTTTCAATTATTAGTAAGTAGGTCGCGTTGGACAATTGTCATCCAATACGACTTATTTTATTTTTTTAATTTATTTTGCATAGTGTTCTAAATATCGTACATGTTTATAGGCATTAAATAAATCTTCTGCAATTTGTTCTTCAGATCTTTCATCATTATAGTAAAATCCGGTTTTACTTTTATTTATTGCGATTTCTAAGTTTTCATTACGATATTCCGGATAATAGGGAGCTGAAGCCGGTCTTTCGAATTCTCCATACTGCCCATACTTTACAGTATCTCTAACAAAAACATTTCCGCCATAACCACCTCTATTCTCCCAATGCCCAGGTGTTGAACCATATGTTCCTCTACCGGTACCAATTTGTTTTGCCTCACCCGTAATTTTTCTTAGTATAACCTTATCATTTGGAAATAAAGTTTCTGCCTCCAATTTTTGTTTAAGTATATTACAAACCTCTCTAAATTTTCTTAAATTTCCTTCTATTGCTCCTTCTGCACTGCTTGCAACTTTCAAACGTGCTCTAAAGTTAACCTGATTTGTTTTTGCAATTTCTTTATTGTCGTTTCTTTTCGAATTTAGAATCTCCCATTTCTTTTAAAATATATCTTACTTAACAAACTAGCCGACTGGTAAGTCAGCTAGTTTGTTCTTATCCTACACAAGATAAATGTCCGTTTTTCTTTTCTTCTTCAAATCTTGGAGAAAGCCATCCTGCTTTATATCCTGCATAACCTAAGCCAACAAGCGCAACTGCACCGGCAGTTATAAATGAAGCTTTTTGGTGAGCCTTAAACCATTTTTTCATTCCACCAACTTTTGATGTGCAGTAACCGCCTCCATTAGCCTCTACTCTGTCGAATAACCCATTTTGTTTGCATTGTTCTCTTAATTTATATAACAATGTATCGCTTTCTTTAACGGTTGCGCCATCTTTTTGGAAGTGCAATTCTCTATACAACTGTGCAGAAGATTTATTTTTTTTACTTAAATTACCGTTTCTTTCCCAATCTGTATACTGTTTTAGATGATTAGCTACCATTTTAGTTTGAACATCTTTGTTTCTATCTCTAATTAGTGCTCTTTCAAAACAATTGCTTAAATCATCAACAATTACTTTATCTCTGTAAGGTCTTAAAACTTTGAAATTGTAGTCATAATGCATACTACTATTTTTACAAATCATTTCATTAATAGCATCATCACTTAATTCTTTACCAGCATGTTTTAATTTGTAATCATCTTTGATTGCATCTTTGAATTTTTTTACATCTTTATCTAATTTAGTTTTATCTTCTGCTGATAATGCTTGTTTAAGCTCATCTAAAGACATACTGTATTCATGTTTTGTTTTATAACCTGTTACTCTTTCGGCTTCACCTGCAAAATCAGCATCAAAATTCTTTTGTGCCAAACCTTGACAATCAGTTACAATTGGGGAGCAAAAGACTTTCATTGATTCCAAATCTGTAAGTTCGCAAGGAGCAAATCTGGAAGGAAATACCGAAAAATCAGCTGCACTTGCTAATGGTTTGTTTGGAGCAAAACCGTCTAAATAAACAAATCTGCCGTTTAATTCTTTATTTTCGTTCATTCTGTTAATAATTTCTAAAATTTTATCAGAATCTGCATCTCCAGGTGTCAATGCCCCACCCATTACTAAAACGGTATTTTTATCACTTTTGCCAGCTCCGAGTGCATATTGTTCAAAAGCTTCCAATACTGAATCTAAGCCCTTTTGTGTGTCTCCACGTCCCCAAGATGTGAGTAACTTAATATCACTATCAGGTTTTTTAACTTCATCTAAAAATTTCTTATCTATATGACCGTAAACTTTAACTTTTTTGTCAGGTAAACCTGCAATTACAGAAGACATGTCATATTCATGTCCTTTAACATCTTTTAATGCTTCAAGTTTTGCAATTACATCTTTATCCAATCTTTCAAAAAGACTTATTTTATTTTGACGTTTAATATCTCTTACATGTTTAATGTCAACATTATTTTCATTTACAAGCTTTTCATCAAAAACTTTATAAGTTGAAATTTTGTAATTTTTTTGACCGTTTACATTAACGCCATCAGGGAATATATATTCTTTTGCATAATATCCGGGAACGCCTTTGGTATAAGGGTTCATATTTGGATCTTCAAAAGCGTTGACAATGCCTGCGAATCGCCCTTTTTCTGAAAGCTCTTTTAAAAATGCATGTGTGCCTGGTGCGAAATTCGGGTCGCTAATTAATTTGTTGTAATATCCTTCTGAAACAGTACTAATCATTGGAATATAGCCTTGTCTTGCATAATAAATGGCATTCATAAATGGGCTAACTCCGCCTTGTTTATCTTTCATCGCTTCAGGAATAAGTTTTTCAAAGTATTTATTTACAGCTTCTCCGCCTTGCTTAAGAGCATCTATATAATTTGAATCATTTGATACTGCTTCTCTTAATTCTTTGTCTGCAATGTTTACAAACATATTCATATAAGAAGTTTTTTGAATATAACCGTCGCCAATATTATGTCCAATAACAGTTGGTTTTTTACCTTTCATAAATTCATCGCCTTTGGCAGCCATTTCTGCTAAATATTCAGCTGCATAACTTGCTTGTGAATCATTTAACACCAATGTTGCCGGGTCGAATTTTGTACCATTTTTACTCATTTCTGCGCAAATCTGCTCTAATTGAGCCGCAAAGGCTTTTGCAGCCCTTGCATCACCATCTCCCTTCCAAGTTTGGCTTAATACGCCAGGGGTGGTGGAATATCCGCCACCTGCATATGGTTTTGACCAAGAAGCTGTTACATCCGTAAATACTTGAAAGTCATTTGTTGGAACAAGTTTACCGTTATCATCAGCCATTACTCTGAATAATTTAATTTTTGTTTCACCAGTACCACCAAAGTCCATTTTCTTTTCTCCACCAGTTACATCTTCAAGGATGAATACTTGGTTATTTAAACTGATGTTGTCTTTTCCGTTGGCAGGGTTTTTAAATTCTTCATTTTTGAAAAATTCTAAAGGATTTAAATATTTTTGGAAATTTTGACTGTTTGTAATAAAATATTTACCTTCGTATTTTTTAAATGCGCTTGTTTCAGGCAATCCTGCAGGAATTTTTGGAACTTCTACGTTTTGTAAAAGTCCATTTTCTTTGTTGTATATTAAACTACCATTATAAACTGGAGTTACAAATGCTTTATTTGGCATAGGTTTTTTAAATATGTTTTTACGCATATCTTCTGTGATGATAGGGTCTTGGTCTGAAATTCGTAAAGTTCTTCTATCTTGAACTGCAGTGGCAACACCACCAATTTGGTAATAAGGTTTTACTTCGGCAACATATTCAATTGCTTGATTCTTATTCCCGCCTCTAAAGGAAATCTTTGTCATTCCCTTTGGAACATCAATTCCTTGAGGTTGTCCTTCACTTGCTTTTACACTCTTCGCATTTCTAGCTCTGATAGCAGAATAATCAGTACCTATTGCGTTAATCTTCATAGATAACTCCTTACACACATAAATTGTCCTATATATACAAACGCCCACACACAAAAAAACTTGCCTAAATATCCCCGTCTGTTAAGATATGTAAAGTAAATTTTTATTAAGTTCGGTAGGTTAATTGTAACAAAAGCAGAAAATTTTTTCAACAATCCTAGCGTATAAGAAATTTAGTTAAATAGTATTAAATTTTTCAGTAAATTTGTTAAGGCAAACCGATTTTTACAGTTTTATTCGGATTTTTATCATCTGCAATTTTGGTTTTGGAGTAGTTTTCCAATTTGTCATGCAAATCATCACTATGATGTTCAATTGCTTCGTCTACATCATTCAAAAGTTTTTTCTGAACTTCTTTTTCTTTAGTGAAGACATCCAATTCTTTTTCCTTGGTATAAGATTTTATACCTGATTTATACATAAATTTCGGGCAAACAAATAACATTGTCACTACAGTAGCTCCCAGCCCAAACCAACTTGCGTGTTTCCAAGAAGAAGTATAACTTCTGGCGATTGCTGTTGTTACAGCTCCTGTTGCGACGGAAACGCCGCCTGCATTAAGGATTGCTAAACGTTTTTCCATCCGTCTGTTGACAGGATTTTGGAATTCCGAATACTGCCCCTTAAATGAAACCTTAGGGGTTAAGGCATTTACAGGTTGAATCATAATCTCACACACACTTTCTTTAATATCTCTATATGTTTATTTTAAACTTTTGCAAATGTCTTTTATATAGCTCTTAAGGATTATTTTCTTGTTTAGCAGTGTTTCTATTTTATGTTATAATTTTTTTAACATTATTAATAAATAAGGGGATTTAAGATATGGCAAAATTTTACACAACAACTGCAATTGATTACGTAAACGGCGCACCGCACATCGGACACGCTTACGAAAAAATACTTACGGATGTTATATTTAGACATTTTACTCAAAGATGTGAAGATGCTTATATGCTGACAGGTACTGACGAACACGGTATCAAAATTCAAAAAACATCTGCTGAAAAAGGTGTTTCACCAAAAGAATTTTGCGATATGAACGCTAAAAAGTTCCAAGACGCTTGGAAAGCTTTAGATATTGATTATTCTCAATTTATCAGAACAACTGATGAACAGCACGAAAAAGTTGTTCAAAAGATTTTTAAAAAACTTGTTGATAAAGGTGATATTTACAAACACTCTTATACGGGTCTTTATTGTTCAGGCTGTGAAGCATTCTTGAGCGAAAAAGATTTGACGGAAGACGGACTTTGTCCTGACCACCAAAAGAAACCTGAAGTTGTTGAAGAAGAAAACTATTTCTTCAAATTAACAAAATACAAAGACGCGATTATTAAACATATCAAGACAAACCCTGATTTTATTATTCCTTCATTCCGCGCTAATGAAGTTTTGAACCAATTAGAAAACATTGAAGATATTTCAGTTTCTCGTGTTAATACAAACGTAAGTTGGGGCATTCCTGTTTTAGACGACCCTTCACAAGTTATTTATGTTTGGATTGATGCACTTTCAAACTACATTACGGCAATCGGTTATGATCCTGACGGAAGTGATGAAAAATTTGAAAGACTTTGGCCTGCTGATGTTCAAGTTATCGGAAAAGATATTTTGAAATTCCACAGTATTTACTGGCTTGCAATTCTTATGGCTTTAGATTTACCGCTTCCTAAACATATTTTGGCACACGGTTGGATTACAATTGACCAAACTAAGATGTCAAAATCTTTAGGTAACGTAATTTCTCCAACAAGCGTTTTGGAAGCCTTCAATTTGGATATTCCTGATCCGTTCAGATATTATATGGCATCTGCTGCACCTTGCGGAAAAGACGGCAACTATTCTGATGAAGATTTCAAAGAAAAAGTTAACGCGCATCTTGCAAACTCAATGGGTAACTTGCTAAACAGAACTCTTTCAATGCTTGTTAAATATTTTGAAGGTGATATTAAGCCTGAATTTTTAGGTAAAAATGAATTGACAGAAAAGGCTTTGGAAACTGTTAAAGCAGTTAAACATCATTTCGATTATTTTGAAGTTCAAGAAGCTGCTCTAAAAATTATCGAATTGGTTGACATTACGAATAAATATGTTACGGACAATGCACCTTGGACTTTGGCTAAAGAAGGCAACATGGAAAGATGCGGAGTTGTTTTAACTAACGTATTGCAAGTTATGACAGTTATTGCGTCATTAATTTATCCATATTGCCCAAATATTGCAAAATCTATGGCTGAACAATTGTCTTATGATTTGAGCGTTAAGTTGGACGACATTACTTGTGACAGCCTAAAAGCAGGACATTTGATTGACAAAGAAAATATCAAACCTGTTTTCTTGAGAATGGATAGTGAATTGGCTGATAAGAAGAATAAATAATCTTAAGAGAGGTGAATAAAAATGGCTAATTATAAAATCGGTTTTGTAGGCGCAGGCAAAATGGCAAGCGCAATTATTAAGGGGCTAATCAAAACGGGTTTTGCAAAACCTGAAGAATTGATTGCGACTCAGGCTGAAAAAGATTTGTTGGAAGAAAAATCAAAAATTTTGGGAATAAAAGTTATTTCTGACAATAAAGAATTAGCAGAGAGTGCCGAAACAATCTTTATTGCAACAAAACCAAATCAGGTTGCAGATGTTTTGGCGGAAATTTCACCTTATATCAATTCTGATAAACTTGTTGTATCAATTGCAGCAGGTGTTACGACGGAAAAATTGGAAGCAGGACTTCCAAGCGGTACAAGAGTAATCAGAGTTATGCCAAATACTCCTGCCCTTGTAGGGGAAGGTATGAGCGGTATGGTTGGCGGTAAAAACGCTAAGAAAGAGGATTTGGAATATATTAAAGAACTTCTTTCTACAATCGGCAAATGCATTGTTGTAGATAATGAAGCTCAAATTGATATCGTTACGGCGATTTCAGGTTCAGGCCCTGCATTTTTCTACAAAGTTATTAACGAAATTGCACGTGCTGGCGAAAAATTGGGCTTGGATTATGAAAAGTCTTTGCTTTTGAGTATTCAAACAGCAATCGGCTCTGCCAAAATGGCTTTACATAGAGAAATTCCTATGGAAGAGCTGATTGCTAACGTTGCAACAAAAGGCGGCTGCACAAGAGTTGGCGTTGATTGTATGGATGAAAATAATACAAAAAAACTTTTCTACGATGTAATCAAGAGTACGACTGATAAAGCACATGCACTGGGAAAATAGGGGTATAATTAACCCTAATTTTCAATAATTAAATTCATAAACTCAATATCATCATAATCAATGTACGCAGTCTGCATAAGGTTTCTACCTGTTTTGATTGTAATCTCGTTCACCTGATTTTTACGTATAAGATTTGATGGAAGCTTAATTCTTTGGCCGTCGCCGTTTAGTTGGATTTCAGAAATTTTATTTCCGTTAAAATAGACTTCCGGCGGTGACGCAAAAGCGTTTGGAATACGATTTTGTCTCATAGAACGTGCCATTGCGGTATCAATACCTATAATTGAACCGATTACAAGATAAACAGGTTTTGCTAAATTTATATTTCGGAGTGTAAAACTCTTGGTATAGAAAGGCCCGATTGACTGCATGTTAAATTCGCCTGCATTAGCAGAAAGCTCTGAGAAATTGTTGTCACCCAAATGGTACATATTTGTATCAATTGCCTGACCGGATGCGTTAGATTTTTCAATCCCGACAATAATCGGTGCATTCAGAGTTTTGTCGTTTATGGTCATTGTAAACGGCTTGTAGTTTTCTTTTTGCACTGACATGATACTTGGCCCGTTGATTTGTGTATCAAGCTCAAAATAGCCCTCTTGGTCGGTTCTCGTTGAATAATTTTGCTTCGGCAAATGAATATTAGCTCCGCCAATACCTTGTCCCGTTTGTTTATCAATAATTCTGCTTGAATTTGCAGTACCTTGTTCTGCAACTCCCCCTTGGAAAGTCGCAGCAAAAGCAGGAAATGTAAAAATCAGCATTAAAAATATACTTAGTAGTTTTTTCATAGTTTTATTATTTTTCTTTCGTATGTTAAAAGAATTGGTCGGCTGTATATTTTTAAGGATGATTTTGGAAAAGTAAATATATCTGATTATAAAATTGTAGGTCAGGCATTGCCTGACATTAACTAAAATTTGTTATAATATAAGAATATGAATTACAAACGCTTATTTGTACCAAATTCTTTTATCTTTATAACTGTTGTTACCCAAAATAGGAAAAAATTCTCATAGAGAATATTCACTCTTTAAAAGAGGCTTTTAGGTTAACAAAACAAAGATTTCCGTTTGATATTTTTGCAATTATTATAAATCAGGATCATTTTCACATGATAATAAAACCTGATGACATAAAGTCATATCCTAAAATTATAGGCAACATAAAAAGTTCATTTACTAAAATATCGGGAACAAAATATTCAAAAAATAACAATGGAGAAGCCGATATTTGGCAGAGAAGATATTGGGAACATACAATAATTGATGAAGAAGATTTATATAGGCATTTAGATTATATTCATTATAATTCAGTTAAACATTATGGAATAGCACCGAAAGATTGGAAGTTTTCATCATTTAATAAATTTGTTAAAAACGGGGTTTATGAAAATGACTGGTGTAATTTTGAAGATAAACATAAAATAAACAGCATGAATTTAGAATAAGTTATTGTCAGGCACTGCCTGACCTACTTTTATTTTTAGTCCGAATATAAAAATATCACATTAAAGAGAATACATGCCAACTTCGTTACAAAACTTAACCCTTTCTAAAACACATGCAAACATGCTCATGGCATGGCTTAAGCATGATTCAAAACGCTAAAACCATGTAACCATGTAGCTTTAGCATGCCCAAAAACGCGCAATGGCAATGATTATAAGAAAATGCAATATTTTAAGATTTTGTTACAATTAGCTAAATGTGGCTTGTAAATACGCTCTTAACCCATATAATAGAAATATGGGTTAGGGATTGAGAGCCTTAACGGTAAATAGAATTAATCACAAATAAAAAAATATAATTTTCGGGAGGAATAAGTGTTCAAGAGTCGTGATATGGGGAGAGCTATTGCTGTAAAAAGATGGACGCCTACTGCATTAGAATGCTATAAAAGAGGTTGTGTGTGTGAAGGATGTTTTTACAGTGATTTCTTTAGTGCAACTGCTCAAAGATGTCAAATGAAAGCAGCTGTTTTGGAACTTGTTAGAACAATAGGCACGCCAAATGTTGAGCTACCGCAAATTTTAGAATAATTTTGTCAACAAAGCACTTTAAAAATTGGTTCAAATGTTGTACAATGGAAAGGTAGTACATTAGGAGGTGTAAATGCATATACACGTAAACGGTAAAAACATTGAGATTACAGATGCTATCAAGGCTTATGTAAAGGAAAAAATCGGCAAGGTAGCAACTCACTACGATCAAATTACAGGTATTGATGTAGTTCTTTCTGTAATTAAGAACCCTGCTGCGACAGGAAAACACGTGGCTGAAGTTTCTTGCAAGATGAACACAGGTGTTGTTCACTGCGAAGAATCTGCAGAATCTATGTATGCAAGTATTGATTTGTTGGCTGACAAATTGTCAAGACAAGTACAAAAATTTAAAGACAAAGCTTTATCTGCAGGTAGCAAAGAAACTATCAGAAACTCTGAAGTTAAAGAAGAAGCTGTAGAAAGTTAGTATTTGGGTAAAAATGATTAACAACAAAAAAGTTGTAGTGATTATGCCTGCATACAATGCAGAAAAGACTTTAGAAAAGACTTATAATGAGATTTATCAAAATTTCGTCGACGAGATTATTCTTGTCGACGATTTCTCTTCTGATGAAACCAAGGAAGTCGCAAAAAGACTTAATATCACAACAATAGTTCATGAAAAAAATAAAGGCTATGGAGCAAACCAAAAATCTTGTTACCGCGCGGCATTAAAAGCAGGGGCGGATATTGTTATCATGCTCCATCCTGATTATCAATACACACCAAAGCTTGTGCCTGCAATGGCGTCTATGATGGCGTTTGATGAATATGACGCTGTTATCGCATCAAGAATGCTCGGACATTTAGCTTTGAAAGGCGGTATGCCTTTGTACAAATACATTTCAAACAGATTTTTAACAGAGTTTGAAAATGTAGTTATAGGCGAAAAATTGTCCGAATATCACACGGGCTTTCGAGGATTTACGCGAGAAATTTTGGAAAAACTCCCGCTTGAAGATTGCAGTGATGATTTTATTTTTGATAACGAAATGCTCGCTTTGATTTTATATAACGGATTTAAAATCGGTGAAATTTCTTGTCCGACAAAATATTTTGCTGAGGCTTCATCTATCAATTTTGTGCGTTCTTGCAAATACGGTTTGGAAGTTTTGAAAGTCAGTATTTTGTACAGGCTGGCTAGAATGGGTTTGCCGATAAGACTTTTTAATAAAGGCGGTCAGGCTTTGGATACAGAAAAAGAATTGGTTTATTATTTTAAAAAAGAGAATTAAAAGTATGAAAATAGTTTTGGCATCATCAAATGCACATAAGGTTAAAGAGATTAATGAAATAGTTGCAGGAAGTGGTTTGGAGTTCATTTTACCGCCCGCAGGTTTTGACCCGATAGAGGACGGCAAGACTTTTGAAGATAACTCGTTAATCAAAGCAAAAGCGGCTTGGGGACTCACTAAAACTTGGGCGCTTGCGGATGATTCAGGACTTTGTATTGATGCGTTAGGTGGTGTGCCGGGGATTTATTCTGCAAGATATGCTGAAACTCCTGCCAAAAGAATTGAAAGAGTTTTAAAAGAAATGGAAGGCAAGACCAACAGAAATGCGCATTTTGCTTGCTGTATGACTCTTATCAATCCCAACGGGGAAGTAGAATTTTCGACAACAGGAATTTGTGAAGGCTCAATCACGACAGAGGCAAGAGGAAGTAACGGTTTTGGCTATGACCCGATATTTTTAGTAAAAGGTGATACAAGAACGATTGCAGAACTAAGCGAGGAAGAGAAAAATCAGATTTCGCACCGTTCAATCGCATTGAGAAGAGTTGTTGAGTTTTTAAAAAAGGATTAATAATAAAAAATCGGATTGTTATTTAAGACAGTCCGATTTTTTGTTTTAATTTTAAATATAATAATTAATAATTAATTTTATATCCGTCAGCTACTACGCGTCCTGCGCAACCAATGCCCCTAAGTCCTTTTTCACTTCCTTTACTTGCATTATTACAAGCGGCTACGGACGCACCATCCCAACGTCCTTCTTGTGTTTCTACTCGTGCAACATCTTTACTTCCGTTTGGATAAAGTGTTCCATTTTCACCAAGTTTAAACCAAAAAATGTCACGTCCGAAAGTATTTGGTGCATCTTTTCCGTTTACGTCAATAACGATATCGGCTGCATTGGTATAGTATGAGCAACCTTCTGAAATTGCGGCGGTTTTTTCTGTTTTGATTTCGTCAGTAGTGTGTTTGTATGTTCTTATGTGAATTGCAGCGCCATCATTTGTTTTTAGGGTGAACATTTGGTCGCTGCCATCAAAACGTTTTCCGTCTGCAATACAAGCTTCTTTGTTTGTGCCACCGCCTACTGACATTGCGCAAGTTTGGATTGTGTCATAAAAATCATTATCGCTGTCTTCATATCCGCTTAATCTTAAGTATTGTCCGATGCGTTCGGCAAACTTTTCCTTATCGCCTTCTGTCGCATTGACTTTATTTTCTGCCCACATATTTGTGTCATATAAACTGTCAGCACCCTCTTGTGTAATGGCACTATTAAATGCATTCTCCAAGTTTAACACTATTGAAGACAATTTTGCTGCGTTTGATTTATTCCTGGTGCTGGTAATTAAAGCAGGAACGGTAAGTGCTGAAATAACGCCAATAATACATATTGTAATCAATAATTCGGCTAACGTGAAGCCTTGTTTTCTCATATCAGCTCTCCTAGTTATTAAATACTTTTTATATGATTATAATAGCATGTTACAGCGGGTTTGTATAGAGTATTGAATTAAAACCAAAAATTCTCAACTTTCACATAGCAAGGTTCTTGAAATATTGAATAAAAGATTTCTACAATTTGTTCAACTAATTTGTTAAGCATTGTTCACCTCCGCAGGATGTCTATATTTTGTTACTAATTTATCAGCCGTACTTCCGATTTTACTTAATCCGATTGAAGCGAGTGAGCCGTATACCATACCTTGAACTCCCGAGAATAGCATTGCTGTTAATGCCATTGAAGTTCCTAACCCTGCAATCGCAGGAAAGGCAACAGTCAAAGAACGTGAAATACGTTCATCCTTGTTGTCGGCAGTTCCAATTGCAATACCGCTCATACCAAGACCAAATAAGGCAGTCAAGATATCAGTCGGAGCGCCTCCCAAAACCAAATCACGTTTTTTGTCAAAGTATTCTACGCACTCGCTATGATTTGCTTTTCTTAAATTTTTATTTGCTTTGGCTAAATTCTTTTCCAACAAAACTTTTTCTTCTTGTGAAATATGCGGTTCTAAAATTTCCATGATTTCGTGATAAGTACCTTTTTGAGCCTTACCGTCGCCCATAATCTTATCTACAACCTTAATGCCGTTTTGTTCAAGTTTATTTCTTTCAGGCATAAGCATATCTTCAGCCCAGAAAGTCATATTTTTTTGGAATATTTCTTTTCGTTTGCCTTTGCTGTGCCACATATCGCCAAAATAGTTTTTTGTTTTAGCGTAAAAATCCTTTTCCAAATTCGACATTACTTTTTCTTGATTTTCAAGACGAGTAGCTGTTTGGTTTTTAGAAAAATATTCGCTTACTGATTTAATTTCGTTTAATTTTGTTTCAAGTTTCTTTTGTTCGGATATTGGAAGTTTATCTTTATATAGCTTGATTAAACCGTTCAAATCGTCTAATTTTTTATTGGCGCTGTTGTATTTGCCAAAAACAGTGTGTTTGCCTAAAGAGTCAAACCACTTTGTAATAGTTTTATGCGGTTTTGTCATGACCGTTTTAACACCTTTAGTTTCGGTACAAAGTTTTTTGAAGCCGATATCTTTCCAGCCGTTCATTGTGTTTGTGAACTGCAAAAAGTCTGCAACTTTACCAAAAGTTTTTTCGCTTGCTTTGTAAAATTTAGTTTTAACCAGACTGCCTTTGTTTTTTTCTAATTTGGCGTTGGCTTCTGAAGACATGGTTTTCATTTTGTTGACTAATTTGCCTGAAAATTTAGGGTTTAAAAGTGCAACCAAACCAGTCAAAACAAGTACGGTACTACCAACGGTAATAGCAGTTTTGTTGGATTTTTTCTTTTCTTCATCCTCGGGCTGTTTAACAAAAGTATCAACCGTATTGTTAATAGCGTTTTCTACGGTGTTAATAGGTTTAGCCAAAATTGGCGCAGGAGTGGGTGCTTCTCGGAAGCTTACCTGAGAATAATTAGGATTATCTATGAAATTGTGATGAGTTTGAACAGTCACAATATTACCTTCTAAACCTGCTACATTTATATAAAGTATATTTGTAACAAAAAATTGCTGTTTTTGCTTGGTTTGTTAAGACATGTTAAAGGATTTGCTATATTGTTGGGTAGAAAGCCCAACCTACTTTACCGCCCTTGTTAGGGAGGTCGCAGTTGTTAGCGAAGCTATGCTGAGCTTTACAAATGCGGGTGGGTATTAATCATGTTATAATAGTTTCCATGAAAAAATTCCTACTTTCTCTTTTAGATTTAATTTACAGAAAGAAATGCTATTTCTGCTCTTCTTCTAAATATTCGCTAAAAATGTGTCCAAAATGCTATGACTCGTTATCTTTTAACGATATAAGAGCTGAACGAATAATAGAGGGCGTAAACATTTTTTGTGTTGGATGTTATGACAAGAATTTGCAAAAGCTGATTAGAGGTTTAAAGTATCATAATCAAAAAGAATTAGCGCACTATTTGGCAAAATTTATGTATGAGTATTGGGAAAAACTGGATGACAAGCGTGATTTTCAGGTGGTTGCAGTACCATTGCACTTAAATCGTATCAAGAAAAGAAAATACAATCACATGGAACTTGTGGCGGAAGAATTTTGCAAAATGGCAAATTTGACGCCGAATTTCGAATTAATAACAAGAGTTAAAGATACAAAACCGCAATATAAGCTTACGCGCAAGGAAAGACTCGTGAATTTGCATGAAGCGTTTGAAATAGATACTTCAAAAGACCTAAAAAAGCCTGTTTTGATTTTGGACGATATTTGTACAACGGGTGCTACGTTTGAAGAAATGATTAAGATTTTGAAAAAACATGGAATAAATGAGGTTGTTTGTATGGCATCTTCGTCACCAATATGTTAAAATAAGGGTGGTGAAGCAGACACCTCACCCTAACCCTCTCCTGTAAGGAGAGGGGATAACCAAGGCTTGTTAATTTAAAAACAAAAGCTTTGTAATAATTGAACGACTTTAGGTCATTCCCTCTCCTCACAGGAGAGGGCTAGGGTGAGGTGTTGATGTCTACCCCAAAACGTTAAAAACAAGGAGAGCAATGTTTAACAAGAAACCCAAAACAAACATGGAATTAGAAATCGCTGAACAAGCCAAAATCGTTCCATACATCCTGATGAAATACATTAACCCTGAAACAGGCGAGTTGAAGCTGGATTTACCGCAAAATATCACAAAAATCGTTCTTGTTGCGAGCGGTTCTTCTTATCATTGCGCAAGGTTTGCGGTTGATTTGTTGGAAAAAATTTCCAAGATTGAATCGCGTGCGATTTATTCAAGCGAATTTTTGCTAAAAAACGTTATTCCGCACGATGAAAACACGCTTTATATTTTTATTACTCAATCAGGCGAAACAAGCGATACGCTCAAATCGGTAGAAAAAGTTAAGTCACTCTCAAATCTTCCGACACTTTGTATTACAAATAACGAAGATTCAACGATTTGGAAAATGTGTGATTACAAAATTGCTTGCTATGCGGGAGTTGAACAAGGTATTGCGGCGACAAAATCGTTTACATCACAAATGCTTTGCTTGATTTTGATTTCGCTCAAACTTGTAGAAAATGTTCATGGGGTTGATGCTACAAACGAATACAAAAAATCATTGTTCAGCCTTCCGATTATTATTGAAAAAGCACTTGCAAGACGCGATGATATAAAAGAACTTGTGCAGTTTTTGTCAAAAGAAAATCTTATTGTAATAACTGCGGACGGTATTTCGTATTCTTTAGCGAAAGAAGCTTGTTTGAAGATTAAAGAAACTTCTTACAAAAATATCAGCGCAGCTATTTTGGGCGAATTTATGCACGGGCATGTTGCCGTGTTCAACAATAAGGGAGCGCTAATCTATATTGCGGTTGATGAAATTTCTAAACGCTCTGTTTCAAACCTTCAAAAAATTAAAGCCGATTATAATCCGAAACTCGTTATTATCGGGCCTTGTTCTGATGAACTTAAACCTGATTATAATATAAATATCGTTTGCGAAAATGAAATTCAACAAATGTTCGCGGATGTTTTGATTTGTCAGCAGTTGGCTTTGGAAATAGCTTTGAAGTTAAAACGCAATGTTGACCATCCGCGCGGACTGCATAAAGTTGTTGTGGATAAGAATGTTTGAGGGAAGCAAGTAACGCGAACACCTTCCCTTATTAGGGAAGGATGGGATGGGTATTAGCCCGTAGGGAAAAATCTCTAACGAATTTATTGTAACCCACCCGCATCTGTAAAGCTCAGCATAGCTTCGCTAACAGCTGCGACCTCCCTATCCATGGAGGTTGAAGACTGTTTTATTATCCTTCTCCAACTTCTTTCTTTTGATATCTTGCAGCTCTTGCGTTAATCGCATAACAAGTCGAACAAAGCTTTTGAGAAAGCATAAACATGTTACGTTGAATGTTTGCAACATCGTTCATTGCTTCAAGCATTTTTTCAGGGTTAACCATTGATTCCATTGCTTCATGGTTATCAACTTTTTCGTCTGCATATTTTTTTACGAGTAGTTTGTCGATGTAATCTCTTGCGCCTATTGCCATAATTAAATCTCCTAATTCCTTAATTATTCCCTATATATTAATAAAGTATTTTTTGTTCCAAAAATTGACTGATTTTGAGGCAATGTTAAGTTTTTGTTACATGTTCAAATTTACCCTTGCGGGACAACACCTCACCCTAGCCCTCTCCTGTAAGGAGAGGGAATGACCTAAAGTCGTTCGGATATAAACTTATTCGAGGCTTGATTAATGTTAATAAGTCTTGGTTATTCCCTCGCCTTACAGGAGAGGGCTAGGGTGAGGTGTTGTTCCGTAAGGGTAAGTGTAAAACGCAAAAGAAAAGCCGAAGCTAACGGCTTCGGCAATTTTTTCATCATACCAAATCTTACATCTGATTTATTTCCGTGGTGCATATAGCACGCTGATTATTCTGTTTTAGCATCATCTGCAGTAGCATCTTTTGGAAATTTTTCTCTATATTTTTCAAGTGTTCGTTCAATGATATCATCCATGTGGTTAGCAGCACCTGTTCGTTTAGAACTCCAGCATGACCATGATTTCCATCCGCCTGCAACTTTTCTCCAAGCATCACAGCTTTCTCCATTTGTCTTTTTACCTAAACCGACTTTAGAATAAGCTTCCATTTCTGTATAATCTCTGGAATCTTTTGGAATTCCTGCTTCATCCATTACTTTTAGCATTGCTTTGGCAATTGTACGCAAACAAGCATCTTTTCTTTGCCAGCCAAACTTATTTTCTGATGAAATTTGAGCACATAATTCATCATTCCACGAGATAATCGGAGATTTTTCGTCGTTGTATCCTTCGATAAATTCAACAACTTCTTTTGCACTGTAATTATCTAATTGAGCAATTTTTTTCTTTACAAATTTATAATCTGTTTCTGATGTATCACCATATAAACGTTCTCTAACGGTTTTACCGCTTCCTTCTGCTGTCGCATTTTCATCAATCACAACATCATCTTCGGTATCTTTTGTTTTTTGAGGGTTAACTTCTTTCTTAGGTGCAGTTGGTTTTGGCTCATCTGTTGCCAAAATGCTAGAACTGTTTGCCGGGCTACAATCATTTTCTGTTAATTCTGTAATGTCTTTAGTCGTACCGTCTTCCATTACGATTCTACCGTTTTTGTCAACATATTTGCAGTCAATTTGCATTAATTCATTGCCCATTACTACAAAACATTGATGAGAACCGTCAGCTTTTTTGCCTTTTGACCAATACAATGTCATACCCGCTTTGTTCCAAGTTGGAAGGTTAGTAGGACATTTAACAAGTTTACGACCTTTTAATTCTTCAATTTTCTTTAATGTTGCGTTGTATTGTTTAATTTCACTTGGTGAAACTTCAACTTTTTCAACGTCAGCTAATTTCTTAGTGTTTCCGTCTTTCATTTTGCAGTTGTTGTCTTTATCAATACTTACAACGTCTTTAAGTTCAACTAGTTCATCGTCTTTTTTCATGTATAGATGATGCTTTTCATCAGCCGAATTTTTACTTTTATAGATGCCTTTTTTTACATTTGTTTCTGTAATTTCTTGTTCTTGAGTAAGCCCTGCAATTTGTTCATCTACAGGTTTGTTATCAAGGTCAGAAACAGCTCTTTCATCTCTATTTCCAGAAGGAACTGCATCTCTGCTTGCAGGAGGTGTAATTCCTTCTGCTTTCAAATCTTTTTCAGTTTCTTTAACAATCAAATTATCATCAACGATTGTTTTTCCTGTCATATCATTAACAAATTTGTAGTCTTTTTGAATGCTGTTTCTGATTTTTTCAGCTTCAATTAAACGTAATCTTGCATATAAATCATCAACTTTAGCAGCGAGTTTGTTTACACTATCTTTGTTAAAGTTTTTACTTGCATCCGCCCAAGCTGTTGCAACTTCTTCTGCGGATTTATCTAATTGAGAGAAATCAACGTCAGCGTCAAAGCTTGTTTTCATATCTTCTGCATAAGTTAACAATGATTTAGTAATATGTTCTACTGCTTTTTTGTGATTTGTTTGTTCGTCTGCCTTTGATGGAATGCTTGAAGCAACTGAACGAATGATATTTCTGTCGCTTGCCGTGTTGTGTGTATCATTCCAAGTGCTCAAGATATTCAAGATATTTGGTTCTTTATCATTTGTAATAACACTTGAAGTCAATGTGTCAACTTTGCCTGCTTTCAAATCTGCAGCAGCCAATTTTAAATTAGTTTTCAAAGTTTTGTCTGCATCATTGTTGCTAACTTTGTAACCGGATTTAATCAATTGAGTTTTGTAAGGGTCAAGTGATAACAAAGATTCTTTAATTACACTTGAATCTAATTTTGCAGCAACATCTTTCAATGCTTTAATTTTTTCATCAATCTTGCCTGATTTTGACATAGCTTCTTCAATGTAAGCTTTTTCACTTTCGGTTGCTATTTTCTTGTATTCATTCAAGATTTTTTTTATTTTGTCATATTGTGCGTATTGCAATTTTTCTTCTGCTGTTTTACCACTTCCGCCTTGGCCATCTTGTCTTGCCCAAGGGAATTGGAAGTTGCCCCAATTAGAACCGAAACCGAAGTTTCCAAAGTTACCAAAGTTGCTGAAGCCACTAAAATTATTTGAACCGTTCATCCAAGAACCGTTTTGGAATGATTGCATTGTTTGTTGGATGGCAAGCATTGGGTTTAATAAATTATTACCAAACATACCAAATTCAGGATACTCAAAACCGATTGTCGCATCAAAGTTTGGAGTGAAGAATGAAATTGCGTTTGCTTTATTCTTTTCCATTTGTTGGTTCCAAAATAGATTTATTGAATCGCCTGGGTTTTCGCTCACCATTGCGTGATTTACGGATGAAAAATGAAATCCTGACATGATAGTTTTCCTCGTTTTTATACTCTTTATATATATAAAGTCATGTGTTTCTTAAAAATTGCCATGTTTTGTTAAAAATGCTTAACATTGCTTAACAAAAAGAGCAGAATTAATAAAAGGGGAGGGAACTAAAGTCGCTCAATTAACGTATGTCACTCCCTCCCTTGGGGGAGGGGAAAGGGTCTTATTAACTTCCACCCTTGCAATAAACTTGATATACTCTTGAAATAAATCATTTGTATGATATAATAAAGTATCAGTGTATTGGAGGGATATATGGCAAGAGTATTGATTTCAATGTCTAATGATTTTCTTAATAAAGTGGATAATATCGCTTCTTCTGAACAAAGAACAAGAAGTGAACTAATCAGAGAAGCATTGAGAGTATATATTAAACGCAATAGAATCTCTAACAATCTTAAAGCAGAAGAAAATGCTACACTTTTGACTGAATTGTTGGGCTAAGACGCCTTTTTATAAATAAACACCTCACCCTAGCCCTCTCTGTCACTCACGTGACATCTCTCCCACTAAATGGATACTGCGGGAGAGAATGAAGTTGAAAAAATAATCTATACCTCTCCTGTAAGGCGAGGGAATGACCTAAAGTCGTTCTTTATAAACTTATTCAAGGCTTGATTAATGTTAACAAGTCTTGGTTATACCCTCTCCTTACAGGAGAGGGCTAGGGTGAGGTGAAGTCCCGTAAGGGAAAATCTCTTAAAAAAAGAAAAACTGACTCACACTTGAGCCAGTATCACTATTCTCTATTAATTTTGGGAGGAGATTTGGGGATAGTTGATACCTGCATGTTAGTATAAATTTTTAAATCATGAAACATGGTGTCAAGAAAAATTTACAATTTTTTACAAAAATTTACAAAGAGCGTAAGATTATAATAATTTGTTTAAGCCTCTTATTTGTGGTAAAATCAACAAAGAGGTGTTTATGAAGAGAATTTTGGTTACAGGCGGTGCCGGTTTTATCGGTTCGCATTTATGTAAAAGATTGTTAGATGAAAATAATGATGTAATTTGTTTGGATAATTTTTTTACAGGTTCAAAAGATAATATAAGAAAATTTATTGGTGACAATCATTTTGAACTGGTGCGTCATGATGTCACAAAAGAATATTTTGCGGAAGTTGACCAAATCTATAATTTGGCTTGCCCTGCAAGTCCGCCTCATTATCAATATGATGCAGTAAAGACAATTAAAACTTCTGTTCTCGGCATAATTAATATGTTGGATTTGGCGAGAGAATGTAAGGCTACTATACTGCAAGCTTCGACAAGCGAAGTTTACGGTGACCCGAAAGTGCATCCGCAAACAGAAGATTATTGGGGTAATGTTAATCCAATCGGCAAAAGAAGTTGTTACGATGAAGGCAAACGCTGTGCAGAAACCTTGATGATGGATTATCACAGACAAATGAATATTGATACCAAGATTGTTAGAATCTTTAATACTTACGGACCTAATATGGCGCAAAATGACGGGCGTGTTGTTTCCAACTTCATATTGCAGGCTCTAAAGGATGAAGATATAACCATTTATGGCAAAGGTAACCAAACTCGTTCATTCTGCTATGTTGACGATTTGGTAGACGGTTTAATCAAGATGATGAATTCAAACTTATGTGGGCCTGTTAATCTCGGTAACCCGTCAGAACGTACTATTTTAGAACTTGCAAAACTGATTATTGAATTGACAAATTCAAAATCTCAAATTGTATATAAATCGCTTCCGTCTGATGACCCAACTCAAAGACAACCTGATATCAGTATTGCTCGAAAAGAGTTGAATTGGCAGCCATCTACTGATATTATCGATGGTTTGACTAAAACTATAACTTATTTTAAAGCCCAATTATAAATTATTTTGTCGTGGTTGTTGTTTTAGTTGTTGTGCAGGTCTGTTTTTTTACAATGGTAGCCAAAGCTGTTGACATTGTGTCAATATCTGTTGCAGTGCCTGCTTGTTTTACGATTTGAGCTGCAAGACTTTTATCGGTAGTTCCGGAACGTGTTTCGGTTGGGTTTTGTAAATAAGCCATGCCTAATGCATCGGCCGGGCGAATTCCGCCATCGTTGTCGATTCTGAATTTAAACTGGTTTGGTTTTAGACAAGTTGTGCTATATAAACAAGGATTGTTACCTGTACTGTCAGTTGGTTTTACATTGATTATTACATCATACATTATTTTGCCTGATGTAGATGTATCAGGAGTAAAACTCCAATTAATTCCGTCAGTTGTTGTGAATGTTACAATATTATTTGAATTTGCTCGATTTGTGTAATTAACCTTTGTTGCGAAAATTGCCGGGAATTTTGCGTTTCCTGTACATTTCCAATCTCCGTCGCAAGGTGTATAAGAAGTTGCAGAGCCTGTACAAGCTAAACCTTCACAGTTTGTATTTCCACTGATATTATAAGTTGTGTAATACAAACCGGGGTCACTTAGTATTTCATCTGTTAATGTTGTTAATGTGTTATAGGCTTTCATATACATAGTTTTACTTTTATCCGGTTGAATACGCATAAGGCTGGGCAGAGCAATAGCGGATACTACACCGATAACAGCTAAACTTATTAATAATTCCTGTAAAGTAAAACCTTTTTTTAACATCAAATTCCTCGCTTCTTATTTTTTTTCTTTAATTATATCATATTTTTTAGAAAAATATAGAGCATTCCGTTCAAAACCCTTCAACTTGTTATAAATATTGGATGACAATTAAAATTCTTTCATAAATTTCTTCCAACGGTAAAGTGTAATTGATAATATCTACAACATTAGCATTGAATTTTTTCAAAACTTCTTTTGCGCCTTCAAGTTCTTCTAAAGCTTTTTTTGATTTGTATGCGACAAAATATCCGCCTTTTTTAAGATGCGGAAGAGCGTATTCTGATATTTTGGCTAAATCTGCAACCGCACGACTTGTTATTATATCAAAACGTTTGTTGCCAATATTTTCCACCCTCTCGCAAATTGTAGAAAGATTATTAAGTTTTAAAACTTCTTTTATAGTATTAATTGAATTAATTTTTTTTCTAATGCTATCAATTCCAACTACATTTATTTCAGGATATTCTATTGCAATAGGAACACAAGGAAAGCCTCCGCCGCAGCCGATATCAAGCAAATTTGCTTTTGTGATTTTGTATTTATCAAAAAACAATTTTATTGCAAGAGAATCGTAAATATGTTTTTCAAACAAAACTTTTTCATCGTTTTTGGATATTAAGTTGAGCTTGGCATTTTCTTCTAAAAACGCTTTTTTATATTCGCTAAAATCCGCGGTAATCTCAAATTTATTTTTATTCATATTTATTTTTTATCTCGCTAAAATCTTTTTTGTTCATTCTAAGTTTCATATCTTGTATACGGCTGTCAATTTTTTCTATATCATCGCCGATTGTGATAGCAAATTTTCTTGCCTCAAAATATTCTTTTAAAGCTTTTTGGGCTAAACTCGAGTCGTTGTAGTAATAATCGCCCAAAGCAACGCAGGATTCCATGATGTAATAATCTTCATCCAAAAACTCTGCGGATTGTTTTGCTTCCAGTAAATAATTCAGCGCTTCTTTATCGTGTAATTTCACCAAAACTTCTGCAAGTTGTGATGCGTTATAATGAATTCCATCGTAATCGTTGTTGTGCTTTTCAATGTCATAAGCTTTCTTTAAACAATCCTTTGCATCGGATAAATTGCCGTTATCAGCATAACAAGCTCCCATGTTTGAATAAGCAAGTGATTTGTAAGGATTATCTTCATTTAAAGTTACGCATTTTGTATAATATTCAAACGCTGTTTTATCGTCGCCTCTATCATCTGAAGCCAACGCATATTTAAAATACAGCTCAGCCAAAGTTTCTTCAGAAGTATTTTCATCCAAAGACTCAAGTGCTTTTTGATAATAAGAATATGCTTCGTCAGTATTATTTTGCGCAGTATAAATATTACCTGAAAGAGTGCAAGCTGCAACCATTAAGGATTGCGGAGTATCAACAGAATAAATAACTTTTTTGATTGTTTCAATCGCTCTTTCGCATTTGTACATTAAAAAATAAACATCAGTAAGTTCGTAATACAAATAATTAAGATTGATAACTTCATTATTTTTCTTGTAATAACTTTCAGCGCGTTCTAAATAATATTCCGCCTTGGAATAAGAGCCGATTGCTTTGTATGCACGAGCAAGTGAAAGTCGAACTTCATTCTTTGTCTGCATATCAAGATTTTCATTATTCAGAATATCTGAATAAAGTTCAATAGCTTCGGTGTTTCTTTTTTCTTCTGATAATTTGCGCGCAGTTTGTAATTTTGAATCAATATCTAGCGGTATAACTTTTTTTTCTGCAACAAGCTCTTGTTGCGGAGCTTCCGCCGGCTTTTCTTCCTGTGTTGCACCTGATTCAATTTTTTTAATACATTCGTTGTGGTATTCAATTTCTGCTCTCAAAGCTTGTCTTGAAATAAGTATTTCTCTGCTTTGCAACGGCTCTTTCAATTGCTTTTCATAGATGCTTATAATATATTTATGCAGCTTGATTTCAGTTTTTGCTGGGATTGAAATATCTATATTTTGTTGAAAATAGTCTTGTACATAAATAACTTCACCGACTTGGAAAATCATTAAATTGGCTTTTAGATATTCAATTGAAAATTCATCATAGAGTTCAAAAACCGCAAGTGCGTTGAGCGTAAGCCCGTGTCTTACGGTTCTTAAGAACCAAAAGAAATTTCTGATTGTATTTGGAATAAGGTTAATGTAAGTCATACCCAAATACGAATCAAAATTCATTCCTGATATTGCGAATTTTTCTAAGAATTCATTTAGAGAAATTTTCATTGCTTGGATGATTTTTATTGCTAAAGCCGTGTAATAATAGTATCCGCGCGTGTATTTATAAAAATCTTCAAGTGTTGTATCCATGCAAGTTATTTGATTTGTTGTCAAAAATTCTTTAAAAATATCTTTAGAAAAGGCTTTTAAAAATACTTTTTTATCAAATTTTATATCACCTAAAATTCCTTGAACAAGCGCTCTTGTTGATAAAATGATTTTTAAGTTATCATTTGTTAGGGCTTCTTGCAAGTTTTGGGAAATAAGGTTTGAATTTTCATTAGAAATGTCATCGAAAGAGTGCAAAATAATTACAAACGGTTTTTTGATTGAAGATATGTAAGTTTGAAATTTTACCGCAAGTGTTGTAACTTTTGCATTCAGGTTAACGGCTTTGGAAAGGGCTGTTTTTTCAATGATATCTATAAAATATAACAAAATATCATCGCAAACAGTGGATTCTTTGCAATAATATTCGAGTTTAATAACATCTTTTTGCAGAAAATCCGTAACGTAATTGATAAATTGCCTTTTTCCCGTGCCTAAAAAACCATGCACATACAAAAATTTTTCATCGGATGCAAAAAAAGCAAGCGCTTTTTTTATTTCCGAATCATCGTTTTTTAATAAAAGCGGATGAATTTTGTCTGAATTTGGCAAAATAATATCATTAACATCGATTGAACTATCTAAAAACTGATACGTCATAAATTGATTTTAATAGATTTTATAAGTTTTTGCAAATATCGCTCAAGATGTGTTATTTTAAAAAAAATAAAAATAATTAGTATTGAATATGATGGATTGCTTCGTCACCCAAATTTATCACCGTTCCTCGCAATGACTTGGCGTTAAAATTCCAAGCGTGTTGTCATTGCGAGGGCGATTAGCCCGTGGCAATCCAGCTGTTTATAAACCATTTTATTGAAAGCCTTGTGTTGATAAGTATTGTATTTTAGTCTTTCTCTACTTTCACAAACGCAAACTTTTTAGGTGCAAATAAATTATATAAAAATTCAATTATTTTATGCATAATAATCTAACCCCTTGTTTTGTTTTTTTGCTTGTAATCTTTCTGCTTGAGTTTTAACATTTTTTGCTTGTCCTGCAACCTTATAATCCTGACTTGACGGGTCAGAAGGTGCCATCGCGGAATTGATTACCGTATTAGCTTCTTCAATAGTTTTCTTTGGATTTTTAGGATTCAATGACGGTATTTTTATAGAAACATGACCGCCAATCGGAATACCGTTTTTCCAGTCGATAACTATCGGGCCTGTAAGTGAACCGCCCTTTGCTTTGTGCGCTCTTTCATGCGTGTAAATTTCTGCTAATCTTTGTCTGATTAAGCCTTGTTGTTGATTTCTGATACTTGTTACATTCATCCTACACTATCCTAAAATCGGAATTTATTCATCCGAGAATTTCATTATACTCTTTTTTCAACTTTTTGCAATAGCTAAATTTAAAATGTTAAAAATTAATAAAATCTTAATAAATGTTGTTTAAACAACTGTGCCATGTTTTTTTTATGGGGTATAATATAAATTAACAAAGTAGTGATAGAAAAGTCCGAATGGACAGGAAAAGACAAGGAGATTAAAATGTCAGAATTAACATTAGAAAAACAATCTTCTACAACTGATTTCGTTGGCGGCAAATGGCAGTCAGAAATCAACGTAAGAGATTTCATCCAAAAAAACTACACACCTTATGATGGTGATTCTAGCTTCTTGGCAGGCCCAACAGAAGCAACTACAAAATTGTGGCAAGAATGTTGCGATTTGTTCAAAAAAGAACGTGAAAACGGTGGTGTTCTTGATATGGACACAAAAATCGTTTCTACAATCACTTCTCACAAGGCTGGTTATATTGACAAAAGCTTAGAACAAATCGTTGGTTTGCAAACAGATAAACCTCTAAAACGTTCTCTACAACCATTTGGTGGTATCAGAATGGCTGAAACTTCTTGCAAATCTTACGGTTACGAAGTTGATCCTGAAATTACAGAAATTTTCACAAAATACAGAAAAACTCACAACCAAGGTGTTTTCGATTGCTATACTCCTGAAATGAGAAAAGCAAGACACGCAGCTATCTTGACAGGTTTGCCGGATGCTTACGGTCGTGGTCGTATCATTGGTGACTACAGAAGAATCGCTCTTTATGGTATCGACAGATTAATCGAAGACAAGAAAGAACAACACGCTTCATTAGATGGCGAAATGAGACCAGAAAAAATCCAATTGAAAGAAGAATTGGCTGAACAAATCAGAGCATTGCAAGAAATGGCTGAATTGGGCGACGAATATGGTTTCGATATCAGAAAACCTGCTAAGAACGCTAAAGAAGCTATTCAATGGTTGTACTTCGGTTACTTATCAGCAGTAAAAGAACAAAACGGTGCTGCTATGTCAGTTGGTAGAACTTCTACTTTCTTGGATATCTTCATTGAAAGAGATTTGAGAAACGGTGTTATCACTGAATCAGAAGCTCAAGAAATGATTGACCACTTCATCATGAAGTTAAGATTAGTTAAGTTCGCAAGAACTCCAGAATACAATTCATTGTTCTCAGGTGACCCAACTTGGGTAACTGAATCAATCGGTGGTGTTGGTATTGACGGTCGTCACATGGTTACTAAAAACTCATTCCGTTACTTACACACATTAGAAAACTTAGGTACTGCTCCAGAACCTAACATGACAGTATTGTGGTCTAAGAGATTACCACACGCATTCAAACAATATGCTGCTCACATCTCTATCATAACTTCATCTATTCAATACGAAAACGATGATTTGATGAGAGTTACTCACGGTGATGATTACGCTATTGCTTGCTGCGTATCTTCAATGGTAGTTGGTAAAGAAATGCAATTCTTCGGTGCAAGAGCTAACTTGGCTAAGTGCTTGTTGTACGCTATCAACGGTGGTGTTGATGAAAGAATTAAAGAACAAGTTGGTCCTAAATTCAGACCTATCACTTCTGAATACCTAGACTTCGATGAAGTTATGGAAAAATATGAAGATATGATGGAATGGTTAGCAGGCTTGTATGTAAATACATTGAACGTTATCCACTACATGCACGATAAATATTGCTACGAAAGATCTCAAATGGCTCTTCACGATAGAGATGTTAAGAGATATTTCGCAACAGGTATCGCCGGTTTGTCAGTAGTTGCTGACTCTCTTTCAGCTATCAAGTATGCTAAAGTTAAAACTATCCGTGATGAAAACGGTTTGGTTGTTGACTATGAAGTTGAAGGCGATTATCCAAAATATGGTAACAACGATGACAGAGTTGACCAATTCGCAGTTGGTATCGTTAAGAAATTCATGAACATGATTAGAAAACACTATACTTATAGAAATTCTATTCCTACAATGTCTATCTTAACAATTACTTCAAACGTTGTTTACGGTAAGAAAACTGGTAACACTCCGGACGGTAGAAAAGCTGGTGTTCCTTTGGCTCCTGGAGCTAATCCTATGCACAGACGTGACACTCACGGTGCTGTTGCTTCTTTAGCTTCAGTTGCTAAGCTTCCATTCAACGATGCTCAAGACGGTATCTCAAATACATTCTCAATTATCCCTAACGCATTGGGTAAAGATGATGTATTCATGGGCGACTTGGACATTCAGCTTGATTGCGGATGCTCAGAAGGAAATTGCGGTTGCTAAGGTACAATCTTTAACAACCGGTTGAAAGGTGAAAAAGTTGAACAGTTGAAAAGTTCGTTAAAAAGAAATTATATTGTTTAACTTGTTAGACATTGACAATATTTAATACGAACTTTTCATCCTTTCAACCATTTAACTTATCAACTCTTGATGAAAGTAGTAGAGCGGATTAAGAATCCGACAAACATAAGGAATAAAACAATGACAACACAACAAGAAGAAAACTTAATAAATCTTTTAGACGGTTATGTTGAAAAGGGTGGTCACCACTTAAACGTAAACGTATTCAACAGAGAAACATTGCTTGATGCTCAAGCACATCCTGAAAAATACCCTCAATTAACAGTAAGAGTTTCAGGTTATGCTGTAAACTTCATTAAGTTAACAAAAGAACAACAAGACGATGTTATCTCAAGAACATTCCACGCTTCTTTAGGTAACGGCTGCGGCTGCTAGGCTAAAGGGTAAAGGTAAGAGATTGAATGAAGGCGCGATATAAAATATCGCGCCTTTTAAATTGAAAGATGTGTAGGGTGGGTAAAGCTTCATTAGACCAGTAGGCATAATTAAAGCTTTGTATTGCGTACCCACCGAATTAAAAAAGGTGGGAACCTGAACTGAACCCTAAAAACTAGACAAAGTAAAAAAGGGTGGTTCACGAAGCAAT
>CAZYWC010000025.1:0-32422 GCA_964651125.1 uncultured Vampirovibrio sp.
GCGCACCCCTGATAAGGGTGAGGTCGGTGGTTCGAGTCCACTGCGGCCCATATAAAGAAGACTTCTTAATATAAGAGGTCTTTTTTATTTTATAATTAAAAATATATTTGGAGTGTTTGATGGACGATTTTAAACATTATACGGTTATGTTAAACGAGGCGGTTGACGCTTTAGAGTGCCAAGATGGCAAAATCTATGTTGATTGTACATTAGGCGGCGGCGGACACAGCGAACTTATCCTAAAAAGAATTTCTCCAAACGGAAAATTAATTTCTTTTGATATTGATGATGAAGCTATTCATCACGCATCAGAGCGTCTAAAGGACTTTAAAAATTTAACAATCGTCAAATCTTCTTACATAAACATCAAGCAAGAATTAAAAAAACTCGGCATTGAAAAAATTACGGGCGGTGTAATTCTTGATTTGGGTGCATCATATCATCAGCTTACAAAAAGAGAACGCGGTTTTTCTTTTTCAAAAGATGCTCCGCTTGATATGAGATTCAACATGGATGCGGATTTTAGCGCGTATGATGTTGTAAATAAATATTCAGAAAATGACTTGGTTAGAATTTTTAGTGAATATGGTGAAGAAAGATTTTCTAAAAGAATTGCAAAAACAATTGTCGAAAATAGAAGAGTAGAACCGATTAGAACGACCAAAGAACTCGCTGATTTAATAGTCAAGGCAACACCGCATATCAATTCCCGTATACACCCTGCTACAAGAGTGTTTCAGGCTATCAGAATTGAAGTAAATAATGAGTTAAAAAATGTAAACATGGTATTGCATGACATTCTGGATTTGTTAGATAATGGAGCTATAGTTTCGGTAATAAGTTTTCATTCTTTAGAAGATAGAATTGTAAAACAAATCTTCAAGTTTGAGAGCCAAAAATGCAGATGCAACGAGATGATTTGCAAATGCGAGCCGCCAAAAATAGAATTGGTGAACAGAAAACCAATTATGGCGAGCGAAAAGGAGATTTTGGAAAATCCACCATCACGGAGTGCCAAGTTGAGGGTTGTAAGAGCCATTCGATGAGGTATAGTTTGGGAGTAGAGGAGTATAACTTTGGTTTCGGCTTTAAAAATCAACAACAAAAAAGGGTTAGACAGCTTTATAAAAAAACTTTCAAAAGAAACAACTAAAGAATATGAACAAGAGGAAAAATCTTTTGTAGATAAATCTATTCAAAAATTAGCTGTTAATAGTATAATAGAAGGGTACTTTCCAAAGGAGAATTTCGTAAGAGATATGGCTATTAAAAGAGTCAACAAAACTTTATGTGTAATTTTGAGCCTGCTAATCGGCGTTGTTGTTGTTAGCTATTATTTTGTAATCTCTTGTGAAATGAAATTGAACGATTTGAGCAGACAAACCGTTATTTTGAATAACGAGAACGAAGAGTTGCAAAACAAATTGGACAGCTTAAAATCTTTCAACAATGTTGATAAGACTTTGCAGCAAAATAACATGCTTCAACGCGCAGGACAGGTTATCGAAACACAAGAAGTTACAGTTGATCCTAGTCTTGCTTCAAAACAAACTTCAAGTAAAAAGATTTTCAACTACGCAATAGGGTTCTAGATGTTTAAACTTGTTTGCGGAGCCGGTAACGAAGATTGCGAAAGCGTAAAAAGATTAGTCTATATTTACGCAAAAGCAGGCTGTCATTTTTTTGATTTATCCGCAAGAAAAGAAATTTTAGAGAGCGCAAAAACTGCGCTTAGGCTTGCAGACGTTAATGATGCGATGCTTTGTGTGAGCGTAGGAATAAAAGGCGATCCGCATATTACAAAAGCTAAGATCAACGAGTCAAAATGCATTAAGTGTGAAAATTGTTTAAGGAATTGTCCTAACGACGCGATTTATTCATCAATTATGATTGATGAAAAAAAATGCATAGGTTGCGGAATTTGTTCTAAAAAATGTCCGACAGAAGCCATTTTGATGTTTGACAAGGATGTAAACGTAAAAGAAATTTTGCCTTATATGGTTGAAAACGGAGTTGAGGTTTTAGAGCTTCACATTATGGGGCATGACAAAAACGATTTGGCTTCAAAATGGAAAGTTATAAATGATTGCAAACCTAAATTTGCATCAATTTGTATTGATAGAGAAAATTTCGGAAACAAAGAAGCTTTGGATAGAATCAAAGAAATGATAGCTTATAGAGAATCTTATACAACGATTATTCAGGCCGACGGAATTCCTATGAGCGGAGCGGACGATACGTTTAAAACAACTCTGCAAGCCGTTGCAATGGCAGAAATTATTCAGAATGCAAATTTGCCTGTTCACATAATGATATCAGGCGGAACAAATTCCAAGACAAAAGAGCTTGCGGAACGTTGCGGAATCAAATATTGGGGAATCGCAATCGGTTCTTGGGCGAGAAAAATTGTTAAAGAACAACTTTGTGCAGAAGATTTTTGGACAAATGAAGAAATGCAAAATTCTGCTATAAAAATAGCAAAAGCACTTATTACTTCTGCTATATAAAAATAAAAAGCTCCTTTTAATAAGGAGCTTTTTATTGATTAACCTTTAACAACAATGTTAACAAGTTTTTTAGGAACTACAATCACCTTAACAACTTCCTTGCCGGCTGTCAGTTCTTTTACTCTGTCACTTGATAGAGCCAAAGCTTGTAATTCATCGTTATTCAAGCCTTCATCGGCTTCCAGTTTGTCTTTAACTTTGCCGTTAATTTGAACAACTAAAGTAATCTTGCTTGCTTTAGCTAAGTTTTCATCCCATTCACACCATTTTTCATCGTGAATAGAACCTTCACCGCCCAAATCATGCCAGATTTCTTCTGACATGTGAACAGTTACGGGAGCCATAAGCTTGATTAATGAAATAATTGCAAAGCTTAAAACATTCTTGTCTTCATCATTTAAGTCAGATTTTTTGTTTCTCCAGTCATAGATTGCGTTTGTTAATTCTCTATACTTAGAAATTACGGTATTGAATTGGAAATCATTCGCTATATCATTTGTAATTCCCTTCATCGCAATATTAACTGTTCTAACCAAGTCGTCATTTTCTCTAGTTAGAGGGAAAGTAAGCTTATAATCTTTAGTCAAATCGTTTTGATTATCGCTTACCAATCTCCAAACTCTGTTCAAGAATTTGTAACAACCTTCAACACCTGCGTCTGACCAATCGAAATCTCTAGCCGGTGGTGAATCGGAAAGAATAAACAATCTTGCGGTATCAGCTCCGTAGTTTTCAAATATTTCGTCAGGGTCAACCGTATTGCCTTTAGATTTAGACATCTTAGAACCGTCTTTAAGAACCATGCCTTGAGTTAACAAGTTTTTGAACGGTTCATCAAAGCTTAATAAACCTAAATCTTTAAGTGCTTTTGTAAAGAATCTTGAATACAACAAGTGTAAAATAGCATGCTCAATACCACCAACATACTGGTCTACAGGTAGCCAGTGGTCTACAAGTTCTTTTGAGAAAGGTAACTCAGCATTTTTAGGATCTGAATATCTCAAATAGTACCAGCTTGAGCAAACGAATGTATCCATTGTATCCATTTCACGTCTTGCTTTGTCGCCACAAATAGGACAAGTAGTTTCCGCAAATGTTTTTGAAGTTGTAATTGGTGATTTTCCAACAACAGAAAAATCAACATCAGTCGGAAGCATTACCGGCAAGTTTTCTTCTTTTTCAGGAACAATACCGCACTTGTCGCAATAAATCATAGGAATTGGAGCGCCCCAATATCTTTGACGAGAAATCAACCAATCTCTTAATCTGTATTGAGTCTTGAATTCACCAAAACCATTATCAACAGCTTTTTGAGTAATTGCCTTTTTAGCTTCCGTATTTTTTAAGCCGTTGAATTCATTTGAATTAACCAAAACGCCTTCTTCTGTATAAGCTTCTGTCATTTCTTCAGGATTTAGTTCTTTTCCTCCCGGAGAAATAACAACCTTTAGAGGCAGATTATATTTTTTCGCGAAATCGAAATCTCTTGTATCGTGTGTAGGAACAGCCATAACAGCACCTGTACCGTATTCAACAAGAGCATAATCCGCTGTCCAAAGCGGGAATTCTTCGCCTGTGAATGGGTTAATACAGTGAGTACCAAGAGGAACACCTGTTTTAACTCTATCAGTTGAAAGTCTTTCGATTTCTGTCATCTTACGAGCGTTAGCTCTATATTCTTCAACTTTTTCCTTGTTTTCTGGAGTTGTAAGTTTTTCAATATCTTTATATTCAGGTGCTACAACAAGATAAGTTATACCGTGAACAGTATCAGGTCTTGTTGTATAAACAGGAACTTCCATTCCTTCGATTTCTTTAACTTTAAATCTGAAAATTGCACCTTGAGATTTTCCAATCCAGTTAGCTTGCATTGTTTTAACGTTATCACCCCAACCAGGAAGTTTGTCTAAATCTTCAAGTAATCTTTCCGCGTAATCTGTAATTTTGAAGAACCATTGAGAAAGATATTTCTTTTCTACAACGCTATCGCATCTCCAGCATTTACCGTCAATAACTTGTTCGTTAGCTAAAACCGTACCGCACTTGTCGCACCAGTTTACGGCAGCTTCTTTTTTATAAGCCAAACCTTTTTTATAAAGTTGAATAAATAACCATTGAGTCCATTTGTAATAATCAGGTTTGCAAGTTGTTACTTCTCTTTGCCAATCATAAGATAAACCAAGCATTTTAAGCTGCTTTGTCATATAGGCAATATTTTCATCGGTCCATTTTGCAGGGTCTGCTCCATGCTTCATAGCTGCGTTTTCAGCAGGTAAACCAAAACTGTCCCAACCCATCGGATGAAGTACATTAAAGCCTTGCATTTTTTTGAATCTTGCAATTACGTCCGTAATTGTGTAGTTTCTAACGTGTCCCATGTGGAGTTTTCCTGATGGGTACGGAAACATTGATAACGCAAAATACTTAGGCTTGTCACTTTTGTCAGGAGTATGGAAAACATTGTTCTTTTCCCAATTTTCCTGCCATCTTTTTTCTATTTCTTGTGGAAAATATGCCTCTTTCATTTATTCCTCCATAAACTTAATAAATTTATTTTAGCATAAAATCAGATAATTATTAAATTTCTAAAAAAGGTGCATCTTTAGACACACCTTTTTAAATAAACATTTTAAACATCTATATCATCGTCCGGAGCTTCAGGCAAATCAGGTTCTGCGACCTGTTTTGTCAATTTTTCGTTAAGCTCTTGGAGCGTAATTGACTTATCCATTTTCTTTAAAGCATTCAAAACCGCAAGCTTATAATCCGCATCGGCTTGGTTTTTAGGATTATCTATAATCTCCCCCATTCTCTGACCAAGATAGCCCATTATAACAGTAGCAGGAACTAAAATTACCGCAGTTGTAAGAATTGCATGCATATCAATTGCACCAACTCGTACAATGCTAACCGTACCCAAGACAATGATTGTCATAACTACAAAAAATAATCTTAAATTCTCTGTATAACCCATACTAGCTGTTCCTCACCTATTCACCACGCTTATTTAGGTTTTCCATGTCTTTTTTCATACAGAATTGAACAAGAGTCATTTTATCAATGTTGCTTAAGCAAGTAAATCTTCCTGAAATTGTATAAAGTCCGCTATCGCCCTTTTCTACACGGATAAGTTGATATTTACACTTGATTTCCTGTTCATCGCTTAATTTAATAGAAACGTCATAAACTTTTTCAATATCAATATTATCGGCAGTTCTAAGTTTCATACCGCCTGCTGAAAGGTCAAGCGTTCTAACCTTGTGAGTAACATCTCCGCAAGTCAATTCCACGTCTTCCAAGAATTTGATACGTGTGAATTTACGTCTTTGCAAGAATCTGTGTTTCACAGGGTTTGCAATTGTAATTACATTGTTTTCAAGTTTTTGAATATAAGATTCAAAATAAAGATAACCGTTATCAGTAAAAGAATAAAAATCGCAAATATGGTTTACAATAAGTCCATCGGGTTTGTATTTTAATTCCATTCTGAAACCGTCCATTGATACATCCAAAACTTTCCCCTTATTAGTAAGTTTGAAATCTTGTGGAACGATTGTTACTAACTGATTTTCTTTGATTAGTTCTCTCATATATGACCTTTCTGATTTTTATTCTTTCTCCCCTCGCCTCTTACGGGAGAGTGGGTGGGGGTGAGGGGCATCTTACGCCTTCACCATACCCACTGACTTAACCTTCACATTCGGACTGATTTCATTATATGACATAATAGAAATTTGTGGATAAGTTCTTTCAACAAGCTTTCTAAACAACAATCGGATTGGTGAAGAACATAGAATTACAGGCTGATTTCCCGTTGCCGAAATCGCTTTTTCCAATTCCGAATTCATCTTGTCAAACATATTTTTAGTAAAGCTTGGATCAAGTGTAACGCTTTGTCCGTCAGGGCTTGCACCTTTTGCAATCGTATTTTCAACATCAGGAGCAAGTGTTATTACATATAATTCGCCCGTATCGGCAAGATTTTGTTTGCAAATATTTCTTGAAAGTGCCTGACGAACGTGTTCTGTCAAGAAATTAGGATTTTTATTAATCTTAGCTTGCAAACTGATTGTTTCTAAAATAGTTTTCAAATCGCGCACCGCAACACCTTCTTTAAGCAAGTTTTGCATAACGATTTGAACATCGCCGACTGTAATATCTTTCATTATGTCGTTAACATAATCTTCTGAAACTTCTTTCTTAAGATTATCAATAAGTTGTTGAACGTCAAATCTTGAAATAATTTCAGACGCGCACTTCTTGATAACTTCTGTTATGTGAGTAGAAATTACGGCAGATGCTGAAACTACCGTGTAACCGGACATTTCTGCCATATCTTTGTCTTTCGGTTCAATCCAAAGAGCAGGCAAGCCAAATGCAGGTTCGATTGCGTGAATACCGTTTATTGCAAGGTTGCCGACAGGGTCGCCTGCGCACATTGCAAGATATCTTTCAGGATAAACTTCACCTGATTCTAAAGCTACGCCTTTTAACTTGATTTGATAAGAGTTTGGCGAAAGCTGCAAATTATCACGAACCCTGATTGACGGGAGCACAATACCTAAATCAAGCGCAGTTTGGCGTCTGATTTGTGCAATACGTTCCAACAAATCACCACCCATTTCTACGTTAAGCAATTGAACAAGTCTGTATCCGACTTCAATTTCAATCGTATCAACATTAAGCAATTCCATAACGCTTTCTCTTGTAGCTTTTGCACGTTTTTCTTTTTTGCCAAGTTTTTCTTGCTGTGCTTGTTGAGCCTCTTGAGCTTCTTGCGTTTGCTGAACTTCTTTTTTGTTTTTAGCTTTCAAATATGCCATTCCGCCTGCAACACCTGCAATAGCCAAGAATGGAATTGTCGGCATGCCGGGGATTATACCCATAAATCCTAAAAGACCGGCAACAACACCCAATACTCTAGGGTCTGAAAACATTTCGTTTTTGATATCTTGAGATAAAGATTCGTCTTTACCTGTCGCACGAGATACAATCAAACCTGTTGCGGTTGAAATCAAAAGTGCAGGGATTTGTGAAACAAGACCGTCACCAACCGTTAAAATAGTATATGTAGAAAGTGCTTGTTGAATATCCATGTGCAATTGGATTATACCGATAATCAAACCGCCAACAATATTAATTACAGTAATTACAATACCGGCTGTTGCATCACCTTTAACGAACTTGGAAGCACCATCCATAGTACCGTAGAAATCTGTTTCACGTTCGAGTTTTTTACGTCTTTCTTTTGCCTGCTCTTCGTTGATTAAGCCTGAGTTCAAATCAGCGTCAATACTCAATTGTTTACCCGGCATTTTATCCAATGTAAATCTGGCAGATACTTCAGCAACACGAGTTGCACCACCTGTGATTACCATAAAGTTGATTAATACCAAGATACAAAATATAACCGCACCGACAACGTAGTTACCGCCGACAACGAATTCGCCGAACGAGTTAATTACGTTTCCCGCTTCGCCGTTCAGAAGAATCAGACGCGTAGAACTTACGTTCAGACCAAGCCTAAACAGAGTTGCAATCAATAGAACTGTTGGGAAAGATGAATAATCAAGCGGTTCTTGTGTGTACAAACACACAAGCATAATTACAACCGCCAAGGAAATATTTACGGTAAGTAATAAATCCAAAAGCACGGATGGAAGCGGAATTACCATCATGCACACAATAACGACCAAGCCAATCGCTAGGACGATATCGTTATTGCTTAATAATTTTGATAATTTCCCAAGTTCCATTCGTCTCTTTTCCTAAAAGAGGCATACCTCTCCACCAATAATATTCTACCATCATTCAAGCAATTATGACAAGGTTGTAAAGATTTTTTAATCAAATAGCTTTATGCTAAAATATAGCCATGGATTTATTTACACAATTAGAAGAAATAAATAAACAAACTCCTTTGGCGGAAATTCTAAGACCTAAAACCTTGGATGAATTTTTAGGTCAATCAAATGTCGTTGCACCAAATTCGCCTCTTTTAAACCTGTTAAAAACTCAAAGACTTTTTTCGCTTATTCTTTGGGGGACTCCGGGTTGTGGCAAAACAACTCTTGCAAGGCTTATTGCAACTAAAGTTAACGCACAGTTTATCGAATTATCAGCCGTAACTTCCGGTATAAAAGAAATTAAAGAAACCATAGGACAAGCGCGCCAAGCCTTAAGAGCAGGGCAGAAAACAATTCTGTTTATAGATGAAATTCATCGCTATTCAAAAACTCAGCAGGATGCACTTTTACCGCATGTTGAAAATGGCACAATATTTCTAATCGGCTCAACTACAGAAAATCCGTCATTTCAAGTTGTTCCGGCCTTGCTTTCAAGAGTGCAGGTAATCAGGCTGAACCCGATTAATGATGTTAGTATGGCAAAAATTGTTAACCGCGGATTTGAATACTTAGAAAAACATTATCAGCCGATACAATTTGATGAAGAAGTTACAAAATTTATCGTAAATAATGCTCGAGGTGACGCAAGATGTGCATTAAATCTTGTAGAAAACTCCTATTTTGCAAGTAATTTTTCTAACGATACAAGACTTTTGAGCGTAGACATATTAGAAAGTATTACGCAAAAAAGAAATACTCGATATTCTACTCAAGAGCATTATGATTGCGCATCTGCATTCCAAAAAAGTTTGAGAGGTTCTGACGCAAATGCAGCTATTTATTATTTAGCAAAAATGATAGAAGCAGGTGAAGACCCGCGCTTTATAGCAAGACGTTTGATAGTTTGCGCAGCGGAAGATGTCGGTTTAGCGGATCCGAATGCGATGAACATTGCTGTAAACGCTTACCGTGCTGTTGAAATTATCGGGCTTCCGGAAGGCAGAATTCCACTAGCTAACGCAGTTGCTTATGTTGCCAAAGCTCCAAAATCTAATAAAGTTTGCATGGCAATTGATAAAGCTTTGATGGACATTGAATCAGGCAAGGATTTTCCTCCACCTATACATTTGAGGGATGCACATTATAAGGATGCAAAAAAATATGGTTTTGGAGAAGGCTATATATACACTCACGCAGCTCCTGATGTTGAACAGCAATTCATGCCGGATGAACTGGTTGGAGTAAAGTATTTAGAGGATTAGAAAGTGAAAAAAGATTACTTTATTCCGATAATTATTTTATTAGGAATTATTTTGCGGCTTTTTGCATATTTTAACGGACTTTCCTTTTGGGGTGATGAAGCAGCTTTAGCACTAAACGTAATTAATAAATCATATTTAGAATTATTTAAAGGTTTAGACTACCTGCAAGTTGCACCACCAATATTTCTTGTGGTGTCAAAATTTATAATGTTAGACTCATTAAGAGATTTTTCTTTACGTCTTATTCCGCTTGTATCAGGCATTATATCATTGCCATTATTTTATAAATTCATTTCTATGTTTTCTAAAAACAAAAGAGTTGTTTATATAAGCACTTTTTTATTTTCATTTAACATGACGGCAATTTTGTATTGCGCTCAGTTTAAGCAATATTCTGTTGAATTATTAGTTGCGTTATTGTTATTGATAATATTTTACAAAATTATTTTTAGAAAAGAATTCAAATGGTATTATCCTGTAATAATTGCATTCTCTCCTTGGATTTCGCTTTCTTCATTATTTATAATCGGAAGTTATTTCTTTGTAATTTTAGCAAAAAGTCCAAAATTGATTTTTAAAACATACATTCCGTTTTTCATCAGCTTAGTTATTTTTTATTTAGTTTCATTAAAATTTATTATGAACACAAATTATGATGGTATGTATAATTGGTGGCAAAATGGTTATGGCTTTGTAGACATAAGGCATCCTTTGAGAGTTATTATACGCGTAGGTGAAATTTTTAGTTTTGATAAAACGGTTGCAATTCTCTGCGGAAGTATTATATTGATTTCGCTGGTTAAATTTGATAAGAAAAAAGTCTTTTTATATTTACCGATTATACTGACATTTGTTGCGTCAGCATTCAAATTGTACCCGATACAAGCAAGATTAATTCTGTTCCTGCTTCCATGTTTTGTAGGTTTAATCGCTGAATATGATTGGAAATTTGCAAGAGCATATTTAATATTAGTATGCTTAATGAGCTTTATTACAGCAGTATATTACACGATAAATCCTTATAGTTCTTACATTTCAACATTCTCCAGAGAAATCGTGCAGCTTGTAGAAACTAAGATAAAAAATAACGAAAAAATTATATTAGACAGTTCTTATTATAGCTACTATTACTACATAAAAGATAAAAATAACGTTATATTATTAAATGAAGACTGTGCTGAAAATTGCAATGCAGAAATAGAACATTTACCATCCGGCAAATATTATTTAATCACAAGAGAAAATCCAAAAGAAAAGTTGAATAAAAAAATTAAAGTTTTAAATAGTTACAACTTATATTCGAATGCATTATATATAGAAAAATAAAATAGCGTCCGACATAATGTCAGACGCTATTTTAAAAATTCTTATCAGCTTACTTAGCTAATTTCTTGATAGCAAGAACAAGTCTTGATTTCTTTCTTGCAGCTGTATTTTTGTGCAAAATACCTTTAGAAACAGCTTTATCACATAATTGATAAACTTTTGAAACTGCGCTGTTCAAAGCATCTTTATCTTCACCTGTTGCCAAAGCTAATGCTTTTTTAACTGCTGTTTTGATAGATGTTTTGAATGCTACGTTTCTAACTCTGTTTGCTTCTGCAATTAGAACTCTTTTCTTTGCTGACTTAATGTTTGCCATTTTAATTTTTCCTTTCACTTTTGGCTCATTGTTAAAGTTAATGACTCGATAACAAATCGCCTATCACTTGAGGATAGTGAGTAATTTTATTTTAATAATAAAAAAAATGTTTGTAAAGATTAATATTAAGTTTTAATACATTGTTATTTATTAAAAATCAAAACCCACCCGCATCTGTAAGGCTCAGCACAGCTTCGCCAACAGCTGCGACCTCCCTAACAAGGGCGGTAAAATATAGTAGCGAAATTGAATCGAACGACACACGCGCCGCGAGCGTTTTTTAGCGAGCGTGAAAGTGCGGGTTCACCCGCTACATCCATTCAGACCACAACCGTAAGGTTGTAGAAAACAGTGCGTTATTTCTTCTTTTTTGCTTACTTTTTTCTTCTTTTATCGCAATAAAGAAGAAAAAAGTAAGAGAATTCTTTTGAAATAAAAAAGTTTTTTTGAAATGTCCTTTTCTTTCTCTTTTGTTGCGAATAAAAAGAGAAAGAAAAGAACGAAAAGAAAGAGAAAACACGCTACCGCTTCCTACGCTCTTACGAGCGTTAAATCAAATGGATGCAGCAAGCAGAGCTTGCACTCTTACGCTCGCTAAAAAACGCTCGCGGCGCGATTGTCGTTCGATTACAACATAAATTTTAATAAGAGTTGGCTTTGATAGCTGTTATTGAAAGAATTTATGCTTTTTTTATTTCCGTTAAAGTCGGGTCTAACAAACGACGTCCGATATTATCGAAATTAATAGAGAATAAAGTCTTATTTCCATACTTAATCATTTTTTCAACAACACCTGTTCCATACTTTGCATGCGTTACAGTGTCACCTTGTTGAATAGGGTCACTCATAACTAAATCCTCTTGAGGAATTTCTGCGTCATACACAGGAACAATCGGAGTAGAAGAATTTCTTGTTTGCAAGATTTCTTGTTCTTCATTCACTTCCTCTAACTGCGGCTGCTCATCGTTTACTTCTTCTAAAATACCGCCGTTATCTTCTGTTTCTGTTAATTCATCCAAAGCAGAATCGTCTTGAATTTCTTCTAAAACGCCTTCGTCGTCGCTATTAAGTTCATCTATAAAATCTAAATCAGAATCCGAAATATCATCGTCTTTTCTTGTTGTGAAAACTTTATCAACATCTCTTACGATTTGTTCATCAACATTTTCATCAAGTTCTTTTTCGTCTTCTAAATCAACTACAATGTCGTTATCATCAATATCATCAGGGTTAAGTTCAACGATTTCTTCCAAATCACTGTCAAAATTTGCCTCATCAGAAATCGGTAAAACATCCATAGTTTCATCTTCTATCGGAGCTAAATCATCTTGCAAAGTTTCTTGCGGAAGCTCTTCTAGCGTATCAGAGTCCAAATCTAAATCAATATCGTCACCGAGTTCAATTGAATTTTCATCATCTTCAACTACTTCTTCATCATTATTTTCAATGATTTCAGGAGTTTCTTCATTAAGCTCAAGCGTTTCTGAAATTTCAGGATCAATATTCTGTCCATCATCTTCTGCTATTTCAGAAAAATCATCACCTTCTAAACTTTCATCTTCCAAAGAAATTTCTTGAACATCATTTTCTTCTAGCGGAATGTAGTCTTGAACTTCTTCACTCTGATGAACTTCTGTTAAGAAAGATTCGGCAAGCGGAATTTCTTCAACTTCTTCTTGAGAATACTCCAAATCAGCTTCACTAAGTTGAGTTTCCGTGTCATTTATTTCAGGAAGTTCTTCAACAAATTCCGGTGTTTCTTCTTCCGCATCATCAAACATATTTACAGAAGTTGGAGCAACCAAATTTTCAGCAGCTCTTGAAATAACGTCGTTAGATTTTTCTTCAATATTTGCTAAAATTTCTTCATTAGAAGGTTGTTCTACAATCTGTTCTTCCACTTCTTGTTCTATTGTTTCAGGTTCAGAAACTTCTTCCAATTCTGTTTCATCGATTATTTCATCTTCATCGAGGTTTTCAGGATTTTCTGTTTCCAAATCATCTTCAACAATGTTTTCTAGAACTGTTTCGTCTTCTTTTTCAATTTCAACAACTTCATCAATAACTTTAACCTGTGAAACAAGAGGAATATAATTAGTAGCTTCACCTGCTATTAAATATGTACCTTTTGGCATCGCTTTCAAGAAAGTGCTATAAATATTGAAAATTTCATTATTTGAAATAGATGGTGCAATTATAAAATTGTCAAACACATTTTTGATATCATTCAAATATTTAAATCTTGAATGAGTTACAAATGTCGTTGACTTATCGCTTTGCAGAATATCTTTAATATTCTTTTTGCTTATGGTATTAGAAAGCTCTAATAAAACATGCGCATCATCTGATAATGTTTCATAAATAAACGCCAAATATCTGTTTTGGAATGCGCTATCAAGTTTTGAAATATCAATAATTGTGCATTTCGAACTCAAGATGTGTTTAAGAGCTTCAACTTCATGTTTATTTTTTGCAAAATAACCCAATCTGTCAAACTTAGCCAATTTATTTTTTAAAACCAAAAGCTTGAAGATATGAGATTTATCAACCATATCGTCAACAATCGTTTTTAAAGTTTCAAACGGAACAAACGGAACCGTTTGAGAGTATTCGGACAAATCTTTGAAAATATCAATAATTATTGATTTACTGTCCGCAGTCGCATCATTCAAGCAATCTTGATACATAAAAGCAAGAGAAGCAGTATCAAGCGGTAACTTAAAATCAACGCCCGCAACAACTTTCTTGGCGTTAATTATACCCAACGAGTCAATTATTACAACATTTTTTGACAAGTTGTTAAACTGTTTTACAAGGTTTCTTACTAGAATATTATTTGTTTCTTTATCGTCAACGCTAATCAACATTTTTTTATTAAAAGCTGATTCGTCAATTGTGATATTTAAATCAGTACCTTGAGTTTTACCGATAATTACAGGCTTTTCAACGTTTATGGAATTGCTCAAAATATCAAAAGTGAACTCTTTAATTTCAGAGTCTTTAGAAGGTAAAGTTTTGTCATAGTTTTGCAAAGCTCCATCATAAAGAAACAAAATTTTTGCGTATCCGATAGAATTTTCGCCGGAACGTTTTAGTTGGATAACTTGTGCTATATAGCTCTTTTCTAAGCCGTCAATTTGAATGAATGAAGATAGATAAATGCTTTTATCGGCTTCAAACTTTAAAAACCCATCTCTTACTTCTAAAATTCTCATATTGAAATACTACCATGAACATGCTTTTAAAATATTATTTTTGTAACAAATTGTTAATCTCTTTAATTTATAGATTGCCACGAAACAATCCATAAAAATGAACGGCATTCGCGACGCGAGCGTTTTTTAGCGAGCGTGAGAGTGCGGGTTTACCCGCTTTTTGTCAAACGCTCGTTAGAGCGTAAGAAGCAGTAACGCATTTTCTCTTTCTTTTGGAACTTTTCTTTCTCCTTTTCTTCGCAACAAAAGAGAAAGAAAAGTACATTGAAAAACTATATTTTAATACGATTTAACCCTTACGGAAAAACACCTCACCCTAGCCCTCTCCTGTAAGGAGAGGGAATGACCACAACTTGCTAATTTAAAATTTTATTACAAAATAATATATTTTTACTATATTTTTAAATAAAAAGTGGAAAATTATTTAAAAAAAATTTCCATTTTCCACTTTCACTTTTCCATTGTTAAAATGTAGGGTGCAATTTTTGCACCATTAACTTTTTTACAAATTCTATTTTTTATGCTTTAATAGCGGTATGAAAGAATTTGAATTAACTAATAAGATTAGAGCTTGTTTTAAGAAAAATGAAAACACTCCACGAGTTGCATTAACTCTTAATTTTACAATCACAAACGCTGAAAAAAATGCGGGTGAATACACAATGATGAACCGCCTTCTTATGAAAGGCACAAAAAAATACACTTCAGAAGAACTTTCTTCTATCTTGGATGAAAATGCAATAGAACTAAGTTCTGAAATGAAGTCTGATTATTTAAGATTCAGATTTGTTTGTTTAAACGAAGATTTTGAACTTGCTTTATCAATTTTGCAAGATATTATCTTGAACACAACTTTCCAAGAATTTGAAAAAGAAAGACAAATGCTTAAAGGCGAACTTATGGCTGAATTAGATTCCGCTAAAGTTAAAGTTTCTGACTTGTTTACAAAAACTATTTATAAAAACCATTTTTACGGTAACAGCTATACAAAAATTCTTGATGAAATTGACAACGTAAAACAAGAAGATGTAATCAATTCTTACAAACAAATCTTAAACAACAGCCAAAAAACATTGGCTCTTGTCGGTGATGTAGAAGAAAATTTTGTTGAAAAATACTTGGGTGAACTTCCTGCGTCAATTGAAATTGAGTCAGAAATTCCTACACCATCGCCTTTATCACAAGAATACAGTGAAATAATCAAACCTGACGCTAATCAGGCACAAATTCTTCAAGGTTGGCGAGTGCCGACAATCGGCGACAAAGATTATCCTGCAATTATGCTATTAAACGTAATTCTCGGTGCAAGCGGATTATCATCAAGACTATTCTTGGAATTGAGAGAAAAGAAAGGTTTAGCATACACGGTCAGAACCGCTTACGAAACTCATAAGAAGTCTGCTGTATTTAGCATTTACATAGGAACTGAACCGGGTAATATCGAAACTTCTATTAACGGATTCAAAGAAGAAATCGAAAAGATTAAAAATATTCCTGTCGGCGAAGAAGAATTGCATAATGCTAAAAACAATTTGATTGGCAAGCAACAGTTTATAAGCGAAACTAACGCTCAACAAGCGAACATGATGGCTTATTATTCAATTATGGGCAAACCTTTTGAATACCAAAAAGAAGTTATTGCACAATTGAAAGCCGTTACAAGCGAACAATTGCAAGAATGCGCTAATAAGTATTTCACCAATGATTACGTATTATCAATTATAAAACCATAAAGGATTGATGATGGTTAAAACAGCGCAAGGCAATTCAATTAATCTTTTTATGAACAAAGAACACAATTCTGTTCTTGTTTTGGGTTGTATGCATGGTGATGAACCGCAAGGCGAGTATTTGATTAATGAATACATAAAAGAAAAACCTGATACAAAATTGATGTTCGTACCTTGCATTAATCCTGATGGAGTTAATGCAAATACAAGAGTAAACTCTAACGGAGTTGATATAAACAGAAATTTTCCGACAAAGAATTGGGAGTTAACAGAAAAAAACGAATTCTTCGGAGGGAATGCTCCTGCAAGCGAGATTGAAACAAAATTTTTGGTTGGAATCATTGAAAAATACGAACCGAAATTTATTTTAACTCTGCATGCACCGTACAAAGTCGTAAACTATGATGGTAACGCATTAGAAATTGCAGAAAAGATTTCAAAAATCATAAGTTATCCTATGGAAGCTTCAATCGGATATCCGACTCCGGGTAGTTTCGGAACTTGGGCAGGAATAGAGAAGAAGATTCCGACAATTACTTTAGAGTTGGATGAAGAAATAGATGTAAAAGAGCTTAGAAAACCAATGTTTGAAATTTTTGAAATGTTGGAAAAATTATAATGGGATATGGGGAAATAAGCCTCCACCCTAACCCTCCCCCAAGGAGAGGGGACACGCGAAAATGTAGGTTGGGCTAAAAACTTAGGAAATAAAAATGGAAGATATCAAAAAGATTGTTGAAGAATGTGATTTAAAACATGTAGCTATAATTATGGACGGTAACAGACGCTGGGCAAAAGAAAGAAATTTGCCGTCAGCCTTCGGACATAAAAAAGGCGTTGACGCTTTAAAAGCAGCAATGCGCGCTTGTGATGATTTCGGTATAAAATACCTGACTGTTTATGCATTTTCTACCGAAAATTGGAACAGAAAACCAGAAGAAGTTAATTTCTTGATGGATTTGTTGGGACAAACTCTTAAAAACGAATTAAAAGAAATGCATGAAAATAATGTTGTGATTTCTTTTATCGGAGATACGACAAAATTAAGTGCAAAACTGCAAGAAATCTTAAAACATTCTGTTGAAACTACAAAAAATAATACGGGCGTTAATTTGCAGATTGCGTTTAATTACGGTTCTCGCGACGAAATCGTGCATGCAGTACGAGAAATTATAGCTTCTGGCGAAACAGATAATATAACGGAAGAAACAATTTCAAAACATTTGTATACAGCAAATATTCCCGATCCTGATTTGTTAATCAGAACAGGCGGAGAAATGAGAGTTTCAAATTACTTATTATGGCAAATTGCTTATTCGGAGTTTATCGTGCTTCAAAAATTTTGGCCTGAATTTGATAAACAAGCTCTTGCTGATTGCGTGATTGAATACAGACGCAGAAACCGCAGATTTGGTGCGTAATAACGATTAAACAGGTACGAATATTGCACTTGGTTTCTGTAAATCCGTTGTTACGCCATCAGACACGCCTCTTCCGTCACCTGTAGTAATTTCTACGTGACCATATTTGTCTGAATATTCATACATTCCTCTATCGAATACGATTACGCATCCAGCAGGAAGATTTTTCACATTGACACTGTTCGGAGAAACTTCCTTGAAGTGGTTATTTTTACGCAATATGCCTGCCATTTGATAACCATGCCCACTCTGATAAGTACCCAGACCGCATGCCTGAATTGCATTTTTTACATATTTTGCACAATTGCCCGTAAAACTTCGCGCTTTATGACTAAGTGCATATCTGGCTAATTTTTCACCGGCATTTGCATTATAATCTTTTACCGAGAAATTTGCTTTATTCTTGTTTGTGAGTGTAAAACTATCGCCGATACTGCTATTCCAACTAGTATTGAATGTAGGCGCTGCACTATTCCAAGACACATTATCCCAAATATTATTGTTGTTAAATGTCATATCAAACATATTCATTGGCGTGAAACTAAACAATGATGGCATACTGAAGTTGTTAAAGGATGGAAAACTCCAGTCGTTAAACATCGCTGTAAAGCCGCTCAAATCAAAGAATGAAGGCATAAATGAACACGAAAACGTCGGAGAGAACCAATTGTTCCATCCTGACATAAAGTTGCCCATATTCAGATTTGAAAAATTATTAATAAACGTCATGACTTAATATCCTAAATATATAAAGTATATGGAATAATGAAAATTGACTTTTTGTAACATTGCTTAACTTATTTACGTCAAATATTCATACTAAAAAGAATAATTGTAACAAAATACACTTATTCTTAAGAAGAGTTGTTACATTTTTTTATTCTTTATTATACAATTATCCTAGAGGTGATAAATGTTTAACGAAATTAAGACACACGAGATTACTGTCGATATTGTTATTTTAACTATCAAAGATGATGCGTTACAGGTATTGCTTGTAAAACGCAGCAACGAACCGTTCAAAGACAAATGGGCAATCCCCGGCGGATATGTTAGAATGTCTGAAAACCTTGATGAAGCTGCAATGCGCGTTCTTAAAGAGAAAACTAATGTTGATAACATTTATCTTGAACAACTTTATACATTCGGCGACCCGCTTCGTCACCCTGTTTCTCGTGTAATTACTTGTGCTTATTTTGCGCTAATCAGAGCTGAAGATTTTAACGTAGTTACAACTCCTGATTTGGCTTGGCACAAAGTTTTTGATTTGCCGCCTTTGGCATTCGACCACAAAGAAATTATTGAATACTCTCTAAAACGTACAAGAGAACGTTTGGAAATGTGTCCTGTGGCATATCAATTGTTAAACGAAAAATTCACTTTGACTGAAATGCAAAAAGCTTACGAAATGATTATGCAGAAAAAGCTTGATAAACGTAATTTCAGAAAGAAAGTTATTACAACTGATGGTTTAAGAGAATTAAACGAATTTTCTAAATCATCATCCAAGCGTCCGGCTAGACTTTACACTTTCGATAATATAAAATTAAATTCAAAAAGGGCGCATTTCATAAAAAAGGAGACTAAATGTTAACATTTTTTTGGATTTTGCAGGTTTTATCCGCACTATTACTAATCGTATTAATACTTATGCATTCACCTAAAGGCGACGGAATCGCAGGAATAGGTAACGCAGCACAAATGTTTTCTTCACAAAAGAGTGCAGAAAAAGGCTTAAACAAATTGACCGGCATTGTTGCTCTTGTATTTGTAATTTGCGTATTTTTATTAGGTTTTGGTATTATCAAGTAATTTGAGGCAAAAATGCTTAACCAATTTTCAAGAACAGAACTTTTAATCGGTCACGAGGGGATTGAAAAATTAGCGTCCGCTCGTGTTGCTGTGTTTGGAATTGGCGGAGTTGGCGGTTATACTGTTGAAGCTCTTGCAAGAAGCGGAGTCGGAACATTTGATTTAATTGATGATGATAAAATTTGTATCACAAACGTAAACCGTCAAATTTATGCATTAAGAAGCACTGTCGGGAAATACAAAGTTGATGTTGCAAAAGATAGAATCTTAGACATCAATCCGAATGCGGTTGTTAATACTTATAAAATGTTTTATACCCCTAAAAATGCTGATGAGTTTGATTTTGCAGGATATGATTATGTAGTTGATGCGATTGATACTGTTGTCGGCAAATTAGAAATCATTGAACGTGCTAAAAAAGCTGGCGTTCCCGTTATATCTTCAATGGGCGCAGGAAACAAAATGAATGCGGCAGCATTTGAAGTTGCGGATATTTCTAAAACATCTGTTTGTCCGCTTGCAAAAGTAATCAGACAAGAACTTAAAAAAAGAAAAATCAGAAAAGTTAAAGTCGTTTATTCTAAAGAAATTCCAATCAAACCAAACGATGACATTGAAATCAGCTGTAAAAAACATTGTGTTTGTCCGCCCGGAACGGTTAGAAAATGTACAGCAAGACGCCAAATACCGGGAAGTAACGCGTTTGTTCCATCAACTGTCGGCTTGATTATTGCAGGAGAAGTTATTAAAGATTTGACAGGTTTTGGTAAAAATTAAACTTACTTCTTTAAAACCACTTTCAATTCAACCCTTCTGCTTTTTCCGAAATCTTCTTTTCCGTTAACAAGAATCGGAGCTGAAAAACTTGCACCTTCTACGATTATCATTTTGCGCAAGCGATTTCCGTTTGCCTTGTTGTAAGGCGTATTTGTCATATAATTTGCAACCGCATAAGCACGTTTAAGGCTCAAATCCATATTTTTCATATACTGTTCATCGGCAGAATATTTGCCTTTAAAAGTCTGTGAATCAGTGTGACCTTGAATGATTATTTTTTCAATATTTTGATTTAAATAACCGTTTGAAAATATCGAGTTCAAATAAGCAGGCGCAAATTTATCCAAATATTTTTTACCTTTATCTGACAATTCGTAGCTGTTTACTTCAAATAATTCCAAGTCCGAAATCTTAACAACGCCTGTCACATCGTCAATATTTGCGTTGATGTTTTGTTCTTTAAGGGTCTGTTCCAACGCTTCCGAAGCCTTTTTCTGCTCCATTTGCGATTGAATTTTTTCAAAATAACTTGTCATATATGTGTAGAAAAACAAAACAATAAAGACCAGTACCAATGCTGTCATTAGGTCGGTCATTGTTACCCAAAATATATTGTCTTGATTGTTGTCTTCTTTTGGTCGTCTTAATTTCATATTACCCCACCCCGAAATCGAAGATTTCGACCCTCCCTCAAGGGGAGGGTAAACCCTATTTAAAATAACTTATCCACAACATCCCCGCCGCCTGACGATTTATCCATTGTTTCATTTAACTTATTTAAACTGTATAAAATATTTTCCAAATATGGAGTTGTGCCTTCATTTAAAGTCTTAGCCAAAGATTTTGCGAACTCTTCGGGCAAAGCCTTTAACAATTTTTCATTTGTTTGATTTTGAAGTTTTGATTCTTTAACCAAATCTATCAAGAATTTTTCGCTTGTTACAACATCAAATAAGCGGATTAATTCTCGTTGAATTTCTAAAGAATATTTCTTACACATTCTGTTATATAAGATTTTTTCAATAAGCATAAATAACAGAGAAAAACCAACTGCAAAAACAGAACACAAAGCAGCCATCTGAATGTTTGTAATCAAACCGTTGAATGAAGCACCAATATTTGTATCATCGTTAAAATTAACTTGAGTAAATGCAATTGCCATTTTTAAAAACGTAAAAAATGGGCCTAAACCTGTCAAAAGAGTTGGCATGGCTTGGATAAATTTGTTGTTGATTTTTGAATAAACTAAGGTTTCTTCATTGAAAAAATATGAAGCATCAACCGTCAGATAAATTTCAGGTTTATAATCTGCATTTGGCGTTTGAGATGCTACAAACAATTTTTCAGGGAAAATCAATGCTTTCTTAAAGTCTTCCCAAACTGTTGAAGTAAAACAGTTTGAACTCATAAAATTATCCATTTCTTTGAAACGATAAGAAAGCTCTTTTTTGTTTAGTGAACTTAAATAATCTTTAACAGCTTTAAGATTATTCTCAACTCTTGTATAGTTGCGAAGAACTGTCATTATAAAGAACAGAAACGCAGCCGTGATTATAAGTATCGCAGGTTCTTTTAAAATATCAAGAAAAGTCATATCTCCTCCTATTGATGGATATTGTAGCATAAAGTTGCTTTTTAGACTATAATCTTTTATATGGAATGTCCGAAGTGTCATAGAAATATTGCAGAAAATTCAACAGTGTGTCCGCACTGCCATAAAGTTTTAGCTTTGGAATGCCCAAACTGTCATAGTTTGAGCGAAACACCCGTTTGCGAAAAATGCGGTTACATAATTTTGACCAAATGCTCAAAATGCGGAAAAACTGTTTCTACTTCAAGCGAAAAATGCAAATGCGGATTTCCCGTAAAAACAAGTGTTGCATATCAAGAGTGCGAAACGGACGAATTTGCTTCAATTATAATTAAATTTTCCGCGCTAAAAAATATCAGACGCGTTTTAGGTTCACAAGAACTTTTTACAAAATTCTATTTTCGTTTAAGAAACCTTCTAACTGCGCAAATTAAATCGGTTGAAGGTAAAATAATCACTTATAATGACACTTTTGTTATTAATTTTAATAAAGAACTTTCATTCCCAACTTCTGCAAACAAAGCAATAAGACTGGCATTAAAACTGGTAAACGCCTTTGCGGATTTGAATTTAAAAGTAATAAAAGAACTCGGAATGTCTTTAAAGTTAAATCTTACAATTGTCAAAAAGAGTTCGGATGAGTTATTGGAAGAAACTTCTATTGACAATAACGTCAAGCTTTTGAACATAAAAGACCAAGCACAATATTTAAAAGGTATGCAAATCATCCTTGACCAGTATATTTGGGATAACGTAAACAAGGATTATAAAACTGATTCGTTGTATACGGTTGAAAAAGACGGTACGACAGTTATGTTTTATGAAATTTTGCTTGAAAACTACGTTCTGCCGCCGACAGGCGAAACTCAAGATGCGCCAGTCAACACAACTCCTAAGGAAATCAAAAAACAAGAAACCGCCGAAAATGAAGATATTTATGCGTTTAAAGTTTTTGATATCAACGCAAAATGTAATTTTAAAAAGATTTCATCAAATAAACTTATAGAAAACTTGAATGATAGCAAAATTATTTCAATAAGGGCCGAAAAAGATTTGGAAGTTTCGACTTCTGATATTGTAGATTATTGTAAGAAAAAAGAGTTTAAAATTTTGCATGCAATTTGTACAGAAGAAACAAATTATAGACCTTGGGGAGTTTTCGAGCAACTGTTCAGAGATTTTTATGGGCTTTCACTATGCAAATCTTTGATACCGCAGGATTTTGATGTAAAAAGATTCAATGCACTTAAAAATTTGATATTTTCTTCGCCAAGAAAAGCTTCGACTCCTGAAGACGCCAGATTTGCTTATATGGAAGATTTTGGCGACTTTTTAGCTTCACTTAAAAACACGGTAGTCCTGATTGAAGGATTTGAGTTTATGGACGACACTTCAATTCAGACTTTGGAACTTTATTTTGACAATTTCAAAAAACTGAATACAAATTTCATCTTTACGACAAATTCGGAAGTTTCACTGCATTCTAAATTTAAAAAACTTTTAAGAACACCTTCTTATACGGAATATGTGCTTCAAAAAACTTCTATGGGTGAGCTTTTAGGCGACATAAAAGAAGAAGCGAGTGATTTTATTCAGTCATTTTATTTTGAAAAAATAAAAGAACAGTTTGGCGGTTCGGCTTTGTATTTCAAAAACGCACTCCAATATTTGACCGAAAAAAATATTTTAATAAATTTTGAAAACAGACTTTTGATTAAAAGCAAGAATTCGGTAATCTTGCCAAATAGTTTAGACGCATTAATAAAAGCTCGTTTGAAGGGTATGAGCAAAAACATAGACGCTTCAATGATTTTGGCATACTCTGTTTTTCTCGGAGCAAGACTGGATTTTCAAACTCTTGCAAAGCTTGGAATTAAAGAAGTTGCAAAAGTTGCGAAGTTTTTGGAAAACGGCGGTTTTATCCATATTATCAACAATGTTATTTATATAAATAATTATAATCTTGTAAAACCCGTTGTCGAGGCGTCACTCAAAAAACAAGTCGTAGAATTTTTGTGCAAAAATATCTTGGCTAATATCGGCAAGGATATTGATGATACGCTTACACTGCTTATTATGGGTAAACTCGGGTTCTTTAAAGAAGAATACTTGTTGTTATGGCGGAACTCTCAATTTGCGATGAATACGGGCGATTATGATACTTATTTGAAGAATTGTTTGGGCTTTTTGTCTTTAATCGAGCATATTGAAAATAATATTTCGGAAGAAGATATTGAAAACAACAAAAAAGAAGTTTTCCAAAATATTTTGATGAGCCTTTACAATTATTCGCCTGCAAAGATTTATTCAATCGAAAATGTTCTTTTGATGGATGCTATAAAAGAAGATGATAACGAAAAAATTGTTAAGCTTTCAAACCTTATGCTTCAAGGTGCGCTAATTTCTTCTAATTATACGGAAGCTTTACCGCTGCTGCATAACATACTTTCTCGAATGCCAAATCCGACACTCATTGTAGATGGTTCTGTTAATACAAAATTCTTGCTGCTTTCGCTTGTAAATATTGAAATTCTGTTTAATATCGGCGATTTTGCGCAATGCGTGGAAGTAGCAAAGGATTTGCTCGGAATTATTAAACCTGAAATCATAGAAAAAATTAAACCTGCGGGATTTTCAATCAAACTCTTTGTGGAGCATTTATTTGAAACTTTTAGAATGGTCGGTTTTGCAAAACTCTTTATGATGGATGATGATTTAGAAGAATTTTTGGATGCTATAAAAATTGCGTTTGGAGATGAACTTCCTGACAGGAATGTTATTTTGTCCGTTAGAGATTATTTGGGCGGTAAAAACTTTGGCACAACTGATGTTGAAGAAGCGACACCGTTTGCAAAAGTAATTTATCTGATTATGCAAGAGTTTGCAGAACATTCGAACGATTATAAAACTTTTGCGCAAAACATTTATCAGGCAAAGCTTTTAACCGCTGATATTCATCAACTCCAGTTAGAATTGTTTTGTGATTTATTGATAGCGAATTCTTATGCCAACATAGGAATCGCGAAAAAAGCTGAAAGCATTTATAATGACGTACTTAAACGAGCAGAAAGCTCCGCAATATTTAATATTATAATGCTTGCAAAATACTTTATAGCTCGACTTCTTCTCAAAAACTCAAGAGAAGAAGAAGCTCTGCTTATTATAAACGACACGCTTGCGTTGTTACAAACCCGTAACAACCAAGCAAAAATATTCTACGTCCTGTTTGAAAAGCTCTTTATTGATACCGTGAGAGAATACGATATTTCATCAATAAACTTGGAGTCAGAAGAACAAAAGCTTGCGCTTGCAACTTCTGACGGCAAACTCTCAAGGCTCATTAATTAGTGTTTCTTTTCGCAAATAGTCGGAATACCGATAAGTGCCAAATAGAATACGCATCCGAATAAAACTAAATTTAAAATTTCCATAATTTAATCTCCTTTCTAAAGAGCATGCGATTAAAAACCCTTTTTTAACCTTATATGTTTTTAATTCCACATATTAAAAATTCAATAACGCTTTTTTAGAAAATCTTTACAAAAGTTTACAGAACCTTTTGGTTGTTGTAAAATTTGATGTAAAGACACAGCTTGGAGGTTTTAGGTGGCAATTTGTATTTTTGCAGGAACTTTTAATCCTATACACGAAGCGCATTTAAAAGTTGCTGAATATGCTCTTGAGCATTACGGATTTGAAAAAATTATTTTTATTCCGGCGTTTATACCACCACACAAGGAAATAAACTCTGACCTTGCAAAGCATCGCCTTGAAATGGTTAAGATTGCAACGGCTTATGAACCGAGATTTGAAGTTTCAGATATTGAGTACAAACTTGGAGCAAATGGTGAAAAATCTTATTCTCTAAATACCGTAAAAAAAATAAAAGAATTGTATAACATCAAGGATAAACTGAACTTTTTAATCGGCACTGACGCCTTTGAAAAAATTGAAAGCTGGTACAAGGCTGATGAGTTGAGCAAATTAGTTCATTTTATAGTTTTTCCGCGCGGAGTAGAGTTGACTCCTAAAGTCGGATTTGATTATGAGATGGCACAAATGCCATTTATTGATGTGTCTTCGACGGATTTAAGAAAACATCATACAGAAAATAATAACTTAAAAAAAGTAGAGGAGTATATAAAGAAAAATGGTTTGTACAATTGATTATATTAAAAATTGGCTTAAGACTAACTTGAATGAAGAAAGATATGAACACTCATTGGGAACAGCGGATTGTGCGAAAAAGTTAGCAGAAAAATTTGGCTTAGATAAAGATAAAGCTTATTTTACAGGATTAATCCATGATTGCGCAAAATGTATGCCAAAAGATGAAACAATGGCAATTTTAAAAACATTACCATTGGAAGACGGAGAGCTATGTAACCATAAAACACATCACGCACCGGTTGGAGCTTATGTCGCAAAAAAAGAATTTGGTGTTGAGGATGAAGAAATTTTATCAGCTATCAGATGGCATACATTGGGTAAAATTAATATGACAACTTTTGAAAAAATAATATTTTTAGCTGACAAAATAGAGGAAAGAACCCGCCCTTGCGAACATTGTGCGCCAATTATTAAAGCCTTGGATGAAGGCGGATTGGATAAAGCTCTTTTAATTTGTTATGAAAATACAATAAAAAGTCTTGTTGATAGAAAATTAAGAATCTGCTTGGCGACAATTAACATTTATAACAGCTTATTATAATTTATATCATTTATTAAGAAGCGTAAACATTGTTTAACTTTCTTTTGAGTTTGGTTTATTATAATAAAAACGAGAGAGTTTATATAAGGAGTATTTTAATGAAAAAATTATTAACATGTTTAGCTCTATCAACGGTGCTTTTCTCTGGTTGCACTTTCATGCACCGTTCTGAAGGTATTATCAAGGTTAATGACACAGTAATTACGCAGGCAGAATTTGACAAAGCGTTTGATGCTAGCGTAGATAAGTCATTCTTAAAGGCATTCGGTGGTTCTAAAAACTTAGTGAAATCTGATGACAATCCGATGTTTGGCATATTCAAAGATAAAATTGTAAACGAACTTATTGTAAAATCTCTTTTAGACCAAGAAATTGCAAAACGCGGAATTACAGCAACTTCTGATGACATTCAAGCAGAATTAAAAACAATTATAGATAAAGTCGGTTCTAAAGAAGAATTGAATAAACTTCTTAAACAAAGAGGAATTTCAAACGACCAATTTACAGAAGATTTGAAGACTCAAATTAAAATCAAAAAATTAGTTAATTCAATTGAAAAAATTAACATTTCTGATAACGATGCAAAAAAATACTATGATTCTCACAAAGCTGAATTCACTCACGGTGAACAAGTTAGAGCTTCACATATTTTGTTCTCTGCAAACACAATTGAATTAATTCAACAAATCAAGGCTAAAAATCCTAACATTAACCCTACTGATTTGAATACTAAAATCGAAGAACAAGTTGCTTCTCAGAAAGCAAAAGCTGAAACAATTTTGGCACAAGTTAAACAAAATCCTGATGATTTCGCTAAGTATGCCGAAAAATATTCAGACGATAAAGCCAGCGCAGAACGTGGCGGTGAATTAGGTTTCTTTACAAAAGAAGCTATGGTGCCTGAATTTTCTAAAGCAGCTTTCTCTATGAAACCTAACACAGTAAGTGAAAATCTTGTTCAATCACCTTATGGCTACCATATCATTAAGGTGACTGACAGAATGGAAGCAGGAACAACTCCTTATGTTAAGGTTAAAGATGAAATCAAGTTCTATTTGGAAACTCAAAAACAAATCGAAGTTTTGAAAAAACTTACTGATGGCTTAATGAAAAATGCTAAGGTTGAATATTTGAATGACAAATATGACCCTAAAAAAGCTATTATTAAGGTAGATACAAAACCACAAGAAAAGAAATAGATTTTAACAAATACAAAAAGGCGGACTTTAAAAAGTCCGCCTTTTTGTTTGGATTAAAACCTTATTGGTACGCCGAGATTAATATACACTCCTGAAGGTCTGTACATTGGAGGAGGTGGTGGCGGATAAAAATCGTCACACCAACCTAATCTGCAATCATAGCCGTAAGGATAGCCCCAATAGCTGCGCCTGGCCAACACCCCGCCGACTACGACGCTTCCCCTTCCATAATATGCTCTTGGTGGTGGAGGCGCGCCCCAGTCACCTCTGTGTGGCCCGCCATGTCCTCTAAATCCTGGACCGGCTTGTACCATTTGTCCTCCACCCATTGGACCGCCGTTTGGAGGTGGCGGTGCTGCATTAGCAGGCATTGCCAAACTCAATAATACTAACAAACTAAAAACTGACAAGACTTTTTTCATACTAACACCTCTTTCTTTTGATGTGCTGTGCGGATATTCCAATTTCCGTTCTTGTTAGTATAACGATTAAAAAAAACTTTTGTTCATTTTTAAACAAAAGCTTTTTTATGCAATAAAAAAGGACTCTTTCAAGAGTCCTTTTTGCTTATTATAATTTTTCCGGATTTCTTAGCGGTATCAATCTGTCTAAGTCAGAGTTTACGCTAAAGTAGAATCTTGCTGTATTTTCGTTGTAAGAACGACCGAGTGGGAAGCCTACACCAATTTGAGCTGTTAACCAATCAGTGAAGTTAATGTATGTACCGAAACCAACTGAATGTAAGAATGTTTGAGGGTAATTGTAAATATTACCGTTTTCTCCAATCCAACCCCAATCGTAGAAGATTGCAAGTTTAAGTCTTTCATCAACTTTTGGCATCAACTTGTACAAGTATGGAACAGGGAATCTGTATTCAACTGTACCTGTAACACCGTAGTCACCGATTAATTCAGCCGGTTGGTAACCTCTTAAAGTGTAAGGACCACCCATTTGCATTTGTTCTGCTGCAAACAATTTATCTGGTGAATATTGACCGTTAACTCTTACGATACCCATACTTCTTGCGAACAATCTTTGTACACGAGTTGCACCGGCTGTAACTTTGAAGAATGTTGTATCTTGGATTGCACCGTGTCCGTCGCCGCCCATACCAAAGTCAACACCTACATTACCAATCCAACGACCGTAATTGTCATCTGTCATACCATATAAGCCTGAACGCCATACATTCAAGTTATAATCTGATAATCTAAGCGGATTGCCTGCAATATTAGCAGAAGTATTTGCGTTTACATAATCGTAACCTGTATAGAAAATCAAATCAGACTTAGCTGTTTGAATAATTGGTTGAGTTAATTTAAAGAAGTAACTTTGTGCGTTACCTTTAACGTTTAATGATTTATAAGGACCACCCAATCTTACGTGAGAGTCAGAAAAATCAAATGACAATCTAGTTCCGTATGATGAAACAGGAAGTGAATAACCTGCCATCCAACCTGTTGCACCTGATGATAAGATTGTACCACCGTAAATTTTATCGCCCAAACCTGTCAAGTTATCCATACCAACAAGGAATGAAACTCTTTGAGCACCTGTATAAGAACGACCGTAGTCATCATAAGAGAAGTTCAAGTTAACAGGGAATCTATCTCTAACGTTCAAAGTGATAGCTGTGTTTTCATCGCCTTCTTGTTGTCTTTCAACTTCTGTTTGAACTTGAACATAATCTTCTCTGTTGATTTCTTTCATTGCTCTTTGAAGGTTTTTAGCATTGAAGACATCGCCTTCTCTTAAGCCTGCTTTACCCATAATGATATGTTTCAAATACCATTCACGAGTCCATTTTTCACCTTCAATATTAAGTTCGCCAACTTTGCTTTCAACAATCTTAATTGTTGCAACACCATCCACAATTCTTTGAGGAGGTACTGTTGCATAAGATGTCAAGTAACCTTTAGCTCTATATAGGTTTGTAACCTTTTGACAAACTTCTAACAATTCATCAAAGTAAACATCTTCACCAAGAACTTCTAAACCTAATTTTTCAAGTTCGTCAGATGAAATCTTTGTATTACCTTCAAAATTGATTTTTTGCAACAAGAAGTGGGGATTATAAATCATACCTTCTCTTTGCAAATTTTCTTCAATTGAAGCATCGTAAATCTGTTCATCTTTAGTTACATCATCAAACGATTGGATGTAGCTCTTGTCTATTTCATAGTGATTTGTATTTTGTGATTCAGTAGTATTATAAGCTCCAGGGTTGTAACCGCCTAAAGACGCTTGGGCGCTTGCCGGCAATGTTGTTCCTGCCATTGGATCTGCAAATGCTTGGTTCGCTGCAAATAGGCATAAGACTGTGAGCAAATAGCTTATTTGTTTCTTCATAATTTCAGAATTCCTAATTTTTCTTTCTATGTATATTTTTATTGGGTTATAATAATTTGTTACACCCTTACATTATATTTTAAATAAAAACTCAAGACAAATTTAATTGCTAGTTTGTAACAAAATATTAACGTCTTACACTTTATTTTAACTCTTTTATGAACTTTTGTAAAGATATTTCTATATGAACGTTATAAATCATCTAATTGGTGGAATTAAATAATATATAATACCTGTTACAAAATTTTACATTTGAGGAGTAAAAAAATGGTAATGGCAGTTGGAGCAATCGGTTCATACGGTTCATACGGTTCTAGTTATCAAGACTCGGAATACATTAAAATAATAAAAGAGCTTACACAAATGGGAATTACTCCTAGCGGTAATAAAAACACAGATGTTTCTAAATTAAAGCAAGCAAAAACCGAATTAATCGAAAAGATTCAAACCAAACAGAATGAGGAGCAAAAGCAAGAACTTCAAATTCAACCTCTGGAAGCAAGTAAAGAATCTCAGCAAGCTCAACAGCTTGAATATGCTAAAACCGGCGCGATGACATTAGCCGAACTTAATAAGCTTTATTTTGGTTTAATTTAAAACTATATAGAATTAGATATATTAATTTTTGTAAACACCTTAATCCCTTTATTTTCGCCATAAAGTATAACTAATCTACAACTAAAGTATAAAATTTTCAAAAAACATTAAAGTTTTTAAAATTTGTGCCGTTATACATGACATAAGAAGATTTTTATTTTGTAGGAAGGAATATTATGACAGATAAAGAAGAATTAGGTGCATCACTATTCAGCCGTTCAATCGACTTGATGGAAGATGATCCGCTTGAAGAAATCTTCGCTCTAAACTTGGGCGATTTCATTTCTGAGTACCTGATTTCAGAAGATTTGGCAAATAAAATCGGCAAGGATGTCAAAGATAAAACAACTAAGCTTAAATCTCAATTAAAAGAGCTCGTGTCTATTTATTCTCTTGATAACACTCTTTGTGTTTTGGGTTTCAGTTCTCAAGATGAGTATGTTGTTTACAATTCAATTGCAAAAACTTTGACTCAAATACTCGATGTTGATGCATGCCACATTTACCTTACAAAAGAATTCACAAAAGGTTTAAATATTGAAGATAAGATTTTAGGTCTTGCAGGTTCTTCTATAGAATTTGATGAAGATATTTATGCAAAGAAATTGAGCTACGCCGAAGATGACAAATCAATCGTTGTAAAAGCTTTTAAAACTCTTGAAACAGTTCAAATCAAAGATATTACAAATATTGACAACTTTACTCCAAAATATGAGTTGAAAGAATTTGATGTTAAATCTTTGGCAGTTGTTCCAATGCACAATAATGCACATGTAGTCGGTGTAATTGTAATTGAAAACTACAAAGAGAAAACTATCAAACGCGCTTATATGAACCTTCTTGAAACAATCGGACGTCTGTTCGGTACATCAATGCACTTACAAAAAACTATTGATGAAACAAACGCTTTGATTGCATCAGATGATGTTATGGCAGAAGAATTGCAACACCAAAGAGCAGAATTGACTGCACTTATCGGTGATTTAGGAGTTCAGCAACAAGCGTTTGTTGAAAGATTAGCAAAAGCAGTTGACGAAAAAGGTCAATACAAGGTTGCACACTCTCAAAACACTGCGGAACTTTCACGCAAACTTTGTCGTCAACTCGGTTTGAACGAAAAAACAACGGATTTGGTTTACTATGCAGGTCTGTTGCAAAATATAGGCAAAATTACTCTTCCTGAATCTTTGTTCACAAACAAAGGCAAACTTTCAAAAGAAGAGTGGGAAAAATTGCAAAATCACCCAAATGTTGGTGTAAACTTGCTTATGAATATTAACTTCTTGTCAGAAGTTATTCCATACATCCATTATCACAAAGAACGCTGGGATGGCGGCGGCGAACCTGAAGGTTTGAAAGGGAACTCAATTCCGTTCGGTTCAAGAATTATCGCGGTTGCAGACGCATATACAGCCATGACTTCTGACCGTTCTTACAGAAAAGCTATGGATAAAGATGAAGCGTTAGCGGTGATTAAATCAGAAGCCGGTATCAAATGGGATCCGGTTGTTGTAAACGCTTTGTTTGAAGTAGTTAACAATTAATTTATTAATTTAAATAAAAAACGGAAAAATAAATTTTTCCGTTTTTTAAATGGTGGGACTTTCGGAGACGAACCTCACACTTTGGGTTTTTCTTAAAAATCCTCGAACTTTTGAAATTCAGTCAGGGCAAGAAAAAAGAGCCCTTAACGGCTCTTTTTCTAAAAATGGTGGGCGTTAGAAGACTCGAACTTCTGACCCTCTCCTTGTAAGGGAGACGCT
>CAZYWC010000026.1:0-31742 GCA_964651125.1 uncultured Vampirovibrio sp.
TGACCTTATGCAGAAATCCCGCCATTCTCATACCCACCATGGCGGGGTTTTGCTGTGTTTTATTTGGTCGGCATAGGTCACGAATTCGAGACCTTTTCTATCGGAAATTCTATCGACCAAATAAGATATAACATCTTTGCTTCACAGTTATAACAAAAAAACCACACTCACCTCTGTTATTTTGCTTCATGGTTGCTTCACAGATATAACATCCCACTTCGCAAAAATAACATTTTTGCAATTTTGCGAAGTGGCGAACCCAACCTGTCGGTATTTCCGACCAGTTGTAAAAGAATATTTGACAACTGAAAAAGGGCTTGACGCCGAGAGAGAGAGAGAGTAAAATAAAAGTAAGTCCAAATCATTGGAATGTCGTTCAAAACATTTCACAACAGAGACTTCTGGTAGGCTGGAACCTACAATTGCAGAAACGGCCGTTCATCTACAATCCAAGACACAATGTCTTACGTCGAAAGCGGAGCAATGACTCCGCTTTTTGGTGGAGATTGTAATATTGGGAAGTATTGGAATTCACAAAAGCCGTCACCAGCGACAAGATAGATTTTACGACATTAGGTTTTACCAAGGGTTCCATGTCTGGCGACGGGTGGAAAACTTTGTCCTCCACAGCAACGACCTGCGCAAGTCTAAAAATAACTACGGCAGGCACTTATATGCTATTCGCGTCTATGTATGTGGAGAATTCAAACACGGTGGATGGCACGTCGATATACATATATGCGGGGAGTAATTTAGTAAAGACGATCGCCACAACTCTTTCTGGCTACCAATCTTTAACACTTCTCGTCTCATATGGCATTACCGCTAATACGACTGTATATTTGAAAGCATCGTCATCTGGCGGGCGAGCTTTCATTTCTGATGCGCGAGATGGGCTTTATGCTGTTCGGGTGGCTTAACTTGGCCATGCGTCATTAGTAATCCAAACAGCATTAAAACCCCATCGGACTGTCCCATAAGCGCCATAGGTAAATACGGTCATCGAGCCGTCTGTTTGCACTCTCCATTTCGCTTCCATCGCTGCACCATCTTGCCTCTGCCCCTCAAATGCTACTGGAACGATAGGGCGATAGCCACTCGGTATGGTCTCTGCTAATGCGGAACCATTCAACCCAGTAGGCAGAGTAGAACCCACCACGGAGTCAGTGCTTAATATCACGATATTCCCAATTCTGCATAAACAAGCAGTGAGTGAATAGCCAATGCTTCGGTTGATTTTAGCCACAGGCATCCCCGACAGATATTTTAATGTCGTAAAATCTATCTTGTCGCTGGTGACGGCGGAGTTCGCCAGTTTCGCTGTGGTTACGGCGGAGTTGGCTAGTTTTGCTGTGGTGACGGCGGAGTTGGCGATATTATTTGTCCCAATGGTCGCTTTCGTACCCTGCGTGATGTAGTTCGAAGTAATCGTCGTCACACCAGCCACGACCTTAACCGCCCCAAGCACGACATAATAAGCCGTAGAACCAACCGCCCCATCGGAAGTGATGGCACTCCGAATCATCGACTCGGTCGGAGCAGTCGGTGATGAAGCCACCGTCCCCTTGACGGCAATAAGCCCGCAAGCACTCGGGTTGTCGGCAAGTTCGGTCGTTCCCTGCGGTGGGTTTGAGACATATGCCACAATGGCGTCAATGCGTGAGTTGGTCGCAGGCGCTGTGTCGATGGTTAGAGATACTGGACTTCCACTTCGGTTGTTGATGGTGGTTCGGGAACCGCCAGTCGCAACGGCAATGGCGACGTCGCGGATGCCGGTCACCCCGCCGAGAGTGATGGTCATTCCAGACGATGGCGAAACGCTCCAACCGCTGATTATTCCGCGTCCATTAAACGCGCCTAAAATGTCGTTGAAAGCATCGACACTGGTGCGCCCCGAATAAGCCCCGTTAGTGCCAATGGCATTATTTGGATTTGTCATTTTCCTCCTTCGGCAAATAGTCGCAAGACTTTGCCATTATTATGTTAATTCGAACCGTTGATTTGCAACCGCGACAATTGAAGTTGGCGTCCAGACTGTGCGTGGTGTCGCCGAGTATTCTTCCACACTTCGGGCAGGTAATCTTCATCATTCAACCTCCGTTGTAAAGTAGCACCGACAATTGCTTGCTACAATCCCATTGGCGCTATATAATGTGGATGTAGTTTCTAAATCATAAACAGGAATATCGACAACATTCTCAATCTCGACATCGACAATATCGTCAAACTCTATCAGTCCGGCATCAGCGAGAAAGCTCTCGCGGAGCGCCTTGATGTTAGCCGTGGAACTATTCGCAAAAGACTCCTCAAGGCGGGTGTTGTATGCCGTGGCAGAAGTGAGTCCATGCGTGTCAGAATGTCCAGACTTACTCCCGAGGAGCGCCAAGCGCTCACACGCTCCGCCCACAATGCCGTTCGTGGAAGCAAGCGCCCCCACGAGGAGCTGGTCGAGCGTGCCAACCGAATCGAGCGGGCTGGAAAAATCACTTCGCGTTATGAGATTGAATTGGCGGAGGCTCTCACCGCCCGAGGCATCAACTTCATCCCCCAAAAGGCGGTCGGGAAGTATAATGTCGACTTCCTCGTTTGGGGTCGCATCGCCTTTGAAATCTTTGGCGGTCATTGACACTTTAGTGGCAACCACACCCTTCGCTTTCGAGAGCGCGACGAATTCATTCGCAACAGTGGTTTCATTCCCGTCTATTGCATCATCGCCCGCAAACAATTTGATGCCGTCGCGGTGTGCGATTACTTGGTCAAGCTTGCGCAAATTCTTCGCACGAACCCAACCGCGGTTAGTGAGCAGAATGTGATTAATGGTCATGGCAAGCTCCCGCCCCGAGGCGGTCTTAATCCTTACCACGTCGCCTGAGTAATTATACCGCATCATTTTCTTGACGCCGTCGGCAAGCACTTTTGTGTCGCCAAGCACGCAGTTCGGGTGTGCGTTAGGCTCGCGCCCATAGTCATTGTAGTATGAATGTTCCCAACCGACCATCACCTCCTCGCCGTCATCGGTCTTAAAGACCCCATGGTCAGGGAATGTTTTCCCTAGCGGGATTTTCGTCCCGTTCATTGCTTTGCAAACATCGCAAGCTCCATCATCGGCAATCCTCCACACAAGATTGACTTTAAGCCCGTATTTATCGGCTAGCGTTTGGGTGGAGTCAATGCCAGCCGTGCGGTAAGCATGGACGGTCTCGGAGCGAGCGATAGTCTCAGCCCGAGATTTCGGCAAGCCGTTCTCCATCAGTTCGTTGCGGAGCTCTTCCTGCGTCCAGCCTTCTACCGCTCCCTTGGCGATGAAGTTTTGTTTGGCTTCATCGGTGAAATCGATATAACCCCCGATGATTTTGTGTATTCGCTCGTTGAGTTGCTGAATGAAATTGTCTGATAATTTCCACTCGCCCCCGATAGCCTTTGCCATCTCGCCAGCCACAACCTTATTCCCGACCTGAGCCACAAGCCCGCTAGCCATAGCAGTAGCCCCTTTCCCAGCTTCGCCAGCTAACACCTCGGCGACAACCTGTTCAATTTCTGCACGAGTTGCCTGCGGATTATTCTCGAGCACGACCTGCTCCGCCAGTTTCATCAGGGCGTCGTAAATTTTCTTTTCGGCAAGTTCGGTTTCGGCGAATATCGGGTCGCCGTTGGCGTCGGTGGTGCGGTGGTGATGACAGCAGTGGTGCTCTACCGCGTCAGTCTCTTTTTTTTTAGCATCAGCTTCAACGGGCGGAACAGCCACCGCCTCGGCATTTTTCTTGGCAATAGCATTCGCAACCGTCACCCATTCCTTGCCAAGTCCAAGCGCCTTGACAACGCTCGAACCACTTGCCCCCGCTCCGACTAGTGCCGTGATGGTATTGGCGTTGATTGAAGCAATCTCAGCTTTGGTTTTAGCGCGGTCGGTAAGCTCTGGAATTTCAAGGTCGAAAGTGATGGCATACCCTAGCCCCCCGAGTATGCGGTCAAGCTCATTCTGGAACTGCGACCAAAACATCGAAAGTGCCGGATAGACTCGGCGTTTGGTAAATTGCTGGTCGGACAGTTCGGCGTTGTCATATTTAGCGGATGAGTCATCGCCAAGAATAAAGTTCGATACCCCAACCGACTTATTCAAGCGGTCGGTGACGATATCGACGACTTCTTTAATCGCCATGGTCGAGTTATTGCCCTGGATAGGTTTGATTTCGACCTCATTGGCGCTCGAACCGTCATCAAGCATCTGCTTCCAAACGTAAAGCGTCTTGTTCTTGTTGCTCGCCCCGCCGAAGCCCGTCTCCATCTTTTGGCGCTTCTCGTTGTACTTTTCGCGGGACGAAGCCGTGATGAAAGTAATTGACGCCGGTGTCGCGCCATTCTCGAAGTAAGCCTTTTGGTATTGAGCCAGCACGTCGTCAATCTGCGCCCAGACTTCAACCGAAGTGGCAGGCGACACACCTTGGTCCATCGCCCTCGGCGACCTTGAATAGCGGAGCGTCATCACCTCGGCGTCGGTATAATACACCGTGCCAGTCATGGCATTGACCTGGTATTGGTTCGTCCCGTCCGAGAGGCGTTTCCGGCATCCGACCGGCAAGATTGAATAACCGCTGACCTTGTTGCCGGTAAAGTGGACGTGAATATTCAGCTCTTTTTCGGTCAACCATGTCGCCAACGCCAAGTCCATAAACTCAAGCCGACCCATTGACTCATTCGGGGTATTTAGAACGGTCAGCTCGGGCGTCCATTTTTCATTCAGCACTTCACCCTTTGCATCCACGCCATACGGCAACACCACCTTCATCTCATCGATGAGCGGGCGAACCTGTGCGAAAAGGTTTTCGTAAGACGAACAAAGCGCATTCACGCGGAACTGGTTGGCGATTTCTTGCCGAACCTCAGAACGTTGCGCTTTAGTTGCTTTTCGGTCGAAAAACCTGTCAAAAATGCTCATTTCTTGCTTTTACCCTTCCCTTTCTTTTCTTTTGGCTCGATTTCAATGAAGTCCTCAACGCTTTTGCCATATTTTTCGCCATCTGTAAAGAATGGGAATGTCTTGATGCCGTGCTTAAGACCTTTCTCGCAGTATTCACGCCCCTTTTCGGTCGCGAATGAAACCTTGACGATTTCAAAGCCGTGGGTATCGGCAATCTGGGTCTGTTCCTCGCCCCAATCTTTCCGCTCCCCGCACATCGGACAGTCTTGATAGACTAAGTTAAGCTTTTTCATTCGCCCCCTTCGCTGCACCTTGTAAAGCTTCTTTAATCGCCTCATCGACATTTTCAAGCATCTGGTCGCCACCGATGATATAAGCCTGCAACCGTTGCAAGTCAAGCGCCGACATATTTTCTTTCATGAACGCCAGCACATCTTCGCTTTTGTTGCCGAAGCACTGCGACAGCGTTTCCATCGCCTCCTCATTGTCTCCACCGAGTTTAATCTTGCTCGCCCGAAGCCGAAGTGATGCCGTAAGTTTCGGCGTTGCTTCGAAGTCGCCGAAGCGGATTGGTGAGATTTTGTCGAATTCTAAAGCCATGATTGCTCCTTTACTTATTTTTAATTGTAGCACGTTTTCGGGACGCTCACCCAATAGACAGGATTGGGCGAGTGGAGACGACGGTCAGAGTGCCAACAACTTGCGAAAAGACAACGACAGTTTGCGAATTGCCGGACGGCACAAGCCCGGTAGCATCGCCGTTGTTAAAATAAAACTCGGACAGTATCGGCTGGTTGCCATCGCCATATTTCACCGTCACCGTTCCGCTCGCCGAGATGGTGACGGTCTTGGTATAAGCCTGAATCCGAGGCGAAGCTTTTGAAAAAGTCTTGAGTGCCGAAAGTTCCCGCTCAAGCCGTGCTATTTTTAATTGCAGAGTCCCTCTATCCAAAGCTAACCTCCTCATATGCCAGCGACAACGAACACTCACTCGTCGTCCGAATATTGGCGTTAAAACTTACCGTCACCGAACCACCGCCATACAACGTTTGCCAATCAGTCGCATTGCCAGCCGTAATTATCACCACAAACTTCACCACGCCGGCATCAGCCCGCCGACGATTAACACGTAATACTCGGTTGTCAACGCCGGACATTCCGAGATATAGCGATGACAAGAAGTTCGAGCCGTCCGAAGCCTTAAGTGTGATGACCGCTTGCTTGCTCGAATAGACTTGTCCCGATAGCGTGTCCAGTGTCAGTGGTAGCGACAGCGCAACACTCTGCTCTTGAATTGCTAGCGTTCCCGAAGTCTTGACCTTGGATGTTTTTAAGGCGAGGATTTCTTGCTCCATACGATTAATCATGGTGTTAAACTCGTTCATGCTACCCCCACCGTTAGCGCCGACAATTTCGAGCACGAGACAACCTTGGAGCTACACGATACACTCGCCCCAGCCGTTCCATAAGCATAATATTTCCACACTAGCGTCAAGCCACTTTGCGAAAAAGAAGTAAGCGAGTAGTTCAAAACGTTCATCGTGATTTGTAGTTGGCAAAAAGCAGGGGTGAGTTCCCCACTTGCTACCGTTGCCGTGATAGTTAGCTCCGCTACGCCGTAAGTGTCGAACGTCCCCGACCCCGAAGCCGTCTTTGAAAAAAAATCCACCGCTCCCAATCCTCTCTCGTGGGCGGTCTTAATTGCGGTCAATTCATTCCTCAGTCGCCCCAAGGTCTTATTGAGGTTGGTCATACCACCCGCTCCATCGTCGGTGTGATAGTTTCAGAATCCGTCGCCGACACGCTCACGTCGAGTTGTTTCACTCGGAACGCTCCGTTGGTCATGCCGGTGCGGTCAAGGTTATTGACGATAGTGATAGTGTCGCCAATCCATATACGCCTCGAACCGCTCGGCACTGGTGCGACCTGCTTGCCAATCAGAGTGATTTCGGGCGACCACCTCAAGTCGGTGACCCGAGCCAGCTCACTCTGAACATTTCGCTTAAGGGTATTTAGCACCGAGATTTCGGAATCTTGAATAAGCTCCTCGGCATAGCCATACTCTTTTACAAAGTCGCTGTCGCCCTCAGAGTAGCTGATAGCGGTGTTCTCGTCGGCATTGCTCGAGATTTCGCCAGCGCCAATACCGATGACATGGGAATAAAACCCACTCGCTTCAGGCGCAGAGATAGACGTTGCCGACACCCCATTCAATCTTGTCGGGTAATAGATGACATAGTCGCTGATGACTTCGCCAAAATCGGCATCCGCCACCACGTCATAGGTGCGGTCGGCGTGCCAGACGACCTCGAACTTTCCGGCTCCGGTGGTGTTGTCGCACCGGTCGGTGATGACGTCCTTGATGAGCTTATAGTTGTCAAAAGTATGCTCCACGTTCGCCAGCGTCTGAATATTGCCTACAACGAAATTAAACGCCTTTCCAGCCGTCTTTGCCTTGTTATCCGCATAAGTTATCCACTTTTGTACCAAAGCGCCCATACGCCCGCTCTGCGTGCCAACTGGAGGCATATAAACTCCGCCAAGGTAGTTGAACCAACCGTCAAACTGCATGCTAAGGTTGGCGCTCACTTGGTTTGGCTGGTAGCTCGGCATCGTGGCGAGATACCCCCCGAGAAGCTCAACCCCGTCCCTCACAATTCGACATTCCAACGCCATCGGCTTCAAGACTTGGTCAATGGAAGTGTTGCGAGCTTGACACCACAGGTTGAATAGTTCGTCATTGAGATTGAACGAGATTGAATCCACGCCCACGAATGTCCGGCACTTCGTCCAGCTCAGATTTTGCGCCAAGCTCCGCACGTCGCCAAGGTAAGTGCCGTCAATTCGCAAAATGACCTGATATTTTGCCATTATCCGACCACCTCCGCCCATTCGACGATAGCCGGTGGGGCGTCAATCTCTTCGGCGATATACACGAGCTTATTTTCGCCCGGGTCGAACGACAACCAGTCGCCCGATAGATTTTCGGTGACATTCACGCCGTTGAGCGTGGCATATTGTTCCGCACAGTTGATGACCAGCGACTGCCCTTCGCTGACCGTCCCGTCATAGTAGATGTGAGTGTTCGTGGTGGCATTTTCAATCTCGAAGTTCGAAGTCTTAGCGTTGATAGTGATGATTGGGTAGATTGTCTTAATCGAATTGACGTCAATAATACCACTCGACGCCCCCGCTCCTTCGAACGTCCCCCCAACCGTGTCCCAAACCCAGCCGACCTCATCCCAGACCGCACCACCCGAAGTCGAACCGCTCCGCTCCAGCTCCAGCCGATGCCCGTAGATTTCGCCACCGTCCTCATCCTCGAGATATTCATAGTAGTTGATATCCTCGAACCCAAGCGCCACGTGGTATTCGGGAAATACCTGCCACTCCTCTTGCACTTCTGGCGCATCCACCAAGAACCCACGGCGTCGCTTGATAGCCGTGCCGTCGGCGAAGACGTAAATGGCGTCGAAGTAATGACCGGTCGCAAAAAAGGCAAAGAACTCTCGTCGCTTCTGCTCAACCGTAGTCTGTGAAGTCGTAGCGTCGCCAATATAGCCGTCGAACGATTGCGTGCTTGCTCGTTGCACTTGTCCAGCGAATATTTGCCCGTCTCCGCCCTGAACATCAACCACGTCATTGACCAGCGTGTTTGCGGCGAATTGTTTCTGCGACGATTTGAACTCATAGTAATCGTCCCCAAATATAAGACGCTCCCCGTCGTCCCGTCTAAACATCACAATAATCCACGGTTGCGGTGCTGTCGAATATATCATAGTGCGCTCCTCCTTAAGCTTGTCATTAAGCGACGTCCAATGTCGTCAGCGTCCATTTCGCTGTTGATGTAATTATTCACCACGATTTCACGCCCACCCAAGGTCTCGCCTTGGTCGTCCAAAGCGTCCACCAAAGTGCTTGCTAGTAGTCCAGCCCAGTTGCCTTGATTGCGCTCAAGCGGAATAACCGCCTCCTTCCCAGCCTCGCCGATAATAGCGGTGGTAGCACCAGTCGCAACGCCACCTTCCGCCAGCCGTGGAAGCTGGATGCGGTTGATTTTGCCGATATTCACCCCAATCCAACCGAAGGTGTCGTTGATGACCCCGATGAAACCGTTGAGTAGGTCAATCGGAGCATTCACAATATTTTCGAGAAAGCCAAGCACCACGTTGATCGCTTGTTTGAACAGGTTCCCAAGAAAGTTGCCAAGCGCCCCCACGAACTGCCCGAACTTCTCGGTCATCAGCGACCACAGGCTGCCGAATAGCGCTCCAAAGGCTTGCAAAATTCCACCGATGATTTGCGGTATAGCTTGCACAATACCGCCGAACAATAGCAACGCCCCCTCAATCATCAGCGAGATATTGGCTGGGTCAGACAAGAACCCGACGACGGCGTCGATGACGGATTGCAAGATAGACGGTAAGTTTTGCACGATGGCCCGAATAAGCGACACAATAGCTTGTAGAAACGTTGGCAACAGCGTTGGCAGTTGGTTGCACAGCGCCTGCACCATCGTCACTAGTCCCTGCATAAGTGTCGGCAAGATTTGTGGCAAGGCTTGCACAATAAGCGTGATGGCTTGGGTGATAGCGTCAAGAAGTGTCGGTAAAATCTGTGGCAAGGCAGTGATGACTGCGTTAAGTAGTGAGATGAGCGCCTCCATGAGCGGTGGCAAGACGCTCTCCATCAACGCCGGCAAGTTCTCGGCAATAACAGGCGCAAGTTCAGCAACAAGCGTGCCGATACCTTCCAAAGCCTTCTGAATAACCGGCATCACATTCTTGCCGAATGTCGAGACGCTGTCGATGAGTTCGTCCATCACGCTGTCGATGCCCTTACCGCTCGCCATGGCGGTCAGCATATTCTGCCAGCTTGATTTCATCGAGTTAAACGACCCTTGGATGGTCGTGCTAGCTTCAAGCGCCGAAGTGCCGGTAATGCCGAGCTGAGTTTGAATGATGTGGATTGCTTCCGTAACGTCGGCGAAGCTGTCAATCGACAAGTTCGCCATTTCGCCATTGGCTTTCTTGACCTTGTTGGCGTCGGCGATGAGCCGTTCCATTTCAGACTTCGTGCCACCGTAGCCAAGCTTGAGGTTGTCGAGCATGGTATAGTTCTGCTTGGCAAAGCCTTGGTAAGCCCACTGAATGGATTCCATACTCGTCCCCATCTTGTTGGCGTTGTCAGCCATGTCGATGATAGCGTTATTGGCATACTCGGCAGATTTCGCCGTGTCGCCGTTCAGACTTTGGAGCAAACTCGCCGAAAAGCTCGTGACGGTTTCCATGTAGTTATTTGCCGAGATTTGAGCGGTTTTGTAAGCTTGATTGGCATAGTTTTCCACAACCCCCGCCGAGCCTTTGAATAAGGTTTCAACACCGCCGACGAGCTGTTCATATTCGCCGAACGACTCCACCGCCGACTTGGTCAGCGCCACAACCCCCGCCGTTCCTGCCGCCAACCCGACGCCAATCGCCTTGCCGGTCGCCTTCGCCATGTTGGCGATAACAGTAAAGCCAGCCGACACGCCAGTTTTCAAAGTCTCACCGACGTTCTGGGCAACGGATTTCCAGTTTTTCTCAACCGTGCTTTTAACCTTGGATTGTTGCGTCGTCAAAGTCTTGGTGTCGAACGATAGTTTGACTTTCACCTCGCCAACCGTTGAACTCATAGGTCTCCTTTCGCCATTTTAATCTCTTGTTTGACGATTTTTTGGATCGTCTTAGTCGTCTTCGGCACCTGCCCCTTCTTGGCGTGAGCGCAACCGGCAAAGCCATTCGCCAGCACCGCCAGTGTAGTCAGCCGGTCGGCACTCTCCCTCGCCCTTTCCGCCAGCACCCACTTGCTAATCTGGGCGGATGAGATTTCGCCGTCTTCCCAAGCGGTATAGACTTCATACCCGAACCGTGCCACGACCTCTGCCTCAAACGCGTCGATGTCGTCAAACCGTCGCTTGCGTCGGCGTCCGTTGTTGAGCCGGAGTTGCTCGACCTGTGCTTCAGAGACAAAATCAGACACCCGATAGACGCGCGGTTCAGATTGTAGTGCGCTTCTAATCCCCGCCAAAGTCTTGTCGGATGTCTTCATTGCTCTTAAGCTCCCACCTTGGCATATTCGCCAGTGCTTGCGTTGAGCCGTTGCTTTTCGGTCAAGCTATTATCGCCGAAGCGGTAAGAGTATGCCGGATAGCCATCGTCCGTGTGGTAGGTTGCGTTGTAGACGATTGGGTGCAGGTTGAGCGTGATTTCGGTTGCGTCCGAAGTGCCAACCTCAATGTCGTCATCAACAGACGGCAAGCACCGCGTCAGCTCGATGTCAGCGCTTGAGCCATCGTCGCAGATGCCCTGCGCAATAACCGAGAGATAGTCGGCGTTGCAGATGTTGTCTGCGCCGTCCACGATTTGCCCGCCATTGCCAGCGTCCGAGTAGGTCGCTTTCTTCCAATTTTGGAGCGCCTGCCCCAAGATTTTCCAGTTGTCAGCTAAGAAAGTAATCGAAGCTGAGAACGAGTCCAGCGTCCCCGGGATTGGAGTTTCGGCAGTCCCAAGCGATGAAGCGCGGGATTTGAGCCGTGGCGCGATGTTGACCGTGATGATTGAGTCTTGCCCCAAGTCGTCCGGTTCCATCGTGAATACGTCCCAAGCCGTGCCGTTCCACTTTCGGAATACCAAGCGTCGCAATTGTGAGATATTGCTAGTTGCCATTATTGTTCCTTTCGTTAAGTTTAATATCATAAACGAGCTGATAGCTCGCCATCTTTACAATCAAGCCATTCTCCGTCACGCCGTCATTCTGGGGCGTAGTGGTCGCTCGAACTCTGACGTTCTCGAATGAATAAGCAACATCGCCGACACTTCCAGCAAGTTCGCAAAAGCACGGGTTGGCGATGAAGTAGTCGAGGATAGCGCGTTGCGCTTTCTCTGCCTTGACCTTGTTGGCGTAGGCGACATAGAAGTCCACCGTCGTCTTAAGGTTCAGCCCCTTCGGCGACCGGCTGGCATCACCACCGCGGGTAATCAGCCAAACCCCGCTGGCAGGCTTGCCGTTGCTTTGTAGCGGTAGCTCCTCCCAAAAGAAGTCCGTGTTGCGAGTAAGCCCCCCGACCCCGTCATTCGCCATTTGTTCGAATAGTGCCAGTGTAATCATCGTCCGACTCCTTTGAAATATTTGCTAATGTCGCCCGAGACAGTCTCGTTGAACGCTCGCGTCATGTAGTATTTAGTCGCTGGGTGCTTCTTGTTGTGAAACTCGCGAATCTCGGCATAATCGACATTGAACATCCCGACATGACCGCCAGCCCGAACCAATACCGCTCCCTCGCCTTCCTCGACCCGAATACTATTGCGAAGGGCACCAGTCAAGTAAGGCGCGTTCGTCTTGGCACGGTTCGAGATGGCATACCCCATCTTAACCAATCCCGCCCCGAACTGGCGACGGACTGCCTCGACCGCTTGCGGATACCACGTCATCGTCGCGCTTGCCATTATGCAACCTCCGTTTCGCTAATCAACAGCTCCACGTGTTCGACTTCGCCGGTCTCTTGGTTCTTGCCGATAGACGAAGCGGTAATACTATAATAATAATCTCCGTCTGTCAACATATAACCAGCGACCAGCTCCGCCGTCCGTAGCGTTGGCAACTGCTCGGGTTTCACATAAAGCAGTGTGCCGACATCGAGCGAGTCAGCTGTTGGGCTTTTCGCAAGACTGCCAGTTCCCTCCTCGTCCACAATGACATCGAGTTCGCCGACAGTCTCAAAGACCGTTCCGACTTCAGTCCCACGATTGACTGTTCCGATTTTCCACACGCCCCCTACAATAGCGCTCGGGAATGAATCAAAAACAGTCGCAACCATGAGACCTCTCCGCGTCGAAGCCGACACCGCACGCCGACAAGTTTTCCACAAGGTCGGGGTAGTTCCGCGCCACTTGTTCGAAAGCGTTGGCGATGTTGCTTGATTGATAGTTGATTGTAAAGTTGCGGACGCTCTTGCTTTCCACTTGAGCGTCAGCATTGTTGCCTTGGAAGCGCAGGACGGCGCACACGAAGTTTGCGAGTAGCAACTGCATGTCGTCGTCCATTGCTCCCGGGCAGGTGTCTATTCTTTCAAGACATAGAAATGACGCAAGGCGTTTGGCCATCACGCTCACGATGCGCGCCCACTCCGATTCGGTGTAAGCTCCAGCATCATCTCCCGTCCACAGCTTATAATCATCTTGCGTCATCATTTACTCCTTAAGCCGTCTTAATCCCGACCGCTGCCGCCTTGCTTGCTAGACCACCGCCGATACACGCGACTGCTTCCCAGACGTATTTGTTGACGTCGATGTCGTAGTCAGTGAATGATTCAGGGGTGGAATCGCCGACCGTGTGGTAAGCGTTCAAGTCAACGATGATAGCCTTGTAATCGCCTAAGTCTGTAGCAGTTAGCCACAACGGGGTGATGATTTGGCTGATGCCGTTGATTCGTGGGTCAGATTTGCTGATTCCGTTCGGGAATAGCAATTGACCGCCTTCGGTCGTCGTATTCTCAAGGTCAGTTAAGAAGTCTTGAGTAGCGACGAGCGTGCGGGTCGCGCTCGAAGTAACACGGTTCGCAGCCTTCGAGATAGTAGCTCGCAGGTTGTCGCCAGTCGTAGCCGTGTATTCAACAGCCGTCGGCATGTCAGCGTTCGCGATGTCAGCTTTGATAGCGTTAAGTGCTGTGAATGTCGCACCGTTATCATCGGCAATTCCACCAACCAAGATTGCCTTGTCGATAGATTCGATGAGTTTGCGTGGCATTTCGTTAAGCACATATTTCACGATAGCGCTCGAACCGATACCGCCATTCAACTTCACCATCGAGTGGTCAAGTTTCATGAGCTTGTAAAGGTCAGCCGGGGTGAATACGCGGGTGATGCCCGTGATTTCCTCTTCGACTTTGGTTTTACCGCGAACGTGTCCAGTCGCTCCACCTTCCTCGGTTGGAATCGCTGCGACCTCGAACGCCAAGCCAGTTTTGTTCACGTGAGCGAACAAAGTGTCGGTATCTTCGAGTTGAGTCGCGATAGCGTTGATGACCGCTTCAGGTGCCAACGTCACGTCAGCGCCGAAGTCGATGCCGTCTTTCTTTGCGATAGCGCGGAAATTGTCGCGCCACGCTTTAGCATCGCCTTTCGAATCAAGCAAAGCTTGACCCCACGCTGCCACCGCCTTGTCAGTCGACAAGTAAGCTTTAGCGTTAGTTCCGGCAACTTCTTGTTTCGCGACACGGTCACGAACAACAACCACCGGCATGTGTTTAGAGTCTTTTGTCTCTTCCACTTTCTCTTCCTCCTTAGTTTCCTCAACCGCGACTTCTTCAGTCTTGGTCTCAGTTTCAGCCGTCTCGACGACTTCTTCTTTTACGATTTCTTCGTTTTTGACAGCCGGAGTTTCATCAGGTTTAGTTTCCATCTGATTGTCTCCATTATTGTTAATATTAGTTTCACCATCCGCGTCAGCGCTCCGATGAGCCTCTGCTTCGGTCGGTTTGGTGTCGATAGTCTTAGCGCGCGGGTCATTTCCAGTCAATACCATCGAAATCTCGCGCAATATTCCGATGGGCTCGTCAATCTCATAGCCAGCGCCGTAGTAGCCGTTCGGGAACCAGTCGATGCCGGTCGAGTAGCTCGCATCTTCGCTAATCGCCCAAGCGTGGTCAGCCAGTCTATCTTCATTGGCAAAATACATTCGAGCGTGCAAGCCGTCCTCAGCCAGCCAGACTCGACAACTGCCGAATTGCTTTTCGATCGTCGGCACTAATTCACCATCAACCACTTCGCCATGGTCAGCCTGCGCTTTCACGGCGTAGCGTTCAGTTTGAGCCTCGGGGTCAACGTTAAGTTCGGCAACACGAATAAGGTTCCCGTCGTAGTCCATCACATATAAGTTCTTGATGTCGCGGATTTCGCCACTTTCCATAATCTCGCCCGAGTTGGCAAGAATGTTGCGGGTTCGGCGCTCAGCCGGTTTCACGTCATCAAGCAATAGTTTAGCTTTTACTCTTTCCATACCTCGATTATATTTGATTTTCGGGACGACCTTGAACCCACCAAAAAACCGCTCTGAATAATGGCATTATAATCACATTAAAAGCTATTATCATCTATTAGGAGGTAGATGTCTCAGAGCGGTCAGTAAAATGAGGAGCCAAGATGTCTGAGCGACATCCTCTGTTTTAATTATACCATATTTTAGAAGTCAAAGCGTTGCTTGCCAAGGTCGTCGATGGCATAGCGTGTCGCGTCTAGACAATTTGAGACGATGATGCCATTATCTAACGCAAAATTGGACGTGTCATAAACGTCAAGGCAGTAAACGTCCATCACTCCAAGCGAGCGCCGACTTGACATTTTGGTATATTTTCTGGTAGTCCCTTGAGCCTTCTCCTTCTTGCGCGCATTTTGCATTTTCCAGAGCAGAAGCGCGCCCTTGTCGAATAATTTCGTGTATAGTATTTTTTCCCACAATGTGCGCATTGTTTTTCGATTGATTCTCTCTCTTTCCACGAGTCTCTGCCATTCTTCGAGTGCCAAGCCCTTCCCTCTTCCGACGCATGCCACTCCTTTGCCAACGGGCGGATTTTGTCCATATGGGCGCGTCTTTTCGCAGTTGTTGCTGGCGAAACATTCAGGTTGTTGGCTGAATGCGATACCACCCGCAAGTTTTCGATTTGGTTGTTGTCCTTGTTCCTGTCGATGTGGTCGATAATCATCTTGTTTAGGATTTTTCCGTTGTGATATTCCCATACTGCCCTGTGCAGAGTGTGGGGCTTGTGCTGAGCGTTTCGATAATACCCAGAACTTTTGTCGCGCCAGTAATTGACGCCATTGAAGCTTTGTTTTTTGGGGCTGATTATCTTTACCTTCATATGTATCTAATTGTATCATATCTTCGGAATTGAGTAAACGAGCTGGCACAACCCCTCGATTAATTGTGTATATGGGGTGTTCGGGCGAACATTTAATAGTTGAACCGTCATTAAGTTTAATCTCGAACACCTCTTCTCTTCCGGTCTTGCGAACATTGCGAAAATATCGAAGTTTCCGCTCTTCGCACCAAACCCAGCCGGTCTTGCCGATCATCTCCCCAATCGGAATATCTCCGCGCAATGTTTTGATTTTGGTATCTCCGGCAAGGCAGTGGTCGTTCCCATCCACCGGCTCGTCCAAGACTTCTCCCGTCCGCTTCTTCCGCCAAGCATAGCTCAAATATTCACGCTCCAAATCTTTGCCGTCGTAGAAAATGCGATGTTGCTTGACGCGGTCAATTCCGCGCAAGACGGAACCAGCATTTTTGTCGGCACCAACTGCACGAAAACCGCCCTTTCTAAGCTCAGCAATAATCTCAGGACGTGCCGAGTCGCAAATAATGAGTGTGGATGCGTCTATGCTCAAATTGTTTAATGTCGCACAATATTCCGAACCGAGCAAGCCGGTCTTGTAAAGCTCCTGCTTGACGATGAGCGCTCCGTCTGGTCGCTCCCAAATCGAAACCATCGCCGACTCATCATTCGAGAAGCCGAAGTCCAACCCGTACCGAATAAGTCGCGCCCCTTCGTAGTCCTCGGGCGAAGCTTTCGTCCAACCTTCATAAACGTTGCCTTCCAAACTCCCAATCTGCCCCAGCCCATAGACATTCCACCAGTTCGAAGCCGGCTCGCCATCTTTCGGGGCGTGGCGTTCTATGTTGGCACGTTCCCGTTCGCTGAGTGCCTCATTGTCTTTGTAAGTCGCTAGCACGAACACGCAGTCATCAGGGTGCTTTTTCAAGATTTCGGTGTGTGCCCAAAATTCGGCGGTAGGGTTAAAGTCGATGATAGTCAGCCGTCTGGTTCGGGTGGCAAGCTGGTCAAAGGTGTCAAACGCCATGTCGTTGGCTTCATTCACGAATAAAATGTCGCGCCTCGGTCCATGCGCCCCCATCTTGTCGATAGACTTAAACTCAATGACGGAGTCGTTGCAGAAGGTGTAAGTCAAGCTCGACACGCCCCAACGTTCCGGCTCGAATATTCCCGCCCCCTTCATGATTGACATGAAGTCGCGAACCGCACCGCCCTTTAAGTGGGAGTAGCTTTCGCCAACCACAGTGACGAGCTTGTCGCGGTTGGATTGCGCCCAGCCGATGAGCAACATCATGATGGCGAAGGTCTTTCCAGCCGAAGCGCCCCCCTGCGCCACGAGGTAGAATTTACCGGAGCGGAAAGCCCGCTCCAACTTATTCAGTGCTGTCGTCCGACTGTTTGCCATCTTCTTTCACCTCCGCTTCCACCGTTTCGGTCAGGTCAATCAACGGCTTCGGGTCTACTTGCTGGACTTCCATGGTTTGTTTCGGCGAGCCGTAGATTTGGTTGAGCATGCCTTCGGTCGTTTTCCAGCTGTTCTCTTTGAGCAACGAGCGGGCGAAACGTCGGAGCATCATCGGCTTGGACTCGTCGTTCGCCAATTCCGTCACCTCGGATTGGTTCATCTTGCACACCTGCTCCAATTGCCAGCGGGCGTTCTCGCTCTTTTTCCAACCTCCCGAATTGCGCCGTTCGGGGTGGGCTTCAAAGCCCGGTGGCAAGACACCCCCCGACAGTGGTGATGGATGGCGGGCGCGGTTAATCGCTGCTCTTTTGATTGCTTCCTCTCGCGTCAGCCCATTCTTTTGACGCTGGGGTTCTTTGGTGTCGGTCATTTCTTTCCTTTCTTAATTTTCTTTTAAGTTGTCTTATTAAATCGCGACGGTGGGGCGACGACAACGGCATCGCCATGGTCGGCGACGCACTCAAATGCACGATTGAGAAAATTCTGAAAATCCTCATGTCCCATGTCGTCATTCTGGATAGTATTGCCATTTGACCTACTCTTTACAGCGACATTATACGGTGGGTCGGTAAAGGTGCAGGTAGCCTTCTTATTCCCGAACAGTTCCCTCACCTTTTCATCGTCCTCGAAACTTCCGCAAAAGACGAGATGGTCGCCGAGTTTATAAATGTCGCCAACGACAGAGTAAGTTTCCTCCTCGTCGATCGGGTCGGGTTCGTCCTCTACGATTTCTTTGTAAGGCTTGATTTCTGCCACCCCCCAATCATTCAGCTCCTCCACGTCCCACTCATTCGCCAAGATTTCCATGTCCCATTCGCCATTCTCAACGTTGTCGCGGATAATGATTTCGCGCTCCCGTTCCTCGGTCAAGCCTTCGAGCAACACGGTCGGGACTTCTTTCAGCCCGAGCGCTTTGCTGGCTTTGAGCCGTTGGTTCCCAGCGATGACAACCAATTCACCGGTTCGGTTCGAGAGGATAATCGGACGCGCCTCGAAGTAATCGGCATTATCTTTAATCGAAGTCTTGAGTTTCTCAAACTGCTCCTTCTTTATAATCCGTGGGTTGCCCGGCAACTCTTTGAGTTCGCTCACGGGGCGATAAGTGATTTTGTGCTTACTTTCCATCAGTCTCCTTTCCGATGTTGCAAAAAGCATTCTTTCTTTTATTATAAATCGAATCTTCCATATAGTCATCAATAATTTCTTTTGCCTCGTCAAACCCCACGGCGAACTTTGCGAGATAACCCCGACGGTTCAACCGCTCCAACATCTCGGCTTGCTCGGCGATGTGAGTGGTCGCCCACTCGCCGTTCTTTTTCTTTAAGCGCACACCATCGCGCTTGAGTTCGACAAATAATCCATAATAACCCATTCCAATTATTCTGCCATTTTCCGATATTTCGGTTGGTTCAGCAATGAAAATGTCGGGGTACCCCCGCTCCCCGATATTCTGTCGTTTCTGCCGAACCGCCTGACCCGGGGTCAGTTTGATGCCGGCACCGAAATCGCTATGGAATATCGCCCCCGGATACTGCATACGAAAATAATCCGCAATTATATTCTGCAAATCTTGCTCTTTCATTTCCGCTCCTTATAAGTTAAAGTTAATTGCCATGATGAAGGCGAGGAGAACCGTCCCCGCCCCTATCATCAGCCCTGTTAATATTCCCAATGTGAAAATCCCACCCCTATTCATCACTTCTTCGCCCCTCTCCGTGAGATAGAACCTCCCTTAGCTCCGGCGATTTTCGCACGTTGCTTGCCAGTCAGCCCATCTCGTCCGACCACATCAGAGGCGAAGCCTCCCGTGTGTCCATTATGCCCCCCTATTTTTCCGATGTTGGTGTAGAAATCAGCACCGTGTTTTGCTTTGTTGGTTGCGGCGGCCTTCAACCCGCCAAGTTTCGTCCCGCTCAATTTAGTTTCTCCTTTCTTTTACTTAAATATTGTTTGACTTTTTCCGGATTTTTCGCGCGCCATTCGCGCTGGTACGCATTCACCTTCTCGGCGTTCTCGCGTTGGTATTTCGCGGTGCGAGCCAGCGATTGCTCCCGATGCTCTTGGTAATATTTCCGAGCATACGCTTTAATCCGCTCGCGATTTTTCGCATAATAACTTTGGTGATACTCCCACCGAACATTCACGTGCTCGGTGGTCGAGTCGCCACTAACCTTTATTTTCATTCACCTCCTTCACGATTTGTGCCTTGCGAGCGTCTTTCTTAGCAATAACTTCGGCGTTGTGTTTGATAGCCTCACCGAGTGAATCCCACACGGTTCGAAGTTCAATTAAGTCTTTCGCCATGTTGATCCGCACAATGGCACTCTTGACCAATAACTCGGCGTTCATCGGGTCGACCGGCTTCTCGACTGCCTCGCCATCCACAATATTCATTTCCTCGGCTGGCGTCGTCTCGTAGCCAGCGACCTTGAGAAGCCACCCGATTTTAAGTCGGAACGCCTTGCCTACGGCTCGGGTCTGTGCCATCGAAGCGACGGCGTATTCGTCAAAGCTTTTCTTGCCTGCTTCTTTGTTGGTGCAGATGGCTACGCCATAACCGACAGTCGCTCCTTCTTTGTCTTTCAGCGACACTTCGGCTCGATAGCGATAGCAAGTGTCGTCCGATAGATTTTCGCACTTTTCCACAACTGGGAATATTCCCGTGAATGCCCCAGCGATTTGCCAGCCTTCGACATTCACATAGTTCTTGCCTCGGATGTCGGAGAAAAGGTGGTTTTGCACAATCATCTCTTTAAGCGACGTGGCAAAAGCCATGATGTCGGTTGGGGTGGAGAGTTCCACCATCTCACCCTTAGTTGCTAGTTCATTTGTCTTGGTTGTCATTTTTTCTCCTTTCAGTTTGTTCGGCGAGTTCTCGCCCAATATTGTAAAATTCCTCGAATAGTTCGGTAAGTTTCATTCCGCCTCCTCGAACCGCGCCCGTTCCTCTCGACGCTCATTTTCGCACCACGCTTGGTAGTCATGGAGCCACATCTCGCGTGGGCTTTCCTCGTCAAACATTCTCAACACTCCTTTTCGTGATTAAAATTATTATTGCCAGCACCGCCCCCGCCCCGAGCTGAATCAAGAAGCCTTCGGATGTGGTAGGCTCGCTCGCAAAGAACATCATGGCGATGGTTGCAATGATGACAGTGAGCACCTTCATCTACGCCTCCGCCTTTTCCAACGAAGCGAGATACTTTCGCTCTCGAATTTCTTCTTCGATGAAATAATCGACATCTTCGCCCGCTGCGATTTGTGTTAAATCTACATCGAACCATTTGCCTTGGTATAAGTCGTCAAGGTTAGGGCGTCCGCAAACACAGAATAGGACTCCATCTTTTGTTTCGAACATATCGAGTGTTCGGCCATAACCTATCACTCCATATCCGGTGGTGATGTATTTAGCTTTGATAGTTGGTTTAATTGTCATATAGACTCCTTTTGATTAATTGATACTACCATTATAGCAAACAGAAGCGGTTTTGTCAATACTTTTTTTACACATTTTTGAAAAAGTTTTCCACAACCAAAAACCAGCGGATGAGTGACCGAAACCGCTGGTTTTAAGTATTATGGGGGTAATATGCAAATAGTTTGTGTTTTTGCGAAGTGCGGGAGCCGGCTCAAAAGGGGTGCCCCTCCCGCAACTTCAATTATACCACAAAAACCGCGCATCATCGAATCCGCTCTCCATACTTGATGATTTGGGTGATGACCGAATAGCCGTCGCGGAACTCGACCTTAATCAGCTCGGGGATTTTCTCAGTGTCCATGATATACTCGCGCCCATCATCGCCCTCGCGGTAGTGGATCTTCGCTTGGTAAAACGGAACCTCGTTCCGCATATGCCAGAGCCGAATTTTTGGACTGAATTCCATGTTTTCGGTTAAAATCTTGGATTCGGTCGGCAACGCCGTGAAGTTTTCGGTTTTCCGAACCTGCTCAGTTTCGGAGCGGAGCATGACGATTTGTTTCGGATAAACCGTCATGTTAAGCTCGCGCACCGTGATTGGTTGGTCGGCGCCGGACTTTTGTGCCTTTTCGAGATTGACCAAAGTCTGGAACGAGATGCGCCGTTCTTGTTTTTGACCGAATAATTGGACCAATCCATACTTGACGGTCTGAATCTCGACGCCTCCATTTCGCTGAGACGCGACCACAAGGTTGCCGTCGGCGTTAAGTTTGTTTAATTCTGCTAGTTGATTTTGCATAATGTTCCCTTTTGTTAAACTTTAATACCCGTGATATTTCCCGAACTGTCGACGGTGTATTCCATCCCACCCTCGTCGACAATTGTTTGTGTTTTGAATCTTGCTGACCGGCGCTGGCAGTAGATGCGCAACGAGTCCCATTTGTCTTCAAGGTCTTTGAAGTTTTTGATGACCGGAGCATAGCGGTCGTCAAATGTTGCTGGTAAGACGTCAATAGCCGATTTAATCTTGTCGGGTCCGCGACTTTTAATTAGCCGCTGGCAAGTGAAGCGGTTCATCTGCACTTTGGTCTTTATTGGAAACCCGCACTTTTCCTCCCAATAAGCCATCAACTCGTTGATTTGGCTGTTGCCATGTTCGGACTTTTCCACAGACTTTTCCACAACCTCAGGCTCTGCATGTTCGGAAGGCTTGCCTTCTATAGGACGTAGTCCTATAGAATTTGTGTTTGGATATGTGTTTGGATATGGTATAGGTTCGCCCTTTTGGGAATTTCCATTTGCCCATTTGGGCAAATCAATTTTACCATTTGGGCATTTCAAATTTCCCGAATAGGCAAAACGATATCCCAGCTCCGTCAATTGTTTTCGCCAGTCATCCGTGATTGAATACCACTTTGTCCGGTCGTATTTAGACTTATTATAATTGCCAGACAGGATTATCCCGTCCTGTTCCATTTTTTCTAACGCTACCCGAACTTGTTTCTCGGTTAGATACGGGAACTGTTCACTAAACGCTCTAACCGAGTTATACGTCCAGCCCCTACCGTCGAAAATATTCTTTTCGTTAAGCTCATTTTTTGATACCCAAAAATAAATGTTTTCGAGCAAAATCGCTTGGACTAATCCAAGCCGTTGTGCTAAGGCGACATTAAATGAGTGGTGCATCATCGCCTCCGTTTTTCCACACCTTATATTTAGATGTATATGGGAACGTCATTGAATTGAGTGCGTCCATCCACGGCGTCCGATCGTGATTACTAGAAATCCAGACCACAACATCTTCAAATTTGATATCTTTTTCTTTCATAAAGAAAGACCTCCATTTCTCGTGGAGGTCTTTGCTACATGCTACTTAACTTGAGTATATCACATAAATAAGTTAATCGCAAGCCTCCACGCTTACTTTTAATTTTATTGTGGAAGCTTGTAGCATGTAGCTTCCATACCCCCATTATACCACAAAAAATAAGACTTTCACAAGTCTTGCGTCGCCGAAATTATCACCCGCCCCATCACTTCCACAGGGGCGGTCGAGATTTCGTATTCAATCTCATTCCGGTTCGCCAGCGCGAAGCATTGGCTGACGGTTAAGTGCTTATTGCGCATCAGCCTCCGCGTGAATAAGTCCCATCGCGAAAAGCTCCCAGCTCCCTGGAACCACCGGTGAAAAGTGATGTGCCCCTTGGCGTTCTCGGCGAACACATAGACCGTGTCGCGGTTCTTGACGATTATTAAAAGATTATCGACGCGCCGAATTCTCGGTTGAAGTTCTGAACCGTGTTTTAGCGCCTCGCCCATATTTTTGTTATACCACGAAAAAAAGAAGCCCGCAAGTGCGAGTCCGATTTTGTGGATTGAACCCTTGCACAAAAAACGCCCGCATTCGCAAATAAAAGCATTTTGCAGGCGTTTTGGTTTGAAAGACGATAACTAAGTCGTCTTTGGTTTTAAAGTTGCGAGAACCACTTTTTAATCACGGCGTCTTTCTTTTTGATTTGGTTCTTTTCTTTGATTTGCTCGCGAGTATAATTGAATTCATTATCTCGCGCCCAAGTGATGTTGCCTTCCCAATCGCACAATAGAATCCGCTTGACCATATACTTGCACGCCCCCGGGTCATCCGTGTCCCCGAAGCGCGACCACTGATACTCGAATATCCGCTTAAGGTCGGGGTGAATATTCTCGAGCAAGAAGTCTTTGTACTCTTTCCAAGTCTTGAATTGACTCGGCAACTTCTTAATCGAATAAACCATATTCTCGTGTGCATAGATTGATGCACAATGCACGCCTTGCAACCGCTTCTCAAGCCGGTTGTAAGTTTCCGGTTCGAGCTCTTGCAATTCTCCCAAACATCGGTATGCCTTCTCGTGAATAAGGTTCGAAACTCGCATAGTTCGAAGCGGAATGCCCAATTTGTACATCTTGTCATAGACGCTGTTGTACCTCAAGTTATTTTCGACAAGATATTTCCAGTCGTCCGTGAATGACCAGTCAATAATTGGGTAAGCCTTATGCTGATTTTTTCGTCGCAACCAGAACAACTCGTTGTCCTCGCCGAACATCACAAAGCGTCGTGATGGCGACTCTTCGGCGCGCAAGCCAATCACACTCACGCTCCGCCCCGGCATCTCGTCAATCTTGTGGTTCATCCAATACGCAAACTTATAGAAGCGTTTTGGATAATGCTCTTTGATTTCGTGGATTGACACGTCAGATTTCGGGCGCACCCATTCCTCGCCTTCGCCCCACGCCCACAAGAACACTTGCTGTTGCGAACATGAGTTGGTCATGAACGTTGGCACTTGGTACCAGCGCGGAATAACGTTCGGTTGTCGCATCACCCACTCCATCATGTCAATCGTCCCTTGGTATTCCGCCTCTTGGTCGAGGAAGAATACGTAAAATTTGCGGTCGCGCTTCTTTGCTTCGGCGTTTAAGAGGTGGAATAAGACGGTCGAATCCTTACCACCGGAATACGAAAGCTGAATATTGTCGTAGTTGTCGAATAAATATTCGATGCGTTTTTGTGTCGCCTCAAGCACAGAGTCTGTGCCATAGACTGCGGTTCGATGTGCCATTATTCATCTTCCTCCGCTTCCTCGACTTCAAGCCCAGCCTCTTCCGCCGAGATGTCGCCTTCGACGTCTTTAATCTGTCGCTCAATCGAATAAGGCATGCCTTTGATTTCGGAGAATATCCCAACAATTCCAAGTAGCCGTTGCACTTCCTCAAGCGTCATTCCGAGCTCTTTCATGATTTTGTCTTCGCGCCAACCGTCCTTCAACATTTTGACCAGCGAAGCCTGCAACTCAACGGCGTGTTTCCCACGTGCTCGGTTGTGGCGAACCGTCGAAGCCATCCGGTCATTAATGTCTTTGTCGATGACAGAGACTGGGATTTTTCCGCCTTCGCGTTTGCGGATGTCCTCATGCTCAAGCATGATCCGGTAGCGGTGGAAGCCATCCACGATGATGTACTTGTCGCGCTCTTTGTCGTAGTAGCATACGATTGGCATCGTGTAGCCGTCCTCTTTAATTGAGCGATAGAGTAGTTCCATCTCTCTCGACGCAACCTCATTCGGGTTGTAGTCGTTCGCTTCGATTTTTTCTATTTCGACGGGGCGAACCCCATAAACTGGTGATTTGAATTCTTTCATTTAAGACTCCTTTTGATTAATGTTAATACTTTTATTATAGCATATTTTTGCAGTCTTTTGACCGCCAATCCATCTTTTTCACGTATTCCGCTAACGTCAACTTCGTCCACAAGCAGTCGCGAACCATGTTGCTAATCCCACAACGGCTCGACCATCTCCGAACCTCGACCTGGTCATTCTCTTGACCGATTCGGAAACACCGGTGGAGTGCTTGCGTATATTGCGCATAGTCCCACGGCAAGCTTGCAAAATAAATGACGTTAGCTTCTTGTAAATTCAGTCCGAATGCTCCGCATCCGGTCATGATGAGTAGCGGTTTTTCTGACCGCTTCCAAGCCGAGATTATTTCGGCTCGCTCTTTCATCGGTGTGTCGCCCGTAATCTCGAACGCACCGTTCTTTGTCTCCTCGGCGATTTGGCGAAGCTCCTCGCGGAATTCACAAAAGACGACCGTGCGTTTGTCGGCAATTTCTTTGGCGATGGCGTGGTTCTTTCGTGGGTTCGCCCCAGCGACTTGCTTTAAGCGGGTGAGATAACCCATGAATTCGCCATCGGTCAAAGTCTCTTGCTTCATGCCCTCGATAAGCTCGGCTTTGAGTTCGGAATATTCGCATTCTTTTTCCTCGATCAGACGCTCCGAATAATCAGACGGCACCAGTTCGACCGGAATGTCGAGCGAGCATTCGTAAATGTAAGGTTCGATTTTCGATTTGAGCCACGGCAAGTTCTTTTGATTTCGCTTGTAAAACGGAACCTTGCCCGGAATGCGAACCTCGGTGAATAATGCTTTTTTAAATGTTCGCTCGCTCATCTTTAAGATGAGTGGCGAGAGCATCTCCATCTGCCAGTATATGTCCAGCTCGTCCCGACTCATCGGCGTCCCATTGAGCAAGATGACGAAGTCGGCGAACTCACGACGGATTTGGTTAGTGCGGATCCAACGGTTAGACTTGCCATTCTTTAAGTAGAGCGACTCGTCGCAGATGAGAAAGACCCGTTTGTCTTTCAGCTTTTCTTTTAAGTCCAAGAATATTCGAGCCGACGAAGCGATAGACTCATACCCGCAAGTGATGACCGGCTTCTTGAATCCGCCTTGTTTCGCAAACTCCTCCTCGGCATTGGCGAGTGTCGAGACTGGCGCAAGCCACAGCACCAAGTCATAGTGCTTGGCGAAACGGTTAGCGAGTGTCATGGCGGTCAAGGTCTTGCCCGTTCCCATTTCCATGAATAGCGCCCCGACCCGCTGGTGTGCGAATCGCTTCACCGCCGTCTTTTGAAAGATGGTAAGCTTAGAATTTGAGCTCATCGTCCACCTCCGTGTGTTCGGGCTGGCGGTAAGTCGGCTCAATCACTTCGGTAATCGGCAAGCGGTTGCTTTTGGGATTATTTTCTGAGCTGGCGATGTTGCCAGCGAATAACTCCTCGATTTCGTCGGCGCCGACTTCTTTTTCGTCAATCTTTTCGAATTTATTGTGTTTCCCGTTCCCGTTCTTGAATAGTCGGAACGTGAAGCTGTCGGTGTAGCCGAGTGAATATTGATTGCCGTTAGAGCGCAAGCACTTCATCGGGTGCCAGAATTTCCAATCAGTCCCCGGCACCTTGACGAGCGCACTTCGCTCGGTCGTTGTCTCGATTTGATTTTCGTTGATGATGATATTTTTCCACATATTAAGCTACCTCCTCAATCGCTATCATTGCACTTTTCGGCATCCAAACTAACCATTCGTGTTTAGGACCATAATATTCGCCACCATATCGACCTATAAGGTTATTAGTATCTACTATAAGTTGAACAGCTTTCTCGGTTTCTTTCGCTACTTCGAAAGTGTATTGCATCGTGTGATACCCATATTTTTCGAGTTTATTTTGGAACATGTTATAAACCCATCCTTCTTCGTATTTGAGAGTTGCTTCTTTTTTCATGATATTTCCTTTCGGCTTTCGCCCTTATTTATTATACTTCTATTATAGCAAACATTGCCTCAAAAGTCAATACTTTTTTTACAAAAAAGCCGAAAAAAACGGACTTTTCCACAGGTTTTTGCCGAAAAAGCCCTATTTTTGTTCGGTTTTCGTTCGGTTTTTACGTTTTTTAGTGGTTTTCTCAACCGATTTGATCCACTCGTCATAGTCGTCCATGACATCCACAATAAATGAATTTCCGCCAAGTGCAACATACTCGTCAAATAATCTGTGGATTGACACCTGATTGACAGGTGGCTTTCCTTCCTGCCAATTGACCTTGTCCATAGTGATGAGCGACAAGATATACGCTCGCTTGGACTGTTTCTCGGCGTCAACTTTGGTCTTTCGCGACGTCCAAAGCGTCACGCATGCCGGAATACCGGCGGTGATTAGTGAGGTAATAATGGTTATTATTCCGGCACTCACGCCTCAGTCTCATCCTCCGGCTCCGGAATCTTCTCATCAGTCTCGACATATTCCCGCTCAAACTTCGCAGGGTCAATCGCCTCGGTATACTTCACCCCCTCCCGCTCGATATAATACCCAGCGTCCGAGTAAGTTTTGATGAGATAAGTTCCGTCAATCCATTTAATCGTGGTTTCTTCTTTGACAATCATTCTTAAACTCCTTTCATAAAGTTAGCGTAAGTTGACCAGTTAGTGGCGCTCTGGAAGTTCGAGAGTAATGCTGATGGAACTAGGATTGTCGGGTTGTTGAAGTCACTCGATAACCCTCCCCCAAGCGTTGGGACTTTTGTGGCACTAGATAGGTCAATTGTCAGATTGGCGTAGCCACCGGAGAAAGCATTGCTACCAATACTAGTCACAGAGTTAGGAATAGCAATATAAGTTAGGGCGCTGCAATACTGGAAAGCATTGCCACCAATACTAGTCACAGAGTTAGGAATAGTAATAGAAGTTATGGCACGGCAATACCGGAAAGCACTGCCACCAATACTAGTCACAGAGTTAGGAATAGTAATAGAGTTTATGGCGTAGCAATTCTGGAAAGCAGAGCCACTAATACTAGTCACAGAGTTAGGAATAGTAATAGAGGTTAGGGCATTGCAATAGCTGAACGCATTGCCACCAATACTAGTCACAGAATTAGGAATAGTAATGGAGGTTAGGGCGCTGCAAAAGGAGAAAGCAGAGCCACCCAATACTACACCGTTCTCCAAATAAACAGTTTTGAGATAATAGTTGGCGCTAGTAGCATTGAAAATATTATTATTGTTTGCTCCAAGCGTCAGCGTATTTCCAGCCACACTCTGCATGGTTAGCACAGGCTCAGATATTCCAGTATAAGTGTGTTCAAGCGTTACCGCACCAGTCCCAGAGTTGGTTTCGGTAGCAGAGCCATCACCCCAGTCCACCACCACACCATTCTCAACAGTCTGGCTCCACGCCAAAGTAATTTTAGTCTCTGCCCCGAATGCCAAGTATAGATAGTTGATGCCGTCAGTGGTATGGTAAGTCTGCCCGATAGTAAGCTTACCGTATTCCTCGACATAAGCCTGAGCGTCAGCCAGCGACCAGTTCCAACCTTCCGCCGTCAAATTCTCGGCAGTGCGGTCCGGGTTGTCCGGCAAGCTGGTAAGTTTTAAAAAATCATCTTTGGAATAAGCACGAAGTTCTGTGCCGTCATAGTCTACGAAAACGACATCACCACCAGTAGCCCCCCCACCAGTTTCAATTTGGTCAACTAGTGCAGGGTATGCGTCAATTAATGCCGTGTCAGGGACTTCAACGCCTTTATTCATAATCGAAGTTTTAAGGCTAGCCTTCGCCCCCTGAATGCGAGTAAGTTCATCTGAAATGCTCATTAAATTGCCTCCAATACGGTTTGAATATTTCCAACAAGGTCGGTCACCGCCTTCTGGCTCATCACGTCAGTGGTGCTTGTGCCAGTGGTCTGGACAACCCGAATCGTGCTTCCGTTGCTCGGCTGGACGTCGATATTGTCCCAGTAATAAGATGACTCAGAGTCCAATTTGACAATTATCGCATCGCCAACCGTTTCCTTGCCAGATTTCACCGAGATGCCGTAGTCGCCAAGCTCAATCGGCGTCTCTTTGCTGTCGAATGACCAGAACCCCTCGTCGGTGCTTCGGTCAATTCCAGAGATGGTATAAGGTGCCTTGTACTGGAATGCCGTGTCGAGATAAAGCGTGGTGCTGGACGTGATGTATTCGGTGTCGGTGTAGTAGTACTGAGTGCTCGTACTTGTCGGCGGTGTGTAAGACCAGCAGTAAGCACTGCCCGAGTCGTGGTCGGCGTCCCTTGCCCCGATAATCGCAACCTTGCTCTGCGTCGCGATGAAGCCAGTCGGCTTGCCAATAAAGTCGAACTCATATTCGCCAACCACACCGCTCACCGCTTCGACGAAGGTGTCGGTGTCAACCGTTGCTTTAAGTTTAGCCGGCGCTTTGATTGACGTGTCATACTCAGCCTCAGTCGGCAAGACGCATTTGTAAAAGTATCCTTGCGTGTAGTCAGTAGTGGTGTCGCCGATATATTGCAAGATTTTGCCTTGATTTTCAGCCGAAGCCGTCGGCATAATCGTCGCAACTGGCACATTCGCCGAAATGGTCGTCCCGTCAATTGTGATGTAGTCGCCAGCAGTCAGAATGTCTTGCTTTTTTGCAATTTCAGCCGTCAGCGAAGTGTCGGCGTCAGCTCGAGATTTTGCTTCGGCGTCGATGTGATTTTGAAGCACCAAATCGGCGTCAATCCGTTTAGACTCCTCAGTCTCAATTGCCGTTTCAAGCGTCTTGTCATTCGTTTCGCGAGTGGTCGCTTCGCTTTCGATAGACGCTTTGAGCTCATCGTCTTTCGCCCCACGCGTCGTGATTTCATTGGTGAGTTTAGCGTTCGTCGCTACAAGGTCGGCACTCCCCGCAAGGTATAGGTCGGCACTTGTCTTATTCCCGACCAACTCCACGTCATTGATTTTCGGTTTATTCGTTAGCTCCTCATAGTCCGTTGTTCCTCCTCCGCCCTTGTAGACGATAGACTCGTTGAGCGTTGGGATTATTTGCTCCGCCATTTTATTCCTCCTCCGTTGCGTGCGTATAATCCGCAACTATTGTTAATTTGTCCAGTGCGATAGTTTTCACATAGTCGCCGTCGCGAACTTCGATGTCGTAGCCATAGACTCTCGGCTCAAGCTCCGACGAATCAGCCGGCGAGATGATGATGTGGAAAGTGGCGTCGTCTTCATTAAAAGTAATCCCGCCATCCGAAAGTTTCCGTTGCAAAATGACCGCCCCTTCGGGAGTGGTCCGCACAGTAAAAGTAATTTCGGGCGGAAGCTCAGTAATCACACTCCCGTCGCAAGATTTGCGTTGAAAGTTCCAGTTGGCGCTGTCGCCTCGTGTAAGTCTAATCATTTGCCCTCCGTGTCGTGAAGTAAATAATCTCCAGCATATAGTCCGTACCCCGTTCCATGTGTCCAGCCATAGTATACGGAGTGACCTTTGTTGTAGATTTGACTCCACCAGGTTTTAGCATAATCGTTGGCCTGTTCCGTATTCATCACTACATTTTCGCATTCAATCCCAATACCTATCATAGTGTCCCCTTGTTTGACGTTATAGTCCACACAACCAGTCACTGGAATGGACGCCTCAGGTTCAGGCGTCGGCTCAACCTTAATGTAAGATTTCGGTCGGAATGCCCCGAGGAAGTTCTTGGTCGAGATGTTGATTACGTTTGCAGAGCTTCCGCCACCTTCGCAAGCTTTGCCCCCTTGGTTCTGCCCGTATAAGGCGACATAGCCGTTATTGTAGCCACCAAGTGCCATTCCGACGTGCCCATACTGACCACCGCCGAAAATCACCCAGTCGCCAGCTTGAAGCTGAGTCGCGTCGTAGATGAGTTCGAAGTCATCGCCAGCATTCTGCTCTTTGCAGTTCCACGCCCCGTAGGCTGCGCCCGTCCCACAGGTCGAAAGTGAGCGACCATTAGAGGTGTAGTTCATCCAGAACAGCGCCCCCAAGTCCCAGCATTGTGCCCCGTAAGCACCATCCACGTCCCAGCATCCGCCGTACGTGTAGTTCTTGAAGTTAAGCGCTGTATCAGTCGGAGCATAGACATATCGCCCCTGCCCGCACTCTTCTTCGCCTTCCGGGCATTCATCAACCAGCTGGTCGCCTTCAACGGCTTCCACGGTTGGGGCCTCAACGGTCTCAACCGTCCCCGATTCAGTTTCGATTAAAGCCGGAACCTGCTCTTCCGATAGTTCAATCGCCTGCTTAGTTTCCACCACGATGTCGCCGTCCTGAGTCGGGCGAACCGCAACATCAACCCCAGCACCAAGCGCCACGCCAGCGACAATGGCAATGACAATTTTGACTAGGTCTTTCCAATTGAAGTTCTTGAATGATAGTTTCGCTATTTTAGCCATGATTCAGCTCCTTTACTTTTATTGTAAGTAATTTTCGGGACGCTTATTTCAAGGCACAGCTCCCCCCTTTATTGCCTCAGTGGAGGGCAACTTAACGAATACTTGACGGTTCATCTCACAGAACGGTGATTCAACCAGTTTGGTTCAATTGAATCTTTCGCGTTCGTTTCTATTTACTCGTCCGGGAGCTTCTACTTCCTGTTTGCTCCTATCGGAATGTGGGGGTTCCACTGAGGCACTTGGTCGTCAGGGGGGCGGACGTTGCCAAGGTTTTAATTTTACGAGTGCCGGTTTTACAAGTTCGGCGCTTTTGTGATATAATGGTTTGGTAAAGAAGGTTTGTCAAGTTTGACTTCTTTACTGGTCGCTCACATGGGCGACCTTTTACGTGAGATGTGAAAGATGCTGACCTAGCGAAGTCTTGACTCTTCGCAAGGTGCTAGTTTCATTATAGCATGTTATAATGGATTTGCACCACAAAAGTGCGTGTATGACCTTATGCAGAAATCCCGCCATTCTCATACC
>CAZYWC010000027.1:0-4523 GCA_964651125.1 uncultured Vampirovibrio sp.
CATCACCGCACCTCTTCCTTGGTGGCGTCGGCCTTGAGGAGTTCGCCGAGGGTCTTCGGCGCGGGCTTCTTCACCTCCGCCTTGGACTCCTTCGGCTCGAACCAGTCCTCCGGCTTGCTCATGCCGTCCTTGATGGAGTTGGCGATCTTGCCGAGGTTCGCGAGCTGCGCGGGCTTGATGGCCTCCACGCGGCACTGGATGCGCTTCTCGACCTGCTCGCGCTCCACGCCGTATTCCGCGAAGATGTCGAGCATCTTCTTCACGCGGTCGGGCGTGACCTCGAACTTGGTCTTGAGCGTCTTGTCACAGGCCTCGACGGCCTCCTCCACGATGTCGCCCGGGATGATTCCGAGGATACAGGCGCGGAGGCGGCGGGCGCCGTTGTTGGCGACGAGCTCGTAGATGTCGCGGGGGTCGGTGAGCCGCTTGTCCCCGCCCTTGGTGTGGCGGATGTGGGGCACCTGGAACACCTTGGTCTGCCTCGCGTTCGTCTCCATGTCCCATGCGAACGCCTCGCACGTGGACTCTCCGTTGCGCTGCTCGAGCTCGCGGATGCCGAAGGTCATGTTGCCCCAGTTCTGGGCGAGCATCTCGGCGAGGCGGATCGACGGACCCGTCACCTCCGTGCCGCCGCGCGCGTAGGTGTAGCAAGCCGTCTCGGCCAGCTTCGGACGCGCACAGGCGTTGAGGATCCGGTCGCGGCTCGCGGTCACGTTGCGCGGGAAGGCCTTGGCCATCTGCACCGAGGCGAGGGTCTCGGCCATCTCGCGGGTCATCGCCACCGCCGTCGCGGCGTTCTGCGCGTTCGGCGCGGCGACCATGCCGCCCATCGGGTGCGCCGCCATCGGGGCGCCGCCGTTCATCACTTCGATTTCGTTCATTGTTTTGTTCCTTCTTTTGTTGTTTTTGTTTTGTTTTGTTCTTGGGGGCATCCTTGCCCCGAAGTCGTTTACCGAGTTCCCTTCTTGGTTTCGGTCTTGATCATGAACCTCCGCGCCCCCGCCACGAGGGTGGTGTGCGCCTCGATCTGCTCCGGCGTCGCGCCGAGTTCCTTCGCGACCGCCTCCCAGTCGGTCTTCGCCCTGTCCTTCGCGCTCCTCCACGTCACGATGGGCTTGCCGTCGAGGGGGCTTGTCAGCACCTCCGCGTCTCCCATCGCCGCGCAGATCTCGTCGCGCAGGGTCTTCATCTCGGCCTCGGCGGCTTCCGCCGTCTCGGTCAGCTCGCGGTAGCGGCTCACCGCGTCGCCCACCTCGTCGGTGGCCTCGACGCTCTTGCCGGGGTTGGAGTGTGTCCACAACGCCTTGCAGTCCTCCTCGTTCGCGGGAGGCGGCATCTCGTCGCCGAGAACGTACTTGTTCCACCACGCCGTGAGCCGCTCGCTCATGAGGCGGATCGCTTCGTCGTCTCGCTCGACGCGGTATGTCTCGAACCGCTTGCGGACGAGGAACAGCACCGCCACGTCCGCGTGTTCGAGCCGCTCGTCCAAGCCCATGTAGTGCTGAACCTGCGTCTGGTAGTAGAGCGGCACTCCGTCGCCCCAGTCGCGGCTCGCGGTCTTGCATTCGAGCAGGGTGTCGGTGCGCACCTCGCCCATGTGGCTCGCGACCTTCTCGCCGTCGGGGACGACGAGGCGGTCGAGGTTGCCGAGGAGGACGCCCCTCTTCAGCATCCTGTTGAACCTCTGCACCGCGTGTCCGCTCTTCTCGACGTACCGCCGCGCCACGAAGTCCTCGAGCTCCGTGCCGATCCGCATCGCCTCGGTTTCCTCAGTCGGCGGCTTGCGCCCGGTCTTGTCGAGCCACACGTCCACCGCCGTGCGGAACGGGCTGATGCCGAGGATCGCCGCCGCGTCCGACCCGCCGACGCCCTTGCGGCGCTCGGCGAGCCATTCCTCCCGCGTCATCGTCTTCGCGCTCATGCCACCGCCTCCTTCCCCTTGGCCGCCTCGCGCTCCTCGCGGGCGCGGTCGACGTATCCCATGCGGGCGACGTATCCGCGCATCGCGGGCATCACGACCTTCTCGAAGAGCTCGGGGGTGAGCTCGTCGTGGCCGTACTTCTTGCACAGGCCGCGAAGGCTCGACCACGCCGCGCTCGTCTCGCGGTTCGTGCGGAAGGTGATCTGGAACGAGTTGGGGTTCTCCGCCTCGTCGCTCCGTCCGTTGATCTTGAGTTCCTTGTCGTTCATCGTCCTTGTCTCCTTTCGGGTTGGTGGTTCACTTGTTGAGCGGGTCTTCGCTCTCGACCGCCTCGACCTCCTCCGGGGTCAGCTCGACGCCGAGTTCCTTGAAGCCGTCCGCTCCGATGCTGTGCCAGATGCTCCAGCAGTTGCTGTCTCCGGTGTAGTCGGTCATCAGCCCGACCACGTGCTCGACCGCCGCCGTGATGAAGCGATCCGTGCGGCTCACCGCCTCGACCGCCTTGCGCACCTCGGTGGTGTCGCGCTCCTTGCCCGGGTCGAACCGCACGAACTTCGACCGCATCTTGGCGAAGGCGTCGCGGCGCAGGGCGTTCCACTCGGCGTGGAGGCGCCTCTTCGTCCGCAGGGCTTCCTTCTCGGCCTTGGTGAGGGCGGGCTTCGCCTCCTTCTTCTCGGCGGCCATCGCCCACTCGATGCGCTTCAGCCCCTCGTAGTCCGTGTAGACCCAGGGCTGCGGGTGGCTCGCGTCCTGCCGCTCCGCGAGGTTGTAGCAGTTCGGGATCGAGTAGCGGTCGCGCGCCTCGAGCGGCTTCAGCCCCTTCTCGCGCAGTGTCTTGATCTTCGCGTCCACCGCCTCGTTCCACTTCGTGCGGTAGCATCCCGCGCTCTGGCATCGCCCCTCGACCTCCTCGTCCTCCTCGGCGGGGAAGAGCAGCCCGTGACACGCCGTGTTGCAGGGGCACTTCGCGCACTGCGTCCTGTCGAATGGCACCGCGTCGCTGATCGCCATCTTGCCCCGCTCGAAGAGCCGCTTCACCTCCTCCGGGTTGAGCTCGTACTCGTCGTCGCCCTGCCACTCGGCCTCTTCGCCGTCCTCCTCCGGCTCTTCGCCGAAGTCCCCGAGCCGCATCTCCTCCGCGACCTTGCTCTGGAGCCCCGCTTCGTGCGCCGCGACGAACTCCATCAGCGCGACGGACGCGCCCTCGGTCGTCCGGCGGAAGACCTCGCGCCACGTCGGCGTGAGGCTCGTCAGCCGCGCCCTGCGCGTCACGTAGGACTCCGTCTTGCCGAGCTGCGCCGCGATCCACGCGAAGGTCTTGCCGTCCTTGCGCATCTTCTCGATGAGCTCCGCCTCGAGGAGCGGGTCGTTCTCGAGCCTCTGGAGGTTCGCCGTCGCGGTCATCACCTGCGCCTCCGCGTCTCCGAGACCGTACCACACGTCGCACTCGACCGTCTTCATGTGCATCGCCCTCGCCGCCTCGATCCGGCGGTGGCCGTCCACGATCTCGTAGCCGCCGTCCTCCTTCGCCCTCACCGTCGGGCGCTGAAGGAGGCCGACCGAGCGGAGGCTCTGGATCAGCCCCTCGAAGTCCGCGTCTCCGCGCTTCGACTTGCTGTGCGTGTTCCACGACGCGGGCTTCAGCTTCTTCGTCGGGATGCTCTCGACGCAGCGTTTCCGCGCCTGGGTGGTGGTGTCTTTGTTGGTGTCTTTCATGTCTTTGTCCTTGTCTGCCCGATGCTTTCCCGGGGTTCGCGGGCGTCGCCCCATGTTTACAAGTTCACAAGCTGAAGGTTATTCGGCCTTGTCGGTCTAGAAGTCCGGCTCCGCGCCGAGGATCGTGAGGATCGCCGCGAGGGCGCAGATCGTCGCGATCATCACCGTGAGCGGGTTGAGGAAGATCAGCGCGAGGACGCGCCGCCTACGCGCCCAGAGCCTCCGCTTGACCTCGCGGTCGTATTCGTCGAGGCTCGGCATCTTCGGGAGGGGTCTGAAGTCCGCGTGTGTCATTTCGCCGCCTCCTTCCCCGCCTTGGCCTTGGCTTCCTTCTTCGCCTTGCGCTCCTCCGCAAGCATCCACTCGCGGTAGTCGGGCAGCTCCTCGACCGCCTCGCGCACGTCGCTCACGCGGTAGAGGGTGGCCGAGCGGCGCAGGGTCGGGTCGCACTTCTTCGCGCAGATCTTCCCCGCCATCACCATCCCCCGGAGCGTCTCCTTCGGGAGGCCGTAGAGCGCCCGCAGCTCCGCCGCCCGCGCCCACTCCGGCGTGAGCGCGAGGACGACCGCCGCCTTGCCGACCGTCTCGATCCGCGTCGCCCTGTCCTGCACGATGCGGTCGAGGATGCTCGCCACCTGGCTGATGTCCTCGCGCTTCATCGCGCACCTCCGTTCGTGCGGTAGCGGGTGATCGTCCCGTCTCCGTTGTCCCGCTCCGTCTCGCGGACGCCCTCGCGCATCAGCGCGACCTTGCGGGCGAGCGCGCGGCGGATCACGTTCGCCGCCTCGCGCCCCATGCACCGCCCGCTGTCCTCCGCGCACATCCGCAGAGCCGCCGCCGTGTCCGCGTCGAGCGGCACGACCACCTTCACTTCGTTCGCTTTCAT
>CAZYWC010000027.1:4623-27207 GCA_964651125.1 uncultured Vampirovibrio sp.
CCGCCGCCGTGTCCGCGTCGAGCGGCACGACCACCTTCACTTCGTTCGCTTTCATCTTGGTTCTCCTTTCGTTCAAGTAATGCCCGTCTCTCCGGGCTGTCACCGCTATGGTATCTGCCCTGTCGGTCTGGGGCTGCAGGACGGCACGAGCCGTATGCGCCGACACGTCTGCCGCCGCGTAATCGGAACCGTCTTCGCGCTCTCGCGGGCTACTGCAATCGCTCATGGTCAAGTTTCCTTTCGGGGTGTGCGTCCGCCTTTTAGGCAGACTTTCGTGCGGTGCGCTTCGCCGCGCTCCGTGCCGTGTGGTGTGCGTCCGCCTTGCGGCGATAGCAGATGCGCTCGGCTCTCTGCGCGAGCATTTCGACCGACACGCCGAGGCGGTTGGCCATTGTGTTGAGGATGGTCTTTTCGTTCTTGCTCATTTGTTGTTTTCCTTGTTTTCCTTGCTGGGGTTCATTGCCAGTTCAAGCCGTGCGCTGATCCGCGCCTTGCGCTTCGCCTGTGCGCGTTCGCGGAGGAGGTTGCCGAGGGCGACCATCTCGGCGCGGACGCTCGCCTTGATCGAGCCGTCCTTCTCAAGCAGTCCCCTGCGCATCGCCCTGTTGGTGATGCCCTCTATCGCAAGTTCGGTCATGGTCACTTCGTCGGTGGCCGCGAGGTATTGGGCAAGCTGCTTCATCTCCTTGCTCAACCAGAAGTGTATGCGCGTCTGGTCTTCGCTGTGCTTGCCGTGTCTGTTGTCTTGCCTTGTCATTGTCATTCTCCCTATTGCGGGGTTTTCAGTTGCGAAGTATACCACAGGTGTGCGTCCGCCGTCAAGGGGGAAAGTGAAGATTTTTTAATTTTTTTTTCTGCGCTTTCCCGCGCCGCCCTTTTCTATGGTATACTACGCGCCGTCATGAGAAAACGCACCGACACTTCCGACGCGCCGCCGACGCGGCTTTCGGCCTCTCTCCCCGGTAGGATTCCGGAGGGAACTTGTCCTCGGTCTATGGCGTCCATGCCGCCGAGAACGCTTGATATTCGCCGCGTTCGCCCCGCGCTCCGCGTTCGAATCCGACCCTCGGCTCCCTCCGTTTCCCTCAAATTCCCAAGGAAAACGCGGGAAACGGCAAATGCGCGGGTGGGAATGAGGTAGGAACGGAGGCATCATGGCGATCTATTTTCATCACGGCAAGTGGTGGTTCGAGTGGAGGACGCGTCGCGAGCGCGTCCGCAAGAACACGGGCTTCGGCTTCGCCGACAAGGCGAAGGCCCAGGCCGTCTTCGAGGCGTTCCGCCTCGCCCGCGACGTGAAGCCCAAGCGGTCGGTGGTCGAGGGCATCCTCGAGGCGATCTACGCCGACAAGCCCCGCGAGGACGCGCTCGCGCTCTCCTCGGTCTGGGCGGTCTACGACGACTGGATGCAGGGCAAGGGCAAGGTTCTCTCTCGTCACGCGCTCGCCTACCGCCGCAACTCGGTCGCCCGCTTCGTCGCGTGGGCGGAGGGGCGCAAGTGTCGCACGATGGACGACGTGGACGTGTCCGTCTCCCGCGCCTACGTCGCGTCCGTCCGCTCGGCTGGCCGCACCAACAAGACCGTGCGCGACCTCGCCTCGATGCTCTCGTCCGTGTGGGAGGCCGTCGGGCAGATCCGCCCCGGCGTCCACAATCCGTGGAAGGCGGCGATCCCCGACAAGGACGGCTCGTCCGTCTCTCGCTCCCCCTTCTCGGTCGAGGAGGAGGCTCGCGTCCTCGCCGCCGCGAAGGAGGTCGGCCACGGGTGGTGGCTCGCCTCGACGATCTCGCGTTGGACGGGTCTGCGCTACGGAGACGTGGCTCGGCTCGACTGGGCTTGCATCGACCTCTCGGCGCGGACGATTGCGGTCACGCCCGGCAAGACGGCTCGTCACGGCGTCTCGGTTCTGCTCCCGATTGCCGATCCTCTCTACGACGCGCTGTGCCTCACGCCCCCCGCCAAGCGGTCGGGCGCGGTCTTGCCCGACCATTGCGCGGCCTATCCCGCGATGTTCTCGCCGCCGTTCTCGGCCGTCCTCGCGAAGGCGGGGCTTTCGTCTCCGGCGTTCACGTTCCATTCGTGGCGGCACACCTTCCGCACCCGTCTTGCGGACGCGGGCGTCTCGGACGACGCGGCTCGGCGTCTCGGCGGGTGGACGAACCTTGGCATGGCGGCGCACTACGACCACTCGAAGCACCTCCCCGAGCTCCGTGCGGCGATCTCGGCCATGCAGTCGGTCTAGTTCCGCGTCGGGCGGGCGCGCGAACGGGGGGCAGTATACCCGTTCTCCGCTCGTCTGTCAAGGTTTTTCTGCGTCAAGTTTCGTCAAGTCACAGGTTTCCAAGGAGTTTCGCAATCTTCTCGTTCCGCGTCTGCTCGTCCACGCATCCTAACTTGACCTCCTTCTTCTCCGCTTCGTAGAACCCGAACATCTTGCAGTACTTGTCCACGAGGCTCGCCGCCGCCGAAAGCCCGCCCGGCTCCCGCGCCATCGTGCGCAGTTCATCCGTGACGAGTTCCGCGAGCTGCGCCTTGGTGAGGTAGGCGTCGCTCGAGTGGAGGAGGTCGCTGTTGATCTCGGCGGTTCTCGCCTTGACGTCGGGGTTTGCCTCCATACGGCTCGCCATCTGGTCTACCGACTGCGGCTTGCGCCTCTTGCACCGAGGGTCTGCCTGTCGCAACGCCGCCGCCTGGCTCAAGCCCATCGCCCTCTGCCCCGCGTACCTCTCGGCCACGGGGTTCTCGAGGGGCGTTCCGGGCTTCCTCGGCTTCTTCTCCGTCTTGCGTCTCATCTTCAGTCCTCCTCCTTGATGCGGTTCTTGTAGAGTTTCGTGCCGTGGCGGACGGGAGCGAGGAGGTCGCGGGCGAGGCGGGTCAGGTCTTCCATCACCTTGTCGGTGGTGACCTCCTTCTCCCACTCGAACACGCCGATGTTCTGCGTCGCCCACTTCGTCGCGTCCGTCACGGCCTTGCTCCCGTGCTGTATGAGCCGCGCCGTGGAGTCGATGGCGGGGATGCCGCTCGACGTGCCGTAGGTCTGCTGGCCGAGGAGCGGCTTCACGCCTGCCTCGGCGAGGGTGTTCACCACGAAGAGCGGGGCGACCGTGTTCTCGCACATCGACCACAGCATCTCCTTGGCGAGCGTCGGCCACCTGCTCTCGTCGTCCTCCGGCGGCTCGTCGCCCATGAGGAACGCCCACAGCGCGTGTGCGAGGGTGAGGTAGGCGGGCACCACGACCGCGTTCACGGCGAGGGCGCGGGCGAGCCGACCCTTCGCGCCCGGCGTTCCCGCCTTGGCCTCGCGCAACGCCTGGATGAGGTAGTTGTTCGAGAGGAGCTGCGCCGTGCGGAACTGGAAGAGCGCCTTGGCGATCTTGGAGCTGCCGCGTTGCGCCCGGTTCATGTATTCCGTGCGTCCGGTCTGCTGTGTCGCCTCGACGTTCGCCCACGTCAGCGCGAGAGCCTTGCGCTTCGCCTCGGCCTCCGTCTCGCCTCTCGCGAGGAAGCGCGCCTTGGCGTCGCGGTAGAAGCCCTGCGCGATCCACAGGGAGGAGCATCGGTCGGCGAGCTGCGAGACGAGCATCCCCTTGTCGTAGACCTTCTCCACGGCTCGGAGGATTCGGTTGCGGCTCGGGTTGAGGATGACGTTCTGCACCTCCTCGCTCCACCCGAGGTCGTATCTCGCCCTCGCGCCGCCGCTCTGGATCAGCTCGCGGATCGCGTCCTTGTCCACGTTCACCATGTACTTGAAGACGCGCTTGAAGCCGAGCGACTCGCCGCCGAGCATCACGTTCGCCCACACGGGGATGGACGCGGGCTGTGCCATCGCCGAGGACAGGTTGCCGCTGATCGCGAACCTCGCCATCCACTTGCGGGCGGTGTTGAGCAGGTCGAGCGTTCTGTCCTTGTCCTTGCCCGCCTCTCCCGCCACGATGTCGCGGAGGTGGTCGGTCACGGCGGCCATGTCCGCCGCGCCCACGTTGCGCCTCACCGCGTCCTGCACCTCCCGGCTCGCGAGGGTGTCGCGGAGCATGATGCCGAGCGCGGAGTAGCCGATGGTCTGCGACCGCACCTCGACCTCCTCGAGGAGGACGTCGAGGAAGTTCGCGCTCTCCTTGAAGTCGAGGCCGTGCGGGATGCGCTTCGAGAGGGCGCGCGGGATCGGCGACCAAGCCACGACCTCGGCGGCGAAGCCGTCGCGCTGTCTCTCCACCTTCACGGGGCAGTAGAGCGGGTCGGGGCTTGTCACGGGGACGCCCGTCACCGCCTCGACCGCCGTCGAGAGGGTGGCGCGGTTCGCCTTGTACCAGTCCACCGCCCAGGCGTGGAACGCCTTGTCTCCGTCCGTGAGGGTCTGCTCCATCAGCTCGAGCTGCTTGTCGCGCCCGTAGGTCTTCGCGTTCTCGGCGTAGTCCTGCTGAATCGTCGAGGCGTAGAGTTGGAGCAGATGTCCGTAGGTCGGGGTCATCGCCCTGTCCTGCCCGAAGATCGCGCCCGCGACTTCCGGCGGGAGCGGCTCCTTGAGGTGGTTGATGCCCTTCACCGCGTCGCCGTAGGACGCCGTGAGGCCGTCGTTGACCTCCTCGCGGCACTTGCACAGCTCGTTGCGGTAGTCCGTGCCGCCCTCGGTGATGGCGATCTGCAGCTCCTCGATGGCCTCGAGCGCGGCTTGCCGCAGCCCTTCGTCCTTGCAGTAGCGGATGAGGTTCTGCATCTCGAGGGCGACGTTGCCCTGGAACGACTCGACGAACTTGACCGCCCTGCTCTTATCGCCGTGCGCGGCGGGGGCTTTGCCCGCCATGACGGCGGCGATGATGGCGTTCTTCACCTTGTCGTTGCGCTCCTCGCGCTCGAGGCGGCGTTGCTCGAACTCCTGCAGACGCCCGTTCAGCAGGGTCATGATCTCGTCGGTCGCGTCGGCGATCGCGCCCGGCATCTGCCGCACGAGCCCGCCGTACTTCCTCGCGAGGACGAGTTCGTCGGCGGCCTGCCGCACCTTGTCGGCGCTCGGCGCGTCTCGGAGGTCTTCGGCGGTCGGGTTCGCGTTCACGATCCTCTCCCGCTCCTCCATGTAGGCCTCCAGCTTCGCCTCGCTCATGTAGACGAGCCGCTTGACCGTCCGCGCCCACATCTCGGTGCGTCCGTCGATCTTCCTCTGGAACTCCTCGGTGGTGGCCGAGAACCTTCCCTTCGCGCCCGCGAGCTGCACGATGCCGGGGTGCGTCTCGCCCTTCTCCTTCCACCCGTTGACGAGGCGGTCGACGAGCTGACGGCGCGTCATGCGGAGCGCGTCGTTGTGGATCGCGTCGTAGATGTAGGCGATCTGGCGGCGCACGTTGTTGAACGTCTTGCACTCCGCGTCGCTCTCGAGCTCGTTGATGGCGTGGTCTGCGAAGTTCCTCGCGTGGTTCAGCGCGGGGCTTCCGAGCGCGTCCTTCGCGAGGCGGCGCAGTATGTTGGTCGCCGTCTGCTTCAGCTCGCGGATCGCGACGGGCGACTTCCACATCTCCGCCGTGGTGGGCAGCTCGGGATGCTTCTTCATCGTCTCTCGCCCGACCCACTGCACGACGAACTGCGCGAAGAGGTCTGCGTCCTCGAAGATCGGGGCGATGCGGCGCACGTAGTCGGCGGGCAAGCCCTCCATCGGCTCGTCTCCATCGCCGTCTCCCGCGCCATCGTCCCCGGCGTCCTCGCCGTTCTCCTCGGCCTTGCGCTTCGCCTCCTCGGCCTTGCGCCGCTCGATTGCGCGACGCTTGCGCTCCTCCTCGCCCTTCCTCGCCTCCTCGGCGAAGCGGGCGGCGTCCATCAGCTCGTTGAAGAGCGCGAGCTCGTCGGGCGTGGGGTCGTGCACCGTGGGGTCGTCCACATCGGCGAGCATCTCCTCGTCGGTGCGGTCGTCCTCGGCCATCGCCTTCGCCCGCTCCTCCTCGCGCTTCTTCCGCGCCTCCTCGAGACGCGCCTTCTCCTCCGGCGTCCGCTCGTATTCGGCGACGGCGAGCAAGCCCTTGGCGAGGTCGATGGGGCATTGCGCGATCAGCTGCGCGGCGGTGAAGCCCTTCGCGGCCATCAGCGCTCGCGTCTCGCGGTCGGTCACGGCCTTCTGGAGGCGACGCCCGACCTCGGGGTCCACCTTCTTCGCCGTGCCCGCGATGAGCGCGTCCATCGTCTCGGTCATCTCCTGCTTCATCCCCGCCTTGGCGAGGGCTTCGACGAGCTCGGGGCGCTGCTTCTCGGCCATCGCCTTGAGCGCGTCCTTGTTCTCGGTCGCGAGCTTCTTGGCCTTGGCGAGGGCTGTCGGCGCGTCGATGTCCTTCGTCACGCCGAGGTTCTTCAGCACCTTGTCCGCGTCCTCGACGCTGACGGGCTTGCCCGACATCTCGCGTTGCGCGAGGTAGCCGACGGCGAGGGTGGAGAGCGAGTAGTTGCGCGTCACCTTCACCGCCTGTCTCGGGACTACCTTGCCCTTCTGGTCTACCGTGAACGCACCTCTCTTGGCGTCCCATCGCGTGAGGACTTGCGCCTCAGTCGGCACGTCCTCGGTCTGCCACGGGGCTTCACCGATGCGCACCGCGTCCTTGCGGACGGCCTCGCCGCCCTGCCCGTTCGCGAGGTCGGAGTAGATCAGCGCGTCGCCGTCCTCGTTCACGACGTCCGTGCGGCGGCGTTCGGCGTTCCTCGCCTCGACCTCCCCGGACGAGCGCACGTAGTTTTTCTTGCCGTGCGACGTCCAGGACGCGCCGCTCCCGAATGCCGCGTTGTCTTGGATCGCGTGTTGGAGTTCGTGCGTGATCGTCTTGACGCCCTCGTCGTTCGGGACGCTCGACGGCTCGTCGTTGAACCACTTCACGTTGTCCCACGAGAGCGCGATCGTTCCGGTGCCGTTCCAGTAGCCAGCCTTGCCGACCATGTCGTCGCTGTCGCCGTCCATGATGAGGATGCCGATGCTCTCGATGATGGGGTAGGCCTTGACGAGTTCCTCCGGGAGGTTCACCATGTCGGTGAGCTTGCAGAAGTATTCCGCCGCGTCGCGGTTCACGTAGAGGCCGTTCACGACGCCCCAGTTCGCGGGCATCGACGGATGGATCTTCTTCTTGGCTCTCCGCGTCTTCGCCGTCGGGTTGGGGATCTCGACGCGCCACATCCTGTCCGCGCCGCGCCACCATCCGGTCTTGGCGTAGATGTAGGCTCGCGCCTCGTCCGTGTTGCGGCCTTTGAACTTGTCGTGGAAGAGGAAGACCGCCTCCTCCCACGTCGCCTGCCTCGCTCCGCCGTCGTAGTCCGTCTGCGGCCGCCCGATGAAGAGCGAATGCCGAATGGCCTCGTTGACGGGGGAGAGCCGCCGCTCGTTCGCGGGGGCTACCGCTTCGCGAACCGCTTCTTCGCCCAGGCCACCGTCTCCTTCAGGTCTTGATGCAGCGATGCGATCTCGGAGGCCGTCAGGCGATAGGGACGCGAGGTATCTGCACTCGCTCTGGGTGAGGCACTCGAGGCTGTCGGCGACGCCGATGTCCCGGAGGGTCTGGTCGATTCCTTCGTGTTTCCTTCTAACTGCATCTATCGTCTCCTTGTTGGGCGCAAGTATACTACTTCCCTGCGACAAAGTCAACGAGGCGACGGCGACGACCTTGCCGCCGTGGCTCTCGATGTGGTCGCGGAGCGCGTTCACCGTGCCGCCCTGCGTGATGTGGTCGTCCACGAGGATGTACTCCGCGCCCTTCTTGACCTCGCCGTCGAACTCCGGCGAGACGAAGAGGCGGTGCGCGGCGTTCGATCCCGTGTGGTTGGCGCGGACGGTCTGCACGATCCTGTCGTCGCATTCGACGCCCGCGACGCTCGCGATGTACTGGGCGAACATGACGGGGATCTTGTTGCGCCCCGTCGCCTCCTCCGCGTGGACGGGGCAGACGATGCTCGCGTTCGGGTGCGCCGCGACGAGAGCCTTGATCTTGTCGGGCTTCGAGACCGCCTCGACGAGCCTCGCCGCCGCCTCACGGTCTCCCGCCTTGGCCTTGCGGAAGTCGTCGCCGTGCTTCGCCATCAGCGAGGCGCGCGTGGTCATGCACACCGCCCTCGGGAAGTCCGGCCGCCATCCCACGTGCACCGAGTGGCGGATGATCTGCTGATCCCTCGGCACGTCCTCCGTGTCGGCGAGCATCAGCCCCGTGCCCTGCGAGAGGTCGTAGTCGCGCTCGGATGCGTTCCTCGCTTCGACTTCGCCCGCGACTCGGTTGTAGTTCTCGCGCCCCGCCAAGGCGGGAAGGACGCGGTAGTCGTAGTTCACCTGGTCGCGCCACTTCGCCGACCTCACGGCCTTGGTCAAGGCGTCTCCGACGCCGTCGTTGAACTCGTTGACGAATTCGTCTCCCGACGCGCTCGTCTCGTCGCCGAGCTCCACGATGTCCGCGACCTCGTAGAGGCCGAGGCGCTCGAGGATGGTGCGCACCGAGTTGCGGTCGAAGTATTCGTCGGGGGCGATGATGGAGCCCCACTCGCCGTCCTCGATCTCCTCGATGATGCGGTCGCGGATTCCCCACGTGACGTCATCGCGGTCGTTGATGTCGCGCTCGCCGATATTGAAGCCTCCGTCGGCGTAGTCCGTTCCCTTGTAGTCGTATCTTCCGCCCGTCGTGACGCCGTGCCATTCCTTGAGGACACGCTCGACGTAGGGGGTGAGGAACGTGGCGACTGCTCCGCGCAGTTCGGACATGGCGACGGCAGCTTCGTGCTCGGCTTCGTACTGCTCGTCGCTCGTCGGGATGCCGGTGTCGATCTTGCGGTAGAGGCTCTCCTCGTATTCGGCGTTCGAGCCGCGCGCGAATCCCTCGATGTACTGAACGAGGTGCTGGGTTTCGTGCTCGAGGACTTCGATGAAGCCGTCCGCTCCGCTGTCGAGGGCGGACGGGTAGATCGAGATCGTCTCGCCGTTCGCCCTTCCGTCGTAGCCCTTGCCGTCCGTGCGCATGAAGCGCACGTCCGCTTCGGCGAGGCGCGGGTATGCCGCGAGCGCGTCCTTCGTGAGGAACTTGCCGAGTTTGGTGGGGATGTATTCGGCGGGCGAGTCCTCGTATTCCTTGTAGAGGTCGAGGACGCTCTGGTAGAGGCCGTCGCGTATGGCGTTGCGGTCTACGCCGCGCCATTCGTGACGCCAGTCTCCGTCCGCGCCGACCTCCCATCCGGTAGCGAGCGCGATCTTCAGCTTCTCGTCGCGGGACAGCGCATTCCACGCCTCTTCCGTGTTCGAGGCCTCCGAGACATATTTCTCCTTGGCGTTCAGCATCCGCTTGGCGATGGCGAGGTTGCGGTCGACGTCGCCGCCGAGGCGAGCCGCGCCCATGCGCCCGATGATGAGGCTGTGCCTCTCGCCCCTTTGCGCTCCGTCGCCGTCGCGGTCGACTGCGTCGGGGGTTGCGCGTTCCCTCGCGTAGAGGGCGCGGACGGAGTGCCGTGCGGCGGCCTCCGCGACTGCGGGGGTCAGCTCGGGACGCTCCCTCCGGATGTCCTCGGCGAGAGCCCGCGTCAGCACCTCGCGCGCGAGAGCCGCCGTGCCCGCGTCTACTCTTGCGGGGGCTGTTGCGCTTTCTTGGCCTCCTCGGCCTCGTCCGTCGCCTTGAGCATCTTGCCCATGTGCGGCTCCATCTTGCGCTGCGTCTCCTCCGTCCACTGCGCCCACGGCTTCGTCATCACGTCCGTGAACTCGTCCTCCGTCAGCGGGCAGTCCGCCCCCTGCGGCATCGTCTGGAGCGCGAAGAACCGCGCCATCTGCTGATTGGTGGTCATTGCTGTGTCCATGGTGTATTCCCAAGACCTCCTGGCGGGAGGCGACGCCGCCCGCCACGTCGAAGTGGTCGAGCGAGTTGATGATGTCCTGCAGCACCGCGTTCTCGCGGGCGTAGGTCGAAGTCGGGCCGAACGCCCCGCCGAAGAGTTCGCCCGCGACGAGGTCTCCCTCGTCCGTCCGCGCCTCGTAGTTGGAGTTCAGCCACCATGCCTCGTCAGTATACACTAATGCGTCGCCCAAGTCAACGAGCGCGTTCAGCATATCCCGCGTGTCCTCGTATCCCCATCCGCTCGGGTTCTTCTCGAGGCCGACCGTGGACTTGCCGCCGTCGGTGTATCCGGTCGTGCGGTAGTAGGGCGGGTCGCAGACCGAGACGACGTTGTCTCCGTGCGGGACGGCGAAGCCGCGCCCGAAGTCGGCGGTCTGCTTCGCGTCTCCCGCGACGTAGTTGATCGAGCCGCCCCGCGACTTGAACGCGTCCGCCATCTCGGTGGCCTTGACCGCCTCGGCGGACAGGTTCTCGACGGCGGTCTTGACCATCTCGTCGAAGCTGTACCTGCCGTCCACGAGGTCGCCCGCGCCGAACTGCATCCTCGACTGCATATTGTCGAGGAGCGCGAAGAGGAGGCCGCGCTCGTCCTCGGTCAGCTCGCCGACGAACTCCTTTGCGGCGGCGAAGGTGCGGTCGCGGCAGTCCTGTCCGTTCCACGTCGCCTTCTTCTCCTTGCCGTCTGCGGAGACGAGCACCACCTTCCTGGCCTTCTCCACGAGGTCGGTTCTCGCGAGGAACGCCTCGAGGCTCTCCTTCATGCGTCCGTCGAAGGTCTGCAGGACGCGGATCTTCTGGAGACGCCCCTCCTCGAACTCGTTGACGTTGAGCGTCCTCGCGTTCGGGAAGCACGTCATGGCGAGGGTCAAGCCCCAGCACCCGCCGCCGCCGAAGCAGTCGTTCACGACCTCGTAGTGGGCGCGTTCCTCGGGCGACATCTGGTCGTAGACCGCCATGACCGTGCGTGTGGTCATCGCGTTCTTGTTGCCCATGTACTTCGGGCATCTGCCGCCCCACTTCTTCAGCAGGGAGTCGCGGCTCTGCCTGTCCGCCGCGCCCCACGGGTATGACGTCGCCCACAGCCCGCGTCCGCGCGCGTTCTGCGGGGACTTCGGCACGACCTTGCCCCACTCGAATCCCTGCCGGAGGTGGTTCCACGCGCCGCCGGGCAGCTCCTTGGTCGCTCCGTTCGGTCGCGTCAATGTCACGCGCTCCTCGAGCTTCGCGGGCGCGAGGGTCTGCTTCGCCACGGGCTTCGGGACGAACGGCTCGCGCCTCGCGTCGGCGAGAACCATGTCCTCCGCGACCGCCACGGGGTCTGGGGCGGGCGCGGGCTTCTCCGGCTTCGTCTCTTCCTTCGTCGGCTCTGCGGGCGCGGGTTCGGGCTTCGCGTCCTCTTCCTGCACGATCGGCTCGGCGACTACCGCAGACTTCGCGACCTCGCTGTCGGGGTGCGGGGTGACGGGCGCCTCGGCGTAGTCCGCGTCCGTCTTCGCCTCGGTCAGCCCCTCGGCAAGCGGCAGGGTGGCTCGCTCGGCGTAGCCGAGGAGCTGAAGCGGGGTGCGCTTCTCGACGATGCCGCCGAGAAGCCCTTGGTCGTCCGTCTCCTGCTCCGCGACGAGGTCGGAGTATTTCGAGAGGGTCGAGCCGAACCGACCCGACTCGAGGAGGAGCGCGAGGGCTTTCTGCATCTGCGTCGCATTGTCGCCAAAGAGACTCTGGGTGCCAAGCCATTCGGCGAACGTGACGGGGTACTTCTGCGTCGATGCCTCGGCTCTGTAGGACACGTAGAGCCCGGCCGCGACGCTCACGTCGTTGACGATGTCGAACGACCCGCGCTTGTTCTTCATGGAGATGAGGCGCCCCGCCTCCTTCATGAGCGAGTTGAGGAGCGAGCCGAGCGACAGCTCCGAACTGCGTTCGAGGAGGTTCTGCACGAGGGCGCGGACGCGGTCGTCCTTGCCGAACACCGCCGTCATCAAGGCTCTCTGCGCCCGCAGGGCGGCCTCGGCGGTCGGCGTTCCGTCAGCGTTGGTCAGCCCTGTCGAGCCGATGGCTTTCAAGAACGCGGCCATGAAGGGTCGGTTGCTTGCCGCGAGGAGGTTGCCGCTCGCGTCGGGCGAGTAGAGGCTCATCAGCTGCGGGGTGATCGCCTTGATGTCGTTCTTGGCGTTCTCGGCGGCGGACATCTCGAGGATGCCCGTCTTGTTCGACTTGTCGGCGAACTTCACGAGGTCGTCTCGCGTCTCGAGGCCGCTCGTCACGCGGAGGACGAGGACGGGGTTCTCCATCCCCTCGGGCGCGGGCGCCATGCCGCGACGTGCGCATTCTGCGTTGATGCCGTCGAGGTATTCGCCGTATCTGCCCTCCTTCAGCAGGGTCTCGAGCATCCGCTTGCGCCCGTGTCCGCTGATGATGCGGCATCCGCCGCCGACGATGGGCGCTCCGTCGTCGCTCCTTGTTCCGGGGAAGAGCGCGATGGCCTTGAACTTGCCCTTGCGGGTCTTGTTGTGGATCTGCACGTCCGTCGCCTCGCGGGAGCGGTCGCGCATCTGCACCTCCTGGTCGTCTGTGGACTCGACGAGCGACGCGAGCGGAACCCACATCGCCTCGGCCTCGACGCTCATCTCGTAGTCGGGGGTGTTGACCGTGAAGTGCGTTCCAGTCCTCTGCGGGACGTTCGCCGCCACGCCGCCGGGATTGGAGGCGATCTGCGCCATCGCGTCCGCGAACCCGCGCTTGTAGGCCTCCTCCGCGTCGCGGTCTGGGACGTCCTTCCCCGCCTTGGTCTTTGCGGTCGGCGTGGGAGCGGTCGGCTTGGTCAGGGTCGGCTTCGTCCCCGGCTGATTCTTCTGCCCTTCGGACGGCTTCGCCGTTTCGGTGATTTCCTTGCCCTCTGCGGGCTTCGGCGCGTCGGGGGTGTCGTTCTCCTTCTCCACCTTCGCCTCGCCATCTGCGGGCTTCTGCGACGGGTTCTCTCCCGCGTCGGGCTTCTTCTCGTCCTTCTCGATGCCCGCGAGGGCGGGGAGCCCCTTGAGGTCGCCGTTCCTCAGTCCCTCGAACGCCGCGTCCATCGCCTGTTCGCGGGCGGTGCGCTCGACTGGCGCGTCGGGGATTTCGCCCGTGCCGATGCCGACGCAAGCCTTGATCGTGTCCCACAGGTTCGCGAACCATCCCTGCGCGGCCTTGCGCTCGGCGGGGGTGAGTCGGCGGAAGTCGTACTTGCCACGGAGGTATTCGACGAACGCCTCGGTCATCGCCTCCTCGTTCCACAGTTCGTCCACGGCGGCGTCGGGGTCGCCGAAGAGGGTGCGCATCGTCTGCGTCTGCTCGTCCGTGACGAGGCCGAGGTCGCGCATGAGGCGCACGACTGCGTGTCCGTATTCGTGGACGATGGTGCGGTTGCCGCCAGTCCACTTGCCGCCCATGACGGCGCGGGAGAGGCGGATCGCGCCCTCCGCGCTGAAGACCTTCTTGCCATTCTCGTCGTAGACCTGGTAGTGGCCGCTCTCGTAGATGCCGTATTCGCGCTCGACGTAACGCTGACGCTCCTCCGGGGTCATCGCGAGATACTGCTCGGGCGTGACGGCGACCGCCATCTTCTCGTCCGTCGGAAGAGCCTTGAACTCCTCGACGCCCATCCCGCGTCCGTCCGCGACGGTCGTGCCGTCGCCACGGTCTGCGCCGACCATGCCGCGCATCGCCTCCGCGACCGAGGTGGCGTAGGCGTGGGTGTTGATGTTGGGCGCCTTGCGGATGTACTCGATGTTGACGACGCGCCTCTCGCCGCCGTCGCCGACGGGGATGGTGACGCGCAGGACCTTGCGCGAGACCTGCCTACGGTCTTCCTTCGCGCCCTCGCGCCTTGCCTCGCGCAGACGCTCCCGCGCCTTGGAGATCGCCTTGTGGAGGCGGTGCTTCTCCTTCGCGTTCGGCGCGTTCTTCCTCTGCTCCTCGAGCGCGTCGATCTCGGACTGGACCGCCGCGACCTTCCCGCTCGCGTCCGACGGCCTCGGCTCGGCCGCCCTGTCGCCTTGCTCGGCCATCTCGTAGGGGAGCGTCAGCTCGGCCTCCTCGACGGCGATGTTCGGGTTGATGACGCGGAAGATATCGACTGGGTCGAGGGTGGTGTCGTCGCCGACGCGGTAGAGGCCGCCCATCCTCGCGATCATCTCCATCTGCGCGTCGCTGTCGGCGTTCCTCGCGCTGTCGATGAGGTTCTCGCGGAGGTCGAGGTAGTCCGCGACCGTCCGCGCCTCGTTCTCGTCGAGTTCGTACTTCTCGCGTATCTCGTCCATCGCGGCGAGGAAGCCGGAGCCGTCCTCCTTGTGCTTCCGCACGATGTCGAGGCACTCGCCCTTCATGCGCGCCACGCCCTCGGACATCGCGCCCGCGTCGGCATCCTCTCCGTCGGGCTGCATCGTCGCGTTCTTGAAGACGTTCATGGCGCGGTTCTGCGTCGCGGCGTATTCGAGGAGGTCGTTCGTGTCCACCGCGTTGCGGTTCTCGCGGCTGAACTTGTGCGCCGCGCCGATCGAGCCGAGGATGCCCATCGTTCCAAGCGAACCCACGAAGTCCTCGTAGCCCTGCTCCGTGCCCTTGCTGATCGTGTCGACGATGCGCTTCTCGAGCGGGACGCCCTTCGCCGTGTCGAGGAGGTAGGCGTTCGTCGCTCCCTCGACCAATCCCTGCGCACCTTCCTGCAGGGACTCGAAGAGCGTCGTGAGCGCCGCCTCCTTCGACCCGTGGAGGACGGCATTGCCGATCTTCTTGATCTTGCCGTCCTTCCACGCCGTGCGCATCACGTCCGTGAAGAACTGCTTGCGCCGGATGTTTGTGAACGACTTGTTGAACAGACCCTCGTATTGAAGTTTCTCGGTGGCCGCCCAGACGAGCGCGCTCACGAACTGGAGGCCGACAGACTCGTCGGGGTCTGCGCCCTCTCGGATCAGCTCGTCACGGGTGTTGCCCATCTGCTGCGCGACGTTCAGCGCGAAGCCGAGGTAGGGCACCGCCGTGACTGCCATGTAGGGAAGGGTTGAGAACACGCCCTCGACCGCCTTGCTGAAGCCGTCGTACTCCCACGTCGGGCGATAGCGCGTCGCCTCGCGGGCGAGGATGCGGGCGCGCCGCCGCTCGTTGCGCAGCTCCCTCGGAAGGGCTTCCTCGGCTCGGCGCATCGCGCACTTCGCGTCCACGCTCTCCTCCGCCATCGAGAGCGCGACGGTGCGGTTCTGCGTCCCCTCGCCCCACTTGCGCTCCGCGTCGGCCTTGAGCCGCTCGTATTCTCCGCGCTCCGCGTCGTTCCAGTAGAACTTGCCGTCCTTCTGCCGCTCCCGGCGCATCTCGTCGCGGAGGACGCGGGCGTATTCGTCCGTGTCGCTCTCCATCGCCTCGAGGCCGTCGTGGAACATGACGACGCCGTTCACGAGCGGGTTCGCCACGTTGTCGCGCCACCACCTCGCCCCTTTCTTGCGGGACGCGTCGATGAGGCTGCAGACGAACGCGGCGCGGTCTGGGTTCTCGTAGCAGTACTTCTCGAACGAGGCGGCCTTGTCGGCGGGCAGCCCCTCGCCGCCCTTGACGGCGGACATGATGAAGTCGCGCTCCTCGTCGGTGAAGTGCTTCGCGTCGTCGTAGACGCGGAACATCCCGACGAAGTTCTGCCCCGACATCTTCGCGTCGTAGTCCTTCAGCTCCTCGTCGATCTCGGCGTCCGTCTTGCTTGTTCCGCCTCCTGCGACGCCGCCCGCGAGGTAGCCGCCCATCGAGTAGTCGAAGTTGTGCGCGTCCACGCCCGCGAGTTTCATCATCGCGGCTCGGTCGCCCTTCTCCTTGGCTCTCTGCCATTCGTTGTATTCGGGCGATGCGAAGCCCTCGTATCCTCGCATGAGGAAGCCGACCATCTTGTCGCGGTAGAGTTTCGCGTCCTTGAACGGCTGTCGGTCGGAAGTCCACATATCGCCGTGCGTCGCGGAGACGCCCCACCTGTTCTGCGAGTATGCGTCGAGGGTCTTGAACGCGAGGTCGTCGTCCTCGGCCTCGGGCGAGAGCAGGAAGCGGAGGACTTCGCGATCCTGCTGGTCGTTCGCCGCCTTAAGCAGAGCCGCAGTCCGCGCCTCCTCTGCTTTCTTCGCCTGTGCGGCGAACGGGTCTTCCGCCTCGGCGGGCTTCTCCCATGGCGCGGTCGTCTGCGGCGCGTTGAGCGTCGCGATGGTCTGCGACCCGATGGTGGGCGTCGCAAGGGCGTTCTCGTTCAGTCCGTTCACTTCGCCGTTCATTTCGCGTTGACCTTTCTCGCTTTCATGTAGTCGTCGTTGACCTGTCTCTCGAAGTTGAGTTTCTCGTCGATGTTCCTCTGGCTCGCGTCTCTCGCGTCGCCGTCGGTGAGCTTGAGGAAGTATTCCCATCCATCCTCGCGGGACTTCTTGTTCTGCTTCATCCACGTCGCCGTGTCGTTCAGCGCGGTGGCGAAGTTGGCGTATGTCGCCTCCTGCTCGCCGCCGTAGACCTTCCACTCGACGCCCGCCTCGGTCGAGCCGCGCACGTCCTTGGTCGGGTTCACCTCGAACGTCTGCCGCTTCGCGTTGTAGCGGAGCGCGGCGGGAATGATCTTCTTCGCGTAGTCGAGCACCTGGGCGCGAAGCCACGAGAAGTCCTCGTCCACCTCGGGCTTGGTCTTCGACATGAGGGTCGCGTACTGCGTGTAGGTGAGCCGCCCCTCGTTGAACATCTTCTGCGCCCGCTCCTGTCGCTCCCACACGCTCTCCTCGCGGAAGTCGCCGTTCTCGTCCACGTAGCCGCCGAGGTCGAACTCCGCGCGCGTCCGGTCGTATGCCGCCGCCTTCTGCGCCTTGTCGAGGTCGCTCATGTAGCCGTAGAGCCCCTTCTGCAGGGTCTGCGAGGTCTTGCGGTAGGCGAGCGCGAGCTGGTAGTTCCCCGCCGCCTCGGCCTCGTTCGCGAGGTCGCCGTACTTGATCGCCTTGGTGGCCATGTCGGCCTTGACCTCCTCCGGGTTCTCGGGGTTGGGAATCTTCACATTGCCGTCCGCATCCTTGAACAGCGCGGCCTCCTTGGCGACGAGCCCGTCGCGCACCTGCTCGTCCTGCCGCACCTTGTTGTATCTCGCGGTGGCGACCGAGCGCTTCGCGCACCTGTCGAACGCGGCGAGCACCTTCTTCTCGCCGTCCTTGTCGAGGCCGTTGTCGTAGGCGGTGGCGAGGAGAGGGTCTTCGGGCTTCTTGCCGTCCTCGGTCGCGAACGCCTTGCGCCGCTCGTCCCACGCCGCCTTGACCGCGTCGGGGTCTGCGCTGTTCTCCGCCTCCGCCTCCCAGTTCTCGAAGGTGGCCGTGGCGATGCCCTGCGCGAGCGTCGTCGCGTCGAGCCGCCTCTGCTCGTCAGTCTTGCCCTCGAGGATGCCGAGCTTCTCACGCGCCTCGAACACGTCGCCGAGGACGTCCTCGTTGCCCGACAGGTAGGCCGAGGTGAACGCGGTCAGCTGGTCTTTCGCGCCCTGCACCTCCATCCTGCGGTATTCGCTCGCCTGGGTGTCGAAGGCGTACTTGACGCGCCCCTGCTGATAGTTGAAGAGCCGCTCGCGGGCGTTCGTCTTGGCCTTGTCGGACGCGCCGAGTTCCTCCGCGACCTTCGTGAAGGTGTCCGCGAAGGTCTGGTCGGTCTCCTCGACGAGCCTCCGAGTCCCCGCGCCCGTGCGGAGGCGGAGCCCTCGCTTCTGCGCGTTGACGTAGTTGCCGTCCGCGTCCGCGTCTCCGAGGAGGTAGCGGTACTGCGAGTCCTCGCCGAGCTCGTCGGACGTGAACACGCGCTCGTCGCGGTCGATGCGGTCGAGCTGGTCGATGGTCTTGCGCACGAGCTCGTCGCTCTCGCGCTCGTCCTCGCGGATCGAGATACCCGCCGCGACCGCCGCGAAGCCGCCGATGCCCTTCGCGATGCCGTCGTCTCCCGCCCATCCGTGCTTCGCGTAGTAGTGGGGCGAGAAGGTGCGGGCGTACGCCCCGCTCGTCACCGCCCTGCGTCCGTGCGCGTCCGTGTCCGTGACGCCGTGCGCCATCGACGTGCCGCCGATGTTGCCGAGTGTCTCGCGCCTCCTGGTGATGCTGATGACTCCCATAGGTCAATTCCCCCACTTCTTGTCGGCGTAGCCCGCCATCGACGCCCCGCCCTGCAGGAGGCTGCCCCACATGGCCCGACGCCCAGCGCTCTTCGCGGCCTTCGCCGCCGCCTCGCCGTAGGCGAGCGTGTCCTTCGCCGCCTGGTTCCCGTTCGCGATGGTCTGGTTCGCCGCGCCGACGTAGGATGCGGCGGACTTGTGGTAGTCGGCGGCCGCGTCCGTCTGCCCCTGCGCCCGTAGGACGGCGTTGTTCGCGCCCATGAGCGAGCCGAGCGCGCTTCTCTGCATCGAGCGCTTCTGCTCTTCGTAAGTCCACTGGTTCATCCTCGCGTTCTCGAGGATGGTGGAGATGTCGGCCTGTCCCTCGGCGGCGCTCGACTTGATGACCGCGCCGACGGTGTCGGTCGGGGAAGCGTCCACGGCGATGCCGTTCGCGGCGAAGTTCGCGTACTGTGAGCCGATCTCCTGCGCGAGCTGCATCGACCGCTTGCTGGCCTCGCGCTCGCCCTTGAGCTGCTCGAGGTTCGCGCGCTCCTGCGCGATCTCTCCCTGCCGCATCTCCTCGTCGGCCTTGAATTTCTGGTTGCCCGCCTCGAGGAGCGACTGCGACGCCGCCCGGTTCGCGTTGTCGGCCTGTTGGTTGATCTGCTCGGCCTGGAGCGCGAGCTGCTGCGCCTGTTGCGCGGCGTTCTGCTGAATCTGCTTCGCCTGCAGCTGCGCTTGCGCCTGGATGTTGGCGGCGTTCTCCTTGCCCTGCTGGTAGTTCGAGTACATCGAGTACCCGGTTGCTGCGGCCATGAGGCCGAGCGTTGCGGCTGCCATTGCCATTAGATGAGTTCCTTTCTGGTGGTTTTGAGGAGGATGTATGCGTCGTTCCCTGCGGGAATGCGACGGACGAACCTAAAGCCGAGGACGCGTGTCTGCCACCGCACCGATGCGGCGTAGGACTCTATCGGCCATGAGAGGAACGTGTCCACCCACGGCGGGCAGCACGTCGCGGCGTAGCGGAATACGGGCTTTGACGCGGCGACGAACGCGATCTTGTGGGAGTTCGCGCCTTTCGCGGACATGAAGCAGATCCCGCGCTCGCGGCTCATGCACGAGCGGTCGGGCATGACCATCACGCCGAGGTAGCCGAGGTCTGCGCCGTCTGCCGCCTTGACGACCCAGCACCGCTCGAAGTCCTCGACGCGGTCGGTCTGTCCCCCGCCGACCTCGATCGTCCTGCGGTCGCCGTCGCGGAAGTTCGCCGTCACGCGGTCGATGTCATCCTGCGTGGCGCGGGTCAGCGTCACGCCTCTCGGGAAAGTCGCCTCGGTCATTTCGCGCCTCCGTTCTCGTATTCCACCTGGTAGGTCGTGCTGACCGACAGGACGCTGATCGGCCACGGCGCGGTGTGGCGAAGGTGGATGCGCCCGTCCCGAGTGTTCATGCCCGTCATGATCCGCTTCGCGTCGGCGTCGCAGAGCGTCACCTTCGTGCCGTCGCGCTCCGGCTCGATCACCGTTTCACGCCAGCCGTCCTTCGCTGCGTAGGGCTTCATCTCGAACGTCGATCCGTTCGCGACGCGCACCTCGCACTCGGTCGCGTTCTTCAGCTCCATCTGCAGGGTGTCGCCCTGCTTCGGCTCGGGGCGAACCGTGACCATCTCCGAGACGACGGGGATGCCGTGCGCGTAGGTGCCGTCGCCGAGCGGGACGGAGACCTCGCCGTCGGCGGGCGTCTCGTAGGACTCTTCGTGGAGACCGTCGAGGACGACCTGCGACTTCGCCGTCATGGTCTGGTCGTCGTCGCGCACCTTCCACATCTGCCATTTGCCGCTCGCGTTCTCGACGAGAATCGCCGTCTCGGTCGTGCCGTTGGAGAGGCTCTTCGGCGACGCCACCTGCCTCGCGAGCCATCCGTCCCCAAAATCGTGGACGCTCCACGCAAGCACGTCGTTCTCCTTGTCGTATACGAGGGTCGCGATCCTACCGTCCGCGAGGACGCACTCGATGATGCTGTCCGGGTGCTGCTTGTAGCACATCGAGACGATGCGGTTGCCAAGGAACAGGCTCTGGGCGGGGAGCGTGAGGTTGCTCGACTTGTAGGAGTCGGAGCCGTAGTTGTATGCGATGGCTCGGAGGCCGCAAGCCCCGCTCTCGCCAAACACGGTCTCCTCCGCGATGGAGATTGGCTGCAACTTGAGGTCGCTCCCGACTGACGACTGCAGCTTCATCTGCGTCGTCTTGTAGGTGAGCGCGTTCCCCGTCACGGGCGAGACCGTCCATTCTCCTCCGTCCGTCAAGAGGAGCATCTCGCGTCCGTCCACGATGTGGTTGATGTTTGGCAGCTCTGTCGCGGCGAGAGTCAGCTCCATCGCGTCGTCCTCGCGCACCGATTCGTGCGGCTCGAACGAGTAGAAGTCCGATATGCGGCTGAACCAGACTGTCGACGGCGAGGACGTCGTGGACGCGAGGATGAGCCTCTGGTCGTGGAGGCCGATGGTGCGCGGGAAGTCGCCGACGGCCGCGAAGCGTGGCTCTCTCGGCGCGACGGGCGGCGTGACGCTCATGTCCGGGTTTATGTAGTCGTCCTGCAGGTTGCCGCCGACATTGGACGTGCCGTCCGAAGAATATCCGTAGGCGACTTCGATCTTGTTGCCGTCGCTGTCAGTCCCTGTCACGACGGTGATTGCGTTGTTGCTGCTCGTCGTGTATCCGTTGTATGTTGTTTTCCACGTCTTGTTGTCGATAGCCCTCGGCGTCTTCGAGAGGAATCGGATTGCGCGGATCGCGCCCTGGTGGCGGTATTCTTTGTATGTCTCCCAAGGATATCCGTAGTCGAAACTGATCTTGATGTCCTTGATAGACACTTCCTCATGTCCGCAAAGCGGGTTGGGGATGACGACATCCCTCACGCATTCGTTGAGGATGTCAGCGGTGTCGCCGATCCCCGCGTTCAGCGCGAGGATGTCAGCTCCTTTCGACGTGACGTAGGTCTCGCTGCCGAGCGAGCACATGACCTTCGGGACGCCGAGCGTAGCGGCATACGCGCCGTGGATCGTCGTCACGTCGGGATAGAACACCGACGACGCACTGCCCTCCTTGCCTCCCCGCGTGAAGTTTATAGTCACTCGAATGGCGACTTGCGAGAACACGAGCATCGTGTTCCCGGTGATGCCGTCGATCACGCGGGCGTCGAGCGCGAACTGAATGAAGCGAGCTCCAGACGGTGGCGTTAGCGTGAACTCTCCCATCGACTTGGGAATGACGATCCCGACCTCTCCACTGGTCGACGTGCTGTAGTAGCCGACTGGCGCCGATGCGAGTTTCTTCGCGACCGTCCCTGCCGCCCAGCCCTTCTTGCTCTCGTATTCTGCCACGCTCACGAGATCAATGCCGTTCGTCTTGCTCGTCACGGGGACGTAGGTGCCGTATCGGTCGATTTTGGCCGACGTGCCTCCGAGTGCGCTCGCATCGTTCGTCGTTGCGACAAGGCCGTATCCACTGCCGTTGTCCTTGTAGAGATTGTAATAGTCGGGATCCTCGCTGTTCTTGCCCTTCGCGATCGTGATGTTCACGACGGCGTTGTTTGCCCACGGCATCTCGTAGTCGATGAGAACCGGAGTTGATGGCAGAGACTCTCGCCCGTCCTTCACGTATGTCGCGACGTACTTGATCGTCCTCGGCACTACGACGACCGCAGCGCTTGCGTCGTTCTTGGCCGTTCCCGTGGTGGTGATCGTTTTGGTCTTACTGCCCGACGCCACTCCGTCCGTGTACTGCGTCGTCACCTCCTTCGTGACGGTCTTCGTGAACGAGATCGCGTAGGTGTGCGTGACCTTCTTGCCGCTCGTCTCGTCCTTCTCGACGACCGTCGCGTTGTAGGTGCAGGCTTTGTTCATCGTGCCGTCGTCCTCCGACTCGGCCTCGTTGCCGCTGAAGCCCGCGCCAGTCATCGTGCCCTTAGCCTGTGCGTTCTTGTAGAACTCGGAACGCTCCTGCTTCTGCGTGTTCGTCAGCCAGCCCGGGCAGTTGGAGGCATCGTTGGTAGGAGGATCGACTGGCTTCGGCTCCTGCCCGTCGAACACCGCCGACTCGATGACGGGTGGATCCCATTCGGCGTTGTCGAACACGAGCTCCTCGTAGTGGTGCTGCCCGTTTTCGTCGAACCAGAACTTCGCGGGTGGATAGGACTGGTGGGTGACGAACACCGTGTCGCCGCACTGCTTCACGCACAGGTCTGCGATGTCTGCGTCGTCGTAGGGGACGACGACGCGATACGGGATTCCCTCGACGATGGCTCCAGTCCACTTGTAGTCCGTCTCGCCCTCGACCTTGACGCCGTAGTATCCGTCATGCGTCTCGTCGTTCGCGACAGAGCCGTCGGTGGCGAAGTCGGCGAGCGGGTGGACCTCGCCCTTCCAGCTCGTCATTTCCGATGCCGTGAACTCGCCGCGCACGAGCTTTACAGTAGACTCGTAGAAAACCTCGCCCCGCGCCCCGATCTTCGTCGAGCCGAAAAGGCTGTCCCCATCGCAGACGAACCGGCCCCCGTTGATCACGTAGCCCTTCGTGTAGTCCGTTTTGAATATGCACGTCGCGTTCTTGCTCACGGGGCGCTTGAGGATGAACTCGCCGCCG
>CAZYWC010000028.1:0-25329 GCA_964651125.1 uncultured Vampirovibrio sp.
GTAGAGCACTCCCCTTTTAAGGGATAGGTCGCGCGTTCGAATCGCGCCAAGCGCAATTTTTTATTGTCTATTTTTTGAGTTAAGCGCAAGCATTATTGTAGCTCACCAGCTAGAGAGTCCCCTTTTTGAGGGATTGGTCGTGCTTTGTACCGAATCGCGCCAAGCGCAATTTTTTTTCGTCTATACGCTATGTAAATGCTCACAGTTTTGTAGAATTTTCGTCCTCTTTACATTCCCCTGCTTTTGTCATAAACTTATTAGGTTAAAAAGACTTTATAGAGGAGAAATTTTGATATGAAAAATAGAGTTTTATTATGTATTATGGATGGTTGGGGAATTTCAACAGGTGCTGAAAAATATGATGCTACAAAACTTTCACATCCTGTAAATGTTCCTGAACTTATAAAAGACAATCCGTCAATCAGAATTCATGCTGATGGCGAATACGTTGGACTTCCTGAAGGTCAAATGGGCAACAGTGAGGTTGGTCACTTGAACTTAGGTGCAGGTAGAGTTGTTTACCAAGATTTGTCAAAAATCAACAGAGCGATTAAAGACGGTTCATTCTTCAAGAACGAAAAATTCTTGGAAGCAATCAACCATGCTAAAAAGAACAATTCTTCACTTCACATCTACGGTTTGGTTTCAACAGGCGGTGTTCACTCATCACTTGACCACGTGTTAGCTTTAATCAAGCTTGCAGCTAATGAAGGTCTTACAAAAGTTTATGTGCACGCATTCTTAGACGGTCGTGACACACCGCCTTCAAGCGCTTGCACATACTTGCAAACGGTTGAAGATGAATTGAAAAAATACAACTTGCCAAAAGTTGCAACAGTTATCGGCAGATATTACATTATGGACAGAGATAACCGTTGGGATAGAGTTGAAAAAGGTTACAACTGCTTGTTATTAGGCGAAGGCAACCACGCAGCAACTGCTTGTGAAGCTGTTAAAAAATCTTACGAGGAAGGCGTAACGGATGAATTCGTTCTTCCAACAGCTATCGGCACTGAAGCAGAAGTAAATGAAAGCAGAATTCACGATAATGATGCAATAATATTCTTCAACTACAGACCAGATAGAGCAAGAGAAATCACCAAAGCTATTAACTTCAAAGATTTTGACGGTTTTGGAAGAAAGAAAGTTTTAAACAATATTTACTACTGCACAATGACAAGCTACGAAGCAACATTCACTTTCCCTGTTGCATTCCCTAAAACTAAGCTTGTAAACATTTTGGGCGACGTATTGGAAGCTAACGGCGTTCACCAATTCAGAACTGCTGAAACTGAAAAATACGCACACGTTACATTCTTCTTCAACGGTGGTATTGATGAACCTCAACCTCACGAAACAAGAAAGCTTGTAGCTTCTCCTAAGGTTGCAACTTATGATATGCAGCCTGAAATGAGCGCACCTGAAGTTTGTGAAAACGTATTGGAAGCAGTTGCAAATCCTGAATACGGCTTTGTTCTTGTAAACTTTGCTAACCCTGATATGGTTGGTCATACAGGCGTTCTTGAAGCAGCTGAAAAGGCTTGCAAAGTTGTTGACGAATGCGTTGGTAAAATTGCTCAAAAATGTAAAGAAAACGGCGTTGTAATGTTACTTACAGCTGACCACGGTAACGCAGAAGTAATGTTCAACGAAAAAACAGGCAAACCACACACAGCACACACAACAAATGAAGTTCCGTTCGTTGTAATCAACGGACCTGAAGGTCTTGAGCTTAAAAATGACGGTGCTTTATGCAATGTTGCACCAACTGTATTGCAGTTGATGGGTATTGAAAAACCTGCTGAAATGGATTGCGATAGTTTGATTAAGTGAAAAGAGAAAAGGTTGAATAGTTCATTATAACCTAATAAGTATTTTGAGCGTTAGCGAAATTAAAGAACCTTTCAACCTTTCAACCTTTCAGCTATTCAACTTATAAACTCTTTAACTACATAATTATATTGAGAAATTACAATGACCGAAGAAAATAACGTTAAACCATTAGATATAGATTTATCACTAAAGAAAAACAATGTAGACGAATTCTTTTACAATTTGAGTGAAAACCCAAATGGATTCAAAAACAAGGATTTCCGTTACACGTTGAGTTTGATTTATCAGCTTGTTGAAGATGAATTTGAAGGAATTTTTCTTTCTCCAAATTCGCCTGTAAGAAACACTGATTTCTTGCTTATAAACGACGGCACAGCAACTAATCCTAAGTTGTCATTCTTTGTAACGCCTACAAACAATTTCCAGTTTTATCTGAAATCTAAAGGCTCAATGTTTAGATTTTCTTCGAAAGAAGTCAACGGTCAAATCGGTTATATTATGCCACTTGATTTGGTTTTAGACTATTTTGGCGGTTTTGGTGAAGTTGTTGATTTTTCTTCACTTACTCAAACTTTTGCATACTTCAACAAGCTTACCCACTTTGTAATGAAGCTTATTGAAAAATTGTATTTTATACCGACTGTACACAGAAAAGAAGGCGCATCAGGCGGTTCTTTCAGAATCGTATATGAACCGATTATTTCTAATAAAGAGTCTGCAAAAATTATTAACGAACTTGAAACAAATCTTCCTGAAAACTTGTTCATAAAAGGCGATAAGCCAAAAGATTTTGTCGAAAGATTTGTTAGAGAATACTTAAATTACCTTGTTTACAAATTCTTGGGAATCAAAGCTTACCGCTTCAAAGACATCAAATCAGGTCATTACATGATTAAGGATTTGGAACAAAGATGCTTGATGAAAGGCAAAGACCTTGCCGAAAACTTCGCGCAATGGTTTGATGAATTGTATTTGGGTAAATACGATTTGATACCGTTCTTCAAGGTTAATAAAGTTAGCGATGATCAGTTTGAACTCAAAATCCATATCAAGAATAGAAAAACTGACGAAACTATTCTTCTTGATGAACTTTATCACGAGGATGAAATTTGGGGTTTGGATACGGCTGATATATCCAAAATTATTGAAAAGCAGCTTAATTATGCTGTTAGATACATGCCTGAACTTGAAACTTTGTTTGAGGATGAAGATAAACTGGCTCTAACTTTGAACTTGAATGAAGTTTATAAGATTATCGCTCAAACTGCTTATTATTTACAAAAAGCACAAATTGACGTAATCTTGCCGGAAGAATTGACTAATATCATTATTCCTCGTGCTTCAATTAACGCAAGAGTTAAAGCTTCTCGCTCAGACGATTTGATGAATATCTTCAATACTGTTTCAAGCAGTGCGATTTCTCTTGATGATATTCTTGATTTCACTTATGAAATCTCTTTGGGTGATGAAAAGATTTCTTTGGAAGAATTCAACAAACTTGTTAACAAAAGCAACGGGTTAATTCAATATAACGGCAAATACATTTTGGTTGACAAAGCCGAAGGTTTGAAACTTGTTGAACAAATCCAAAACGCAAACCACAAGAAAATGACAAGACTTGAACTTATTCATGCTTCTATGTCAGGTCAACTTCAAAATTACGACTTCAATTATGACGAAGCTTATGCAAACGTTATCAAGGATTTTGCAAAACCTGTTGAAGTTACTCAGCCAGAAGGCTTGAAGGGGGACTTGAGAGCATATCAAATGACAGGTCTGAAATGGCTTTGGACAAACGTTTCAAAAGGTTTTGGATGCTGTATGGCTGACGATATGGGGTTAGGTAAAACAATTCAGGTTATCAGCTTGATTCTTAAACTAAAAGAAGAAAAGAAAATCAAAAACCCCGTACTTGTAATTTGTCCTACAACCTTGATGGGTAACTGGATGAAGGAATTGCAACTGTTTGCACCTTCTCTAAAAACAGCGACTTACCATGGCATGGATAGAAAACTTGATTTGAAATGCGATGTAATTCTTACGACTTACGCAATCATGAGAATTGATGTTGAAGAAATGAAGAAAAATACTTGGGGCATGATTGTTGTAGATGAAGCTCAAAACATCAAAACCCCTGATACAGCGCAAACTTTGGCGATTAAATCATTAAAATCAGATATCAAAATCGCGATGACAGGTACTCCTGTTGAAAACCGCTTGACAGAGCTTTGGAGTATTTTCGACTTCATCAACAAAGGTTATTTAGGCTCATTGAAAGAATTCCAAAAGAGTTACGCAGTACCTATTGAAAGATTTAAGGAAAAAACAAGAGCTTCTAAGCTTAAGCTTTCAGTTTCTCCGTTCGTTTTAAGACGTTTGAAAACCGATAAACACGTAATTTCTGATTTGCCTGATAAAATGGTAATGAACGATTACTGCTATTTGGCTAAATCTCAAGCTATTTTATATGAAAAAACGCTTAACGAAATGATGGAAAAAATCAGCGGATTTACAGGTGTTAACAGACGTGGAAATATATTCAAACTTATAACTGCGCTTAAACAGATTTGCAACCACCCTTACCAATTCTTAAAGAGCGGCGAAACTTCTAAGGAGCTTTCAGGTAAGGCTGAAAAATGCGTTTCATTGGTTCAAAGTATTTTGGGCAACAACGAAAAAACGCTTATTTTCACTCAATATAAAGAAATGGGCGATTTGTTGACTAAGATTTTGATTGAAGAATGCGGTTCAGAACCATCATTTTTCCATGGTTCTTTAACCGTTCCTCAGCGTGAAAAGTTGATTGAAGATTTCCAAACAAATGATGATAGAAAGATTATGATACTTTCACTTAAAGCAGGTGGTACAGGTTTGAACTTGACAAGCGCAACAAACGTTATCCACTATGACTTGTGGTGGAATCCGGCGGTTGAAGATCAGGCGACAGATAGAACGTATCGTATCGGTCAAGAAAAGAACGTTATGGTTCACAGACTTATTACACTCGGAACCTTTGAAGAAAAAATTGACGAAATGTTGAAGTCAAAAAAAGAACTTGCAGATTTGGCAGTTTACGAAGGTGAAAAGATTATTACAGAACTTTCAGATCAGGAAATCTACGATATTTTCTCTTTGACGGCAGGTTAATCAAAATTATATGTCGGCACTTTATAAAGTGCCAGCATAAATACAAAAAAAAGGAATTCTACTTAGAATTCCTATGGTTGTTTTTCTTTTTAAATTTACTCTGTTCTTAATTTCTTCTCGTGTTTTCTCGTGTTTATGTATTCCTATTAATCCCTAAATTCCCTCGCGGGGGAGTGTTCCCCATTTCCTGCCTCTAATCTAGTAGCGCCTCAAGAATTCTTGCATTCTTATCTGCTAAAGTATTTTGACGAACTTGTGATCTTGTGATGTAGCTTCTAAGTGCTTCACGAATAAGTTCAGAACGTGATCTGCTTTCGTTTTCAGCTACTTCATCAATCTTGCCCAAAAAGCTTTCAGGCATTGAAATTAATACTCTTGCCATAATTGGTACTCCTTATTTTTATCCTCTGTATACTTTATTTACTGATTACATATATATAAAGTATTTCAGATTTAAAAAATTGCCTTTTTTATTCTCAATTGTGAAGTTTTGTAAAGTTAAATTTTAAATTTGCAAATATCCCTGCGGAAAGATTTTCCCTTAAATTCAATATCTTCGGCTTCAATATACATTTTTTCAACCGCTTTAGACGCAGTTACACTTGAAGTCGTTAATATAATATTTGCACCATAATCGGCTTCAAATTCTAAATATTTATTCTTATTTACACCCGGATAGAACGTAATTTTTGTTTCTTCATCTAAATTGTCTAAACCAAGAATCACATTTTCTGTGTTTTCTTTGTTTTTGCAAGTTAAAACTAATGATGAAGCGTATTTGTTGAACAAATTAATTCCTTCTATTTCATCGCTGAAAGAACCCACAACACAAGATTTAAACAATTCATACAAATCTTCGTCCAAAATATCTAAAACTGCAGTTGCGTCACAATCCTGCATAAATGATTGCCAACCTAAAACAAAAATTCTTCCATCTTCCGTCAAAATGCCGTTCACACCAAGAATACCCAAATATGGGTTGCCTTCGATTTCGCAATAATCAAGCGTTGGATAGATTACGTTGTCCATCAGGTAGTATTCTTGCTCAAGCGTAAGTTTATAGTTTGGAGCACACGCTCCCATTCCGCTTGTGAGTTGCCCGCCATCGCCTTCCAAAGAGTGCTTATAAGTAATTGAAGAACCTATTGGCAAAGCTTTATAGCCATCAGTTATTGTATAGAAAGAAAACGGTGTGCCGTAGATATAGTCTTCAATAATCACACGCTTATTTTTTTCTATAAATAAAGAATCAATAAATGTTTTAGCAGTTTGAGTATTTGTAAAAACAGTTGCGCTGTTTGAATCATCGGTTTTAATTACAAACGGATTTTTCAGATTTTTAATGTAATCTATTACCATGTTTTGTTTTTCAAAAATCCCGAATTTTGGAGTCGGTATGCGCAATTTGTATAAAATTTTCTTAGCTAAAGCCTTGTCAAACACAAGTTTACACGCATTTTTAACCGGTGCAAATATAACCTGATTGTTTTGATTGAATAATTCTACAATATCAGATTTCAAAGCTTTTAAAGAAACGGGTATTGTTAAATCAATATCGTTTTCCATCACAAATTCTAAAATTTCAGCTGATGCGTCTTCTTTTATATCAAGACAAGTAGCAAATTCTTTTATCGCATCGCTTGCAGGGGTTACAAATATGCCATATTTTTCTGATAGTTTTTTAGCCAAAGCGTATTCTTTAGCACCGTTTCCAATAATTAAAATTTTTCTTTTCATGGTCTAGATTATAGCATAGAGAGTAGAAATAATAAAGAATTTTAAACACCTGCGAGTATCTATATCTTAAAATTTTACATTTTTACTTGACACTTAATCTTGTTATCATTAAAAAAATAGTGTATAATTCAATTACATGGTGTATACCAAGTTTAATTGAGAAAGTGTATACTTAAGGTAATTAGAATAAGAAGGGTTATTATGAAAAAGTATATTTTGGTTTTAATGACAGCTATAATTTGCGCATCAACAATGAATTTTGCCAGTGCAAAAACAGCAACATCAAATTCAACATTAGCTAACGCAATCAGATTATATAAAGCAGGTAACTATTCACAAAGTTACATAGCTTTTAACAATATTGTGAAAAAGGATCCGTCTAATGCCGTTGCTTACTATTATTTAGCAATGACTTCCGCTCAAATCGGAAAACAAGATGAAGCAATAGCTAATTATGAAAAAGTTATCAGCCTATCTCCAAACGGACAACTCGGACGTTACGCAACAAAGGGCAAAACTTGTTTAGAAACACCTGATAAGTGCCATGAAGAATCAGCAGAATCAGCAGAGGATAGATTTATTCAAAGCCGTTTTGGATCAGGATTCTCTGATAAAGCAAGAAGCGAATATGAAAAACAAAAAATTGAAAACTTGATGAGAGAAATGAACAGAAGTAATGATGTTACACCTCAAAAATTTAGAGATTACAAAGATTTTTCAAGTGAAGTTCCAACAAATGATGAAATTGTTGCAGCTTTAAGAGTTTTGCAAAGAGCAGGCTTAAGTGATGTTTTAAATAACAATGTTAATGAAATGTCATTGCTAACAGGCAACAACGAAACTAACAGCAACAATGCAATGTTAAATATGCTTATGGGAAGCGGAAATTCTTCTCTAAGCCCTCAAGTGATACAATCATTATTGACAAATCAAATGTCAGTAGGTTTTTAAGAAAGTTAAGGAATGAAATTAAACACAGCTAGATTTGGTGAAATAGAAATCGAAGAAAAACGCATTTTTAACTTTGTAATGCCTATCATCGGATTTGATATGCTGCACAAATTTATTATACTTGATCCAAACAAAGATACTTTGTTCAAATGGCTTCAATCAATTGAAGATCCAGCATTAGCTTTCCCGATAATATCGGTATCAGCTCTGAATTTAGACTACACAATAGATTTGCCTGACAACATAGTAGAAACTTTAGATATCAAGAATGTGGAAAGCTTGCTTGTTATGAATATAACTTCAATCCCGCAAGATAATCCAAAAGGTACGACTATCAATTTGTTAGCGCCTTTGATTTTTAACTTGGATAATCAAAGTGCTGCTCAAGTTGTACTATCAGGCTCCGGCTATGATATCAGTTACCCTATGTTTAAAGAAAATTAAGAATTTTTAAGGAATAAAATGCTCGTTATTACTAGAAAAAATGGTCAAAAAATAATGATAAACGACAATATTGAAATAACTATTGTCGAAGCAAAGAATGGCGTCTGCAAAGTTGCAATTAAAGCTGATAAAGATGTTAAAATTTACAGGGAAGAAATTTATCTGCAAATTAAACTTGCTAACTTGATTGGCAAGAATACCAATGTGTCTTCTGTCGACTCAGTTTCCGATCTTATTAAAGGCGGAACTTCATTCAACGATAAGTCTGCGAGCGCTCCAAGTGAAGATGAAGAACTTGTGGTTGACGAAAATAAAAACAAGAAAAATTCAATAAGAATAAACAAAAAGAATGGTTAATTTTAGCAAAGGAAGAATTTTCTTTTTTTATCCTAACTGCTCTGATATAAAAATTATTCCAAATTCGTTGGAGCATGCTTATTTATGCCTTCTTAACAATGATTTATCTTCAGCAAAAGTAATCTTTTCCAAGATTGACAATCCGCGCGGGATTTGGGGAACAATTTTGGTTTCAATTCTCGAAGGTTATATGGAGATTTTTCCAACTTATTTTCAGATAAGAAATTTTTTGGAAATAGATTTGGATTTTTTACTTAAAAACGAAAAACTGGATTACATAGAACAATTGCTGGGCGCATTAGATATTTTTGCGGATATAAATCAAGAAAGCTACAAATTTGCAGCGCGCGTGATGTTTGAAAATAATTTGCTGTCAGCTGCTTTTAATTATATGCAAAAATCAAAAGATATTTATTACAATGATGCAGAATTACATTTTATGCTTATGCGTTATTATTTGAAAGTTCACGATTTTGAAAAAGCTTATTTTCATGTAAATGAGTGTTTGCAGCTTATTCCCGACTATTATCCGGCGTTAATAATGAAACAAAAAATTGAAGAAAATTATCTTTAATAGTATAATTTTTTTATGAGTGGAGATATGTTTGTAAACAATAATGAAAATCCTTTTGGAAACAAGTTGCAGGATGAAGATAATTTTTTCTTGCAGCCTGAAGATATTCATTCTTTTGCCAATCAAACAGAACCTCAAAGACGCCTAAATGATTATGATTACAATATTTTGAAAGAAGACGCTTATAAAGATGTCACAGATGAAATTTTTAAGCTTGAGTATAAGATTTCAAAAACAGAAGACGAACTTAAAGATATTGATAACCAAATCCGCATGGCGAAGGATGTTAGAGATTTTAACAAAGTCGAACAGCTTTTTAATCGTAAAAAGCAATTGCAAGAAGATTTGGAAGGGCTTATTGAAATTTATAATGACACAAGCCTATCTGCAAAAATTTCAGGTGGAATTACAAACTTGCTTTCACCAAAAGTTAAAGAACAATTTGGCGGAATGAGAAAGTTGTTTGGAATGTTTTCTGATGCAATTATTGCAAAACTGCCGAAGAAGTTTTCTTCAGTATTAGAATTGCGAAAATCTCTTGCTAAATTGGAAAACATAAATAAGAGCGTGGATGAACTTATGACAATGCAAACGCCTTACGGTGAAGCAGGCGATAAGTATGTAAAGCTTTCAAAATATATAACAAGAGCAAATACTATTCAGGCAGAAATTGCAAAAACGTTACGTTAACAAAATACATCTATACAATAACTATATTATCAACCGCTATATCAAATTTATCAGGATAAATTGTATCAACAACCAGTTCTTTAGGTAAACAGACAACGGTTTTGCCTTTATAATCTGCTAAAAATCTATCATAAAAACCGCCGCCATATCCTAATCTGAAATTATTTTTATCACAACAGAGTGCCGGTACTATTACTAAATCAATAATATTTTTATCAATCGGTTTACTTGTAGGTTCAAGCGTCTTAAAGCAAGATTCACAGAGAATGTCACCGTTTTTATATTCACAACACAAAAGATTTTTTCCGTCAATTTTTGGTAAGAAAAATATTTTGGAATCATCTTGCAAAAGCTCTAACAAGTTAACTTCATTCTTTATCGGATAAAAAAGCATGATATTTTTTGCGTGCTTGTACTCATCGGTTTCAATAAGTTTCTGTACAAGCTTATTACTTGCATCTTCTCTTAATTTACCAAAACTTTTTGCCCATTTTCTCAATTGTTGTTTATCGCTCATAATAACTTTTTATCACAACAAAAAAAAGCTCGCAAATGCGAGCTAAAAGTTTTGTAAGATGTAAGATGGGGTTAAAAATTAATTATTCATACTTTTCCAACGTTCAACAGAAACTTTTAAATATTTATTATATGCTTCTATTGTTTTTTCGCTATCAACTGATTTGAAAGCTTCATCCAAAGCTATTGCAGTTTCTTTACTTGGCTTTTTCAAGAATTTTTCTCTGGCTTTATTAAAATCAGATAAATCAGTTACTTCTTGTTTAACATCATATTTCGTTTTATTTTTATCAGAATCCTTAAGAGCTTTTAAATTCTGAAGTTGAATATTGATATTTTTTGCTTTGTCAGCATTTACAGACATGTCTTGGAAAATTTTTACTTCTTTTGCATATTCTTTTTCCGCAGTCTTTCGAGCTTGTTCTCTTTCTTTTTCCAAAGCTTTAATATCTTTATCAAGTTGTTTGTTTTCAGAAATTTGTTTTTCTGTTAAGTTTGCATCTGTAAATTTTTGAGCTTGCAATTTTTGAATATCAGTAGAATATTTATCTGTATTATTATAAAATGCATCTTTTGATTTTTGAGCATTATCAACTTTTGTAGTTTGAGTAGAAAGTGCAGTTTCTATAGCATTAACATTATCAACTCCAACTGCGCTTAAAGCTTTATCAAGTTGCTTTTCAAGTGTTTTCTTTTGTTCATCTACTGATAAATTTTTATCATCAGCTCCTCCCTTACCATCAGAAGATGATGCGATTTTGTTTGTAAGACTCATAAAAATTGATGGACCATATTGAGAAGCAATAACACCTAGTGCTGTGTGACCGTTAACACCATTTGCACGGTTATACTCTGCAACACCTTGTGCTCTATTTGAACTGTTATTAATGTCTGTAAAGTAGCCCATCTTAATACTCTCATTACTTACGTCTTACATATATATAAAGTAAATAAAAAGGACTCAATTTCACAATTGAGTCCTTTTGTTACAAAAGTTAACAATTTTAAATTACTATTTTTTCAAAGACTTCCAATAGTTAGCTTCTGATTTAATAGCGTTTTTTGTTGCTTCGTGTTTAGCTTTTGCATCTTTCTTTTGTTGTTCGATTTTAGCTTTACGAGCTTCTTGTTGTTTTTTTAATTCTGCTTGCTTTTGAGCGTTTGCTTTTTGTTGAGCTTCAGCCTTAGCGTTCAATTCTTTTTCCTTAGTTGTGATTGGAGAAAGTTTTTTGTCTACATAATTTTGTAATCTTGATTCAGCTGCAGATGCTGCCAAAGTTGAAGTCAATGCGATTAACATTAAAACTGATAATAATTTTTTCATTTTGAAAACTCCTTTCTTATGTATAAGAGAATTTTAAAATACTTTTTTTTATTTTTCAAGTATAATGTTAATATGAGTGTAGAGTTACTAGGTTATAATGTAGACGATTATTCGTTCAAAGAAGCTATTATCAAGGCAAAAAGTTTGATTGACGGGGATAAAGTTTCACAAGTTGTTACGATTAATCCTGAAATGTTTCAGGAAGCTGAAAAGAATGCAAATTTTTCTAACATAATCAAGGAAGCCGAAATGGTTATTCCCGATGGTGTTGGAATAAAAATTGCACTTCAAATTACAGGCAAAAAAGCAAATCGAATTCCGGGAATTGATTTTGCCAAAAAACTTCTTCAAGAAGCTGCTGCAAGCGGAATTCCTGTCGCAGTAATCGGTTCTAAAGAAGAAGTTGTTGTTAAAGCGGTTGAAAATTTGCAAAAAGAAATCAACGGTTTGAATATTGTTTATTTCCATAACGGCTATTTTAAAGAAGATGCGCCGATTTATGAAGAATTAAAAAACAAATCACCAAAATTGATTTTGGTTGCACTCGGTTCTCCTCGTCAGGAAGAGTTCATTTATAACGCTAAAAAGATTCTTAATCCAGCTCTGATGGTAGGAATTGGTGGAAGCCTTGATGTTTGGTCAGGTACGGTTAAACGTGCGCCAAAAATCTTCCAAACTTTGGGTTTAGAATGGTTGTACAGAACTATTTCTCAACCATCAAGATTTAAGAGAATTTTTCCGACATTACCGTTGTTTTTGTTAAAAGTTATTAATTATAAGGATAAAATTTAGATGCTTACAGAATTAGAGATAAATGAATTAAAAAAATTCGCATGCGAAACTCGAAAAAACATTGTAAAAATGGTACATAATGCAAAATCAGGGCATCCGGGCGGTTCACTTTCAGCTGCTGATATTATGGCTGTTTTATACAACAAATCTCTAAACATACCAAAGGAGTGGGATAAATCTGCTGATTTTGAAAACCGCGACAGATTTATTTTGTCAAAAGGTCACGCATCACCACTACTATATTCTGTTTTAGCTCAACATGGAATGTTCCCTCAAGAAGCTTTGATGGGATTTAGAAAATTCGGCACTAAACTTCAAGGTCACCCTGCAAAAGGCTACGTACCGGGAGTTGAAACTTCAACAGGTTCTTTAGGTCAAGGACTTTCAATCGGTTGCGGTATGGCTTTAGGTTTAAAACTTAAAAATAATCCTGCGCATGTTGTTGTTTACACAGGTGATGGCGAATTACAAGAAGGTTCTTGCTGGGAAGCTTTTATGCAGGCTGCACACAGAAAATTAGATAACCTAATCGTAATTATTGACAGAAACAGACTTCAAATTGACGGCTGCACAGAAAACGTTATGGCTTTAGATAATTTGCATGACAAATTAAAAGCATTCAACTGGAATGTTTTGGAAATTGACGGTCACGATTTTGAAGAAATTTATGAAGGTGTAGAAAAAGCAAAACAGTCTGACAGACCTTGCGCTATTATTGCTCATACAACCAAAGGCAAAGGATGTTCATTTATGGAAAACCAAGCAGGCTGGCATGGAAAAGCTCCAAGTGATGAACAATTGGAAGAAGCTATTAAAGAATTTGAAGGAGCATTATAATGAGCAACAATTCTATAAAAACCTGCCCTTTTGCAGAAAACAGAGTTTGCAATGATACTTGTCCATTATATATTTCGCCTGAAGAATTAAACGAATTTGTAGTAGCAAGACTTTCTTCTATCGGAGTTTTGGACAGAGCAGAAGGCGAATGTTCATTAAAAATGCTTGCATTGAGCCAAGGCAGAGCAATTTTTGAAAATACAAACACAAGAGGATAATCACGTTAGTATTCAACGATGAACTATATATTTTTCGCATTAATAGCAATATCAATAATTGTAGGGATATTTAACAACACCTTAAACGATGTTGTTAACGCAATGCTTTCAGCCTGCAATACTGCCGTTAAAATTTCATTTTCGCTAATCGGCATAATGGCTTTTTGGCTCGGTATAATGCGAATAGCAGAAAAGTCAGGCTTGGTTCAGGTTTTATCAAAACTGCTAAATCCTATTGCCAAAATACTGTTTAAAGATGTAAAAAAAGACAGTCCAGTTGTCGGAGATATTACAATGAGTGTTGCAGCCAATGCGTTAGGTTTGACTAATGCCGCAACCCCAATAGGACTAAAAGTAATGAAAGAGCTTCAAGAAGATAACAAAAACAAAGACGCTGCAACTGACAGTATGTGTATGTTTTTAGGTATGAATACAGCCGGATTTCAAATTATTCCTGCAACAGTAATTGCGGTTCTTGTTGGAGTAGGAGCAAAAAATCCTTCTGAAATAATTTTACCGACTCTTATAGTTACAACAATTTCGTTTTTTATTGCAATAATTACAGCGTTAATTTTTAGAAAAATTTGGAGGGAACATGATTGAAAAAATATCTTTGTACATCCTTCCAATTATGATATTAGCAATTTTATGTGCAGGGTTAATTAAAAAAGTTCCTGTGTATGAAGAGTTTGTAGAAGGCGCAAAAGACGGTTTTAAAGTTTCAGTTTCCATAATTCCTTACCTTGTAGCAATCATGGTTGGCGTTTCTATGTTTAAAGCCTGCGGAGCAATGGATTTAATTAAAAACTTTGTCGATGGATTTATTCCTGCGGATATTGTACCAATTATGCTTACGAGGTCATTATCAGGCTCTGCGACTTTGGGATTATTTTCTGATATAGCAAATAACTTCGGGCCTGATGCTTATATAACAAAACTGGCAGCTGTTATGGTAGGGAGTTCAGAAACAACATTTTATGTTCTTGCTGTATATTTCGGCTCAATTGGAATTAAGAAATTCCGCTACGCGCTTTTAACAGGAATTATTGCTGATATTACAGGTATTGTACTAGCAATTTTGGTTTCACGTCTGTTCTTTCTTGCCAGCATCTAGTGGTTGAACAGATATTTTCCTTATTTTCAACAACTTGTTTTACTAAAGCCGCAAATCTTATATCAACAAAGTTGATTTCATCAAGTTTTTCAACCTTATATTCACTACTTCCGCAATTATAACAATAATGAAGCTGTGGAACAATTTCGCCTTTCTTGCTCATAGCTTTAAGCTTAACTCCACAGCACGCACAACGCGTAATATACCACTCATTTTTGATTAATTTTCCGCAATCAGGACAATATGCTTGGTCTTTATCAGGTGTAACGTGATCGTGTGAACATTTGTGTGTAAATAAATTTGTTATAAACATTTAAACTACCTCGCTAATTGTTATTTAATGTTCTTTTTCAAAAAGCAATTCGGATGTTAAGTTTTGTAACGATTTACTCAATTAATAACAATTATTAAAAATAAAAATACTTTATATATACAAGGATATTAAACACACAATCAAAATTTATATACTACACTTCACACAATTAAGTTTTTAGAGTCGCTCAAGACTCTTTTTTTTTGCTTAAATGAAGAATTTCATTTCAAAATTTTACAAACCTTAATACGTCCTTGTGCTAAATTATAGTTATGGCAAATTTTATACCTTTACATATTCACTCGGAGTATTCACTATTAGATGGGATGATTAGAGTCGGCGACTTGGTTAAGTACGCGCAAGAAAACAATCTTCCTGCAATTGCGATAACAGACCACGGCGTAATGTATTCTGCGGTTGAATTTTATGAATTAGCTGAGCATGCAGGCATCAATCCGCTTATTGGCTGCGAATTTTATGTAAACTCAGGTGATATTCATGTCCACGACAGTAACAACAATCCTTTGTACCACTTGATTTTAATTGCAAAGGATAATAAAGGTTATAAAAATCTTATTAAACTCGTTTCAACTGCTTGGTGCGAAGGCTTCTATTACAAGCCACGTATTAATTTTGAGTTATTGAAAGAGTACCACGAAGGTTTGATTTGCGCTTCTGCCTGCTTAGGTGGTGAAGTTTTGCAACACTTGCTAAAAAACGAATACGACCAAGCTAAAGAAGTTGCAAAGCGTTATCAGGATTTGTTTGGAGATGATTATTATATCGAGCTTCAAGACCACAATATGGAAGAGCAAAAACGCACAAATCCTGACTTGATGAAGATTGCCAAAGAGCTTGGCATAAAAATGATTATCACAAACGACTCACACTATTTGAGAAAAGAGGATGCGGACGCTCAAGATACTTTGTTATGTTTGCAAACAAACGCAAATAAGGATGACGAAAAGCGTTTCCACTTCCCAAATAATGAGTTTTACGTTAAGTCCAAAGAAGAAATGCACCAAGCATTTTCTTGGATGGATGATGCGACATTTGAAGAATGTTGCGCAAACACGGAAGAAGTTGCAAACAAATGTGATGTAGAAATTGAACTACACAACGCACCGCTTCCGCATTATGATGTTCCCGAAAAATTTATATTTACTTCTGACGATGTTGACCCGAAAATTATTGAAAGATTAAAGAAGAAAAACAAAACCGAAAACACCGCGGATGTTATGGAAGAAGCTAAGTATATTCAAGGTATTGAAAACTACTTGGAACACATTGTATTTGAAGGTTTAAAAAAGCGTTACGGCGATCCGCCTCCTGAAGATATTATTAAACGTGCTAAATATGAATTGGGCGTTATCAATCACATGGGTTTCCCTGCATACTTCATGATTACGTGGGACTTTATTCACTTTGCGAAAACTCATGATATTCCTGTCGGCCCCGGTAGAGGTTCAGCTGCAGGTTCTGTTGTTGCTTATGCATTGGAAATCACTGATATCGACCCTATTTATCACAAACTGTTGTTCGAAAGATTTTTGAATCCTGAACGTTTCACAATGCCCGATATTGATATCGACTTTTGTATCGAAAAGCGTGGTGACGTTATTGATTACGTTACAAAAAAATATGGTGAAGATAAAGTTTGTCAGATTATCACATTTTCAACTTATGCTCCAAAAGCTGCATTTAAAGGTGTTGGACGTGTTCTGCAAGTTCCGTTTGCAGAAAGTAACAGGCTTACAGGCTTAATTGAACCTGCTCTTGATGTAGCTAGAGCATCAAATCCGAAAGCAGAGTGGCTTCGCGATATTGTAGCAGCTGAAGGCGAATCTGATTTTAAGAAACTTTATGATGAAGATTACCAAATCATGAACCCCGAGAGTGGTAAAACAATCAGTTTCAAACGCTGGGTTGATATGGCAGTTGCAATTGAAGGCTTAAAGTGCGGTACAGGTACTCACGCAGCAGGTGTAATCATTTCTCACGCACCATTGGATACAATTTTGCCTGTTCAGCCTTCAAAGGATGGTATTGTTCAAACAGGTTATCCTAAGCACGAAGCAACAGAAGTTTTAGACCTTCTTAAGATGGACTTCTTGGGCTTAAGAAACTTAACCATGATTACAAAAACTTGTAAGATGGTTAAAAAATATCGCGGAATTGATGTTGATATTAACCACATTCCGCTTGATGACAAACCGACTTACGACATGCTTGTTCGTGGTGAAACAATCGGTGTGTTTCAGTTAGAATCTCAAGGTATGATGAACCTTGTTAAACGACTTAAGCCGGACGTTTTTGAAGATTTAGGCGCTTTAGTTGCTTTGTTCCGTCCGGGACCTTTGGGTTCTGGCATGGTTGATGATTTCGTTGCCAGAAAACACGGTAAGCAAGAAATCACGTATGCTCACCCACTTTTAGAGCCGGTTCTAAAAGATACTTATGGAACAATTGTTTATCAGGAACAAATCATGCAGGTGTTCCAAGTGCTTGCGGATTATTCGCTCGGTCAAGCCGACCAAGTTCGCCGTATGATGGGTAAAAAAGACCTCAAGACGATGGAAGAGCAGCGAGGTAAGTTTATTGCCGCTTCTGCAAAACACGACATGAAAAAAGAGGACGCAGAAAAACTCTTCAACCAAATTCTAGCGTTCGCTTCATACTGTTTCAACAGGTCGCACTCAGCAGCTTACGCGTTTGTAGCTTATCAAACAGCGTATTTGAAAACTCATTATCCTGTTGAATATTTTTCAGCTCTACTTTCAAGTGTTGCTGATAACAAAGACCAAACTCAGCTTTACATTGAAGAAGCTCAAAGACTTGGCAGCAAAGTCTTAGCACCTGATATTAATAAATCATATTTAGAATACGCGCCGGACGGTGAAAATATTCGCTTCGGTATGGCTGCGATTAAAGGTGTTGGTGCGCCTGTTGTGGAAGCCATTATTAAAGAGCGCGAAGAAAACGGCGACTTCAAGAACATTTTTGATTTCTGCAAACGCGTAGACGCTAAATATGTAAATAAAAAGTCTTTAGAAGGTTTAATTAAAGCAGGTGCATTTTCTAACATAGAAAAAAGCAGAAAACAGCTTTTTGAAAATATGGAACACATTTTGGATATAACTTCCAAAGAAGCCAAAGATAAAGCGATGGGACAAGTTAGTTTGTTTGCTTCACTTGGTGACGATAGCGGATTTGAAAATGTTCAGTATCAGCTTGTCGGAAGTGATGCAGAGTATACAGATAAAGAAATTCAGCAGTTTGAAAAAGAATTCTTGGGTTTCTACGTAACTTCACACCCCCTTTTCTCTATTCGTGATAAATTGCCATTCTTGATGACACACAGAGTAGCAGAACTTAAGGAATTAAAAGAAGAGGAAGTTGTGACACTTTGCGGTTTAATTACAGCTACAAGACAAATTCCTACAAAGAAAGACCCTTCAAAATTCTTAAGGTTTATAACGCTTGAAGATTTAACAGGAAAAGTTGATTGCGTATGTTTCCACAAAAAACTTATGGAATTTGGAGAACTGCTTGTACAAGATAACAAAGTTGTTATAACAGGTAAGGTACAACATCGTGGAGATGAAGGTGCTGTAAGCGTTCTTATTGACAATATTAAATCTGTTGAAAATTCAAACATTGTAACTTTGGAACTTAAACGCGACGTTAAGTATGAAGAACTTTGCGGAATTAAAAACATTTTGGCAAAACATCACGGTGATGACCCTGTAATGTTTAAAATGCCGCCTGTTGACGGATACAGCACAAAAATATTAACCGCACCAATTTTCTGGGTAAGTTCAACTAACGATTTAGTAAGCCACATGCAACAAGTATTTCCAAATACTATGAACGTGACAATTCGTTCGTTAGATCAGCCGTTGGAAGTTTAAAAAAATATTTTTTTATAATTAAATCGCGGGTTAAAACTTTGTTTTAACCCGCGATTTTTAATACTCATATTTCTGACAACTATTCATTATCAGAATTTTTGTTATCACCAACAAGCAAATCAGGTGCGCCGAACATACCTTCAATTTCTTCCAAAATTGCAGATGGTTTGCGTGCTTGATTTCTTTGTGCTGCACGTTTTTGAGCTTCTTTATCTCTTTCTTCGTTAGCGCAAGACAAGTGATAGAAACCAGTACCGGCAGGAATCAAACGACCGATAATAACGTTTTCTTTCAAACCTCTTAACAAGTCTTTCTTACCGTCTACTGCAGCTTCTGTCAAGATTCTTGTAGTTTCTTGGAATGAAGCAGCTGAAATGAATGATTCAGTGTTCAATGAAGCTTTTGTAATACCTAATAACATGTATTCGCAAGTTGCTTCTTGACCATCGTGTTCTTTAACAGCTTTGTTTTCATTTTCAAAAGTTTGAACTTCAACCAACTCACCAGGAAGTAAGTTAGTATCACCTGAATCAACAATTCTAACCTTCTTAGTCATCTGACGAACGATAATTTCAATGTGTTTATCTGCAATTTCTACACCTTGTGAACGGTATACACGTTGAACTTCGTCTACTAAGTATTGTTGAGCTTCTTCAGGACCGCAAAGTCTGATAACATCGTGTGGGTTCAAAGGACCGCTTGTTAAAGGTTGACCTTTCTTAATCTTTTGACCGTTTTGAACCACGATACTAGCATCAATTGCAAATTTGATTTCGGTTCTTGTGCCAGCTTCTGTTTCTAAGAATAATCTAGGAACATCATCTTCGATTTCGATTCTTGCAACACCGTCAACTTCTGCTAAAATAGCGCAGTCTTTTGGTTTTCTTGCTTCAAGCAATTCTTCTACTCTTGGAAGACCTTGAACGATATCGCCTGTTTTTTCTCTTTCGAATACCAATGTTGCAAGCATATCACCACGTAGTACCAAAGAACCTTCATCAACCTGTAACATAGTACCAGGGCTGATTAAGTAAGGACGACCGTTTCTGATTGTAACTGATTTTGCAGTAACATCAACAATCTTACCTGAAACAGGAGCTAATTCACCGGACTCAGCAACAACTGAATCCAACTTAATGAAATCACCTTTCTTAACTGATGGTTTAGACTTAGTTTCAACAGTTGTTTCAAAGTTAGCACAGTTTAGAAGTAATCTTCTTGATTCTGCAACGTCACCCTTAATAGATGCAACACCGTCATTTAACGCTAAAACTTCAGTCTTCGCAATTGGAGTCTTAGCTTCGATAACTTCGCCGTTTTCAACCAACAATTCAGTTTGAAGTGAGCTGTTAAGTTTAGAATTACCTTCCAATTCACGACGTACGATTAATGTTTCAAGAACAACAATCTTTAATTCGCCGTTTTCATCAAGTTCTACCATACCTTTTAAGTGTGATAAGTAGCCTTGCATTTGAAGAACTAAGCTCGTTCTTGTTAATGTAGCGCCATCAAGGTTTCTAACTCTTGCGCCGTCTTTGTATTGCAATTGAGTAACAGGAACAATATTGATTGATTCATCAGTTGTATTGAATTCAATAGAAACTTCCTTAGGTTCAATATACATTGGTTGAACAGGTCTAACCAAGATTTGAACAGGTTTGTCTTCTAATGATTCTTCTTCAAGAGCAGATGTATCAATATCTTCATCCAAATCATCAATGTCTAAATCATCAAAATCCATTTCCATCAAAGTTACAATAGAAGTTTCTTTTGCCTTGATACCTTTAGCGATTACTGTACCTTCTTCAACAACAGAACCTTCTTCAACCTTTAATTCAGAAATGTTTGGAAGTGTATGAACTTCACCTGGTCTGATTGTAACTTCGTGAACAACATCGTTAAATTCTTTGAATTCTACAATACCATCAATGTGGCAGTAAACATCTTTAACAACTTCTGTACCGGCAGTTACAAATGTACCGTTATCAACCATCTTCAATGAAGAATCTTTATTTACTTGATGAACTTCTTCAGGAACAAATACGATATGCCCAGGGTTTGTAACAATTTGGTTATCATCAACTTCAATATCAACATATTTGATTTCACCTGAAGATGAAACTGAACATTCATCGTCAACAAGTTCGGCAATAATCATACCGTTTTCAACCGCTGTATCAACAGGAGCTTTAACAATGTATTTTTCACCGGTCTTATCAACTGTCCATAATTGTTCTTTCTTAGTTTGTTCAAATTTAGCATTAGCCGGATTCAAAGAAGCGATTACGATTGTAATTTCTTTACCTTGAACAATTTTATTAATTTTGTTTTTACCGAATTTAACTTCTTCTACTACCAAATCTTCTGCATAACGAACTTCACCACCGTGTTCTGAAATCATCAAAGTTTCAGCTAATTTATCACCGGCTTTAACTTTTTGTTCATCAGAAACAAGAACTTTTGAACCACCAGGTAAGTTATAAACATCACCACCAATAATCCAAACGATACCGTTTTTGTTAGCAGTTCTTGAAATGTTACCTTGTCTGTCTTTCTTTTCGTCTGCAACGAAGTCTTCAAACAAGATTTCACCTGACATATCAGCGTTAATATCTTTTGTAGCTTTTTCTGTCAAACGACCGCCATCATTAGCAGTTGGTTTGTATTCTGCAAGTTTGAAGTCTTTTTCAATCTTCATACCGTCTGCAAAGAATACTGTTGCACCTGCAGGAATGTGGTAAGAAGTTGATTTTTTAGCACCTTTAACTTCAATATCAGCTTCGTAGATAGAAACTCTAACAACATCACCGTGACGAGTTCTAAGTTCTCTTGTTTTAAGCTTAGATTCAACTGTACCTGCTTCTGTTGCGTGAATTTCTTTAGTAGCTTCTTTAACGCCAACCGCACCACCTGTGTGGAAGGTTCTCATTGTAAGCTGTGTTCCTGGTTCACCGATTGATTGAGCTGCGATAATACCGATTGCTTCACCAACATCAACTAATTTTTGAGTTGTCATTGCCCAACCGTAACATTTTTGACAAACACCGTATTCAAGACCGCAAGTTAAACCTGAACGAACTTTAAGCTCTTGCAAGTTTAAGTGAGCGATTTTCTTAATATCTTTTCTGTCCATTGTAGTATTTTTTGCTACAAGAAGTGTTGTACCATCTTCATCAAAGATATCTTGAGCAACTGTTCTGCCCAACAATCTGTCGATTAGAGGAACAATAATATTGTCACCATCAGTGATAGGTTTCATGTTGATGCTCTTATCAGTACCGCAATCAGCATCTCTAATAATAACGTCTTGAGCAACGTCAACCAAACGTCTTGTCAAATAACCAGAGTCGGCTGTTTTCAACGCTGTATCTACCAAACCTTTACGAGCACCGTATGAAGAAATGATGTATTCAGTACAAGAAAGACCTTCTTTAAAGTTTGAAGTAATCGGCAAGTCGATGATTTGACCTTGTGCGTCTGCCATCAAACCTCTCATACCAACCAACTGAGAAACCTGCGATAAGTTACCTCTCGCACCTGAGAATGCCATCATATATACCGGATTTAATTTATCGAAGTTTTCAACTACTTGTTCTGTCAACTTAGCTGTTGTTTCAGACCAAGTATCGATAACCTTTGTATATCTTTCAACTTCTGTAATTTCACCTTTTAAGTATCTGTTTGTTGACTTTTCAATTTCTGCTTCAGCTTCCTTTAACAATTCTTTCTTAGAATCAGGAACTGACAAGTCAGCGATTGAAATTGTAACACCGGATTTTGTAGCGTATTTGTAACCTAAATTCTTAAGTGTATTAGCTAACTCAGCAGTTTTAGCTCCGCCGTATTCTAGATACATTTGAGAAAGAAGCTTTTTCAATCCGCCTTTATCCATTTGTTTATTAATAAACGCCGGAGTTTGTTTTGCATGTGCGTATGTATTTTCCATCTTTTATTTTTCCCTTTTAATCTTTAACTACACTAAAGCTGATCTAACTGCTTCGTTGAATATAATTCTACCAACAGTTGTTTCAATTCTCTTACCTTTTTCATCACGAACTACAATCTTGTCATGAAGTGTAATTACCTTTGCTTCTAATGCTGAAATAGCATCTTGGAAGCTGTAGAAGTAACCTTGTACATCTTGTTCAGGATTTTTCATAATAGTTAAGTAGTACATACCTAATACCATATCCTGAGAAGGTGTGATGATTGGCTTACCATTAGCAGGAGCCAAGATATTGTTTGTAGCCAACATAAGCATTCTAGCTTCAGTTTGAGCCTCAATAGACAGAGGAACGTGAACAGCCATTTGGTCACCGTCGAAGTCAGCGTTAAATGCCGTACATACCAATGGGTGAAGTTGAATTGCACGACCTTCTACCAATTTAGGTTCAAATGCTTGAATACCTAATCTGTGAAGGGTCGGAGCTCTGTTCAACATTACAGGGTGTCCATCGATAATTTCTTCTAAGATATCCCAAACTCTAGCGTCTGAGCGTTCAATCATTTTCTTAGCAGATTTAATATTTTGAACGAATCCTCTTTCGATAAGTTTATTAACAACAAACGGTTTGAATAATTCAATTGCCATTTCTTTTGGCAAACCGCATTGGTTAAGTTTCAATGTAGGACCAACTACGATAACTGAACGACCTGAGTAGTCAACACGTTTACCTAACAAGTTTTGACGGAAACGACCTTGTTTACCCTCAATAATGTTAGACAATGATTTCAAAGCTCTGTTGTTTGGACCAACAACTGTTCTACCACGTCTGCCGTTATCAATAAGTGCATCAACTGCTTCTTGAAGCATACGTTTTTCGTTTCTAACGATGATTTCAGGAGCGCCCATTTCCAACAATCTTTGTAAACGGTTGTTTCTGTTGATTACACGTCTGTATAAATCGTTCAAATCAGATGTAGCAAATCTGCCACCGTCCAATTGAACCATTGGTCTTAAATCAGGAGGAGTTACAGGAAGTACATCCATAACCATCCAAGTTGGGTCAGTTTCAGAAGAAATTAGAGAATCTAACAATCTCAATCTCTTAATCAACTTACCTTTTCTTTGAACAGAAGTTACGTGGTCTGCAAGTTCAGAACGAATTTCTTCTGCTAATTCTTTAACATTAATTTCACCTAAAAGTTTCTTGATAGCTTCAGCACCAATACCAACTTCTAACTTAGATTCTTCATTTTCCATGATGAAATCTTCGTATTCTTCTTCTGAAAGAAGTTGAAGTTTCTTGAATGGGCTGTCAGCAGGATCAATAACTACATAGTTATTGAAGTAGATAACTTGTTCAAGATCTTTTAATGTCATATCCAAAAGTAAACCAAGATAAGATGGAATACCTTTCAAAAACCAAATGTGAGAAACAGGAGCAGCAAGTTTAATGTGTCCCATTCTGTGACGTCTTACTTTTGAATCAGTAACTTCAACGCCGCATCTTTCACAAATGATACCTTTGTGACGAACTCTTTTATATTTTCCGCAATAGCATTCCCAGTCCTTTGTAGGTCCAAAAATTCTTTCGCAGAACAAACCGTCTCTTTCAGGTTTAAGGGTTCTATAGTTAATAGTTTCAGGTTTTGTAACCTCGCCATAAGACCACTTCAAGATTCTCTCAGGTGAAGCGATGCTTATGCGTATATAATCAAAATAATCAATACTTGTAGACAATTTCCTATCTCCTTATATTTCGCCCAATGTTGCTGAAGTATCAAAGAAATTAATGTTTAATAACTCTGAATCAATATCTGATAATGTTCTCTTTGGAGCAGCTTTGCGCAAATCTTCCATATCAGACATCAAATCAACTTCAACGCCATTTTTCTTAGCAACTGTAATATCTAAACCGATACTTTGCAATTCTCTTACAAGTACCTTAAATGATTCCGGTATACCAGGTCTTGGAATGTTATCACCCTTAACGATTGATTCGTAAGCTCTGTTACGTCCGTTTACATCATCGGATTTAATAGTCAACATTTCTTGAAGTGTGTAAGCTGCACCGTATGCTTCCAATGCCCAAACTTCCATTTCACCGAATCTTTGACCACCGAATTGAGCTTTACCACCCAAAGGTTGTTGTGTAACTAATGAGTAAGGACCAGTTGAACGAGCGTGAATCTTATCATCTACCAAGTGAACAAGTTTCAAGATGTAAGATAAACCTACCGCAATTGGTTCATCGAACGGTTCACCTGTTCTACCATCAATCAGGTAAACCTTACCATCTTCTCTAACCCAATCACAACCTGATTCTTTGATACCTCTTAGAAGTTCTGCCTTAGTTGCGGTTTCTGATTGGTTATCACCATATCTTTCATCGAAAGAAGGAGCTTCGTAATGTTCACCTGTCAAGTATGCAGCCAAACCCAGCAAGCATTCGTAAGTTTGACCAACGTTCATACGAGAAGGAACACCTAGTGGGTTCAATACGATATCAACCGGAGTACCGTCTGGTAAGAATGGCATATCTTCTTTTGGAAGAATTCTTGAAACAATACCTTTGTTACCGTGACGACCTGAAAGTTTATCACCAACAGATACCTTACGTTTTTGAGC
>CAZYWC010000029.1:0-22957 GCA_964651125.1 uncultured Vampirovibrio sp.
TTATATGGGCCGCAGTGGACTCGAACCACCGACCTCACCCTTATCAGGGGTGCGCTCTAACCACCTGAGCTAGCAGCCCGTATTCGGTTTTCATATCTCAAATAATCAGCTATTTACCCTCGACTACTCTCGACAAAATCTAATTTATCATGAACATTTTTTTAAATCAAGTCTTTTTTCTTTCATGTTTTGAAATATTTTATTTTTAACAGCTTAAAAGCTTTAAGTTGAGTATTTATTGTTTTTAGTGTAAACTTTTGTTAACGAGGTTATTATGACAGTTTTATATATCTATATCACAATATTTACTATATTTTATATTATTTTGGCTTTAGCCAGTCTTAAATCAACAAAGAAAATCAGAGATAAATACACAAATCGCGATTCTAATATTTGTGTTGTAGTCTATGCTTCAGGCAAAGTCGATACTTTGGAAAATCTTCTTAAGCAGCTAAAGAACCAAAATTATCCAAAATCACGCTATACGATTTATGCGATTTTAGATAAATGTGAAAGTCTTTCAGACGTTACTTTACAGACGGATTTGGATGTAAATATTATTAATATCAATAACCTTGAGCCGATAGGTAAAAGCCAGGCGTATTCTATTTTGGCAGAAAAACTTTCAGAAGTTGAAAATCTTGATGCTTACGTATTTTTGGACGCTAAAAATTATGTAGATTCAGATTTCTTAAGCAATGTTAATTATTACTTAAGCAAATATGATGTTTTCATGCCTATCGTAAATTATATTGGCGAATACAAAGACTTAAAGTTTTGGGATTGTGTAAGAGTAACTTATTCAAGCTATGTTTCAAAGTTTATTTATGCAACAAGAACTCGTTTGGGTTTAACAAATTTAATTAATACAGACAATTTTGTAATAAAGAAAGAATTGCTGAATAAAATCGGTTCTTTCGATTTTCAAGATAAAACAGCGGAAGTTCTTTATACTTTGAAACTTGCAAAAGAAAAAGTTGCGGTAGCTTCTATTGATGATTTAAAAGTTTATACGGAAATTGCAAACTATGATAACAGAATTCCTTCATTATCAAAGCGTATAAATATTTTTAGAAACGGTATTGCTCATTGTCCTAATTTTATGACACAAGAATACACTTGTTCATTAATTCAGCCAAACTTATTATTTATCATTTTTGCGTATGCGATTTTATTAAGACACTCATACACATTCCCATTTTGGGTTGGATATTCAACAATTTTAATAACTTCAATTGTTTTGGTTTTGGCGTTTTGTGTAAGTTTATTGCACGCAAAAATATATGCAAAAGAATACATATATCTATTCGCTTATCCGATTTATTCTATCGCACATGTTATTAAAAACTTCCCTCCAATAAGAGGAACAAGAAGATTTATCAAAAACAGAAGCCGTAAACACAATGTAGAAAATATGGTTACAAATATTATTGTTACAGACGGACGCCATGACTTTCAATGTCAGTTGGAATTGATTTCAGACGACGGTTTAGCAAGAGTTAAATTCATTAACAAAGGCAAAACTTATACAACCAAAAACAACCATTTACGTATGGTAGACGCGATTAGAGAATTAACAGAAAAGCTTGGTGATTACGGCTTGTCACTAAAGATTTGCCAATGCTGTAAATATTTCCAACCGCTGATTGATGGCTCTACAAACATGGTAAAAGGATGCTGCAAATGCCAATTCCAAGGCCGAGTTGACGGTGATATAATCCCGACTCTTGTATGGAACACTTGTCCTAAGTTTGAAGAACAAAATGTAGTCAATTTGTTTTAAAGGTTTTAAAAAGTAAATTTTTTTTACAATCAGCATGAAATCATGAGCTATTTTTTAGTATTTACTATACAATGGTAATAACGAACAAAGGATGGATGTATGGTGGAAACTTTTGAACTAACAAACTACAATTTTTATTCCAGTCGTTTGGATATGGAGCTTATATCCAACATTGTAGACACTCTAAAAGAGATTCTTGAAGAAGATAAGAAAGAAGAACAGCCTTTGTTCTTAAAAGTTGCTGATGATTTTATTTTGAACATAGCACGCAAAGTTGTTCAAGAAAAGAAAAAAACATTTTTAATTGGTATTACAGGCGAAAGTGCATCTGGTAAAACAGTTTTTGTAGATAACACAATAGAAGCCGTAGTTCGTGATAAAAAAGAAGGTATCTACACAGTTATCCGTCAAGATGATTATTACAAAGATACATCGAAAGAACTTCAAGAAGCAGGAAGCTATGATGCCTTGTTCAAAACAGGCTTTAGCTTCGATACTCCGGAAGTTATCAATTTAGCATTAATGAGAGAACATTTGTTGGGCCTAAAGAAAGGCGAAACAATTGTTTCTCCTAAATACGACTTTGTAACTTGCGTTTCCAATCTGCAAGGTGATGTTAAAAAGCCTGCTAAAGTTATCCTAACGGAAGGTTTGTATGTTCTTAATGAAGAAGTTCGTGACATCATGGATGTAAAAGTTTATGTCTATACTCCAATTGAAGTCATAAAAGAACGTTGGTACAAGCGTGCGGTTTCTCGCGGGAAAACAGGCGAAGCTGCCGATTTACAATTTAAAGACGTAAACGCAACTGCTCAACAGTACATCAGACCTACTTATCAAATTGCAGACTGCATCATAAACGGCATGGTTGACAAGGATTACATCAAAGTAATCACTGACAAAATCCTAGTTCGCTTAGCTGAAGTTTGTTGCTAAGTGCTACGCACGTAGACATTGGGGCGGCTTCTTGGTGGAAGTTACGAGTTGGAATTTAGGCTACAGGATTCGCCTTTAGGTGGGACTATCAGGTTTTGCGTAGTTGGAATGGGATATTGAAAAGTAGGTCGTGTTGAACAATTTTCATTCAACACGACAACTAAAAGGAGAAAACATGTTTGAATTAAAAGCACAATTATATTTTTCAGCAGCACACCATTTACTTAACTATGATGGAGAATGCGAAAATCAACACGGACATAACTGGCTTGTAGAAGCTTATGTTAAAGGCGAAGCTTTAGATAAAAGTAATATTTTGGTTGATTATAAGGTTTTGAAAAAAGAATTAAAGGCGGTGCTTGATTTATTAGACCATAAAGATATTAATGAGCTGCCTTATTTCAAAAATGAAAGCCCATCAAGTGAAATAATTGCAATGTTTATTTATAACAAATTGAAAGAAAAAATTGTTCAAGTTTCAAAAATTTCGGTTTGGGAAACAGCTACTTCATGTGCAAGTTACTATGAAGAATAATTTTTAACACATATCTAAATGTAGAATATAGTGTAGACCTTGGTCTGCCTTTTTTTAATAAAATAGGGTCGGCTTATAAGCCGACCCCATTTTATTAAATATTCAAAAACTACCTACTTGTCGAATGGCAGAATAACTTTAATCGGAGTTAAATATAAGTATATTAAATCTTTTTCATACTTCCAGCTATTCTTAATTCCAAGAGCCGATTAGGCTCTTTTTTTTGCCGGTAAAAATTAATTGTTAAATAAATCCATTTTTGTAGAAAGGCATTGTGTATCTTGTGCGCAATTTCTTTCAATAAATCTTGAGAATTTACCTTTTTCTCTAAAAAGCATTACATAAGGTAAATTTGGATAAATATAATATTTTTGGTTGTAAACTTTTGCATCTTCGGTTGCGATATTCATTGTTACGAAATTGTATTTAGTACCATATTTTTGTTGCAAGCTGTTAAAACTTTGAAGCATTGTAGCATAACCATCTGCCCAAGGTGCGTAAACAAAGATTGCCATCGGCTTAGACTGGTTAATCGCTTGATCATATTTCATAGCTTTTGCTTGTTGAGTACCAACAAGAATTAATAACAATAAAAATAATGAAGACAAAAGTTTTTTCATAAAATTTCCTTTTCTTTTAAAAAGGCGGATTTGCGATTGCAAATCCGCCTTAAATACAAAACTATTCAGCTTGAGAAAGTACATCCATTTCTTCTGCTGAAGCGTAAGCTGAGTGGCAGCCGCAGTCAACGTAAATAACTTCACCTGTTGTACCGCTTGAAAGGTCAGAAGCTAAGTATAAACCAGCTTTACCAACATCTTCCAAAGCTACGTTTCTCTTCATTGGAGCTCTCATAGCACCTGCTTTAAGCATTTTTGAGAAACCTGCAATACCCATTGAAGCCAATGTTTTAACAGGACCAGAAGATAAGCAGTTAACTCTGATACCTTTAGGGCCTAAGTCTACAGCTAAGAACCTCATAGCTGATTCTAATGCAGCCTTAGCAACACCCATTACGTTGTAGCTTGGAACTGAAAGGACAGAGCCAAGATATGTTAGAGCGAAGATTGAGCTTCCTTCGTTCATTAAACGTTCTGCGTGACGGCAAATTGTAACTAGAGAATATGCGCTAACACCAAGAGCAATATCCCAACCTTGTTTAGAAGTGTCAACAAATCTGCCCATCAAATCTTCTTTTGGAGCAAAAGCTACAGCGTGAACTACGAAATCTAATTTACCGTAGATTTTTTCGCATTCTTTGAAAACTGCTTCAACTTCTGCTTCGTTTGTAACATCACAGCTCATGATTAATTTTGCATCCATGCCTTCTGCGATTGGACGAACTCTTTTTTCCATAGCTTCGCCGGCGTAAGTGAAAGCAATATCAGCACCTGCTTCGTGCAATTGTTTTGCAATACCGTAAGCGATACCGTGAGTGTTAGAAACACCAAAAATTATACCTTTTTTACCTTTCATTAAGTCCATAATAAAACTCCTCTTTACCTAATCTACATTCAGAGTTTAGCAAAAAAACAAAACAGAAGCAAGACAAAGGCATTTTTGTTACATTCTTAATTGATAACAATGAGAGCATATTGGAAAACTTGCCCCCCCCCCCCCCGATGCTAAGCTTGCAAACTTTGCGTCATCCTGAACCCGATTAGGGTGAAGGAACTAGCTTTTTTTTTAACTATTATTTTGGTTCTAAAAAAACAAGTTATTAATAGGCTGGATTTCTCGGTCTTAATCAGACCTCAAAATGACGCACAATGTGCTGGTTTGGTACAAAAATTACACCCTCTACAATTTGTCGAAGTATTGAAGCAATGCTTCTTAATATATTTGATGTATTGTAACACTTTACAATATAAATTATAATTATAAGAAATAGGAGAATAGAGAACATGTTACCAATCATAACCGAAGATATGTCATCAGAAATTTTTGCAGAAGCTTTCAAGGATGTGCAAGCTTGGAGAAAAAACATGGTTCAATATCTTAAGGAAGAAAATCCTGAAATTAATTCTGCGATTTTAGAAGTTGCAAAACACGATGAAACTATCGACCTTAAAGCCGTTGCACTTGGTGCATATTTATCTTACAGATTGTTGGAAGTTGCAACTGAAAATGACGGACTTGCAATCGAAGAATAATCTAATGTTTTAAAATACTTTCTCCCGAAATTTTTTCACCTTTAATGGTGTATTTAGCATGCTCTGTTTTCATTAAATGATTATCAACCAAAGAATATGATTCCAATGTCAAATCATTTATACCTGAAAATTTATTATCAGAAAGTCTTAATGTCACGGTATCTGTTAAAACTTTATTATCATAAGGTGCTTTTTTAGAGAAAACAACAAGATTTCCTTCTACTGCTCTAACGGAAATTTCTGCATTTGCGCCTGTAAACGGATTTGACAAAGTAATTTTGTCACCGACTCTTGATAAGTTCCACATATCAGTGCTAACTGGTTTAAAAGTTCCATAACTGTTTGTATCTGAAAGCTGTGCCGTAACTCTCCAGCTTCCGAAAAATGCTTTTGGAATATCATTAATTGCAATTCCGGTGCTTAATATAACCTCGTCAGCAACAATAGGTAATGCTGATAATATAAAAACTAATAAAGCTAAAATTCTCTTCATAAAATTATTATAACGAAATTAAACAAAGTTTCAACTTTTTGATTAGTATCCGCTGTTTTCACCGATTGTATCAACCGCTTCAACCTTGATGTCCGTAATCAATTCTGAATAAGAGATTACGACAATTGTTGGAATGTGGCGTTCTAATAATTGATACAACGGCAATCTGATTCTTGGAGAACACAAGATTACAGGCTGTTGTCCGATTGATTGGTGCGCTCTCATCAATGTCATAGCGGTAGATTCAATCAAATCTTGAACTTGCATTGGGTTTAGCAAGAACATTGTACCAAGCTCTGTTCTTTGACAGCTGTCGTCAAGTGTCTTTTCCCATTCAGGTGAAAGTGTCAGAGCATAAAGTACGTGGTCGCGGTCAACATTGCTTAAGCATATTTGACGACCTAAAGCCGCACGCAAACGTTCGGATAAGATATCAGGTTCTTTAGAAAATCTTGCGTAGTCGCACAAACGTTCAAATACAAAGATAATATCCTTGATAGAAACTTTTTCTCTGATTAAGTTTACAAAAATCTTTCTCAAATCTGAAGTAGAGATAATTGCAGGAACTAAGTCGTTTACAAGGGTTGGGTCTTGAGAACGTACAAGTTCCATAAGCTTAAGAACGTCAGTTTTTGTCATAACTTCGTCAACGTGTTTTCTTACACATTCTTGCAAGTGTGTAACAAGAACATCTGTCGCGTCAACCGCTGTAACATTCTTAGTAGCTCTCGCATCTTCTTGAGAAATCCAGTACGCTTGAGTTTGATAAGTAGGGTCAACACCGACAATTGCATCTTCAGGAATTGTTTTCTTAACAGAATCCCACTGGTCTGCAATTACCATGTATTTACCAGGATAAACATAACCTGACGCAACAACGTTGTTACGTATAGAAATTACGTACTCGTTAGCTTCTAACGCTGATGAGTCCATAATACGAATGTTCGGCAAAATGTAACCCAATTCATCTGTAACTCTTTGACGTAAAGCGGCAATTTTAGCAAGTAATTGACCTTCCTGATCAGGATCGGCAATTACAAGCAAGCCTGCACCGACTTGCAAGCTCAAAACGTCAACACCAAGTCTTTCGTACATCTTGTTAGGGTTAACCAAGTCTTGCATATTCTGACGTACGCTTTCCAATTGACCCAATTGAGATTGAACATCGGCGTTAACCAATACTGAGAAGCCTGCAACAGCCAAGATTATTGTAAAACATAAGAATGGGAAGAACGGCAAACCTGTGATAGGCGAGCTTATTGTAATCAAGCCTAAGAACAATGCGGCAAAGAACAAAGAATAAGGCTTTGCCATAATTTGCGCAGTCAAATCACCACCTAATGAAGTGCTTGTTGCAGAAGCACGTGTCATTACGATACCGGCTGAAATTGACATCAAAAGTGATGGAAGCTGTGACGCCAAACCGTCACCGATTGTTAAAACGGTATACTTACTGACTGCGTCCGCAATTGGCATTTGGTTAACCAAACAACCGATTGTCAAACCGCCAACAATGTTGATTATAACGATGATGATACCTGCCATAGTATCACCTTTTACGAACTTCATAGAACCATCCATAGAACCGAATAAGCTTGATTCTCTTTGGAGGTCTTCACGTCTTTTTACAGCTTCTTCAGGTGAAATCAACCCGGCGTTAAAGTCGGCGTCAATTGTCATCTGTTTACCGGGCATAGCGTCTAAGGCGAAACGTGCAGAAACTTCGGCAATACGTTCAGCACCTTTTGTAATTACCATGAACTGTACAACTGTAATAATCAGGAAGATTACACCACCTACAATCATGTTACCGCCCGTAACGAATGTTCCGAACGCATGGACAACTTCTCCCGCGTCACCTTTTGCCAAGATAAGTCTTGTTGAAGCGATAGAAAGTACCAGACGGAACATTGTACCCAAAAGAATGATTGAAGGGAATGCCGCCAATTCTAATGGTTTTTGGACATACAAAGATATCATCAAAAGCACAATACCAAGCGTGATATTCAAGCTTATTGAAAAATTGATAACCCAATTCGGCATCTCCATAATCAAGATTAAAACAAGAGTCATTACGAAGAGTGCCAAAAATATTTCTGATATAGGTTTGCTCTGTTGTCCTTCCGCTGCCATTTTGTCCTTTTGAAAGGTTTTAACCCCTCACCCTAACCCTCTCCCTCAAGGGGCGAGGAAATTAAGTTTAAATTCCTTCTATTGCTTTTTTAATGATTTCTAATTGTGTGTCAATTGACGCATCAACAATACCGTTATTTGTCTGAAAAATACATCCGCCTTCTTCAATCGAAGGGTCTGCTATAATATTAATTTTAGCATCAATCCCGTATTCGTAAGTAATATTAGGTAAAGTATCCTTAATAAACTGTACGGCTTGAGGTTTGACCCTAATATTAATCTTAGGTTCGCTTTTTGAAACCGTTTTAAGTACATCCACAATTGTGTTAACCAAAACTTGCGGATCGCTTTCAACTTCTTTTTTAATAATCTTTTGGGCTATATCAACACTGATTTCTAAAATATCGGGAGCGATATATTCAAAAACATTTTTTGGAGCATTCATAAATTCCGAGAAGCAGTTGCGAAAAGCTTCCATATCCGCGCTTGCTTGCTCCATACCTTTTCTGTAACCTTCTTCAAATGCTGATTTTTTAATGTTTTCAGCTTCATCTTGCGCTCTTGAAACAAGATTTCTATCATCAATTCTACGATAACCGCGTCTTCTTGAACCGCGTCTGCGTTCTTGACGCTGTGTAAAATCAATATTTTCAATATCAAATAAATCTATTTCTGGTTCTTGCGAAGCTTGAGGCTGAGGAGTTTCTTGAATAACTTCTTCCTCAACAACAGGATGCTGCTCAATGTTTTCAATTTCAGAAATTTGAGCAACAGAAACTTGAACCTCAACTTTTTTAGGCTCTGCTTTTGCTACCTTCCCCCTCAAATTTCTTTTTTTGATTATCATATAAAAGTATTATACACTCTCTTCAATGTATTGTGCAACAATTCCCGCAACTTTTAACGGTAAATCCGAATACTCACCGTCATAGGCTTGCGCAATAAACCTTTTTACAAGCGGACGCTCGTTTTTTATAACTTTTTCGATACGCTCTCTCGGAGTTTCTCTATATATTCTTAACAAATCTCCAAGAACATTTTCCTTTGTAAGTTTACGCTTAATCGGAAGATACTCTTTCATTTCTTTAAGGCAATCCGTTACCAAATCACCGTCAAGATGTGATTCCAAATCTGCCATATTCATGTATTGAGAAATCGCTAACGAGTCGTTGGAATCAAATTTGTTAAGAATTGTCATAACTTTGTCTTGTGACATAAGTTTCAAAACAAGAGCTAAGGACATAAGTTTCATTTGCTTGTTTGTAATACCTTGAGGTATAGAAGCATTTGACTGTTTTGCCTGACGCTTTTGTTCTCTTTGTTTTTGACGTTCAAGTCTGCGCTGCTCAGCGTTTTGAGCATTCTGTTGTGCTTCTTGCGCCTGTGCTTGTCTTTGTCGTTCTTGTTCAGCTTGAGCCTGTTGAGCCATAGCATCAATATTTGATTGGCTTTCAGCTTTATTTTTAGTATCTTCGTCAATAACACCTTTTTGTTGAAGTTCTTCAATGCTTTGGTTATAAACCTTGATTACGTGGTGTTCTACGGCTTGCAATAATTGGTCTTGCGGGATTTTTCTGATAACTGCTTGTTTTGCAACTTCAAAAATAGTAAATGCAATTTTTTGCATAATACCATCCCAATATTGAGGAAGAATACCTGAATGAATTAAGTCAATTGATTTGTGGAACGACCATTCTGCAATAATTTGCGTAATGAATACGGCTTGGTCTGCATTCAAATTTAGCTGTTGGTCGTTATACAAAGCTTCTCCGGCAAGAAGTGTAAAGTTGCCTAGAGTTTTTACTATGTATTCTTTTTCTCTGTCTTCCAACTCTTTTGGAACAAGCTCTTTAGCTTGCTCTGACATAGATGCTGCAAAACCTTTATAATCAAAACCTTCGATTGGCATAAGTTTTTCCTTGTTGTTAATGAGTTATCAGATATAAAAATCCCTATTGTATTATACATTAGAGAGTTTGTTTTAACCTCATATATTTAACTGAAAAAAATAAAAAGTCAGTTGTTATTAAGAGAAATATTCTAAAAAAGACGGTTTTTTGAGATGTTTTTTATACACCTCACCCTAGCCCTCTCCTGTAAGGCGAGGGAATAACCTAAAGTCGTTCATTAAATAATATATGATGTATCAAATGAATAAACAAGTCTCGGTCATTCCCTCGCCTTACAGGAGAGGGCTAGGGTGAGGTGTATACCCGCAAGCGAAAAATGATTTTTTAAATTTATGTAAATTTTTTTCAAATTCTAATGACAACTCTACATGCTTAATATATGATTGTATTTGTAAAGAGGGTAAAGGAGTTTTGGCTCGTGATTAATAAGAAGATTGAAACGATTAATCCAATTCAAAGTACATTTTCAAGAGATGATGATGCGTTTACAGCGCTTTCTACGTCAGCACTTTTGGCAAAAAGTTCAGTGCCGTATTCTCACAGAAGAATCGCTGATAACTATGTAATCATCAAGAAAATTTATCGTTTCCAAGCTGTTCAGAGCAGAATCACAAATTCTGAATTGCAGCTTCTTAAAAAATACGACTTCAATACTTTAGAATTCTCTACTATTAAGCAGATTAATGAAGAACTTTCTTATTTGAAAAAATGGTCAACATCAGGTAATGAACATTTAAGAAAAGATGCAGATGATTTATTGCAAATAAGATGTAAAGAACTTAAGTACATAATAGCAAGCCGTTATGCAACGGTTACAAACGAAATATACAATGGCTATAAGGCTTTAGAGAAGTATTTTGAAGAAATTTCTAAATTCTACTCACCTGTTTGTTAAGATATTTTAAGATATAGGCAATTTTCATTTTGTTCATGTTTTACAATATCTAGAAGGTAGTAATATGAACATTGGTCCTGTAAATTATAATACTCAAAGTTTTAAACATTTTGGTGAACCTGAGCAGAAAAATCCGTATTCTAAAAAACAAAGAGCGGTAGTTGCAGGCATGTCTGCATTGGGAACTCTTGCGAGTTGTGCAATTTTGGCGAAAAGAGCAGGATATTCTCTTAATCCTTCAAAAATGTTTAAAAATATTAAAAATTCTTATTTGGCAAAAGTTCAATATCATGATGCACAAGTTATTCCGATTGGTGTAGGGTCAGTTTTAGGTGGTTTAGCCGGTGGCTATATGATAGACAAAGATTCAAAAGCAAGAAAAGAAAAACGCCGTGAAGCTTTGATGCAAGTCGGTAACGTTTCTATTCCAATTCTAACAGTTGACTTTTTATCTGAAAAATCAGGCAAATATGGTAAAGTCGCAAAAACTTGTGGTGCCGTTGCCGGTATATTTGCCGGAGTTTATTTAGCGAACATTATCATGAATCGCGTTAACAATTTTATTTTCCGTCAAAAAGAAGGTAGAGATATGAAAATAACAGATTTCTCAGCTCACCTCGATGACGCGGTTGTAGCAGCATCTTATGTCTCATCATCACCTATTGTACATGCGATTGCCAGAGTTATCCCTGCAGCTCTAATGATTCCGGGGAATGAAGTCGGAAATAAGAAATAATAAGATATAAAGCAGTATGGCGCGGATTTGCAAAGCAAATCCGCGCCATACTAAAATTAAAATTTTCATACTCCCAAAATCTTTACTAAAAAAGATTCAGATAAGACTTAAGCTAGTCCTAAAGCTTTTCTGTACCAAGAAAAAGATTCCAATTCCGTACCGTTGAAAGTAGTTTTCAATTGTTGCTTTTTCAAGTAGTTTTCGAATTCATCGTTGAATGCAGATTTAACTGTTTTGATTTCTTTAGAGATAAGTTTCATAGTTTTTTCTCCTATATTAGTAACACACATTTATATAAATATCAGTTAATTTCCACACATTTTATGCGAATATTTTAGCATAAAATAACACTCTTAGCAATCACCATGTGAAGAATTGTAATGAATTTTTGGAAAAATCATTCTCAAGAGTAATGTAGGTATAGTTAAAAAGTATATATTGAATTCTTTATTTGCAACAAAAAATGTAGGTCAGGTACTGCCTGACAAAAACATTAAAGTAAATAACACCCTCTCCCGTCCTCCGGACACCCTCCCCATGAAAAATGGATAAAAGGGGAGGGAGCAACTTGCGTTAATTGAACGACTTTAGTTCCCTCCCTCGGGGGAGGGTGGTTGTTATCCTCGCAATCCCCTTCCCTTGTTAGGGAAGGATGGGATGGGTATTAACCCGTAGGGAATAATCTGTAATATATCTGCCGAAACCCACCCGCATCTGTAAAGCACAGCATGGCTTCGCTAACAGCTGCGACCTCCCTATTCTTGGAGGTTGTTCAATCAAGAAGTCACATAAATATTTCTTCTAAGCTATCTATCAAACCGCCTGTTAAACAGAAATAAAAATTTATTCAAATACAAATCAATACCACATATATTGCATATTGCAATGAAAAAAAAAAAAATGCTAATATATTAGTATTTTAAAATTGCATTTTGTGAAGAAAGTGAGAGGTATAAATGAAAAAGAATTTCTATAATGCATTTTCCTTGATGGAAATGATGGTTGTTTTGCTCATTGTAGCAATTATAGCAGCAGCAACCGCACCAATGGTAACTAAAAAAATGGCAAGAAGTGTCGGTTCCGGTGATAGCCCATGGGTGTTTACAGGATTAAATAATAATATTGCTTATAACATGGGTGGTGCGGATGCCAGTGCAATAATAGGTGCATCCAATTATTCATACGCTGATAATCAACCCAAATATCCGAGATTAGTTCTTGCAGCAGGAGATTCCGATCATCCTACACTGGTATTTGCTAAATCAAACGGTGCTTTTGGCGGACAAATAAATATGGATGCTGATAACAGTATTGTAACTATGAATGACCAATCAGTCGGTAATAACTCAGTTGCATTTGGAATGGGACAGACGATAGCAGGTACTCCTTCTGGTATAGTTGCGATTGGGCAAGGAGTTACGACTTCTTCCGCAGATGCAGTTGCAATTGGAAGATCTGTTACCGCAAGTGGTAGTTCTGCGATTGCCGTTGGTAGAGGTTCAAGTTCTACACAATCTGGTGCCGTAGCTGTAGGTAAACGTGCAACTGCAGAGGGAAAAAATAGCATATCTATTGGTGATTGTGCAGGTGTTGCTGCAACCGGTGGGCAAACTACAGGAACCGGCTCTGTTTCAATCGGTAACCTTACAATAGCAACGACACGTTCTGTTGCTATTGGTGACCAAGCGCAAGCTTTAGCCAATTACTCAGTTGCAATAGGAGGCTATAATAGAGAAAAAGTACGCGGGACTTCTACCAGAGCGAAAGATTCTTATTCTGTAGCAATTGGTGCTGGTGCGGAAACAACTGCTGACCACCAGATTGTTTTAGGTACAGATAATGATACCGTCTATATTCCCGGAAATCTAATTGTCAATGGAAATACAATGTTAGCAGCTACTGCAGGAAAAAGAGTTTTTCTTCGAGAAAATAATAAAAATGGTGGCGGATATATGTACCAATTTACTAATGTTAGCGATAACAGATTTTGCGGTTGGAATGGAGATTTCAGTACAAATGGATCAATTTCTTACAGTCGTTTTGTTTCTAAATTCCCTTCCGACCGTCATTTAAAGAATGTTGGTGAAAAATATACAGCAGGTTTGGACGAATTAAAGAAACTGGATTTCTATCATTACACATTTAAAAAAGACGAAGCTAAAACACCGATGGTAGGTGTTATGGCACAAGATTTGCAAAAGGTATTCCCTGATGCTGTTACAAAAGGCGATGACGGATATTTGAGAATTCGTTTGGAAGACATGTTCTATGCAGTGATTAATGCGGTTAAGGAATTGGATACAAAGATTTCTGAGATTGTAATGACATTTAATTCAAAACTAGATAATCAAAATGAACGAATTGAAAGTTTAGAAAAACAAAATTCTGAATTACAAAAGCAGAATGCGGAATTGCAAGAAGAAATCAAAGACATTGAAAAAAGAATAAAGAAGTTGGAAAGATAATTGATACCCTCTCCGAGGGGGAGGGTAGAATTTCAAGTTGAGCTTTGCGAAACTTAGAAATTCGGGTGGGGGCTTGTTTGAAAATGTAGGTCAGGCACTGCCTGACAAAAACATTAAAGTAAATAACACCCTCTCCCGTCCACCGGACACCCTCCCCATGAAAAATGGACAAAAGGGGAGGGAACTAAAGTCGTTCAATCTTTATAGTTTTTTACGTCTTGATAACGCAAGTCACTCCCTCCCTAGGGGGAGGGTGCCGAAGGCAGGAGAGGATGTTATTAACTTCTTTACAAAGAATCAAAGTTTTCTTTGCCTCTCACGGGCATTTGGGCGGAAGCGAAGCTTCCGCCCTTTCTCTACACAAAAAACGCATCTCACAAATACAATCCTAAAACAATTTTCCACTTTCCATTTCGATTAAAAATCTTTAGCTAATCTACCTCTCCTATAAAACTCAAAACTTGTGTTTGTTTATTTTTTGATTTACTATAAATAAGTAATAGGGTAGTTTAGGAGTTAAGATTAATGTACAATGTTGCAATTATCGGTGCAGGACCTGCAGGGATTTTTTCTGCTTTAGAAATTGTTAAATTACGTCCTGAGTGGAAAGTAGTTTTAATCGAAAAAGGTCAAAAAATTGAAAAAAGAAAATGTCCGATTAGAGAAGGTTCTCCAAAATGTGTAAACTGTAAACGTTGCGGTTTGCTTTGCGGTTGGGGCGGGGCAGGTGCTTTTTCAGACGGTAAATTAACACTTACTCCTGATGTTGGCGGTCACCTTGTTGACTATATGAGCCGTGAAAAGGTTGAAGAACTCATTAATTATGCCGACAATATGTACTTAGAACATGGTGCGACTGATGAAGTTTTCGGTACAAATATGGAAGTGTTCAGAGAGATTGAACGTCAGGCTGCGCTTGCAGAACTTAAACTTGTTCATTCGCCTGTAAGACACTTGGGAACAGAACGCAGTTTGGATGTTCTTAAACACATGCAAGACTACTTGGATGAAAGAATTACTATTTTAAATAATGTAACGGCACAAAGTCTTATTGTAGAATGCGAACAAGTAAAAGGCATTGTGCTTGATAACGGTGAAACAATCAAAGCCGAATATACAATTATTGCTCCCGGTAGAGAAGGTGCTGATTGGCTTACACATGAATTTGCCAAAAATAAAATCGGTATGGTAAATAATGCGGTTGACGTTGGGGTTCGTGTAGAACTTCCTGCGCCTGTATTTGCACCATTAACAGATAAATTGTATGAATCAAAATTGGTTTATTATTCTCCAACTTTTGGTGATGAAGTTCGTACATTCTGTATGAATCCGAATGGTGAAGTTGTACAAGAAAATTATAACGGCATTGCGACTGTAAACGGTCACAGCTATGCAAATATTAAAACTAATAATACAAACTTTGCATTGCTTGTAAGCAAAAAGTTCACAGAACCTTTTAAACAACCGATTGCTTACGGTCAACATATCGCAAGCCTTGCAAACATGCTTGCGGGCGGAATTCTTGTTCAAAGATTCGGTGATTTGTTAGAAGGTAGACGTTCTACTCCGGATAGAATTAAATCAAGTATAATTACACCAACATTGAGTTGTGCTACTCCAGGGGATTTGAGTCTTGTAATTCCTTACAGACAAATGAAGAGTATTATTGAAATGTTGTTTGCGCTTGATAAAATTGCACCGGGAACAGCTTCAAGATACACACTTCTTTATGGTATAGAAGTTAAATTCTATTCTGCAAGAGTAAAATTGACAAATGAGCTGGAAACAGAAGGCGTTAAAAACTTGTTCACAATCGGTGATGGAGCGGGTGTTACAAGAGGTCTAATCCAAGCTTCCGCTTCAGGTGTTTATGTTGCTCAAACAATTTGCGCAAGAGGATAGGCATTAAGATTTATAAAAAGGAAGTGCTAAAACTAAAAAGGCACTTCTTTTTTTATGTAAATTTTTGTAAAACATTTTTTCTATATTAGCAAATTTTATTATTGACGAGTATTAACTAAACAGTAGTGTAGATGTTGAAAGGATGTAATAAATGGTTCAATCAATAGATAATAATATTAACAGACAAAATTATAATGCTGTAAAAATTAATATACAAAAACCGCAAATAAACGGCAATCCAAGCGTAGATGCTGTACAAAATGATAATAACGGAAATTATAGTGCTGTTAGTATTAATATTGACAATCCGACAGTAAACATGCCTGAACATAAAATTTATGATTATCCGGAAGCACAAATTCCCGTAACTTATGATATGGCAAATATTAATCAAATTCCATTGCCACAAGGATTTCATGTCGCTTATCAGACAACTAATTTAATTTTGCCAAAAATGGAAAATGAATTGGAAGTAGAAGCTGATAAAAAAGCTCCTGAAAAATTAGACGACAAGGCTTCTGTAGAAGAAATCGAAGAAACGCAAAACGAAGAAGTTACAGCAGAACCTGAAAAAGACGTTGAAACACCTGCTGTTGATGTAGAAGAAGAAACAGAAGAAAAAGAAGATAAGAAAGTTGAAGTTCCTGAACCTAATTTTACGACAGTAGAAGCTGAAAAGGGTGAGGAAAAAGTCGATAATATTGATAACGACGTTGAAGTAATGGAAACTGAAACAAAGGATATTAAAAAGCCTGAAATTATTCCGGGGGAAGAAATTAAACCTGATGTAGATATTCCGTTAGTTATTTCAAATTTAACAAATGAAGATTTTGACGTTCAGGCTCAACAAATGGAAGAAATTGCAAGAGTAGCTTTGGACGATTCAAATAATGCAATTCCTTATATTGTAAGAGATGTATTTTCAAGCTTGATTGATATTACTAAAAAAGATTCGGCAGAGTTGGCTGCTCCAACGGACGAGCAAATCCAAGCAAGAAAAAAAGTGATTGCTAACTTTGTAAGTATGGAAAACGGTAAAGCTAATAATCAACCTGTGAAACTTCCATATTCAATAACTGAAAAAGATGTAGCTTTAGCCGATACAATTTCTCCAATGGAACAAGCAGAACGAAATAAAGAATATGCTTTGTATACAATGGCAATTTTAGCTAAGGTTTATACGGATGAAATAGAAAAACAAACAGGCAATATTGTTCCAATGACTGATATCCCCGGAACGGCAGCAATTGTTGACTCATTAAGATACAATCCTAATTCAGGAGTGAAAATTGCGTCAATTGATGCACTTAGACATATTTACAGACCTGAATACAAAGAAGAAATGTCAACACTGTTTACTCTTGCACAAGCTGATACTAATCCGGAAGTCGCAATTGCAGCAACGAGAGCGCTAGACAGAATTAACAATCAATAACTTTTCATAACACATTCATTACACTACACAAAAGGCAGGCTGACAATTTGTCAGTCTGTTCTTTTTGGGGATAATATTTCACCCTAACCATTTTCTGTAAGGGCACTGCTGTCAGGTAAAATTTTACATTGTTACAATTCTATTTTTTTATTTTCAATTTTTGTGCTACAATATCAATAACATTGCTGTGGAGTGGATAGTTGACTAAGTTGTCCGTTTTATATAAGAAAATTTTAATAACAACATTGGTTTTAGGCGCAATTTTGACGCCAAACTTAGCCTACTCTAAAGGCGTAGACAAAGCGACTGCTGATGCTTACACACAAGAAAATGCCGCTGAACAGCAAGAACTGGATTATATTGAAGAATCAACCTACGATAGCAACACAGCATATATTAACGATATTGAAATTCTCGGATCTAATATCATTAAACCCGAATACATTTTATCAAAGATGTCTTTGCAAAAAGGTGATTTGTACGATAAAGACCTTATGCAACAAGACTTAAAAACTATTTACAAGTTAGGTTATTTTACCGAGAAAATGAAAGCAATCCCTGTAAAAAATCCTAACGGTACGATTTCTTTAAAAATAATATTGGAAGAAAATATCCCTGTAACAGATTTCACGATTGAAGGTAACACTGTTGTTTCAGGTGATGAAATCATGCAGTATTTGTTGCCATTGAAAGGTAAACCCCAAAATATCACAGCAATTAACCAAGCAATGGAACAAATTAATCAGTGCTACTATTCTAAAGGGTATATTCTTTCAAAAATCGACTCAATCTATGATGATCCTGATGGAACGCTTAACTTGAGCATTACAGAGGGTAAAATCAACAAAATCATGATTACGGGTAACGAAAAAACAAAAGAATACGTTATTGAACGTAACATCATGACTGAACCGGGAACTGTTTACAACGAAAACCAAGTTAAGCAGGATTTGGTAAGATTGTATTCAACTCAAGCGTTTAAGGATGTAAACCGTACGATTGAAGTTTCCGAAGATGACCCTGATAAATTTGATGTAACAATCGAATTAAAGGAACAAAGAACAGCGTCTGTTTCAATTGGTGGCGGTTTGGATTCCGCAACGGGTGCATTCGGTTCTGCTGCTATTTCCGATAATAACTTCCGCGGTATGAACCAAAGAGTCTCATTATCAGGCATGGTTGGTTCAGGTATTTTGATGAGCGACTCATCTATCAAAAGCCACATGAATTACCAAGCTGAATTGAGTTTCTTTGAACCGCATTTCTTGAATGCTGATAACTCTTTGATGAGTAAAATCTACTTTAGAGATTTGGGCAGCTATCAAATTCCGCTTGCTGTTGAACGAAGAATCGGTATCGAAAGTACAATTGCTCACAGATTACGTTATAACAAAAACTTGTCATCAACCTTCACTGCAGGTGTTGAATATATTAACCTTGATGAAGGTGATGTAAATAAAGTTACAAGCTTATATAAATCACACAACTTGAATATAGCCGACCGTGCAAAAGAATTGGAAGGCGGTTTCTTCTTGAGATTAGCTCCGGGTTTAGCTTATGACTCGAGAGATTCTGCTATAAATCCTCGTCATGGTGCTTTGGCATCTGTAAGATATGAAGAAGCGTTCGGTTTGGACGGTTTTGGAAAAACAAACGGACGTTTAACAGGTATGGCTAAAAAATTCATACCGATTGCGAAGAAATCTTCTTTGACATTTACAGGACGTGGCGGTTTGAAAGTTCATGGTTCAGATATGCCTGAAGTTATGGCTTATCGTTTAGGTGGTCCGTACACAATCAGAGGTTACAAAGTAAACGGTGTTGGTACAGGTACATCATTCATTATGGGTTCTGCTGAATTAGCAACTCCAATTCCATTTGTTGATAGATTGAAAGTTAATTTCTTGCAAAACTTGAGATTAACATTCTGGGTTGACGCAGGTCGTGTGTTTGACCCGACAATTGCAAGTACATTGTATGACAGACCAATTCAAGCAATCACAGCTGGTATCGGTTTGAAGATAAATATGCCGGGTATCGGACCTTTGTCTGTCGATTATGGTTTCCCAGTTACAAACCCTGGTCCAAACGGCTCTCCACACGGCTACTTTACGTTTGGTGTAGGCGACATGATGTACTAGGTATATTAAGCTTAAAAATAAAGAAAATAGTGTATAATATAGATACAAGGAGGTTTTGTATGAAAAATTTTAAATTAGGTCTTGTTGCATTAGCTATGATGGCATTTGTTGGCGTAGCAAATGCAGGCGGTGTTGGATATATTGATTACGCAAAGGTAATTGATAACTATGATTATGCAAAACAAGTAACTAAAGAAGTTGATGCAAAAGGCTTAGAAATGCAACAATTCTTGGTTGATAAAGAAAAAGAATACAAAGCATTGGATACACCTTTGAAGAAACAAACCTTTGAAGAAAAAACTGCTGCTGAATTTAAAGCAAAAGAAACAGCTTACGTAACTCTTAAAAACAAAAGAGAACAAGAAGTTTTCACAAAAATCAAGGAAGCTGCAAAGGCTGTAATGGTTGAACAAAAACTTGACGCAGTAATGGACGTTAGAGGCGTTTTTGTTGGCGGTGTTGATATTTCAGACAGTGTAATTGCGAAATTAAAAGGTGCTAAAAAATAATGGATTTAATCGACCTAATCGAGAAAAAAAAGCATGGAAAAGCACACACCAAAGAAGAAATTCGTTTTATTGTTAAATCCTTAAACGGTGGAATTGCGCATGAAACTCAAGTTGCTTCTTGGTTAATGGCTGTTTATTTTAAAGGTTTAAACGAAGCAGAAACAGCATATTTAACCGAAGCTCTTGCTGATTCGGGCAGCCGTGTAGATTTTGGCGAATTTTCTAATTTGATTGTGGATAAGCATTCGACAGGCGGAGTCGGTGATAAAGTTACAATAACTTTAATTCCTCTGCTTGCAGCTGCGGGAATTCCAATTGCAAAGCTTGCCGACAGAGGTTTGGGCTACGCAGCGGGAACCGTGGATAAACTTGAATCTATTCCATACTTTAAAACTGATTTGAGTGTCGATAGTCTTGTTAATCAAGTAAAAGATATCAATTGCGTTATAGCTTCTCAAGCAGACGGCTTAGCACCTGCGGATAAGAAATTGCAAGCAATAAGAAACTTGACGGGAACTGCTGACAGCGATGTTTTAATCGCTTCTTCAATTATTTCCAAAAAGATAGCTTCTGGTGCTAATAACCTGATTTTGGATGTAAAATACGGTTCGGGTGCATTTATGAAATCACCTGAAGAAGCAGTGCATTTGTCAAAATTGATGGTTAAAATCGGCAAAAATCTGAATAAGTCAATTATTGCGGTTATAACTTCAATGGAACAACCGCTAGGACGCGCTATCGGCAACTCTTTAGAAGTTATTGAAGCAATAGAATTCTTAAAAGGTCGTATTGAAACAGGCGATTTGGCAGAGCTTACTTATTATTTTGCATCTTCAACGCTCGTATTTTTAGATATGTACGAAACAAGACAAGAAGCTGAAAAGTATTTGCGAGAATTGATTCATTCGGGCAAAGCACTTAATAAATTCCGTGAAATAATTGTTGCTCAAGGCAGTGACACAGCAGTTTTGGAAAACTATGATAAGTTTGAATTACCTGCTTTTAAAATTGAATGCGAATCCAAAAAGAGCGGTTATGTTCAAAATATCAACGCTTTTAATATTGCGCAAGCGGCTAAAGCACTCGGCGCAAGCAGAGAAAACAGTTCAAAGCCGATTGATTTGAGTGTTGGAATTTATTTGAACAAAAAAAGCGGTGAATACGTACATAAAGGCGAAAACCTTTATACAATTTATTCTAACGATGAAGAAAAAACAAAAATTGCACAAAGATTTTGCGATGAAGCGTTTTCAATCAATGAAAGCAAGCCTTCTCACGTAAATTTAGTTTATGGTGTAATTGGAACAAATGACGAGGATAATGATGTTTAACAAAAAAATGCAATACGTTATTAAATCTGTACCGACTGACGACAAGCAAGCTTTGGAGGATTTGCTTAATGAAATGTCTGACGAGGGTTGGGATTTATACACAATGCACGAAGTTGAAACTGAAACTTCATACGATTTTAATTGCATTTTTATGCGCGAAAAGCAAAAAGAAGATACGACAGATTTGGATGATATTGTAAACATTACAAGCTTCAAATACCGTATGGAAAAAATGCTTGCGGCACCTTCAAGTCCTTACGCTTCTTGCAAAGAAATCCAATTAAAGATTTCCAATCAAAAAGAACGCATCAAGAAAATCAAGTCACAGCTTGAAAGCGACAATCTTTCGCCAGACGAAAAGAACCAATTGAACAATCAAATGTCAGACGAGCTTAAACAGTTGGACTCTTTAAAACAAGCTCTTGTTAATGAGATTTCTCCTGAAACAATGTACGCCGAAATCAAGGAAGAAAAGTTTGTAATTAACCTTTCAGAAGAAATTTTGGACGTAATTTCAATGGAAGAAAACGACAATTTGCTTGCTGAAACCGTTAAGGTAAGACAAGAATTAACGGAAACTTTAGGATATGTAATTCCGCATATTCATTTCCACAACAGTGATGAACTTATGCAGAACGAATTTAATATCAAAATCCACGATATCGAAGTTTTCCGTTCTGTTGTATTTTCTGATTTTGTGGCTTTTTATAAAGATGATTTGAAAGGCTACAAGCTTACTGATGACGATTATCAGCTTGTGGATGAAATTACGGGCAAAAAATTGGTTTGGATTCAAAAAGATAAAGTTAAAGATTTTTGGATAAAAGGAATGAGCCCTGTCGAATACATAGGCGAAGCTATCAAATACATTGCAGTGCGCGAAGTTTCAGATATTATGGACTATAACGACATTAATAAGTATGTTGAAAAAGTTGTTGAAACAAATACGTTCCTTGTTGATAATATTATTCCTGATTTTATCACGGCATCTGATTTGAAATATTTGTTGACTTGCCTAATCAGAGAACGCGTTTCGGTTAAAAATATCGTTTATATCTTTGAAAAAATCAATGATTACGCTAATGAGCCGACAAAAGAAGATTTGTTGGACAAGGTGAGATTAGCACTCTCTAAATATATTGTAAGAGATTTGGCTGAAAATAACGAACTAAAAGTTATTGAGTTTTCGGATGAAACTTTAGATAAGATTTATTCATTCTTTAAAGAAGATGAAGACGAAGCTATTGTTCGCATTGAAGGTGATCAGGTTCAAGAAATTGTTGATAAGATTGCTAAATTTGCAAAATCTAAAAAGATTACAAATCCGGTTCTTGTTGTTCCAATGGATATCAGACACATGGTGTTTGTGATATTGGCTGAATTTGTAAGAAATATAACCGTTTTGGCGCACGAAGAACTTGTAAGCGATTATAACATTAAGTTTGTAGGTAAAGTATAAAAAGTTTTTGATGAAAAAAAATTTGCACTCTACAATTATTAAATAAATGCGTTAAAAGTTTATGGGAATAGAAAAAAAATGGTGCAATTGAACTGAACCCTAAAAACTAGACAAAGTAAAAAAGGGTGGTTCACGAAGCAA
>CAZYWC010000030.1:0-12447 GCA_964651125.1 uncultured Vampirovibrio sp.
GCTAAAAAACGTGGTTTGACAATGGCTGAATTATTAAACTAGTCGGCTATTTTCATTCGTATTTGAAATGGAATAATAATAGTAGAACGTAGTAGAAAACGTAGGGCGGGAAAAGCGTTCATTGAAAATTCAAATAGCGCAATAAGTTTATAAACAAGCGTTCCCACCGATAAGATAAAAAGGAAATAACAATGGCAAAACAAATAAAAATCAAACTTGTAAGAAGTTTAATCGGATGCTCAGAAGCTCAACGTAAAGTTGCTCAAGCTTTGGGCCTTAAAAAGACAGACCAAGTTGTTGAACACCAAGACAGTGCAACAATCATGGGTATGGTTAACAAGATTTCACATCTTGTAGAAGTAGTTGAATAATCTCTATTTTAGTTGACGACTGAAATTTGAAAATTTATAATGAACTCTTCAACTTTTCAACCGTTCAACTGTTCAACTAATTTAGTAATTACAGAAACAAAACATAAAGGAATTAAAAAATGACAAACATAACATTAGAAGATTTAAGACCGGCTGAAGGTTCAACCGGCAAATCAAAAAGAGTAGGACGCGGTCGTTCTTCAGGACACGGTAAAACATCTTGCCGTGGTCATAACGGTGAAGGACAACGTTCAGGCAGAACTGCTAAAAGAGGTTTTGAAGGTGGTCAAATGCCTGCTTACAGAAGATTACCTAAGTTGAAAGGTTTCCAAATCATCAACCAACGTAATTATGCTCAAATCAATGTTGGCAGATTGGCTGATTTAGAAATCACTGAAATTTCTTTGGAATCTTTGAAAGAAATCAGAAAAGCTCATCCTTCTTGCGATGGTTTAAGAATTTTAGGTAACGGTGAAATCAAGAAAGCTATCACTGTTAAAGCTAACTATGTAACTCCATCAGCAAAAGAAAAAATCGAAGCAGCAGGCGGAAAGGTTGAATTAGTATAATGGTAAGAGGAACAACAGGCGGAATGAGAATGCCTACAACGGCAGATTTGATGTCTATGTGGAATGCTTCAGGCTTGAAAGAGAAGCTTATCTTCACTTTCGGAATGCTTGTTCTGTTCCGCTTTGGTATCCATTTGCCGGTATATGGTATTAATAATGAATTCTTTTCTAACATGGCTTCCGGTAACAATATCTTAGGTTTCTTGGATTTGTTCACTGGTGGTGCGTTGGGTAAAGTTTCAATATTTGCACTAGGTATCGGACCATATATCACTTCATCAATCATTATGCAGTTAATGGCTGTAATTATTCCTTCATTGGAAAAATTACAGAAAGAAGACGGTGAAGCCGGCAGAAGAAAACTTTCTCAATACACAAGATTATTCACTGTTGTATTGGCAGTTTTCCAAGCGTTAATATTTGTAGGCTATATGTCACATCTTCCAAGCACAATTGTAGCGGGCGTAAATCATATTATGTTTTATATCTCTGCTATAGTTTCATTAACAGCGGGTTCTGTTCTTGTAATGTGGATGTCTGAATTAATCACAGAAAAAGGTATCGGTAACGGTGGTTCTTTAATCATCTTTGTTGGTATCTTGTCAGGTATCCCATTGTATTCAAAAACAACCGCGCAAATGATTCAAGGTGAACCATCACTTATGTGGGGTTTGATTCTATTGCTTGCAATCTTCTTTGTAACAATGGTTTTCGTTGTTGTAATGCAAGAAGCAATTCGTAAGGTTATTATTGTTAACCCTAAAAGACAGGTTGGTAACAAGGTTTACGGCGGAGTTAATACTTTTATTCCGTTCAAACTTAACCCTGGTGGGGTTATGCCAATCATCTTCGCAGTAGCAATCTTATTGTTCCCATCAACTATTTTGAGTTTGGTCGGACAAACTAATTTGCCTGCGGGTTGGGTTCAAGACTTAGTTCTTATGTTGAACAAAATCTTTAATCCAAGCGGTTTGACATATTACGCAATCTATTTTGTAATGATTGTTGTGTTGACATTCTTCTACGCATCAATTATGCCTAATATGCAGCCAAAAGAAATTGCTGATAACCTTAAGAAATACGGTTCATCAATCCCCGGGATTAAACCGGGCAGACCAACTGCTGAAGCGTTGGATAAAATCTTAACAAAAACTACATTCATTGGTGCAATGGGCTTAGGTATTATTGCTCTTGTTCCTGCGTTTGCAAGTTATGTAACTAAGATTACAACACTTCAAGGTATCGGTGCTACTTCATTAATCATCATGGTTGGTGTTGCACTTGATTTGATTAACCAAGTTAGAACTCACTTGCTTGCAAGAAACTATGAAACATTCTTGAAGGATTAGTAATTAAAATTAATAAATAAAAATCGGGCTTGAAAATATTTCAAGCCCGATTTTTTTTAACCATAATAAATCTTGATTAAATAATTTCATTTATTTATACAAAATTTTTATAATAATAATTGCAAACCATTACAGCCACAAATACTAAATAATAAAAATTAATAAGCGTAAAAATAAAATGCATTACTACATTTGCACCAAACAAAGTTGTAAAAATTGACAAAATAAAATACGAAACAAACAGGATTAAAAACAATCCGATGTTTGTAAGAAACTTTTTGCTGAACAAATCTTTTAGTGACACAAAATAAGCTTTGAACGGATTTTTTTCTTTAAAAAACAACGCAGGAGAATAAAACATGATTAGAAAATATGTTACTGACATTGTAAAGAATAGAAGCATATTCCAAGCATTAAGTTTGAACATTTGCTCTTGTGTTAAACTGCTTAAAAATGCTTTCATTGCTGTAAAAGATTCGATACCTTTTGTCAAAGCTTCAGGAGTAATTCCTATATCTCCAATTAGCTTCATACCGACAAAATAAGAAACAAGGATTAATAAAACAGAAATAACCATTGTATTAATCATTAGCCCTAAAACAGGTAAAAAATATTCTCCAACACCTGCGGGAAATTCTTTTAACAATCCATTCGGCTCTTCTTGGCCAGGATTTGTAACACAAGTTTTTATCATAAAAAACCAACCTGATAAAAACGCACCAACCATTAATCCGAACAGAACAAGCGCGATTAATAAGCTTAATAAATTTCCTCCGACAGAAAATAAAATATACAAGCTTGATAAAAGTGAGAATAAAATTAACGGTGTCGCTAAAATTATGTACTTATTTGTAAGTTGAAAACTGTCTTTTATATAACTAAGCATTTTTACTCCTAAACTCTGTATTGAAGAACAGACTGTTCAATAATATCATCCGAAACTTTTGAGGCAAAATCTCTAAAACTATTGCTGATATTAGACGAAGGATTAACTTCCGAAATCGTCATGCCTTTATTTATAGCTTCCATAATCGTAAAATAGTTATTAGGAATTTTCCAATAAACCTTTTGAGCAAGCGTATTTTCTATATCATCAATCTTGATTTCATCGTTGTCCATATATCGGTTAACCACAATCTTAACCTTGTCTTTCGGATATCTTCTTGAATGGAACAAATTCAAACATCTTTGCGCATTTCTAATTGCAGGAATATTTACAATAGTTGTAAACATTATCCAATCCGAACAATCAAGAATTTTGAGCGAATTTTCATCAATATTTGATGACATATCAACAATAATATATGAAAATTCTTTTCTTAATGCTTCAAAGAGCGCAGGAATTTGCTGCGGTTTAATACTTTCTGCCTGTTCAATGTAATTTGGGTCAGACAAAATATAAAGTGATGTATCTTTATATTTTTCAAACGCTTTGATTAAATTTGTATTTTCATTATTCACAAGTTTGTTTAAAACATAATTGACATCAAACACCGGATTTAAGTTTAAAAACGTTGAAACATCACCCAATTGCAAGTTTAAATCCAAAAGCGCAACTTTGTCTTTAGCAACTTTTGCTAATTCTAAAGCCAAATTGATTGCAATAGTCGTTTTTCCTATTCCGCCTTTATTTGAATAAACGGTAATAATTTTTGATTGAGCAGGAATCTCGTCCGCCGAAACACTTGATAATGCTTGTATAATTCTACTTAAATCTTCTTTGAGTACAGGTTTTGGCAAAAATTCTTTAGCACCCAATCTTAAAGCACGTATTATATCATTTGTTGAACAATTTGTGGAAGTTATAACAAGTTTTGGCGTGCAGAGTTTAATTCGGTCTGCCATTTCCTTAACATCTTCGCCGTTAGAAGATATATCCATAATCACAATGCAGTTAGAACCGCATTTTTTAACTTCTTCATAGCCATCTATGTAATCATCAAAAAGTTTGATATCACCTACAAAATCAAAGCTTTCTAAATATGATTTTATAATTTCTCTGGAATTGCTATTTTTGTCAAAAACAATTACCGAATTTTGCATCTCTAACCTCTTCTTATTAAGTACTCATTTTAATATACATCAAATTAAAGGTTTCAACAATCAACCTTTAGACTATTTCATTTCAATTTGTCACATAAAAGTACACCATTAAAATTAGAAAAATAAACACGCTTCGACTATAATAAAAAAGAGAGTTCTATTATGTCAAATAAAATTAATGCGATAAAAGTCAGAGGGGCAAAAGTTCACAATCTGAAGAACATTGATGTTGATGTTCCACTAAATAAAATCGTCGGAATTGCAGGCGTTTCAGGCTCGGGCAAATCTTCTCTTGCCTTAGGAGTTTTGTACTCGGAAGGTTCAAGAAGATACTTGGAATCGCTTTCTACTTACACAAGACGTCGAATGACACAGGCTGAGAAGGCTCTTGTTGACGAAATATTGTACGTTCCGGCTTCTCTTGCTCTGCATCAAAGACCCGCCGTTCCGGGAGTAAGAAGTACGTTCGGAACGGGTACAGAACTGTTAAACAGCCTCAGATTAATGTTTTCGCGCCTTGCGAGCCACCGTTGTCCTAACGGGCATTATCACGAACCGACTTTAGCGGTTGCAAGCGAGCAAGAACTAGTTTGTCAGACTTGCCATGCGCATTTTTACGCACCTTCTGCGGAAGAACTGGCTTTCAACAGCCAAGGTGCTTGCGAAACTTGCGGAGGAACAGGTATCGTAAGAACAGTCGACAAATCCACACTTGTTCCCGATGAATCTTTGACAATTGATGAAGGCGCGGTTGCTCCTTGGGGAACACTTATGTGGTCGCTTATGACCGATGTTTGCCGTGAAATGGGCGTTAGAACGAATGTTCCGTTTAAAGACTTAACCGACAAAGAAAAAGATATTGTATACAATGGGCCTGCCGAAAAGAAGCATATTTTCTACAAAGCCAAAAATACAAACCAAGCAGGCGAGTTGGATTTCACGTATTATAACGCGGTTTATACGGTTGAAAACGCTTTATCAAAAGTTAAAGACGAAAAAAGTATGAAGCGTGTCGAAAAATTCCTTAAACAGGATATTTGTCCCGATTGTCACGGAACGCGTTTATCACAAAAAGCAAGATACCCTAAAATTATGGGAATATCTTTGGATGAAGCCTGCCAAATGACACTTTCTGAGCTTGTCGAATGGGTGAAAAAAGTTCCAAATTCTTTACCAAAAGAAATGCAAATGATGGCAGAGAGTATTTGCGACTCGTTTTTAACAGTTGCAAAACGCCTTATGGATTTGGGTTTGGGATATTTAACTCTTGATAGAGCTGCGTCAACTCTTTCAACAGGCGAGCGTCAGCGAATGCAGCTTGCTCGTGCGGTTAGAAACAGAACAACGGGCGTTTTATACGTTTTAGATGAACCTTCTATCGGGTTACATCCTTCTAATATTGTGGGTTTGAAAGGCGTTCTGCACGACCTTTTGGATGATGGGAATTCCATAATTTTGGTTGACCATGATACACAAATTCTAACCGAATCCGATTGGATTATCGAAATGGGGGTTAAAGCAGGCGTAAACGGCGGCTACGTAATTGCAGAAGGAACTGTTGAAGATATAGAAAACAACGAAAAATCAATTATCGGCGGATTTTTATCGGGCGAAAAACAAGTTGTTACAAGAAACCAAGCAAACTTTGAAAACATGTTTGAGCTTGGCAAAATTCACATAGAAACAGATGCGATTCACACGGTTAAACCGTTAACCGTTGATATTCCAAAAGGGCGTTTGACAGTTGTAACAGGCGTTTCAGGTTCAGGTAAAACTACAATGGTCTTAGAAAGTTTAACACCTGCATTAGAAACAATCGCAAATAAATCTAAACTCCCTGAACACATAAAAGAAATTAAAGCTGACGGTATAAAACAAGTTAAACTGATTGACGCAACTCCGATTGGGATAAATATTCGCTCGACAGTCGCAACTTATGCCAACATTCATGATGAGCTTAGAAAAACATTTGCAAAAGTCGCTAAATCTATGGACTTAAACTACAAAGCAGGAGATTTTTCCTACAACACAGGTAATTTACGCTGTCCTGTCTGCGACGGAACAGGCGTAATCAATTTAGATGTACAGTTTTTGCCTGATGTTGAAATTCCTTGTCCTGAATGCGGAGGCTCAAGATACGCAAAAGTTGCTGAAAGTATCAAATACAAAGGTCATTCGCTTCCTAAATTAATGGCAATGGATGTTAATACTGCACTTGAAGCTTGCAAAGATTTAAAACTCGTAAATCAAAGATTGCAAATTTTACAGGATTTGGGATTGGGTTATTTGACACTTGGCGAAGCGACTCCAAGCCTTTCGGGCGGTGAAGCGCAAAGATTAAAACTTGCAAGTGAAATGCGAAAAACACAATCAGATTCTGTGTTTATTTTTGATGAGCCGACAATCGGGCTTCATCCACTTGATGTTCAAACGCTTTTGACTGTTTTTCAGACTCTTATTGATAACGGCGCGACCGTTGTTGTAATCGAACATGATTTGGATGTAATAAAAAATGCGGACTACATTATTGATATGGGGCCTGAAGGCGGTGAAGCAGGCGGAGAAATTATTTTTACAGGAACTCCAACAGAGTTAAAAAAATGTAAAAACTCAAAAACTGCAAAATTTGTGTAATTTTATGCTATTATAAGAACACAAAGAAAATAGGAGAAATTTTATGCAAGCAAGACGTGCGGCTAGAGAATTAGCACTTATATTGTTTTCACAATTTGATAAAGAAATTACAAGATATTCAAGAAAAGATTTTGAAGATATCATGCTTAAGTCTGTTAGAATTCTTTCTAACTCAGCATCAGAAGAATTGAATTTGACAGTTGGTTCTTTGATTGATATTAAAGAAGCTTTGGACACTTACGAAGCTGAACACGAATCAAACTTATCAAGACCAATGGGCGCAAAAAATAAGCCTGTTCAAATTCCTATGACTGATGAAATGATTGCAAAAGTTGATACAATGCTTGATGTTGCGGAAAAAGCACTTTTAGCATTGGAAATCGCTGAATTCACAACTTTGGAAAACCAATCAGAAGTTAAAAATTACACAATTGAAATCGCTGAACAATTCAAAATCAACCATAAAGAAATTGATGAAGAAATTCAAAAATATTCTAATGGTTGGGATATTTCAAGACTTGTTAAAATCGACAAGGATATTCTTAGAATTGCAATTACCGAATTACTTTATACAAAAGGCGCACCTTTGAAGGTTGTTGTTGATGAAGCTGTTGAGTTGGCTAAAAAATACTCAACAGAAGATTCTTCTTCTTTTGTCAACGGAATTTTAGCTAAAGTTATTGTAGAAAACGGATTGAAAGGGTAATAAAGTTGAACCGTTGAACAGTTGAACGGCTGAAAAGTTTAATTAATTTACTGCAGTCATTTGTGATATAAAAATTGCGTAGCAAAAATTACTTTTCAACTTTTCAACTTCTCAACTTTTCAACTCTTTAAAGTATGTTCAACTTTTTTGACAAACTAAAAAATACAGTATCAAAAACCGCTCAAGCATTGGTCGGTAATGTTGTTGATGCCGTATCTGATGAGGAAGAGTTTTCGGATTTTGTCCTTGATGATATGGAAGATTTGTTAATCAGTGCTGATTTAGGCGTTGGTTACGCGTCTGAGCTTGTCGATAAATTGCGCGGACAAAACAAAATCAAACCTTCACAAGTTAAAGAGTTTTTGGAAAACGAATTTTTGGAAATCCTTAACAAAACAGGCTCCAGCGAAATTTCATACAAAGACGGCGAGTTGAATATTTATTTTATTACAGGCGTAAACGGCGCAGGCAAAACAACTTTAATCGGGAAAATGGCTTATCGCTTTAAAGAACAAGGCAAGAAAGTTCTTATTGCAGCCGGTGATACATTTAGAGCCGCAGCAGAAGAACAAGTTGATATTTGGTCAAAACGCTCCGGTGCTGATATTGTAAGACGCGATAAGGCAGATCCTGCATCCGTTGTTTATGAAGCAATTCAAAAAGCGCGTAATGAAAAATACGATGTAATTTTAGTTGATACCGCAGGTCGTTTGCAAAACAAATTCAACCTCATGGAAGAATTATCTAAAATCAAAGGTGTTATTGATAAAAATGCGCCTAACGAATTAAGAGAAAGTTTTCTTGTAATTGACGCCAATACGGGTCAAAACGGTTTGCAGCAGGCAAAAGTATTTAAAGAGTGTGTGAACCTTACAGCAGTTGCACTTACTAAACTCGATGGTTCAGCAAAAGGTGCAATTGTGCTTGCAATTGCAAAAGAACTTGGTTTGCCGGTTAAATTAGTCGGCGTCGGTGAAAAAATGGAAGACTTAAAAGATTTTGAGTCTAAAGAATTCATTAACGCTTTGTTTGAATAAATTTAGGAATGGTATATGAATAAAAAGAAAGTTGCTTTAACAGTTTTATTGTCTGCATTGTTGGCTTTATTGGCTGCTTTTTGTGTATTTGAATTCAGCAAAAAGCCAAAAACAATAGAAACTCCAACCCAATCTGAAGTTGAAGTTCAAGCTGAAATTCCTGCAAATACAGATGATAATAAGGCAGTTGAAAAAGATGCTGAAATATTGCCTTCAACAACAAAAAAAGCAGTTACAGTTTCCAAAACTTCAAAACAGACTGTCAAAAAAGTTGTTGAAAAACAGCCACAAGTACCAAAAGCAACCGAAAAAGTGTTGGAAGAAAAAGTAGAAGAAAATATCACTCCTCAAGAAGATGGCGTAATTGTTCCTGTTAATTATGTTTCAAAAAACACATATAAATATACTTATACACCAAAAAGATACCCTAAAAAAGTTTCAAAATAATTTGACATAAAATTAAAAGGCGGATGACTTTGTCATCCGCCTTTTAAAATTTAGACCTATAAATTATAAAGCTGCTTTTGCTGCTTCAACAACAACTGCGAAAGCTTCTTTGTCATTAACTGCAAGATCCGCAAGCATTTTTCTGTTAACTTGAATGTTTGCTTTTTTGCAAGCGTTAACGAATCTGGAATAGCTCATTCCTTGTTCTCTAACAGCTGCATTGATTCTTACAATCCATAAACGACGCATATTACGTTTTGTAGCACGTCTATCTCTGTAAGCGTATTTAAGAGCTTTCATAACTGCGATGTTAGCAACCTTAAATATTCTGCTTCTTGCGCCTTTGAAGCCTTTAGCAAGCTTTAATATTTTTTTGTGTCTGTTACGACATACATTACCACGTTTAATTCTCATTGTTCAACACTCCTATCTAGCATACTTCTTGTAAGGTAACTCTTTTGAAATCAATTTTTCGTGAGATTCAGAAATCACTACATCTCCGAAAATCTTACGTTTTCTTGATTCAGCCTTGTGTTGAAGCAAGTGGCCAATACCTGCATGTCTTCTTGTGATTTTACCTGTGCCAGTAACTTTGTATCTCTTAGCTGCTGCACGGTGGGTTTTCATTTTTGGCATTTTGTTTCTCCTTAACTTATTGTGCATAAACCGAGCAAGGCATACCACAGCACTATACTTCGGCATGTTTAGTTTATGATAAAACAGTTTATAAGTCAACTGCCAAACCCAATATACTTATTGAAAAAATCCTGCTTTTATAATAAAACTTAACAAATAAGAATTTCCCTTGCGGGTATTCACCTCACCCTAACCCTCTCCTGCAAGGAGAGGGAATGACCAAAGGTCGTCCAAAGAATTTAAGGCATTAATGAATGGAGTTTATTTATGGATACAAAATCATTATTTAAAATCGGTTATGGTCTTTACGTGCTTACTGCAAAAGAAGAAAAAGACAACGGATGCATAATTAACACAGTTATGCAAGTAACTTCCAATCCGTTGCAAGTTGCAATTGCTATTAACAAAAGAAATTACACAAACGAAATGATTCAAAAAACACGCAAATTCAATATTTCAATTCTTTCCGAAAAAGCTGATTTCAGTATTTATGAACATTTCGGTTACAAATCTGGACGTGACACGGACAAATTCGCAACGTTCTATGATACAAAAAGAAGCCCAAACGGTCTTTTGTATATAACTAAAGGCACAAACGCTTATATGTCAGCTTATGTTCAACACGAAATGGATTTAGGCACGCATTCTTTATTTATCGGACAATTGGTTGCAAGTGAAAGCTTGAGTGACGATAAATCTGCGACTTATGATTATTATCAAAATAATGTTAAACCAAAACCTGAAAACACGGCGAAAAAAGGTTGGCGTTGTAAAATTTGCGGTTATATTTACGAAGGAGAAGATTTGCCTGCTGACTATATTTGCCCTGTTTGCAAGCATGGTGCGGTAGATTTTGAAAAGCTATAAACGAAAATGTATTGATAAATTAAACTTTATTTGATACAATAGAACACATACATTGAAAATAGAATACAGGCTAAAGATTTTGACACATTTTGACTATCACGAAAGGAGGTTAAAATGATAGTTAAAATCACCGAAAGAGAACTACTACTATTATTAGCAATAGTTCTCACTCTAAAAGTCCTTTAATTAGGACGCAGGTCTGGGTGTAATCGGCACCCTTGCCTGTATTCTTATTTTAACTTATTTTAAAAATTTTTCAAGATGAAGAAAACATGAAAGCAGAAAACTTAAACAAAACTACTTAAAATTTCAAGCAATGATAAATCTGCAACATTAAACTTTATCTGATACAATAAAACACATACATTGAAAATAGAATACAGGCTAAAGATTTTAACCAACATTTACTGATTTTCACTAACAAGAAAGGAGGTTTGAATGTTAGTTGAAATTAGCGAAAGAGAATTAGCATTACTAATAATACTAATTCTCATACTTAAAGTCCTTTAATTAGGGCTACGGGTTTGGGTGTTTACGCCACCCTTGCCTGTATTCTTATTTTAACTTATTTTAAAAATTTTTCAAGATGAAGAAAACATGAAAGCAGAAAACTTAAACAAAACTACTTAAAATTTCAAGCAATGATAAATCTGCAACATTAAACTTTATCTGATACAATAAAACACATACATTGAAAATAGAATACAGGCTAAAGATTTTGACAAACATTTACTGATTTTCACTAACGAGAAAGGAGGTTTGAATGTTAGTTGAAATCAATGCACAAGAACTATTACTAATACTAGCAATAGTTCTTTCATTCAAAGTCCTCTAATCAGGACTGCGGGTAAGGGTATCTGCATTACCCTTGCCTGTATTCTTATTTTAACTTATTTTAAAAATTTTTCAAGATGAGGGAAGCATGAAAACAGAAGAATTAAACAAACTTAAACAAGAGTGCCTAAATTGCCAAAAATGCGTTTTAGGCGATACCAGAATAAATGTCGTTTTTTCAGACGGCAATCCTGAAACAGCAAAAGCTATTTTAATCGGCGAAGCTCCGGGAGAAAATGAAGATAAAACCGGCACGCCATTTGTCGGTAGAGCGGGCAAATTACTTAACGAATTTTTAGAAAAAGCAGGAATTTCCAGAGAAAAAGATTTGTATATAATAAATACAGTAAAATGCAGACCGCCTAAAAACAGAGTTCCATCAGATGAGGAAAAGAAACTTTGCGAAGATTATTTATTAAAACAAATAGAAATCATCAATCCTGAAATCATGATTTTTTGCGGAGCTACGGCATTAAAATCTTTTTATGATAAAAAAGTTGCGATTTCAAAAATTCGTGGTGAAGTCTTGGAGATTGAGATTGGCGGAAAAGTTCGCAAATGCATTCCAATCTTCCACCCTTCTTATTTATTAAGATATCATTCACTGGAAGAAGGAAGTCCAAGATACTATATGCTTGAAGATTTGAAAAAAATTAAAAATTTGATTGCATAACTGTAAACTTGAAAATAAATATAGCATGCCTTATACTATATTTACGAACATTGATAATCTTTGGGATGAGCAGGTTTTTCGAGCGGAGCCGTTCATCCCTAATTCACTATACTTGGGGATGTACTGGTTTTGACGCCCGTCCGGCGAGGACAAAGGGCAAGCCGAAAATGCGTAAGCATTTGAGGTGGAGTCGAGAAAAACAGTGTCGTGTTGCGTTTAGCAATACGAGCAGGTTTTTCGAGCGGAGCCGTTCATCCCTAATTCACTATACTTGGGGATGT